>JBFMDN010000064.1:0-32551 GCA_040753915.1 Thermodesulfobacteriota bacterium | reverse complement strand
CCGGGGATAACGTATCGCTGGAGGCGCACCTGATAACCCCGATAGCCATGGAAAAGGAGCTCCGATTCGCGATCCGTGAAGGTGGCCGCACCGTGGGCGCAGGGGTCGTCTCAGAGATCATCGAGTAGCCGCTGCAGGCTTTTCTCCGAGAGGTTTTTGGCATGGATATGCAAGCACTGAAGATCCGGATCAGGTTAAAGGCCTATGATCACAAGTTGCTCGACCAATCTGCGGCCGAGATCGTAGACACAGCGTGGCGTACGGGTGCCAAGGTGGCGGGGCCGATACCTCTTCCCACGAGAATCCAAAAGTACACGGTGCTCCGTTCTCCGCACATTGATAAGAAGTCCCGGGAACAATTCGAGATACGCGTTCACAAGCGGCTGCTTGACATTCTCGAGCCGACGCAGCAAACGCTCGATGCCCTGATGAAACTGGACTTATCACCGGGAGTCGACGTGGAGATCAAGGCTTGATGGGTGGACAAACAAGGAGTAGGAGCCGGATATGGTCCTCGGAATGATCGGGAAAAAGATCGGAATGGCGCAAATTTTTGACGAGTCGGGGCGCGCCATGGGAGTCACTGTCGTGGAGGCTGGGCCCTGCACGGTCATTGGCAAGAGGCCTGGATCGAAAGTCCAACTCGGATTCGGGCCGGCAAAGGAGAATCGTGTCAACAAACCGCTGATGGGCCAGTTCAAGAAAGCCGGGACGCAGCCGTTTCGCGTGCTCCGGGAATTCCCCGTGGAGGATCCGGACGGCCTGGAGGTCGGTCAGGAGATACGAGCTGACATCTTTGCTCCAGGTGAGGTGGTTAAGGTAACGGGAACGAGCAAGGGGAAGGGCTTCGCCGGCGTAATCAAGCGGTGGAACTTTGGCGGCGGTAGGGAAACCCACGGCTCACGGTCTCACAGGATTCCCGGATCGGTCGGTCAGTGTGCTTGGCCGTCACGGGTGTTTAAAGGCAAACGACTGCCGGGCCGGTTGGGAGGCGTTCAGGTGACCGCACCCAGCGTGGAAGTGGTCGAGGTGAGAGCCGATGAGAACGTGGTTCTGCTCAAAGGACCTATTCCAGGACCTGCTGGCGCTATCGTGTTTATAAGGAAAAAGTGATGGCTTCCGTAGACGTGATCAACCAGAACGGCGAAAAGGTCGATACTATCGAATTGGATGACGCGGTGTTTAACGGGACGATCCGTGAGACCCTTGTGCACCAAGTTGTGGTTTGGCAATTGGCCAACCGGCGCAGGGGGACCGCTGCGACCAAGACCCGCGGCCAGGTCCGGGGAGGGGGCAAAAAGCCTTGGCGTCAGAAGGGGACGGGCAGGGCCAGAGCCGGCACAAACCGCTCTCCCATTTGGACAGGTGGAGGCACGATCTTTGGTCCCCATCCGAGATCGTACGCTCTGTCCATCACCAAGAAGATGAGAAAGGCTGCTCTGAAGTCGGTTCTGAGCTCCAAGCTTCAGTCGAGCTGCCTGACCGTGCTGGACAAGATAGAGCTCCCCGCCCCGAAGACGAAGATGTTTGTCGAGACCTTGAGAGCCATGGGCTTGGAGAACGAGAAGACCTTATTCATTGTTGCCGACGAGGAAGAAGCACTGCGCAGGTCTTCCCGAAATGTGTATCACGTTCAGGTTCTGCCCACTGAGGGCATGAACGTATACGACCTGCTCCGGTTCGATCGTGTGGTGCTCTTGAGGGAAGCCGTTCCGAAAATTCAGGAGAGGTTGGCCTAATGCTTGAGGAATACAAGATCATCCGACGGCCGATCATCACGGAGAAGGGCACGTTCCTCAAAGATGCGAGCAACCAACTGCTCTTCGAAGTCGATCCGAAGGCGAACAAATCGGAGATCAAGAAGGCTGTTGAAAAGCTCTTCAAGGTGTCCGTGCTTTCCGTCCGAACCCAGAACCGTCTGGGAAAGCGCAAGCGTCTGGGGCGCTTCTCCGGCCGGCGTAGGAATTGGAAGAAGGCAATCGTCACCCTCAAACAAGGGGATCGGGTAGATTTCTTTGAAGGGGTCTAGCACTGGAGTCCGGGGCCGCTCGCGATGCCGACGGTTGAATTCCGGACAAGGATGAGCGTAAGGATAGGACTCATGGCCATAAAGAAGTACAAACCGACCTCCCCAGGAATTCGATTCCAAACGGGGTCTACCTTTGAAGAATTGACAGGCGAGAAGCCGCTCAAGGCTCTCACCAAGGGAAAAACCCGCAGTGGCGGTCGCAACAACCTGGGACGGATCACGGTCCGCCACCGAGGCGGTGGTCACAAGAGACTGTATCGGGTGGTAGACTTCAAGAGGGATAAGGCGGATGTGCCGGGCAAGGTGGTAAGCATCGATTACGACCCGAATCGCAGCGCTCGCCTGGCGCTTATCACGTACTCGGACGGTGACCGACGGTACATTCTGTGGCCACAGGGACTGCAGGTAGGCGATGGGGTGGTTGCGGGCGAGAAAGTCGATATCAAACCGGGGAACTGCCTGCCGCTCAAAAATATCCCCTTGGGAACGATGGTGCACAACGTGGAGATGAAGATCGGCAAAGGAGGCCAGCTCATTCGCTCTGCGGGTGCCTACGGTCAGCTTATGGCCAAGGAGAAGGGCTATGCTCAGATCAAGATGCCCTCTGGCGAGGTCCGGATGGTCTTAGACCGGTGCCGGGCAACCGTTGGCCAGGTGGGGAATATCGAGCACGAGAACATCTCCCTGGGCAAGGCAGGGAGGACTCGGCGCCTTGGGCGGCGACCGAAAGTGCGTGGAGTGGTCATGAATCCGGTGGACCACCCGCACGGTGGAGGGGAAGGGCGTACATCAGGCGGTAGACATCCGGTGACCCCGTGGGGCGTTCCCACCAAGGGGTACAAGACTCGAAGCGCGAAGGCCTCGGATAGGCTTATCGTGAAACGGAGGAAATAGGTTTCATGCCTCGGTCAGTACATAAGGGTCCATTCGTGGACGACCACGTCCTGAAGAGGGTCGAGCAGGCCAGAGACACGGGTTCCCGGAAAGTGATTCAAACGTGGTCCCGCCGATCGACGATCATTCCCGAGATGGTGGGGCTCACGTTCGCCGTTCACAACGGCAAGAAGTTCATCCCGGTCTTCGTCACCGAGAACATGGTCGGCCACAAGCTCGGAGAGTTTTCGCCCACGCGCACCTTTCACGGTCACGCTGGTGACAGAAAAGCCAAGAAGGGTAGAAAATAATGGAGTGGAACGCGACTCTCAGACACGCACGGATAGCGCCTCGGAAGGCGCGACTGGTAGCGGATCTCGTCCGTGGGAAGCGGGTCGAAGATGCGATCGGGCTTCTCCGGTTCACGCCCAAGAAGGCCGCGGAAATGTTAAAGAAGCTGATCGAGTCTGCGCTGAACAACGCGTCCAAGTCCGCTGGAGTTGACGAGGACAGGCTCTTTATAAGTCGCATCACAGTGGATGATGGGCCGACGGCAAAGAGATGGCGCCCCCGAGCTATGGGAAGGGCTACGCGCATCCGAAAACGGACCAGCCACATACATGTGGCACTGGAAGAAGACTAACTCAGGATTTTCGCGGCGAGGTCGGGCGGACTGATCGGTCCGCGCAGGATAGCGACCTCACCACCCTCAGGAGGGTAATTTGGGACAGAAGGTACATCCCCTCGGTTTTCGCCTCGGGATAACCCGGACATGGGACTCCCGGTGGTATTCGCAGAAGGAGTACGGCGAATTCCTTCTGGAAGATCTTAAGATCCGGGATTTCGTGAAAAAGCGACTCTCCCAGGCCAGCATCTCCCGAGTCGAGATAGAGCGCGCCGCGGGAAAGATCCGCCTGATTATTCATACCGCGAGACCGGGTATAGTGATCGGCCAAAAAGGCTCTGAAATCGAGAAATTGCGCCGCGAGATTCTCAAGTTGACAGAAAAGGAAGTCATCGTCGACATCAAAGAGATCCGGAAGCCGGAAATCGACGCCCAGCTTGTGGCCGAGAATGTAGCCCAGCAGTTGGAGCGCAGAATCGCGTTCCGGCGAGCCATGAAGAAGTCCGTGACCAGTGCCTTGAAATCTGGTGCCAAGGGAATCAGGATTGCTACGGCCGGCCGCTTGGGCGGGGCCGAAATGGCCAGAAGAGAGTGGTACAGGGAAGGTCGCGTGCCCCTGCATACCCTCCGGGCCGATATCGACTACGGATTCGCACAGGCAAAGACGACCTATGGCATCATAGGCATAAAGGTGTGGATCTTCAAGGGCGAGATGATCAAGAGCGCGCCAGGGGAATGATGAGATGCTTGCTCCAAAGAAAGTCAAATATCGAAAGAGGCAGAAGGGTCGGATGAGAGGCCGTCCGTTGAGGGGAGCCACGGTGGCCTTTGGTGACTTCGGGCTGATGGCCATGGCCCCCGGATGGATTACCTCCAGACAGATCGAAGCGGGCCGAATCGCCATGACTCGACACGTAAAGAGGGGCGGACAAATCTGGATTCGCATCTTTCCGGACAAGCCCATTACGAAGAAACCCGCTGAAACGAGGATGGGTAAGGGTAAAGGATCTCCCGAAGAATGGGTGGCCGTCGTAAAGCCGGGCCGGATCATGTACGAAATGCAGGGGGTTCCTCTGCAAGTTGCGAAGGAAGCTTTCCGCCTTGCAGCGATGAAGATGCCGATAAAGACCCGTTTCGTCGTCCGTGAGGAGTTGACATGAAGGCCCGAGAACTGAGAGACCTATCCGTCGATGAGCTGCGTGCCAAAGAAAAGGAATTTCGAGAAGAGGAATTCAACGCGCGATTTAAGCATGCGACGGGGCAGTTGGAAAAAACAGCTCGTTTGAGGAGACTCCGAAAAGATATCGCTCGAGTGCTCACCATACTGAGAGAGAAGGAGGCCTCCTGATGACAGACTCTTCCGCCAACAGGGGACAGCGTAAGATACGGACGGGTGTAGTTGTTAGCAATAAGATGGACAAGACGGTTGTGGTCGAGGTCAGCAGAACGGTGATACACCCCGTCTATAAGAAGTTCGTTCGCAGGAGAAAGCGGTTCATGGCTCACGACGAACAGAACCGCTGTCAAGTGGGGGACGAGGTGATGATCGTGGAAACCCGTCCACTGAGTCGTCGAAAGAACTGGCGCGTGCGTAAAATCGTCAAGGAAGCTGCGCTGCCCGGAGGTACCACATGATTCAGCAGCAAACGCGCATGGCTGTGGCTGACAATTCCGGCGCGAAAGAGCTCTATTGCATCAAGATCCTGGGAGGCACGAGGCGCAAGTACGCCAGTGTCGGGGACGTGGTGGTTGTGTCCGTGAAGGAGGCCATCCCGAACTCCAAGGTGAAAAAGGGCGAAGTGCACAAGGCCGTAATCGTTCGCACACGCCGAGCGGTGAAGCGGCCGGACGGCTCTGCCATTCGGTTTGACGACAACTCAGCGGTGTTGATCAACAATCAGATGGAGCCGATCGGAACCCGGATTTTCGGTCCGGTAGCACGTGAGCTCAGGGCCAGGAAGTTCATGAAGATAGTTTCTCTGGCCCCGGAGGTTCTTTAGGGATGTCCGAGCTGAAGAAGAACGATAAGGTAAAGGTCATTTCGGGCAAGGAGAAGGGCAGACAGGGAAAAATCCTCAAAGTCCTGACCGAAAAGGAAGCAGCGCTCGTGGAACGTCTCAATTTCGTCAAGCGCCACTCCAGGGCAGGTGCGAAGCCCGGCCAGCAGGCAGGCATAGTGGAGAAAGAAGCCCCGTTGAGCCTTTCCAACTTGATGCTCGTGTGTCCAAAATGCTCAAAGGCCACCCGTATCGGGATACGAGTTCTTGAAGGTGGAGATCGGGTCCGGTACTGCAAGAAATGCAAGGAACAGGTGGACAGCTAGAAGGAAGAAGGCCATGGCGTCTAGGCTGAAAGAATACTATTCGAGTTCAGTGATTCCAGCTCTCAGAGAGCAGTTCAAGTACAAGAACCTCATGCAGGTGCCGCGGCTGATCAAAGTAGTCGTGAACATGGGGCTTGGGGAGGCTATCCATAACGCCAAGGTCCTGGAGAGCTCACAACAGGAAATGGCCCTCATAACTGGTCAGTGGCCGGTTCTCCGGAGAGCCAAGAAGTCAATAGCTTCGTTCAAGCTTCGTGAAGGGATGATCATCGGGTGCAAGGTTACGCTGCGGCGGGATGCCATGTACCATTTTCTGGACAAGCTGATAAATATCGCACTGCCTCGCGTGCGGGACTTTCGCGGGGTCAATCCAAGAGGCTTCGACGGACGCGGCAACTTCTCCATGGGGATCAAGGAACAGATAATTTTTCCCGAGATCGATTACGACAAAATCGACAAGATTCGAGGGATGAATATTACCATGGTGACGTCCGCGCGAAACGACGAAGAAGCGCGTCAATTGTTGGAGCATCTGGGTATGCCCTTCAGGAAGTAATTCTCTCGAAGCACAAGGAGGGAGCGTGGCCAAAATATCAATGATGGTCAAAGCGGCCAAGCCTCAGAAATTCGCAGTCAGGCAGTACAATCGATGCGGAGTTTGTGGGAGGCCCAGGGCTTACTATCGCAAGTTCAAGCTGTGCCGGATATGTTTGAGAAATCAGGCCCTGAATGGGAACATACCAGGTATGGTCAAATCAAGCTGGTAGGAGACACCCGAACATGAGCATGACCGACCCCATAGCGGATATGTTGACTCGGTTGCGCAACGCACGGCACGCCCGCAAGGAACAGGTTGCCATTCCCGCTTCCAACATGAAGATCAGCATAGCGCAGATCATGAAGGAAGAGGGCTATATCAAGAAGTACAAAGTGATACGATCCGCCAAGAACAAGCAGGGTGTCCTCAAGATTACCTTGCGATTCGACGACGATGAGAAGTGCGTGATCGAAGGACTCGAACGGGTATCCAGACCCGGGAGACGACTCTACGTCGGGCACGAGCACAACATCAAGAGCCGTGGCGGCATGGGAATTCTCATCCTGTCGACTTCCCAGGGCGTCATCACCGACAAAGAGGCCCGTCGCCGTCGAATCGGAGGCGAGGTGCTGTGCAGCGTCTGGTAGTCGGAGCACTGGAGGAGCGTAACGTATGTCTAGAATAGGCAAGGCCCCCATAACCATTCCCGAGAAGGTGAAGGTGACTTTGGCCCCGCCGATCATTAGTGTCGAGGGCCCCAAGGGATCCCTCAGCCTCTCTCTCTCGGATCGTGTGGCCGTGGACGTTGGCCAGTCCCTTATTCAGGTCTCGGCCGTAGGAGAACATCGAAAGAGCCGTGCTCTCCATGGCTTGACGAGAACCCTCATACAAAATATGGTCACCGGCGTGACCGAGGGCTTCACCAAGTCATTGGAGATTGTCGGAGTAGGCTATAGGGCCGAGGCGGACGACTCGTCGTTGACGCTCCACGTAGGCTACTCGAAACCGGTTGTCATGCCCCTCATGGATGGTGTACGGGTGGAAGTGGAGCGCAATACGGTCATCCACGTACGCGGCGCGGACAAACAAGTGGTGGGAGAAATGGCCGCGCGCATTCGCAGGGTACGCAAGCCGGAGCCATACCGAGGAAAGGGAATACGTTATCTGGGTGAACAAGTCCGGAGGAAGGTCGGCAAAGCAGGATCCAAGTAAGGTTGGCTCTTTGGTCGTGAGTGGATGCAGACCATGAAGTTGATTGTGAGTGAGGATAAAGATGGCCAGCGAAAAAAATAGGCATGCTGCTCGGAAGAAAAAGAGCCTGCGAGTCAGGTCCAGGATAGCTCTGAGCCGTGATAGATGCCGGCTGACGGTTTTTCGTTCCAATAAGAATATCTACGCCCAGATAATCGACGATAGCAAAGGCGTCACCATTGCCTGCGCGTCCACGTTGGATAAGGATTTCCGGAAAAGCCCAGGCGGTCCCTTCAACAAGGAGGTGTCGCGTGAGGTCGGCAAGCGCATTGCTGCTCGTGCCCTGGAAAAGAATATCGTCGAGGTGGTCTTCGACAGGGGTCCGTACCTGTACCACGGCAAGGTAAAAGCCCTGGCCGACGGTGCTCGTGAGGGCGGACTGAATTTCTAATAGCTAAAGGGAGGAGCGCTTCTTGCTAAGTAGATCCGATATGGCCCCGGAAGGGGAATTGAAGGACCGTGTAGTTCACCTGAGTCGTGTCGCGAAAGTCGTGAAGGGCGGACGGCGATTCTCCTTCAGCGCCGTTGTCGTGGTGGGCGATGGAAAGGGCCAAGTCGGGTATGGCTTGGGCAAGGCCAACGAAGTTCCCGAGGCGATTCGCAAGGGTGTCGAACGCGCCAAAGGCTCTATGCTGCACGTTCCTATTGTGGAAGGGACTATCCCGCACGAGATAGTCGGCGAGTACGGTGCCGCCAAGGTGGTGCTCAAGCCGGCCGGATCCGGAACGGGAGTCATTGCAGGTGGAGCCGTTCGTGCGGTCTTGGAGGCTGTCGGCATCCGAGACATTCTGACCAAGTGCATTGGGACGAACAATCCACACAACGTGGTCAAGGCCACATTCGAGGGTCTGAAGGGCCTTCGCACACAGCAGCAGATTGCGAGGAAGCTCGGCAAGCTCGGTTCTCCGGAAGACGAGTCCGACAGACGCGAGGAGTTGCATTCCGATGCTTAGAGTTACCCTGAAGCGAAGCACCATCAAATCGACGAAGGACCAGATCGACACGGTCCGAGGGCTGGGCCTGAGAAAGCTCAACTCCAGTCGTGTTCTGAAAGATACCCCGGAAGTGCGGGGCATGATCAACAAAGTCCGCCATCTTATACATGTGGAAGAAGTGGCGGAATAGGCTTGCCCCTTTAGGGAGAAGCGGATGAATCTATCGAACTTGAAGGGCCCTGAGAGAAAGCCGCGCAAACGTGTGGGGCGGGGCGAGTCCTCCGGCCTCGGGAAAACGTGTGGCAAAGGCCATAAAGGACAGAAGTCCCGGTCAGGAGGCGGTGTGGGACGAGGCTTCGAAGGAGGTCAGATGCCTCTCCAGCGGCGCCTGCCCAAGAAGGGCTTCACCAACCCCTCCCGAGTCAAGTACAATGTGGTAAACGTCAAAGACCTGGCCAAGATCGAGCCTGGGACGGTTATTACCACGGAAGTACTCCACCAGAAGGGCATTGTTAAGAGGCAGGGACCGGTAAAGATACTCTCCGTGGGAGAGGTCTCCCACGCGTACACCGTAAGAGTGGAACGGGTCAGCGCCGCGGCTAGGGCAAAGATCGAGGCTGCTGGCGGCACAGTGGATGCATTGTGAGCGAATTGCTCGCGATCCTGGCTCACCCTGAGTGGCCTGATAGTGACGGTTCACTGAGGAGGAGATTTCCGTCGTGATAGGCTCCTTTGGCAACATTGCTAAAATCCCCGAACTGAAGCGCAGGGTTATATTCACCCTCCTGATGCTGCTCGTGTATCGGGTAGGCGTGCATATTCCGACTCCCGGTATAAACACTGCTGCGCTCAAGGAGTTCTTCGGGAAATATCAGCAAACCCTCTTCGGCGTGATCGACATGTTCACCGGCGGGGCTATGGAGAACTTCTCCGTCTTCTCCCTTGGTATCATGCCGTATATCAGCGCCTCGATCATCTTACAGTTGCTCACGGTGGTAGTCCCCCATCTGGAGCGGCTCTCAAAAGAGGGGGAAGCCGGCCGCAAGAAGATCACGCAGTACACCCGATACGGGACGGTACTTCTCTCGCTCATCCAGGGTATGGGAATCAGCATAGGTCTGGCCAACACAGAGAATATGGTTTATATCTCCAAGCCAGCCTTCGTGATTCTCTCCATGATTACCCTGACAGCCGGCACCGCGTTCATCATGTGGCTGGGAGAACAGATCACCGAGCGAGGAATCGGAAACGGGATTTCCCTGATCATATTTGCTGGGATTGTGGCCCGTATGCCCTCCGCCCTCGGGAGCACGATTCAGCTCGTGCAGACGGGCGATCTGGGATTTCTTGTGCTCTTGCTGCTCCTTGCCATCATGATCGGGGTAATAGCCGTTATCGTCTTCGTCGAGAGGGGCCAACGTCGCATCCCGGTTCAATACGCAAAGCGAGTCGTGGGAAGAAGAGTGTACGGGGGGCAGAGCACGCACTTGCCTCTCAAGGTCAATACTGCAGGAGTAATCCCCCCGATCTTCGCGTCGTCCCTGATAATCTTCCCCGCGACCATAGCTCAATTTCTCAACTTCCCGTTTCTCAATGCAATGACTGCGTGGCTTCGGCCTGCTACGGGAGTGTATGAGCTGATCTACGTGGCACTTATTATATTTTTCTGCTACTTCTACACTGCAGTGACATTTAACCCGGTAGATGTCGCGGAAAACATGAAAAAATACGGCGGATACATTCCCGGGATCAGACCGGGAAAAAAGACCGCCCAGTACATCGACAAGGTGCTAACACGGATAACCCTCGGGGGAGCAATTTACGTTTCACTCGTATGTGTTCTCCCATCCATCCTCATTGCACGTTTTAACGCGCCCTTCTATTTTGGAGGAACCTCACTGTTGATCGTGGTGGGAGTCGCGCTGGACACGCTAACGCAGATTGAAACCCACATGATCCAGAGGCATTATGAGGGGTTCATCCGAACGGGCCGGATCAAGGGGAGGCGGTAAGCCGCTCTATCCCGTACATAGGAAGGAATCATGAGAATCGTACTGTTGGGAGGACCTGGATCTGGTAAAGGCACTCAGGCGAAGAAGCTAACGGAAGAGCTGCGAATTCCTCAAATCTCAACGGGTGACATATTCCGGGCCGCGGTGAAAGAGGGAACCCCTATGGGGCTGAGGGCCAAGGAGTATATGGAAAAGGGCGAGCTGGTTCCTGACGAGGTAGTAGTCGGGGTCGTGGAAGAGCGACTGTCTAAGCCTGACCTCGAAAACGGTTACATGCTGGATGGCTTCCCCAGAACCTTGCCGCAGGCAGAAGCCCTTGACAAGATTCTCGGAGCCCAGGGAAAGAGCATCGACCACGCTGTTCTCGTGGATGTTCCGGACGAAGAGTTGATCAAGCGTCTTGCTGGAAGGCGTACCTGCAAGAACTCCGAGTGCGGCGCGATGTTCCACGTCATGTTCAACCCCCCCAAGCAGGAGGGAATCTGCGACAAGTGTGGCGGCGAACTGTACCAGAGGGCGGACGATCAGGAGGCCACCATCCGGGAAAGACTGACAGTGTACAATTCCCAGACGGCCCCATTGATCGCCTATTATGAAAACAAGGGCTTGTTGCGTCGAGTGGAAGGCGTGGGACCCATAGACCAGATCTATGACTCGATCAAGAGGGTCTTGAGTTAGAAAGCTCGTCCCGAGGCCCGGGGAAGGAGAAGCCCATGAAGGTGCGGGCATCGATAAAACGGATTTGCGACAAGTGTAAGATTATCAAACGAAAGGGCGTTGTGCGGGTGATTTGCGAGAATCCGAAGCATAAACAACGACAGGGCTAGCCGCCCTGGCGGGCCCATTTTCGCCGGAGGAGTATCGTGGCGAGAATTGCAGGGATTGACCTTCCGAAGAACAAGCGCATGGAAATTGCCTTGACGTACATCTACGGTATTGGAAGGACAACCGCGCGGAAGATTTTGGAAGAGACAGGACTGGATCCAAACACCAAGACAGACCTGCTCACCGAAGTGGAAGTGGCCAAGATCCGTGAGGTCATCGACAGCCAGTGCAAGGTTGAGGGCGATCTGCGCCGTGAAGTGAGCATGAACATCAAAAGGCTCATGGATCTGGGATCTTACCGGGGTTTGCGGCATCGTCGAGGACTCCCAGTCAGAGGTCAGCGCACCCATACGAATGCACGGACGCGTAAGGGACCGAGAAAGCAGCAGGTTGGGCGGCGCAAGTGATCCCCGTGGCCAGTTGAGTCGTGCCGGCTCGCGGAGAGACCGACAGTGGCAGGCCGAGAAACTCGGAAGGGCAACTTTGGCTCGGCCGGTGGGACGACCTATGTGAGATTTTGAGCCAACGCTTTGTACGGAGAAGTCAATGCCTAGAAGGCGAGTTACTCGCAAGAAAAAGGAAAAACGGAATATCCCGCGGGGAGTGGCCCACATCCAGTCCACCTTCAACAACACGATCATCACCATATCAGACCTGGATGGGAACGTGGTCGCGTGGTCTTCGGCAGGAACCCAGGGTTTTAAGGGGAGCAGGAAATCTACCCCCTTTGCCGCCCAGCTCGCGGCCGAGGATGCGGCTCGCAAGGCCATGGAACACGGCATGCGGAGCGTCGAGGTTCTGATCAAGGGACCCGGTGCAGGAAGAGAGGCGGCCTTGAGAGCCCTTCAGGCCACCGGATTCCAGATCACCCTGATTAAGGACGTTACGCCCATTCCCCATAATGGATGTCGGCCACCGAAGAGAAGACGGGTCTAGCAAGACGACGTAGGCAAAGGAGACAGTCTTGGCACGGTATAGAGAAGCAGTCTGCAGGTTCTGCCGCCGAGAAGGCATGAAACTGTTCCTTAAGGGGGAGCGGTGTTTCACGGACAAATGCGCGATCGAGAGGAGAAACCATCCCCCAGGCCAGCACGGGCACAGCCGGCCTAAACACACCGATTACGGGATACAGTTACGCGAAAAACAGAAAGTCAAACGAATCTACGGGATTTTGGAAAAGCAGTTCCGCAACTATGTAGAGCTTGCCGAGAGGAAGAGAGGCGTGACAGGTGAGAACCTGCTCAGTTTTCTCGAAACGCGCCTGGACAACATGGTGTACAGGATGGGGTTCGCATCTTCCCGGTCCCAGGCTCGACAACTTGTCAATCACGGCCACATCCTAGTGAACGGACGGAAGGTGGATATCCCGTCGTTCCAGACCAAACCGGGAATGGTTATCGAGGTGAGCGAAAAGAGCCGGACCGTCGCAGCTATCGAGGAATCACTCAAGACCGTGACGAGGAAAGGCATTCCAAGCTGGCTCGATGTTGACCCTGCGAACTTTAAGGGCGTGGTGAAGGCTCTTCCCACCAGAGAGGAGCTCCCGCCCACGATACGTGAGCAGCTCATCGTGGAGTTCTACTCGAGATAGAGGCAGCCCTCCGCGTTTGGGCCGGTCCCCTCAGCACGCCTTCGACTTTGTAGAGGCGACAGCGGCGTAGCTCAATGTGGGCACCCAGGAGTGACGGGGACAAGGGCTCTACCCGGAACAAGACACAACCCGAGGGAGTTCGTCAATGACTACGAGGGAAGCAATGACTCACACGGGGCAGACCCTGATAAGGCGCAGTTGGACACAATTGATTCGCCCAAGACGGATGGAAGTGGAGGAAACGACACATACACCGTTTTACGGAAAATTTGTCTGTGAGCCTCTGGAGAGAGGTTTCGGTATAACCCTGGGAAATGCGTTGCGGCGGGTACTCCTTTCTTCACTCCAGGGGGCAGCTATTACCAAAGTCAGGATTGACGGTGTGCTTCACGAGTTCTCTACTCTCCCCGGCGTGAAAGAGGATGTCACAGACCTCATTCTCAATTTGAAAAAAGTGAAGGTTAAGCTTCATACGGAAGAGCCCAAGACACTCAGTCTAGAAGCAGTGGGAGAAGGAGAAGTCCGGGCCGGAGACATCGTTACCGATGAAACCGTGGAGATTGTAAACCCCGATCAGATTCTCGCTACCCTCTCCAAGGACGGTCGCTTGTCCATGTCCATGGTTGCGGAGTGGGGAAAGGGCTACGTTCCGGCGGAGTTGAACAAGCGAGAGGATGAGCCTATTGGCTCCCTCGCTCTTGACGCGGTTTTTTCTCCCATTCGCAAAGTCAGCTACAAGATCACCAACGCCCGCGTCGGTCGGAGGACGGATTACGACAAGCTCACGATCGAGATATGGACTGACGGGACACTGTATCCCGAAGATGCTCTGTCTCAGGCAGCAAAGATCCTTAGGGAGCAATTTCTGGTATTTCTCAACTTCGAAGAGGAGGAGAAAGCAGCGGTAGAAGAGAGACCCCTCAAAGAGCCTGAGATTAACGAGAACCTGTATAGGAGTGTCAATGAGCTGGAATTGAGTGTCAGGTCGGCGAATTGCCTCAAGAATGCGGATATCAAATATATCGGCGAGCTCGTTCAGCGCACTGAGCCGGAAATGCTTAAGACAAAGAATTTCGGAAGAAAATCGCTCAACGAAATCAAGGAAATCCTTGCCGATATGGATCTTCACCTGGGCATGGTCATTCCCAACTTCCCCTCCAGGGAAGAACTGGACCGCATGCGCCAGGAACGAGAGAACTACGTAGGGGAATGACCCGAGGGGGTATACGATATGCGGCACAGAAAAGCACGTTATAAGCTCGGAATGCGAGCGTCACAGCGTCAGGCCATGCTGAGAAACATGGTAACATCGCTGCTCGAGCACGAGTCTCTTGTTACCACGGACGCGAGAGCGAAAGCGCTAAGAAGCCTAGCTGACAAAATGATCACTCTCGGAAAGAGGGGTGACTTGCATGCACGGCGTCAGGCCCTCGAGGTCATCCGATCCAGAGACGTTGCTCGTAGGCTCTTTGACGACATAGCTCCCCGGTATGCCAACAGGGATGGCGGTTACGTGCGTGTCCTCAAGACGGGAAACAGGAAAGGTGACATGGCGCCGCTCTCTGTCGTGGAGCTGGTGGAGAAGCGCACGGACAAATCCAAGGGTAAGGGCGCCAAGAAGGCAAAGGGTCTGAAAGAGAGGCTTGTGAATACCCTCAAATCGAAATAGGACTTCTCCACACATTCTTGAATATCGTCCCCCGAATTACCCAACGTCACATGAGCGGTCGGCCCGCTGAAGCACGGGCCGACGGCACGGAAGCGCAACGTCACGTGGGCCCTCTGAACGACGCTTCCGACGTTGGTGTCATCGCCTGACTCGCTCTCAGCACAGGCCCTGCCACGCGCTGCAACGAATGCATCCTTCCTCACGACAACGGGAGACGAAACACAGCATCCAATGATCGCTCTCGAGGCAGTTTCCTATTCCTATGGTACTTCGACCGAACCAGTGCTGGTCGACCTCAACCTCCAGATCCAATCGAGTTCGTGGGTAACCGTCGCGGGGCCTGACGGAGCCGGAAAATCGACACTCGGGAAGCTCATCAAGGGCCTCCTGCAACCGGATTCCGGCTCTGTGCGCTACCAGGGCCTGGACGTGAGGGGGCCGGAAGATGTGGGATATCTTGGTGGAGACCCGTATGACTCCTTTGTTGGTGTTACCGTGGAGGAGGACGTTGTCTTCGGTCTCGAGAACCTCGGTCTCGAACGGGAGCAGATCCGCGCGCGTCTGGAACAGGCACTTCTCTTGACCGGCCTGCAAGGAATGAACGATCGCCTCGTAGAGACCTTGTCCGGCGGAGAGCAGCAAAAGGTCGCATTGGCCGGCGTGCTTGCCATGAGGACGAGAGTGCTGCTCCTTGACGAGTGTCTGGGAATGTTGGATCGTCCCAATCGGACGGCCATTCGTTCTCTCTTGATATCGCTCAAGAACAGTCTCCATTTAACCATCGTGCAGATAAGCAATGACATGGAGGACATTGCTGCCGCAGACCAGGTGATCTACCTTTCGTCAGGAAGGGTTGCGTATGCCGGCACTTCCTCTGGGTTCCTGTCCAGCAGGGCAGGGCAGGGTTGGAGCACACTGGCAGGGGGGATGGCGGCCCTTGTTACGGCGCTCGAGGCACGGGGGATCCCTGGAGAGGCTGTGAAGCGGGTGAAGAAATATGGGCTTATAAACCAGTGAAATGAAATTAATACAACCAAAAAGTCGAAAATAGTTGAGAAAATAGGCCCCATGCGGTATAGAAATCGAAAGGCATCTCGCGAACCTGGCGAGAGGAATCATGGTCGTTGCTCCAGAAGTCTTTGGAATTCCCCTGAAACATCTGGGGAAGAGAGCTGTCAAATATGCCAAGATGGCTCTTATTTTTACCATTCTCGGGTCCGCTGGAATTCTCATGGGTGAGAAGGGGCTTGCTGAGAAATACCAGTTAGAGCAGAAAAGACACGTTCTTCAGCGTGAAAACGAGAGACTGCTTGAGGAGATCAAGAACCTCGAGAGAAAAGTGACGCTGCTTCGGACAGATCCCTCGGCTATAGAAAAGGTAGCGAAGCGAGATCTGGGAATGGCAGGTCCGGACGAAATCGTGTACGTTTTCGACACGACCAGGTCACCGAATCGCGACGAGCAGAAATCGCGATCTGGTTTAAGAAAATAAGGTAACCTCCTTGAATATAGTATTTTAGTTGACAACTCTACGCAGTTCCGGTATGCTGTCCATGCGGCCTGGAACGAACAGGGAGAATCATCAGAATAAGGACGCACCATGGCTGTTTCAAGAATCATGGGATTGGACATAGGCTCAAGTACCGTCAAGCTCGTGGAGATCGATCGCTCGAAAAAGGGGTACAGCCTCGAGTACGTGGGACTGTCTCCTCTCCCTGACGGCGCTGTAGTCGACAAATCCATTAAGAAGCCCGATCTCGTCGGACAGGCCATTACCGCACTCCACAAGAGCTCCAAAAGCCGGACCAAGAACGTCAGCACATCTCTGGCAGGCAAAGCGGTCATCGTCAAGCAAGTGACCATGACCTCCATGACGGACGCCCAGTTGGAGAAGCAGATTCAGATGGAGGCTGAGCCCTACATCCCCTTTGATATCAAGGACGTGAACTTGGACTTCTTCATAATGGGAGATAGGCCTGAGAAAGAAGGGGCCATGGAGGTGGTACTCGTCGCCGCGAAGAAGGATTATATGAGCGAGTACGTGGACCTCATATCATCCGTCAATTTGGTCCCGGTCGTGGTCGACGTCGATCCTTTCGCGCTGGAAGTGATGTACGAATTTTGTTACCCGAACGTCCAAGAAGAAATAGTAGCCTTGGTGAACGTCGGGGCCAGCACCATTAACGTGAATATCCTGAAGTCCGGTGCGTCTCAATATACCCGTGACCTCCCGCTGGGGGGCGATTCGGTCACCCGCGAAATCATGAGGTTCTTTGACGTAGACTACGACAGGGCCGAGAATATCAAACGCGGAAGTCACTTGGAAAACATCAATCCTCGGAACCTTCGGAAGATCTTTCAGCGTTCGGTGGACTACTTCGTTTCGGAATTACAGAAGATCCTTGATTTTTTCTCAACGAACGTGTCGTACGATCCTATTCAGAAGATTTTTCTGTCTGGGGGTGCAGCAACGACGTTTGGTCTTGCCTCGACGCTGGAGGCCGAGCTGAACGTACCAGTGGAGCTCGTCGATCCTTTTCGAAGCCTGAGGATCGACGAGAAGAAGTTCGACGTGGATTATCTGACAGCGGTCGGTCCCACCATGGCACTGGCCGTGGGACTAGCTCTGCGTGACGAACGGGACAAGCAGGTGTGAGCGATGGTACGAATCAATCTAATACCGATCAGGGAGATCCTCAGAAAGCGTGAGCTAAAGCAGTTTGGGATCACAGCGGGTGCTATGGTGCTGGGAACGATCCTTATCGCTGCTGCCACGTACCTGTATTTTGACATGGAGAGGAGCAATCTCCAGGAACAAGCCGCTCGCTTCAGCAAAGAGCTTCAAAATCTCAAAGCGAAGAACAAGGAGATAGCAGAGCTCAAGAACGAGATCACGAGATTGCAGAAGCAAGTCGATACCATCCAACAGCTCACGAAGGTGCGAGATACCCCGGCTCCGTTCATGGCAGCTCTATCCATGGCCATTCCCGATGAAGTCTGGGTTAAGACCGTTACCAAGACGGGAAAGAGCTTCTCCATCGACGGGATCGGTGTCGACAACACTGTTGTAGTCAATTTTGTAGAGCGGCTTCAGAAGGTCAGAAAGGCGTTTACAGGAGAGCGTCCCTGGGTAGACCCGAATAACCCTAAGGAAGAGAGCTTCTTCACAAACGTGAAGCTTGTGTCCATTGTGGCCGGCCAATCTCGCGCCGGATTGGGGACGGTCAACTTCAAGGTTGTCGGCAACCTGCGGTGAGGTTGAAATGAGTCCGGAAGAACTGTTTTTCAAGCTGAATAAGCTCCACAGAATCCTTATCGTCGCTTTCATTTGCGTTCTGCTGCTCGTCGGGTTCTATTTCCTCTTCATCAGCGATATCCGACAGGTTATAGCAGGGTACCAGCAGCAGATCGGGAAGCTCAAGATAGAGATCGCGAACGAAAAAAGGGTCCTGGAGGAAGGCCCGAAGCTCAAGGCAAAAATTGAGAATCTCAAGAACAGCCTTCAGGCAATGGTGGCCTCGCTACCCGAAAAACAAGACATCGAAGCCCTCCTCAAACGGATCACCGATCTCTTAGCCGAAAGTAACCTCGTCTCTACGAGGTTTGTTCCGGGACAGGAAAAGGTTAACAAAGAGCTATATTACGCGGAGATACCCCTTAGCCTCAACGTGCGGGGAGACTACTTCAAGCAGGGAGTTTTTCTGGCGAGCCTGAACAGTCTACCTCGAATCGTAAACGTCCCTTCGCTCAAGCTTTCGCCTGCAGGCGGGATGACGGGACGTGAATCCGAAATAGCACAAAAGCTCGATGTGTTGCCCCTTACTGCCGACATTAGCGGCGTAACCTACAGGCGGCTGTCCCCGGAAGAAATTCAGAGGATTGCCGAAGAAAAGAAGGCAGGTGGCGGGCGTCGACGACGCTGACACATACCGTGGTGGATACTGCAGAGGTTCCAGAATGAAGCGGATGAATGGCACATACTCCTTCGTAAGGTCTTGCACTATCGGCCTGGCCGTGCTGCTGGGCACCCTGATGACGGGGTGCACGGAAGTGAACATGGCGATAGATCAGCTCTTGGGGAAACAACCCCCAATTGTGTCCGCTGCGGTTTCTGGCGAATCGCAGCCGTCAGTGATACTGGCCAGGAAGACTTCTCCGGGTGAACAACCCGCTGCCGAGAAGGCGCCAGTCACGCCTTTGTCGACAGGGGGTACAGCTCCCGGACCGGTGGTGACCTCCCCGGAACCGCCTCAGAAGCAATTGGAAGCGACGCAGAAAACTGCCCCAACTAGCTCCCCAACAACCGCCCAGGATGTTTCCGTGCAGGAAGCCAAAGGCAAGAAGGCGGTACCCGGATCTCCTCAGACTCTGCCTCCGGCAAAAAAAGAAGAAGTTCCGGGCGCACCCTCTGCGCCTGTGGCAACGGAGCCCACCACCTTCACGGCAGTTGTCAGGGATCCTTTTAAAGCGCCCACGGAAATCCTCCCATCCGACTGCCCTCCATCCATGCCGTTGTGCAAGTTCGACCGCTCGCAGTTAAAGCTCGTAGGGGTGATTCAAGTCCAGGAGGGCAACTTCAAGGGAATGGTGGAGGATCCCGACGGAAGAGGGTACTTTGTCACCCCTGGAATGCAGATCGGTGGCGCCACGGTGACGCAGGTGACGCAGAGAGGTATTACATTGCATTTGCGCAAGACGGGGCAGGACGTGGTGCTTCCCCTCTTCGTAGAAACGCGCGAGTGAAGGGTGGTCCCGCACCGTCAATCGAAACATCCAAGCTGACAGCCGAATATCTTGATCTTCATCTCGTCCAGTAGGTTCCCGACCTTTCTCGGGGGGACTCCGGCCAGCTCTGCAATATCGCAGGCAGCCTTGCACGATATCCGGTTGTCGGACTGCCTTTCCATGATTAAACTCCGCAATTGTTCCTCATCCATGAGAAGCTATCTCCCCTCCTGTGCAACGGTCTTCTTTTCCCGGGGCTTGACGCAGTCCCTGGGCGGTACTACGATACTAGGAAAAGGGGTGACACGCAAGAACAACGCGTGAATCCCGGGAGTCCACCGGCAAAGGAATCAATCGAAGTCATTGCTGGAGTTCTTGGCTGTAGGGGCGGGTGTAAAACCCGCCCTCGCCTGTATAGGGCCCTCGCCGCCATTCCTAACGCGTGCGTCACCGCAATCGGAGCAACCGCGTTGCCGTGAATACGTCACCGTAGCTGAGAAAACGCGTACGGCTCCCGGACAGCCATCGCAGAGGAGGAAGTCTGCCGTGTTGGAATTTAAGGTGCTTGAGTTGGAAGACAAACCTGTTTTTGATCGCATGCTCTCGGACGATCCCCCCCGTATTTCAGAGTTGACGTTTACGAATCTTTTCATGTGGCGCTTCAAGTACAGACCGTTGTGGGCTGTTCACGATGCTTGCCTGCTCATCATTCTGCACGGCAATGGCGATTCGGTCATCGGGCTGCCTCCAGCGGGAACAGGCAACAAGGCAATCGCGCTCGACATCCTCTGGGACGCTATTGCCAGCCGCTCCGACGAACCTGCCATCTCACGCGTCGACAGCCAGTTTGTGGAGAATTTCGTGGATACCAAACGGTTCAGGGTCAGCAAGGACAGGGACAACAGCGATTACGTGTACCGAACCGAGGACCTGATCAAACTGACTGGGAATCGATACCATCAAAAGCGGAATCACGTGAACAAGTTCCTCAAAAACTATCGATTTGAATATCAAGTGCTTAACGACAAACTTGTAAGGGATTTCCTGGATCTCCAGGACTCGTGGTGCCAATTGAAGGACTGCGAGTCCAATGAGGATTTGATGGCAGAGGACCGCGCTGTATTCGAAGCGCTCCTCCACTACAAATACCTCGGCTTTCGAGGGGGTGCGATACTCATCGAGGACAAGGTCGAAGCGTTCACTCTAGGAGAAAAACTGAGCCAGGACACAGCGGTAATCCACGTAGAAAAAGCGAATCCGGAGATCCCGGGCTTGTACGCGACGATCAACCAGCAGTTCTGCCAACATGAGTGGTCGGAGGTGACCTATGTGAATCGACAACAAGATCTCGGGGTCCCAGGCATGCGGAAAGCCAAGAAATCGTACCACCCCGATCACATGGTTGATAAATTCACGTTAGTACGAAGATAGTGCCTTGGGGAGCCCCTCCACCTCCCGATTATTGTGAAGTGCATCGAAAATTGGTGCGGTCCAATTCACAGACTGAAACACACACTACCACGTGGGACTGCCGTCCGAGCTTTACTTTCGCCCGAACTGTCGGAACCACTCATTGAAAACCAAGAGCAGCCATATCTTGTGTGCATGGTCGGCTTTCCCGCCGAGATGCTCTCCCCAGAGCCTCTCCACATGCCTTCTCTGAAAGAAGGGGTGCGTAAAGTCGTACAAACGCTCTTCGGCCCACTCCCGGAGCTTGCCCTTGAACCACTCCCCAAGCGGGACCTGGAATCCATACTTGGCGCGCCGGAGAATCGCAGGAGGAACCAGGTCCGCTGCGAGTGCTCTCAGAATGCGCTTGGTGGTCAATCGCTGGATCTTGAAGCCAAGAGGGAGCCTGCAGCCGTATTCAACGACCCGATAATCCAGGAGAGGGCATCGCACCTCAAGGGCGTGGGCCATGCTCATCCTGTCAACTTTGGTGAGAATGTCTTCTGCTAGATAAGTTTGTATGTCCGCGTACATCATGCGACTGACAGGATCAAGGCCGGCCGTCTGTCGCGCCACCGCGAGAACGGGATCCGCCTCAGGCCTGTAGTCCAGTCCGGTCATCTCTTTTGCCTCCTGGTAGGAGAACGTCCGTGGCACAACTGCGTCAGGATTGATCCGCATCCGGGATGCTGCAGCGACGAAGAGCTTGAGCTTTTTGGAAAGGCTGGTACCGTAGTAGTCAGTGGTGGAGGGGAGATGGGCTATGAGCGGCTCAATCAGGGCGCTGCGAACTGACTGGGGCACCATGTCGTACACCACTTGGATCCTCCGAGCCAGGTATCGCTCATATCCTCCGAAAATCTCATCGCCGCCATCCCCTGAGAGTGCAACCGTAACTTCCTTCCGAGTCTCCTTGCACAAGTGCCAGGTGGGAATGGCAGAGGAGTCCCCAAAAGGCTCCCCGAAGTGTCTGATCATCTGCGGGAACAGTCTCTCGAGGTCGTAGTCCGCCGGACGTGTTGTGTGATCCGTTTCCAAATACGACGCCGACAAAGCAGCCCATCTGGACTCATCATGGCTCGTGCCCGGGAAAGCGATGTTAAACGTTTTGATCCGCCCTGAAGTCCCTCCACGCATGAACGATGTCACGAGGGTTGAATCAATTCCTCCACTTAGGAATGCACCTAGGGGCACGTCGGATATGAGGCGCATCCGAACCGACTCCTGAATTAGGCTCCTCAACTCTTCCACGTGCTTCCGAAAATCCAGGGCCGACTCCGGCTCGGGAGGACTCCAGTAACGCCACGTCCGGAGACCCGATTCATCGAACACCGCGACATGGCCGGCAGGCAGCTTGAATATACTATCGAAGATCGTGTGGCCTGCAGGAATGAAATCGTACATTAGGTACTCGAAGAGAGCCTGTTCGTTGAACGTCCGGGAAATCTGTGGATCTTGAATCAGCGAATACAGCTCTGAGGCAAAGCTCAATCGTCCGTCATGCCAACTGTAGTACAGAGGCTTCTTGCCCAAGCGATCGCGAGCGAGCACCAGGCGCTTCCGGCTCTCGTCCCAGATTCCGAAGCTGAACATCCCGTTCAGTTGATGGACGAGGGACTCACCTGTCTCTCTGTACAGCTCGAGTATGACCTCCGTGTCCGATCGAGTCCGAAACCGACTGCCTCGTATTGTCAGACCCGCGCGCAACTCCTGAAAATTGTAAATTTCACCGTTGAACACCAGAGCCGTGAGGCCGTCCGGGGACAGCATCGGCTGTCGTGCTGCGTCGGACAGATCCAGAATCGAAAGCCGTCGGTGTCCGAGCGTGCACGAAGGAAACGTTGTGAGCCCCCCCATGTCGGGTCCCCGATGAAACAGAGCCTGAGTCATCTCTTCCACAGTGACCCTGCAAGGCTGGTTGTGAAAATCCACGATCCCGCAAATCCCGCACATGGATGCTATCCCTTCAGAGTTAGCTTGTCTTCGCCTGGGCCCATTCCGGAGCTCCGCAGCCGGCCTCCGGAGAAAGCAGTGTACCCGATAAGACTGCTCCTGGAAAGACACGAGACAGGCTGGCGCTGGTTAGAAGGACTCAATTATGCCAATCTCTCGTGGAGCGCATTAAGAAGAGCTCGGAACCTGATTCGCAGACCGAGTCATTAACGACAGCGTGAAGGCAACGGCCGCGCTCCACTATCGTGTTGGCCACAAGTCAGGAACTCCACAGACACTGATGGGAAATCTCGACGTCCATCATGACCACATGTCGATCGAAGACACATTGGCTGTCAATTGCAATGACTGCCACGCATATTCAATGCGTGGCAGTATAGGTCAGAAGGCAAGTCGTGTCTCGGAAAGTGGCCAGAGGTGAGCAAGGAGGTTTTTTTCAAATTATCATTGTTTTTCTTGACATTTGTATTAAATCATGGAAGTTGTTTCACGCCATTAGTTGTAATATCTTGTGGCTATACTAATATACGAGTCATACACCACAAGGAGCCTATCAATGGTCCAGGTTAGGTGCCCAGAATGCGGATATCTCCAAACGCTGTCGGAGGAGCGGTTCGTTACCATATCCGAGAATTTTCTGAACTGTCCACACTGCCACGCTCGTGTTCCCAAACAGTGGATTCCTGACGCAGACAGCTCAGTTCCTGAAGAAGTGCAGCACAAGATGCTCGCCTTCTCCAGGAGAATTCTTAATGGAGGCGATGTGGGACTAGAAGTGGTGCAGGCTCTGGAGAGCCTGGTACGTCAATTTGGCGCCACTGCTGAGAGCATCAAGGCCTTGGGCATCGGGTATGCGAATCTGCGGGAGACGAAGAAGGCCGAGGAATTCCTCGTATTAGCGCTGAAGGAAGCTCCGGGGGATCCAGGAATCCTGCAAGCGCTGCTCGAAGTCTTTCTCGCGAACAACAAATTCAATGAGGCGGTGCGGACGGGAAAAAGCTTGCTGGAACGTGGGAGCGGTCGAGCTGCGGATCAAGACGTAGCGCGGCTCGGTCTCGCCCTGATCGCTGCCGGAGACCGTGAAGAGGCGAGTCGCCTTCTTGCCTCTTTTCCGGATTTGGATCTCCGAAACCCGCTCGTAAAGCAGGTGAAAAGAAAATTGAACTGGGGTGCGAGCAAGGGGTTTGCGGCAGCATTTCTCGGGGACCGCGGTCCGCTGTCCTGGCTTCGCAAGCGTGGTATAAGGAAACAGGGAGATGAAGCTGCTTTGCCGACCGAGCCCGTGCAGGACCCTCAATCGAACAGGGGAGATCAGTCGATTCCTCAAGATATGTCGCAACCGAATCCAGAACAGGACCGAAAAAGCGACGGGCCTGCCTCGGCAGTGATGGAGTATTGGATCTACGCGCCCGTAACCTCGGTTCCTTCATGGGAGGAAGTGAAGGCAACTCTGTCAAGATCCTGCGGTACCAAGGAGGATCTGCATCGAACCCGAGAGTTCCTGGAAGCTGCCATAGATAATAACGAATTGGCCCTGGAGTACATTCTGAGGGACGAGGCACTGGAATTGTTCCAGTATCCTGAAGAGCAGATACCCAGGAACGGCCGAGAGCTGACGGAAGACGATCGGGCCATCCTTCTGAATGCCCATACCATAGTGCGTTTACGCCTGGCAAAGCGAGACCTTCCCAGTATGGAAGCCTTGTTTTTCATGGGACGGCTCGTGGAGGCGGTTCGCTCACTCACGGGGGGGGTGGTCCAAGACGCCGTCTCCCATGTGCTCTGGGGAACCGAGCAATGGCAGTCCGTGGTGGAAGGATCTCCGAGATGGGGCGTGGACTCTCACGTCAAGATCGAAATGCTTGACGAAGGGGGCCTTGTTTGGATCCACACGCATGGAATGGCGAAATTCGGCCTTCCTGACCTGGAGATAGAGGGCATCCCCTCCGACGAGGTTTCGGCCGGTCGCGATCTGGTCTCCGGAGCGGCCCATACGCTCATCGCTTCCCTGGGGCCCGATTTCGAGCTTAGGCCCGAGTTGGCCATTCCCAACACTCCTCTCATGATTCAGCTCGTGGCCAGGCCGCGTGACGAGGAAGGACATTTTCCCTTTGGCAGCCTGCTATTGGTTCCGTACCTGTCAGGATCCGATCCGAAAGCCGTTGATGCTCTCCAGAAAGCTCTTCGAGCACTCAAATCGGCTTCCTGTGATACCGAGACTGGCGCGAAAGCGCAGATGAATGCTCCCAAAACGGAACAGCGTGCCGCCGCGGTCGAACAACGGAAAGATACGGCTCCCAGAGAGGAAAGAGCTCGGGAGGACTATCTCAGATCTCAACTCCTGGCAGCCCACAGGCGAGCCAGGGAAGATCTTGATCAGCTAAAATCGAGTTTTCTAGGCGACGCGTCGCGCTCCCATATCCATGCGGTGAAGGTCGGATTTCCCGCGCAGGAAGGCCAGTTCGAATGGATGTGGGTTTCACTCGATGTGTGGCGGGGAAATGCCCTTGTGGGAAGATTGGAGAACTCCCCTGTGCTGAGAAAAGACCTTCGTAAAGGCTGCCGCGTTCAGATATCGGTTGGGCAGATTTTCGATTGGGTGATATCCCGTGAAGGAAAGCTTGTGAAGGGTCCCTATACGGAACACATTCTGAGGCCGCGGCAATAGGCATCCCGCAATACGAGCCCGCTCTGTGAAAGCCTGACGATGCTGTTTCCGCGTCAGGGGTGCCAGATCGTCATCTCTTCCCTGAGCCGTGCTATCTCATCACTGGAGTAGCCTATCTCGGTCAGGACCTCAACCGTGTGCTCTCCAAACTCGTACGCCGGGATTCGATAGGAGCCCGGGGTTCCCGACAGCTTGGGAGCTATGCCGGGTGCAGGTACTCCCTTCTCTGTGATATGTATCATCTCTCGGGCGTGGAAGTGCTCGTAGTGCGGGACTTCCTCAAGCTTGAGTACGGGCGCCACACAGTCATCGGCCTCGCTGAGCAAAGAGGTCCAGTATTCGAGGTCTTGAGAGCGGAACAACTCCTCGAGGCGGGCAGAGATCTCATCGCGTGCTGTCTCATCAAATTGAAGAGGACCGTACTCGGGACAGCCCAGCTTTCTGCAAAGACTCTCCCACAAATGGGGCTCGAGGGGACCGACGGATAGGTGCCTTCGATCGCGTGTCTCGTAGATCCTGTAGCAGGGGAAAGACTCGCGGGAATTGTTGTCGACGCGCCCGGGAAACCGAAAACCAGAAGCAGTGAAAGAGATAGGGATCGCCAACAAAGAGAGCAGGCCGTCCGTCATGGCCGCATCCACGTACTGTCCTTCACCGGTCCTTTCCCTCGCCACTACGGCAAGCAGGATTCCCAATGCAGCATAGAGGCTCCCTGCCAGGTCTGCCATCTGAAAAAACGGTTTGATGGGATTCCCGCCGCGGTCCCGGATCAAGTCGAGAAGTCCTGTGGCAGCCATGTAGTTGAGATCGTGACCTGCCCTGTTGGCAAGGGGGCCCGTTTGTCCATAGCCGGTCAACGAACAGTAGATGATCCGCGGATTGATTGAACGAACGGCATCATATCCCACCCCCAATCGCTCCACGACTCCAGGTCGAAATCCGTCCACAACCACATCGGCACGACCTGCGAGCTGGAAGAATATCTCCTTGCCTTTGTCCTTCCGCAGATCCAGAGCTATATGGCGTTTGTTCCGTCGCACCATAGGAACTTCGCCGAGTACCGAATCATTCCGAAACCAGGGCGCCTCTACCATCAGCACGTTCGCGCCGTGATCGGCCAGCAGCGCTGTACAGAAAGGTCCGGGAAGCAGTCTGCTCAAGTCGATGACGTTCAACCCGTCGAGTGCGCCCATCATTGCCTCCATCCACAGCGTCCTTTCCATCCTGCCGCGGTTTTCGATCCGAGCCAGTATACAGTGGGGACCACGTCAGTGGCAATTCCTGCCCCTGTCCCACGGGTGGCAGCATAGACGAGAGGAGAGACCGAAAACCTATTGACACGGACAGCTCGGTGTTGTTATGGTTGGACCAGTGCAAAAGGTCCTACCATATGCTCGAAGGCTACCCCTTCATGGAAGCGCGTATTGACAAACGAAGGCCGGTGTACGAGGAAATTCGAGAATACATCCGGGAAATGATACGAAAAGGAGAGCTGCGTGAAGGTGACAAATTGCCTGCAGAGCGCAAGCTGTCGCAAAAGTTTCTGGTCTCCCGGAATTCCGTTCGGGAGGCAATTCGAGCTCTGGCTGAAATGGGCATAGTTGAGAGTCGTCACGGTGACGGTACCTATGTTTGCAACTTCAGTCAGTCTGATTGGGTACATTTGAATCGGGCTGTGCGGGATAGGGAGAAGCGACTGGGAGAGATCTTTCAATTCAGGCGGATACTAGAGCCACAAATTGCTGCATTGGCCGCGCGTCATGTGACTCGAAAGGAGATCGATAGCCTGAAGGTGCTGGTTTTCGAGCAGGAAAGGAGGATCATGGAGGGTGAGGATGACTCCGATGTGGATGCCGAGTTCCATCTTACGCTGGCAAGGGCCACGAAAAACACCGTTATTGTAGATGTGATCCAGACCCTGGACCATGTGCTCAATGAAAGCCGTTCTGCTTCCCTCCAGAGCGAGGAGCGTCGCAGGGCAAGCCTGAGGACCCACATTCTGATTGTCGATGCCTTGGAAAAGCACGATCCCGAACGTGCTATGGATATGATGGATCTTCACCTCACGGAAGTGCATAGGGTAGCCGCGGTCAAGGGAACAGAAAAATGATTTTCTTGCCAGAAGCCCCTAATGTGCTCTTTGAGCACTACTAGCGCGGACAGGGGTATGATGACGGGCAAGGTATCGGTCCCATCAATTGGGTCTGCCGG
The DNA here is from genome assembly GCA_040753915.1 of Thermodesulfobacteriota bacterium. Taxonomy (GTDB): domain Bacteria; phylum Desulfobacterota; class Desulfomonilia; order Desulfomonilales; family Desulfomonilaceae; genus JBFMDN01. The sequence continues at coordinate 4,874 of JBFMDN010000064.1, read as the reverse complement.
GACGCTTGGTGGACCTCAAGCTTGTCTTGGAATCGTTGACACACATCATAATGCGACGCGGACCCCTCGATGAGGCAGCGTGAATGGGCTTGAAATGTAGCTAAAGTTAGTGTGGTCACGACTTCTAAGCGGGAAACGCTGTGTGGAGGCATGAATGAATTCTTCGGAACGCAAAATCCTGGCTATAACAAATTTGGGGCATTTCTCCATCCACTACAACATGATGGTGTTTCCCGCCCTTGTGTTGCCACTGGCCGCCAGGCTAGAGCTTTCCGTGACTAACGTAGTGGAGCTCTCCTTCTGGCATTATCTCCTTTTCGGTATCAGCGCGCTGCCATGGGGGCTGTCCGCAGACCGTTGGGGTGCCAGAAAGCTCATGTTGCTTCTTTTTTTTGGATCAGGAATCAGTGGGCTCGCTATTGCAGCATCCATGAATTCCCCTGCGCATTTGACCATATCACTTGCTGCCCTCGGGCTATTTTCCGGAATCTATCACCCTATTGGAATGGGGTTGATTTCAAAAGGGGTACAAAACGTAAGTAGAGGGATGGGGCAGAACGCTGTTGCAGGGGGAGTTGGGCAAGTCATGGGACCTCTGATTACCGGGGTGGTCAATTGGCTCTGGGGTCCTGTGGCCGCTTATGGGGCAGTGGCCGCGCTCAACCTCGGCGGCGGTGTGCTCATGCTGATGTTAGACTTACCGGAAGGGTCCGCTCGCGAATCGGCGGCGAAAAAGGAGCCAGGAAACGGTGCAATCGCTGGTTTCATCATCCTTCTGGTGGGTATGATGCTTGCCGGTCTCGCGTACAGCGGCTCGACGGTAGTCATGACAGCATATCTCGAGCTCAAGAGCAAAGGGCTTCTGGAAGCTCTGGGGACCGTTTCGGGGGCCACGTTCTCCGGCAACCTTTTTGCCAGCATGGTAACGGCTCTCATCTACGCGATCGGAGCGGTGGGCCAATATTGTGGCGGAATCGCTGGCTCTCGGTATGAAACCACCCATGCATACCTTGTTTTCCATGCTCTATGCATTCCTGCAGCTTTTCTCATGGCATTCACAACAAACCTGGGCCTGGTTGGATGGTCGTCAGTTTACTTCTTCTTCATGTTGGGAATGCAGCCTCTCGAGAATACGCTCGTGGCAAGATTTTCTCCCGGGAGCTTGAGGCATTCTGCTTACGGTCTCAAGTTTATCATGGTGTTCGGCGTCGGTTCCATAGGAGTAAAGATCGCGGGTTGGATCAATTCCGTTTGGGGAATGGAAGCCATTTTCGTAGTTCTCGGCGCGACCTCCGTAGCTATCGTCTGCGTTGCAGGGGCATTGATATGGTGGACGAATAACCGCAAGGAAGTGGGCGCGGAAGAAATGCTGGAGGCACGCAGGTCGTGATCGATCCGAGAAATGCCTAAGTGCACTCGGAAGCAAATGCGGTCGCGTAGCCGCCGTACTATACTGCCACGCATTTTCAACGCGCGGAAGTATAGTGCGAAAAATTGCGGTTGGCGCCGGCGCTGTGGAGTCCGGCCTCAAACCGTCTATTGTTATGTTTGATATTTGTCTACCAATCTGGTATGCTCAACCCGCATTATTGCATATGACCCGGCAATGAGAGCTCGGCCGTTGCGGATCATGAAGATCAATAGGGGGTCGAATGAAACGAGAAGCACGCAAAGAAGCGGAGAGTATTTTTTTGGCATCTGAAGGGAAGATCTCAAATACCGAGATCGCCAAGAAGGTTGGCGCGAACGCCATCACAGTGGGAAAGTGGAAACGCAAAGATGATTGGGAATCCAAGCTTGCCAGCGCGCGGCCCACAATGCCGACCCCGGTAAGGAAGAAGGACGCGTATGAAAAGGCTCTGAAGTATTATCTTGAGGCCAAAGGGCAAATTGCTAACGCAGCGTTGGCGGAAAAAGTGAAGGTAAGCGCTGCCACTATTTCCAAGTGGAAAGGCTCCGAGGAGTGGGCAGACAAGCTCAAGGAACAGACGGAAGCGAAAGCAGTCGAACCGGAAGAAGCGGAGCCGGTGGAAGAAGAAGTTGAAGCGGTTGCCCAGGCGGACTGGGAGGAAGAGCCCGATGTAATAGAAATCGACGTCGATGAGCTGACACGACCTTCACATATTACGCTTCTCAACCAGCGCATTGATGACATGCTCGGTCGGGATCATCTGTCTCCTATCGATCTGCGAACCACGGCTGAGGCGAAAGAAGCAGTGCTCAGAGCAATTATCGCGTACATTGATGTCCTTGAACGAGCTTCGGAGGACTGATTCATACGTCCTATAGTGCCACGCATTGAATATGCGTGGCAATCATGGCAGTTGAGAGCCAGTGTGCCTTCGATCGACATGTGGGCATGAAACATGTCGAGATATCTGAATAGTGCCTGCGAAACTCCTGACTCATAGCCAACGTGATAGTGGAGCCCGGCTAGTGCTTTCACGCGGTCGTCTATGACGCAGTGCGAGTTGGATTCGGACCTGCCGTTATTTCTCCGCCATAGACTCTCGCTGGGTATGCGTCCACGTTTGGCGCAAGAAATGCGCCCAAAGTCGCTGCACCTGCGGTTGGGCGCTTCAACTTTTCAGCAAAAGAACCGTAGCAGCCCCGGTAGGGGCGAGTTTCAAACCCGCCCCTGCCTGAACACGTTCCTCGTCGCCATTGTCTTCGCGTGTCACCGCAATCGGGTCTACCGCGTTGGGTCAATATGCAATCGTATTTGCGCAACGGCGTAACAAGCTATTGACGAGATGCGGGTCTCTGTGAACAATCAGGTGTGTTTCCTCGGCAAAGAGTGAAGACTTTCCGATGAGTCGTATTCCTGCTGCTCAAGTCATTTGAGAGCGGATTCGCCGATCGCGGCATGAGTCAAGAAAGGGGACGGAATAAGATGCATCGCAAGCCGAATTTCACACCTGATGAGGCCTTGCGCGCTCTCCAGGAAGGAAACCTCAGGTATGCGTCAGGCAACGCGCAATTTCCGAATCTGGACCAAAATCGTAGAGTCGCCACCGCGAACGAGGGGCAAGCGCCCTTTGTGACAGTGTTGTCGTGTTCCGATTCTCGGGTGCCGGCTGAGCATATCTTCGACCGCGGAATCGGCGACCTGTTCGTAGTCCGCGTCGCGGGAAATGTTATGGGACCCAGCGAGCTTGCGTCGGTTGAATATGCGGTGGGCCATCTGGACACACCGCTGTTTGTGGTCCTGGGCCACACAAAATGTGGTGCTGTCACCGCGGTGGTTGAGTCCGGACTGCTCGACGGCAACCTGAGGGGATTGTCGGAAAAAATACTCCCGGCCCTGGAGAAGGCGAAATCTTTCTGTCCTGGCGCTCCGAGGGATCAATTGATTATGGAGACCGTGAAAGCAAACGTGTGGAAAGTCATAGAAGACGCGTTCGACTCGAGCGCGTGCATCAAGACCAGAGCCAAAGACGGCTCCCTCTTGGTTCTTGGCGCTTTATATGACCTCCATTCCGGGCGGGTTGAATGGCTTGGCCGACATCCGGAGGAATCCACGCTTCTCGAATGAAGTGGCTTCTGCTCCAACTCCGCTATTTCATAAATTCAGAACCGTACTTATGAAATCCTGTGCTCAGTTGACCGCAATTTCACGGTGAAGTATGCTCGGTGACCGAAAAGGAAAGAAGACCGATGACGGAAGACGAGGAGTGGAACATGCTCTCTGAGGAGATACGGGGACGGAAGATCTACTATGAGATTCATGGGACCGGCCCTGTGGTCCTGTTGCTCCACCACGGTTTTGCCAGCATGAAGATGTGGAAGGATGTTTATCCGCGTTTCGTGGAGGCAGGATATCAGGTGCTGATGTACGACAGGAGAGGGTACGGCCGATCTGAACCGGGAGAAGACTTCGATCGGTTCTATCTCAGCGATTCATTCTGCTCTGAGAGTGTACGAGATTTGGAGGCCCTGACGTACAAGCTTGGGATTCGTCGTTTCAACATTGTGGGACAGTGTGAAGGAGGCGTAATTGGTACGCTGTACGCCGGCAAATTCTCCGAACAGGTCTCCTCTCTTGTGATTGCGAGCACCCTGTGCTTCAGCACGAGGACCATGACGGAGTTTAACGCCGAGAAGTTCCCGAAATCTTTCCATGAGCTGGACAACGGCATTCGGGATAAGCTTCTGTACTGGCATGGAGAAAACCGTGCTGAGACGCTGTACGAGCTAGCCAGGACGCACGGAGGAGCCTATGGCACAGGCAATTTCGATCTGCGACCGAAATTGCCTGCTGTGCAATGCCCGGCTCTCGTACTCTATCCTGATCGAAGCGCTCTGTTCGGGGTCGAGCAAGCCGTTGAGTTCTACCGACATTTGCCCAATGCGGAGCTCTCAGTGCTTCCTCGGTGCGGGCACAACACCTACGAGCAACTGCCCGATGAATACGTCCGACAAGTCTTGAATTTCTTGGACCGGTCCAACGCGGACACATCGGCCAAACAGGTCGATTTCTCGATGACGTGCCTGGCTTCGGCTCCGGTCGAGCAGTAAAGAGGTGATGCTGTCCTCGACCGTCATGGTACTGCTGTTGCAAAGGTCAATTCGCCCCCCGCACAGGTGGGGGCAGGCTTGGAAGCCGTTTTCGTATACGACAGGACTTACGTGGCTGGGCACCTGAAGCGTACTGCCCTTTTCGAAAATGTCTCAAAACTCGGGACACACCAAACATCGTAGCACGATTGGGCGTCGATGCATGGAAAGGCACTCTCACCCCAACCCCCCATAGGCGTTAACTTCGTGGATGACATCACGTGATTTCAGTCCGTTGACTTAACAAGGACCCCGTCACCCCGGCGAAAGCCGGGGTCCATAACATATTGGAAGGACTGGATTCCGGCTTTCGCCGG
>JBFMDN010000063.1:0-33415 GCA_040753915.1 Thermodesulfobacteriota bacterium | reverse complement strand
CTGACCCTCTCCCCCGAAGCGGGGGAGAGGGGATTCTTCCAGCTCCCTCTCCCTCTGGGAGAGGGTTGGGGTGAGGGTGCCTTTCCACACATCGACGCTCAATCGTGCTACGATTTCTGGTGTGTCCCGAGTTTTGAGACAGTTTCAGAAAGCCTGCCCTACAATGGAAATGACGCAGTAGGGCCTCACGCGAACCGGCCGGTCCGTGGTATCGCCAAGCGAGGCCACGGACCGGCCGGCTGTTGGTGAGAGGAAGCACGCGGGGGATATCAGAAGAATGCGCCTGCAGTAAAGGTGGCGTTCACGCCGCCTATGTTGATCGTGTTCGTGACCCCAGGGAAATCCTTATATTCGTTGTCCACCGGATACCAGTCGTATTCAACTGCGGACTGGGCGAAAAATCGGCCCGTGGAAAGGCGCAGGTCCAGTCCTACGAACAGACCGAGGTTTCTCCAAAACCAGAACTCCTCGTGCTTGTCCGCAATGTTTATCAGAGTATCGCCTGCGGTCACGCCAGCATCAGCGTTGTCCACCAATGCGACCACTCTGCTGCTGTTCACTATGGTGACAGGCATCGGTGTTACGAGCACCCCGAGGGACGTCCCTATCTCACCCATTCCGTACAGGGGGAACCAGCTCCGTCCACCGCTCTTGAATTCAATGGCTGTGAAGTCAATGCGATTGTATATGATCTCCTCTGCCGGGATAGCCGCCACCGTGGGATCTGGCAGGAAGTAAAACGTACGGGTTGGAAGATTGAGGCCGCCGGCTCTGCCAGCAGGGTAGATGACATAGAATTTTGTCCGATCGGGATTGGTCGCGGTGCTCAGTATGCGCGAGCTGAAATTACCCATCCAGACTTGGTCGCTATTGGAAGACTCGAAGAAGTAGGTGTCTTTGAATGTCCTTCTGTACAATTGCGCTTGAACAAGGTAGCCTCGCTGGAACACATTGCTGTTGTTAAATCCGGAAACCCCAAATATGCAATCAAAATAGCTGGAGGCTCGGTAACCGAATTCAAGCCACGGGGTCCAAATCTTATCGGTAAACGCGATCGTGGTCTCGTGCCCTGACGTAGTAGTGAAACCCCGGCTGGGCACCTCTCCCAAAGACCCATCGATTCGCCTGGAAAGCGTCACTGCGGTAGTCTCAGAATATATGCCTCCATTATTGTCCGTCTGCACTGCCGGTGTGGAGACATTGAAGAATCCAACGCTGGAGGGCGGCACGTTGTAGTGTCCCAATCCAAGGGCTGGCGGGGAAAAGGAAGTGTCGTTCGCCTCGTCACCCGGATTTCTCGGATCGATGCCTCCGTCGTCATACGGCCAAATGCCCGAGACATTCGGCGGGTCTGCAGGGTTTCCCGTCGGAAGAGCAGCCGCAGCATCATACGGATATAATATAGTTCCCTCTGTATTGGGCCCGAACGGGACAGTGCCCAGCTCGAGCAATTGCTGCACGCTATGCGGCTCGATCTTGGTGCGCACGGTCTGGAGGTTGCGGAATTTCACGCCGGCATTGACATAGAAGACGCCGAGGTTAAATCCCGGTGTGTACGGGGCCATGATAGGCGGCTGGGGGTACATCTGTGCCAAAGTCGGGGTGGGTGCTGCAGCACCGAGGATCCCGAAGACGAAAGAGACGAGAGCGGCGGTACAGGTCCGGAGTTTCATGAGATATCCTTGCGGTGTCGGATTTTCGGTTTTGAGACGAACTCCAATAATCTCAACCATCGCATTAGCCAATCAGGCTGATAAATTTATATCACAAAGGTTTTTATTAAGTCAAGAAATAGTTTAGTATTTACGGAATCTTCATCTCCATTATTAAAGCAACATGTCACAACAAAACCCCGGTTCAAAGCCCTGCATCTCTCCCATTTCACTTCCGGAACCCGTCGGGAGATTTCATGTACAGGATCCCATAGTTCTCTTTGATCTGCGCGTCCAATTGATCCGCCTGCTCCAGATCGAGCGGCAAACGCACCCTCCCCTGGATTTCCAGCATCACCTTTTTTTTCCCTTGTTCTCGCAGGGAGTTGATGGTGTTGTACAGGTGCTCGATATTCAGAACCTCCTCTCCGTCGATCTTTTCCACCCGCTTGAGGAACGGGGACGTGTCCACGAGCCCGTATTCGGGAAAAATTTCGGATATGATCACCACCTTTTCGTACGGCTTATCCGGATATTCCGAAGCGTACCGTTCGCGGAATTCGGTACCGGACTTCCCCAGGTTGTCGATGCAGTTGAGGGTCAGCTCCACAAAGCCCACGCCTCCGAACACGAAGTAATTGGGAGTGGTGAAGATCCGGGACACGAGCCGCGGCAGCCCGGGCCCCACTGGACCTTGAATCTCCTTCACGGTTCCGTCCCGGATAACCTTTACCTTCAGGTCATCCCCTACCAGCTTACGGTTGATCACTTCCCCGAAGAACACCCGCTGTGCGAGCGGTTCGAAGAAGATTTCCCCGAAATTATCTATTTCTCTCCCTTCGATCTCAATGAGGATGTCCCCGGACCGCAATCCGAAAAGATGAGGTCCCCCACCGGGAATCACATAATCCAGGAGGACTCCTCCCTGATCCGGGCCCAGTCCGTAGTAGTCCTTCAACCGGGGAAAGAGGAATTGAGCTATGTACAACCACTGTGGGATCTTTTCCTGGTGGTCAAGAACAGAGGAAAGCTTTTTGACCAGATTAATGGGTATGAAGTAGTTGATTCGGTCTGAGGCGCTCATTCCCTGGAAGGATATGCCGACGACTTTTCCGTCCTTGAGGACCGGCCCTCCGGAATTTCCCTGATTTTGCTGGAGGGAGGCCTGGACCATGAGCCATCGGTCGCCGGAATATGCGTACCTATTTACCTCTATCCGGCTGATTTCTCCCTGCTCGGACTTGCTGATCCGTTCCCCTCCCAGGGGGTAGCCCCATCCAAGGACTTTGTCCCCTACCCGTAACTCATCGCTATCGCCGAGCTCCAGGGGCTGGATTGTTCCATTGCGTTTCTCGTACGTTTCCAGATCCTCGGGCTGCATTTGCACGATCGCGAAATCCGCGGTGTTGCAGACGCCGACGATCCGCACGTCGTACCGGCGTTTTTCCCTACCATTGGACACTTTGATGATCTGAGCCTGTGAAACCGCGTGGGCGTTCGTGAGGATAAGCCCTCGCTCACCTGGGAAAATGCGGTCGTCCTTAAAGAAAAAACCGCTTGCTTTCACGCTGGAGAAATCTGGGCTCTTCCATGGCTTGTGGTAGTATCCCGATCGCTTGGTTGCGAAGATTCTGAGGACCTGTGTTTCGATTATCGAATTGTTGGCATGGTCCGCACACCATGCATCCGGCGCCGGGCCAGAGACGAGCGCCAGTAGGATGAGAATCCAGAAATGCTTCATGCAGTCCAGCTCCTATGGAAATTCCAGAATGGTAGAGGTGGGCGACGCACGCCCTGGGATTGCCGTTGGCACCCCATCGAAGGAGGGCGTCCGTTGATGCTCCTACAGCACCGGGCTCAATGGAATATCATGGAGGTAAAGCTTACGAAGGAGTTCCTGTCGTCCACCTGAGCGAAATCCAGATGCAGCAGCTTGCCCTCCGTAGCATCCATGCAGTGCAGCATTGTGATGATGGGCGAGAAGCCGCAAATGCGCCGTGAATCATTCTCCCGTATGACGTGCCTGACGAACGTGTTGACGTCGATTTTCTCGAGCGCGCGGAGCATTTGCTCGTCTTTCTCCAGGATATCTCGCACCGTTCCCGGATGGGGGATGAAGCGATCCCCGTACCTCGGCCCGATGTGATCCAGATCCGCGCTCGCTATAAAACAGACCGACTGGGACCGCGCCTCACAGGCAGCCCGCAGCGCCATACAAAACTCCTGAAATTGGTTCTGGAGCTCTGGATAAGCGCGTGCATCGTCAAACACGTGGTGAGACAGGAAGCACAGCACTGGGAGGATCTTGAATCGATGCCGTTGGCCAAACACATACTGCAGAAAGATGGTCTGAAATTCAATAACGTGCTCCTGGGCGTGGAGGATCTCTTCCTCTGCCGCGTCTCTGCCCAGCTCCTCCGAAAGGAGCCCGAGAAGCTCTCGATCAGTTTCTACGATGCCTAACGGAGTCTGGAAGTCAAGGGTGGTCGCGGTGAACATCTTTTCCACCCCTGAATGGCCGGTTCCCAGGATCACGTAGACATCGGAAGGCTGGCCGCTTGACAGGGCATGGTACCCCCACGCGAAGCACTTTCCTCCTGCCCGCACGTCGATATGGGGAGCGATGAGCCCCAGGGGACGCCGATGCTCGGAGAAAAGATCAGGCTCTCCCGGACCACCATCTCCCGTGAAGAAGGCCTTGAGCTCTTCCTGCAGGGCCTCCCGGCTGCCGGCGTAGCTTAATCCGGCATGGGAAGCCGGCCTGCATGGCAACTTGCGGTACTCAGCGACATGCGCCCGATATGCCTCCTGGAACCGCTCGCCCTCGAGCAGGTTCGCCTCATCGAGGCGCTGCACAAGAGCGACGATGTCGTCCATGAACACAATACGTCTGGCCTGGGCAGACAGCGTAGCCTGGATATCCAGAAGGGAATGCCGGCCGTCAAGCATTGCGATCACCGCAAGCGTTTCTCTGGTGACGCACAGCATGCGATCGCTCAGTTGGAGCGGATCCTTCAAGGCAACGACCTGCTTGCCGTCCATCACAACAGGCACAGGCTCAACAGGACGTACTTTCGGTTTCGAGTTTCTGTCAGCCAGCATTATCGGGGACCCCTGGATCACCCTTCAATGAACGGTCTCAACCGCTTGCTGCGAGAAGGATGTCTCAGCTTCTTGAGGGCCTTTGCTTCGATCTGCCTGATTCGCTCCCGGGTGACGTCGAAATCCTGTCCCACCTCTTCCAGGGTATGATCGGCCCGCTCACCTATGCCGAAGCGCATGCGCAAGACCTTTTCTTCCCGGGGAGTCAGCGTGGCCAGAACTTTCCGCGTTTGCTCCGTAAGGCTCATTCCCACCACCGCGTCGGAAGGAGACAGGATCTTCTTATCTTCGATGAAATCGCCCAGGTGAGAGTCTTCCTCCTCGCCGATGGGGGTTTCCAGCGATATCGGCTCCTTTGCGATTTTCAGGACCTTCCGGACCTTTTCCAGCGGGAATTCCATCTTGTCGGCTATTTCTTCCGGTGTCGGCTCTCTCCCGTATTCCTGGACCAGATACCGGGACGTTCGGATGAGCTTGTTGATCGTCTCGATCATGTGCACCGGAATACGTATGGTCCTCGCCTGATCTGCAATAGCTCTGGTAATGGCCTGACGAATCCACCACGTGGCGTACGTGCTGAACTTGTAGCCGCGTTGATACTCAAATTTGTCCACGGCCTTCATAAGCCCGATGTTCCCTTCCTGGATCAGGTCAAGGAACTGGAGGCCCCGGTTCGTATATTTCTTTGCAATGCTTACCACGAGACGCAGGTTTGCCTGTACGAGCTCGCTCTTAGCTCGTCGTGCAAGACGCTCTCCTGCGTGGCATTTGGCTAGGGCCTGTCTGAGCTCCTTTTCGCCCACTCCTGCTTCTGCTTCTATCTTCTGGATCTTACGCAAGCCGCTTTCGAGCCTTCGATCAAGATCCATGATCTTCTGTGGCGAAAGGTGAGTGTGCTTCTTGAGGGGCTTCTTCTCTTCGATCATTTGCATGAGGGATGCCAGATGCTCTCGTGCCTCCCGCAAGGGCATCTTGAGCTCGTATTCCACAGCCTTGAGCTCATCGCGGGCTCCATCGAGCTTCTGGACCAGGAACTTGAGCTTGCCGGCTATATGATCGATCATGTTACTGTTGAGATTGATGCTCTTGAGGCAGCTCACGACTCGCTCCCTGCACGCACTCATCTCCGTTCTGATCTGTTCCGCCTCTTCGTCCGACCCTTTCTCGACAGCTTCCTTAAGCTTGTCCTGAAGCCCACGGAACTTGGCGTCATAGTCCCTCATTTCTTCGATGAGCTTGAGCACCCGTTCTACGTGACCGGAATCCTCTCCTTCAGAAACCTCTTCATCTTCGAGTCCTCGGACTACCTCCTTGAGGCGGATGGTACCCTTTTGCAGCTTGTCCCCAAGAGCGAGAACCTCTTTGATCGTCACCGGGCATCCGATGATGACCCCAAACACCTGCTGCTCGCCCCTTTCTATGCGTTTCGCGATTTCCACTTCGCCTTCGCGGGTGAGCAGAGAGACGCAGCCCATTTCGTGCAAATACATCTTTACGGGATCGTTGCCTCGGACTCCCGCCTCCGGGTCGCTTCCGATTTCTTCGTCCTCTTCGTCCTCGTGACCCTCTTCGTCGAGTCGCCTGGATTTCTTTTCTGCAACTGGGATTTTCTTTTCCGACGCAACGAGCTCCACATTGTAGTCCGTCATTATTTTCACGAGAATCTCGTCAATCTCGGGAGCGCTCATCACCTGAGGCGGTAAATGCTCGTTGACTTCATCATAGGTCAAATATTTTTTCGATCGCGCCAGATCAAATAGCTCCTTAAACTCTGTTCTCGACTTTCCCTCAGCCATTCACTGACTTCTCCTCACAATAGTGTTCCCCTGGTGCTCGTACGAGCCCTCGGGACAGGCGCCTGGAGAATCGGAGAAGTAAAGCGGCGCCTGGGCGGCCGAATTCTTTCGACCGCATCTTCTGCTCTGCACCCACAATCGATTGATCTGCTTCACCGCACTCATGAAAGTTTCTCTCGCCATGAGGCCTACTTGTGCAAGCGCTGCCCAATGGCCCATAGCTCCTGGGCTAGCTCGGTGAACTCCAGAGAATCGGGTGAGCACTTTTTCAGTCGTTCCTGGATTTCTGCTTTGCGCCTGGTAATCCTCCGATGAGTAATGCAGTCCAAAGACTGTTCAATGACTCGGTCGCCGTCAACTTCGGGCCTCAGATCATCTTCTTCCGGCCGTGGCTTGAGCCATCCCGCTACCAACGACGCCAACGTATCGTCTTCCAGGGAATGGCAAAAGGTCCTTGGATCAAACCCCCCGTGCTGTTCCCGGAATGCAACCATCATACGGCCAAGAGAAACCAAGACCGGATCTTCCATGTCCTTCAGAGCGCCACGCTCGATGACACGATCAATGAACCCCTCTCTCAGCAACATTCCACGCACGACGTTTCTCTCGTCTGCGGGAAAGTCGAAGAGTGTCCTGTTCTGCAGCGGTTTGGCCACTTCCCCGCCCGCGTTGTTAGAGCAGAAAACCATACGTCGGATGCGCTCTTCCCGCACCCGGATCCTCGATGAGCACCTCTCTATAAAATAATCGCGCTCTTTCGAATCCGCAATCCGCCTGAGCACCGGCAGACACTCTTCCAATGCTAAATTTCTTCCCTGAAGCGAGTTGAGGTCGTACTGCGAAGCCAGACTGTCCAGCAAGAAATCGATCATACTTACGCTGCTGTTCACAAGTCTGCGAAAACCGTCCACTCCAAGTCTTCGGATGGCTTCGTCCGGGTCTTTGTCTTCAGTGAGAATCACACACCGAGGTTCTACTCCCTCTGCAAGAAATGTGGGAATGGCTCGCTTCACTGCGCGAATTCCGGCGTCGTCCCCATCAAACACTGTGACCACTTCCGAGGAAAAACGTTTCATCATTCGCACTTGCTCAGGCCCCAGCGCAGTTCCCAACGGAGCCACCGCATTTTCAATTCCGTGTATCCTCAGAGACAGTTGGTCGAAGTATCCTTCGACGACCAAAAAGAATCCTTCCCTCCGGACTGCTGTCTTGGCTCCGTCGAGCCCGAAGAGGACGGAGCGCTTGCGGAAAAGCTCCGACTCGGGGGAATTGAGATATTTCGGCTCTCCCTCCCCGAAGATGCGGCCCCCGAAGGCAACGAGGTTGCCGTTGATATCGCGAATTGGGATCATGATTCGCGACCTAAAGTAATCGTAATAGCCACCCCCCATCTTCTTCCTGATCAACCCCGCGGACACTGCGTCTTTGGGTGACACTCCTACAGCAGCGAGCCGTTGATACAGCGCGTCCCACGAATCCTGCGCAAAGCCGAAGCCAATGCGATCAATCCACTCTTCTCCTACCCCCCGCTCCGAGAGATAATCGCGGGCCTGCGCGCTGGAAACGAGATTTTCCTGAAAATGATCGAGGGCGACGCTTAAGGCCTCGCCGAGACGATTCCGTTCGTCCCTGGACCTGGCCGTCCCAGACTCGAATTGAAAAGGCACCCCGTACCGCGAGGCCAGGACCCGTACGGCTTCCACGAAAGACATGTTTTCCATCTTCATGAGGAAGTTGAACACGCTCCCGCCCACAGCACATCCAAAGCAATGAAAAATCCCTTTCTGGGGAGAAACGTAGAAGGACGGGTCCGTATCGCCGTGGAACGGGCATAGCCCGCGATAGTCTTTTCCGGCTTTCTTCAGATCAACGTACTGGGAAATGACCTGTACAATATCAGCGGCCGCGGCCACCTCGGCTATTTTCGATTCTGGAATTTTCATAAGGCTCTAATACGGATAAGAAATGGATACCAGTCGAGCATCGTCAGTCTGACCCTACCTCCACAATCGTGGCACCCTCCCCCCCTTCGCGGGGCTCGCCAATGCGGTAGCTCCTGACCAGAGAATGCTCCGACAGGTAATCCCATACCGCCTTTCTGAGGCGCCCCGTGCCTTTGCCGTGTATGATTCGCAGGGACGGCAATCCTCCTAGGATGGCGGAATTAAGCGCTTTTTCTACAACGGGAAGAGCGTCCTCAACCCTGTGACCGATCACGTTCACCTCCCACTGAGGGGTGGCAAAGGGGATATCTACCCCAATTGGCGGTTCTTTGAAAGTATTTTTTTTGGGAGGAGCTATCCCCATGGGGACGAGATCGTCCACTGAAGCGACGATGGTCACATTCCCCGCTCTGACCTCGACGCGCCTCCTATCCAACACGCTCTTGATCGTGCCCTGCCGGCCGAGCGAGACAATCTTCACCGGCGTGCCGACAGCCGGTGGCTCCGTCTCTCTTTCCAGGGACGTTCCGAGATCTGCGGCAACCTGCTCCCTCAGCGCCTTGAAAAGCTCTCGCGGCCTTGGCCCTCGCCTGATCTTACCTTCTTTGAGGGATTGCACCAGGTCAGCAACCTCTTTTTCGGCCTTGCGCAAAGTGTCGCGAGCCCGGAGCCGGAGCTCGTCGATGACCTTCTCTCGGCTCTCCCTCAAATCTGCCAATTCGGCATCAAGAACTCTCTGTTTTTCCTCCAGCTCTCGGCGAAGCTCTTCAACGTCCGAGAGCTTTGTTCGGAGGGTCTGGAGGAGGCGCGTGCTCCCGCCTGCAGCAACGTTGGCATAGCTTCTCGCCGCTGCAATAACGGTTTGCGGCATGCCCATTCGTTCAGCCGTCTCTATGGCATGGGATTCTCCCGGGAGGTCGTAAAGCAACTTGTATGTAGGCTCCAATGTCTCGGGATGGAATTCCACACTCACGTTTCTCGCATCCGTTTTTCCCAGAGCGTAAGCCTTAAGCTGAGTGAGATGAGTGGTTACGACCGTTCTGGTCCTTCTTCTCGCGAGCTCGTCCATAATGGCCATTGCCAGGGCGGAACCCTCGTCCGGATCGGTGGCTCCCCCCAATTCATCGAGCAACACCAAGTCCTCGGCCCCGGCCTTGTCCATAATTTCCTTGATCCTGGCCATGTGGCCCGAAAACGAGGAGACATGACCCCTTATGTCCTGCTCTTCTCCAATATCGGCCATTATCCTCGCAAAGGGCTGGATGCGCGTTCCCTCGTCTGCTGGAAGAAGAAGGGCGCAGCGAGCCATCAGCGGAAACAGCCCGGCGATCTTCAGGGCCACGGTCTTTCCGCCCATGTTGGCTCCGCTGATAACCGTGCACAGCGTATCGCTATCTTGAACAACGTCCATGGGAACAACGTGGATTCCTGCAGCAATCAGCAGCGGATGTCGCGCTCGTTTGATGCGAAAACCGTTATCGCCGATTTCAGGGGCAACCGAAGAGGTTTCGCGTCCGTACAGAGCACGAGCCTGGTACGCGTCGAGAAATGAAAGGGTATGGTAGTCGAGCAGAAGCTCTTCCTTTGCCTCTCGAATATTATCCGTGAGCTCCTTCAGGATTGTGCGGATTTCCTCACGCTCCTCGTCCAGGAGAGATGCCACCTCATTGTTGTGCTCGACCACTTCCAGCGGCTCGACGTACACCGATGCTCCGCTTCGGGAATGGTCATGAACGATGCCGTCCAGCATACCCTTGAATTCGGGCCTGAGAAGGACCACGTACCTGTCATTGCGCATGGTGACGTAGTCCTCTTGCACAATGCGGGCAAGATCCCTATCGCGAACGATGCCCTCCAATCGTTTATGAATTCGTTGCCGCACAGACCGGATGCGGTCTCGAATGCGGGACAGCTCCGGGCTCGCAGACGACCGTACAAGCCCGTGCTCATCGAAAACCTGTGCTATACGGGACCGAAGGGAGCGCAGGGGAATAAGTTTTTTCCCTTGAGCCCGCAGTAGCGCGTAACGGTCCTCAAGCCGTCCGAGGCGATTACCGATATTTGCACACGCGGCCAGCATGTCACCCACAGCGAGAATCTCTTCAGGCTCAAGAATTACTGCAGGATTGTCGATCCTCTCCAACATCCCTTCCAACGGAATCAGGTCGGAAAGGCCTAGCGCCCCATCGAGGCCGACAAACTCCAGCAACTGAGAAACGAGATCCAGTCCTGCCTGGATAGCGTCAACGTCCGACTCGGGCTGGGATGCAATAACTTTCTCTCGGCCTGGAACAGAGAGCGCATGCGCGGCCACCTCTTCAAGGACCGCGTGCAGCTCCAAGTCACTCATGCTGTTTGTTAAGAGATTATGAAGCTTATCGTCAGTCATCATTCGTTAGTCTGGAGTCGGGCACTGCTGCGAAGTCGGCTAGACTTCCGCCACACTCTCTTGGCAAAATCCCTTCCCCTCCCGATCTCTTGGGAGAGAACTGTCTAAGTACAAGTCTTCTTCAATTCAGTCGCACATTATGCCACGGCTCATTTGGGGGACCTGCGCTCTGAAGGAGCGCACCTTAAGCAGTCCCGCGAGACGCGGGATCTCAGCCTGTGGTTCGGCGAGGCATTACAACCAGCCGACCCTGAACGGGTCAACCAAGAGCTTTCCCATTGGCTCGTACTGTGATCGTCATGAATGGGGCTTGGCGCTTGTTCATTTCGATGGGGGCCCCCTTCAGGGTCCCGCTTGTTCGGTTTCTCATTCCGTGGGTTGAAACCCACGGCTACTAACGGTATGCCCCTTCGGGGCATGTACCACTCATTGATCACCATTATTCCTCTTGTTGACAACCCTGAAATGCGTGACCCTACTTAGGAAACACCCCACTAAGGGCGCCGGGGCCTTCTGAAGAACAAGCTTGCGTCCCTGTTTCCCCGGATTCTTGAAAGCCTCACTTCAGGGCCGCACAGGAATGCCTTCGGAAGACAGGTATTGCTTCAGCGTGCGAATGGGAATCTCTCGGTAGTGGAAGATGGATGCAGCCAAAACCGCGTCCGCATTCGCCTGGAGGATTGCATCGCGAAGGTGCACGGCAGCGCCGGCGCCACCGGATGCGATGACCGGAATCCCGACGATGTCAGTCACGGCCTTGGTCATGGGAATATCGTACCCGTCCTTGGTTCCGTCAGCATCCATGCTGGTGAGAAGAATCTCTCCCGCGCCAAGCTCTTCGGCCTTTCTGGCCCATTCGAGGCAATCTATCCCTGTCATTGTCCGGCCTCCGTGTACGGAGATCTCGAACCCTGAAGGCGTCTTGCCCGTCTTCTTGGCGTCGATGGCCACAACAATACACTGGCTCCCGAACATCCGGGAAGCCTCGCGAACGATATCAGGATTGAAGACCGCAGCAGTGTTCAGAGAGACCTTGTCGGACCCGGCATTCAGCAGATCTCTGATGTCTGCAGTCGTTCGCACCCCTCCCCCCACGGTGAGGGGCATGAAAACCTCCTCTGCCGTGCGGGCTACCACGTCAAGAATGATCTTCCGCTTTTCATGAGACGCGGTGATGTCGAGAAAAACGAGCTCGTCCGCACCTTCTTCGTCATAATATCGCGCATTTTCGACCGGATCTCCTGCGTCCCGAAAATTGACGAAATTGACCCCTTTGACGACTCTCCCGTCTTTAACATCCAAACACGGAATAATTCGTTTAGCCAGCATCTTTACCTGCCACCATGCTCAACGCGGTTTGGAGCTCAACCTTCCCTTCATACAAGGCCCTGCCTATAATTATGCCTACAACCCCGTCAGGGGCAAGAGATGAGGCTCCAGCGATGTCTTGGTAACTTGAGATCCCGCCGGAAAGGATTACGGGCACTGATGTTTCACGTGCAAACTGCCGAGTAGCGTGCAGATTGGGCCCCTGCATCATGCCATCCCGTTCGATATCCGTATAAATATAGCACGTCGGCCCTGCGTCTGCGAAGCGCGCAGCGAGATCTCCTGCCCGCACACCGGAGGATTCAGTCCACCCTTCTACTGCCACGAGGCCGTTGCGCGCGTCAATACCCACTGCGATTTTACCGGGAAATCGCGCGAGGTATTCCAACACGCTCTCGGGATGTTTAACTGCGAGAGTGCCAAGTATGACCGTATCCACTCCCGCATCCAGATAGGCAGCTATAGTGTCGGCATTACGAATGCCGCCCCCAACCTGGACAGGAGCTTGTACGGCTCGGACGATGGCTTGGACATGCGCAAGGTTAACGGGCGCCCCATGGATTGAGCCATTCAGGTCCACGACATGGATACGTCTGGCACCCAGGTTCTCCCAGTGGGAGGCCTGACCGGCTGGGTCGTCGTTGAATATGGAGGACGAGTCCATCCTCCCTTGTCGCAATCTGACGCATTTGCCGTCTTTGAGATCAATAGCGGGAATGATGATCATGGATGGATAACCTGGGGGGAATAAAAAAGCCCCCTGATGGGGGCTCTTTTCGCATCTTGTTCATCCTGGCTGTTAGTCAACAGGCAGGTAATACACGAAGGGCGGCCAAGGCACGATGAATCTCCACATGGGAACCGCCACGGGGATCGGAGCGGGACCGCAACCCACTGGGCCACAGAGGGGCGGTGGGGTGGGAGCAGGATACTTGACATCGACATTGATAGACGTGGTCAATTGCTTGGGTTTCATTTTCACCTTCGGCATAACCGGTGGCGGACAAGCCGGACCCACACAAGCGGGGGGCGCTGCTGCCGGCATCACCGTCGGCGTGGGGGCGGGAATCGCACCCATATTCGTCCCGGCCCATACCATGCCCGCCGCGGTCACGGCGACCAGGATGATTCCGAGAATTCCTAGCTTCTTAACCATACCCTCATCCTCCTTTCGACAAACTCACTATATTGAGTAACCCTAGTAACCTTGTTTCACACAAACGTTTGGCAGCCTACTTCTTCACCTTGCACGGCATTGGCGGAGGCGGAGCCATGGGAACCGGGCCGCAAACCGGCGGGCATTTGACGTAGTTAGCCTTCACATACACGCAGCGCGGGACCTTGTGGGTCTTGCAGCACGGATCCGGGAAGGTGTCATAGTGCTCGTTCTTGATCTCGGTCACTGGCACCAGCCACTCATACCGACCAGTTCCAATGGAATCGGGATACGTCTGGGGGTTGAGCGAGAACACAATCGGGGTGCGGGGCCAAGCCACTCCGGCCAGGTAAGGAGCAACCACCCGGACTCTACGCAGTTGAGCAGGCACCGGAGTGATCACGACCTTCTTGGATTCAAAGGTAGTCTTGGCGGGACCACAAATGGGAGGGAGTCCCGGAGGCGGTGGCATATAAGCCTGCCCAGCACCCGGCCCTCCGGCCATGGATACTGCTGTGCTAGCACCGCACAAGGCGAGAACCAAAAGGCTCAAAAGAAGCAAACGTTTAACCATACCCTCAATCCTCCTTTCAACAGTTCCTCTCGAACACAGCCCGAGAGACCCGTAAAAAACATTCCCGGACAACGATCCGATATATTCCGGAATGTAATTGTGGTATCAAATCACCTGCAGAATGTCAAGCTATTTTTTTCTCGACATTTCTGCTGTTGCCCTCTGGGAGCCGTCTTGCACATCCCATTTCAGCTCCCGTGCACACTGTAACCCTCCAGGACCTCCTCCAGGCCCCGGCTGCGGTTCTCTCAGTTCATTCAACACTTTATCCGTGTGTCTCCTACGTATCAAATGCATTGCCGCGAGTCAAGCTTTTTTTGGACTCGCTTCCCGTCCTTCCCCTCCAGACCGCTTTCGTACATCGAGCCCATTGACCTGGAAAGGCTTGAACCGAGCGCCACTCAAATCATTCCGTAGCCCCCGTCAACACAGAGAACTTGCCCCGTTATGTAATCCGACTCCCTTGAGGCCAGGAACACGAACGCGGGAGTAATATCGTCGGGAGAGGCAAATTTCTTCATCAATATCCGATTCATGTAGATCTCTTTCAATTTCTCGTCCGTCCGGATTTTCTCGGTCATGTCGGTTTCGACGATTCCCAGAGATATGACGTTCGCGGTTACATTGTAACGCGCAAACTCGCGAGCTACGCTCTTGGTGAAGCTCAGGATTCCACCCTTCGCTGCAGAATAGTTGACCTGCCCGACGGTGCCCACCAATCCAGCAACCGAGCTCACATTGATGACCTTCCCGTAGTTCTGCTCCTTGAAATAGGGGAATGCAGCCTGCACGCACAGAAACGGGCCTTTGAGGTGCGCGTCGACCACAGCATCCCATTCACTTTCCGTCATCTTGTGAATCATGGCAGGTCGAGTAAAGCCCGCGTTGTTGACAACGATGTCCAGGCGGCCAAATGCCTCTTTGGCCGTGGCCATCATGTTCTCGACCTCTGCTTTAGAAGCCACGTCCGCTCGAACCGCAACCGATTTGCGCCCCAGGCGCTTAATCTCTTCCACCAGCTCCAGGGCAGGGCCTTCGCTGGCAGAGTAGTTCACAAGCACATCCGCGCCTTCAGCAGCATAGGCCAGAGCTACGCTCCGCCCCACTCCTCTGCTGCTGCCGGTAACAACCGCAGCTCTTCCGGCCAATCTCATGTCGCGTCCTCCCACGATCGTAATCCTGAGCATGAAGAGGAGTGAGTTTACCAGACGGCAGCACAAAAAAAAAGCCCCGAGAGGGGCTCGGGGCGTGAAAGGAGGTATGGATATGGGTTATCGTGCGTTGCTTCGACTTCACGCATCTCACCGCACGGGCTGCCAGGATGCGGTCTATGATCGAGATGGTGAAATCGTCTGTCACATAACCCCTACTACCTGTGACAAAGACCTTGCAAGAAAGGTTCCGAAATTTTCAAATCCCGATATTTATTTTCTAAGGTGCTGTCATTACTATTTTTTTGCCAATTAGTTCCTTGCAGCATCCGGATCCCCTTTCCAAAAGCAAAGAGTGTTTCCCAACACCCGCCTAGGGGGTGTACACTACTACGAGCAACTTCGACGGTTTGGAGCTCAGGTTCTGCAAATTGTGCTTGAGCCCTGAGTTGAAATGGAGGTGCCCGCCTTTCTTGATCGTGTGGGTTTCTGCTCCCACTTGAATCTCTACCCGTCCATCCAAGACGTAAACAAATTCTTCCCCCTCGTGCTGGTACTCTACCATTTCGTGGGCCTTCTTGGGTTCGAGGGTAACGAGATAAGCCCAAATGTGCTTGTCCTGCGCGTCCGGGGTGAGACTTTCATACGCGTATGCCTGCGTCCTCTTGCGATACGATCTGTGTCGTTCTGCCTTCCTCTCGTCCGCCAACAAGGAAGCGGAATCCACGGAAAGAGCCCGGGAGATCTGGATCAACATTCCGACCGGCGGGGAAGCCTTCCCTTCCTCTATCTGTTTTAGCTGCTCCGGAGAGCATCCGGCCTTTTGGGCCACCTCGTCCAGATCCATTTTGAGCTTCTTCCTCATCTTGTGAATCTTGTCCCCGAGGCTCTCGGTTTTCACAGGCTGCTTGGCCATATTCCTTACTCCTGTCCTCCGTGGAAAGCTTACCTACGACGTTCCACGAGATGCGCTGGCGGGATAAGGGCTGATGCAAAATCGATGCCGAGCAGCACGTACCTGCACTGCTCGGGTTTGTCCCGTGAGAAGGAGCTGGGACCTGTCAGTAGGAATCAGGCCTCTTGCCCCCTTTATACTTGGACAATTCCCTCGCGATCACGACGCGCTGAATCTGGTTCGTTCCCTCGAAAATCTGCGCAACTTTGGCGAATCGCATGTACATTTCCACCGGATAGGATTTCATATATCCATATCCTCCGAGGATCTGCACAGCTTCGGTTGTCACATGCATGGCCACGTCCGTTGCATATCGTTTGCCCATGGCAGCTTCCAGGACACAGGGCTCCCCCATATCCATTAATGAAGCCGCGCGGTAAACCAAAAGGCGCGCAGCCTCGATTTCCGTGGCAAGATCAGCGACGAGGAACTGAATCCCCTGAAAAGTGAGGATCGAGCGTCCGAACTGCTGTCTCTTCTGCGCGTAGCCGAGCGCGTAGTCGAGGGCTTGCTGAGCCAATCCCGTAGCACAGGCGCCGATGCTCACTCTTCCGCCGTTGAGCGCGGTCAGGGCCATGTTGAACCCGCGCCCTTCCTCGCCCAAGAGATTCTCCTCCGGCACAAAACAATCCTTGAAATTCAATTCCGTGGTCGGAGACGCATTCAGGCCCATCTTCGGCTCATGCGGCCCAAAGGTAAAACCTGGCGTCCCCTTCTCTACGACCAGCGCGCTTATGCCCCTCTGCTTCTGTGCCTCATCTGTTCGGACCATAACCGCGTAAATGTCGGCCACTCCGCCGCTTGTGACGTA
Source organism: Thermodesulfobacteriota bacterium (assembly GCA_040753915.1). Taxonomy (GTDB): domain Bacteria; phylum Desulfobacterota; class Desulfomonilia; order Desulfomonilales; family Desulfomonilaceae; genus JBFMDN01. The sequence continues at coordinate 16,557 of JBFMDN010000063.1, read as the reverse complement.
GAGCTTCGTTCCATTGACCACGTATCCGCCGTCCGTCTTGACCGCCCTACAGCTAAGGGCTGCAGCATCCGAGCCAGCCTCTCCTTCGGTCAGCGAGTACGCTCCGAGCTTCTCGCCCCGTGCCAATGGCTTTGCCCAACGCTCCCGTTGTTCTTCGTTGCCAAAATGGTAAATTAGGTGGGCCACCATATTGTGAACGGAAAGGTACACTGCAGTGGCAAAGCACCCCTTGGAGATTTCTTCGAAGATTATGGCCGCGGTCAGTCTTCCCACCCCGGTCCCGTCGTATTCTTCGGGTACGTACAGGCCTGTAAAATCAAGCCTGCCCATCTTATCGAACACCTGACGAGAAAACGTGTGGGTTTCCTCCCATTCCCGGGCGTTCGGAGCCAACTCCTTGGTCGAGAAGTCTCTCGCTGCCTTACGTATGAGTCGTTGTTCGTCGGTCAACTTGAAGTCCATGCATGATTCTCCCATACCGAGGGGCGCTGGGACTACAGGTCAATCCCGGAGTGCTCGATCGTGCGTTTCAATGAGAACAAAGAGGTTGCGTACTGAAGGCTCGGGTCGCCCAGAAGTCGTTCCGCTCAGTGACAGAATTGTCTGCGCTCCCGTCTCTTTTTCTAAGCTCGACGGGTAAGCCAGTCAATGAAAAATGTGCTCTTTTCTAATTTTTGTAGGGTTCCAGGAAGGCACTTCCGCCGGGGGGCTCGGCCCTACCCGGGAAGCTGGAACAAATCCACCGGCTTGTCCTTCCGAACTGCGCGTACGGATGCACTCTGGGTCCACAGGCCGACCATGAGCTCTACATCGGCCCTCCACCGCTCGATCTTCCGGATGGCTTCAGCCTCCCAGGGCAGCCATGTGGCTCTTCTCCTCACTCGTATGGCTGCTTCCAACTCCTCCGGCACGGGCGGCTCGATGGTATTGTCCTCATCGCGGTTTTCATGACGAAGGAATTGGTTGAGGATCTTGATCTGACGTCTGTTGAGCCTGTCTCTTATTCCACAGAGACTTTGTTTGACGAGGTCTGCCAGCTCCTGTGAGGCCTCGGCGTTTTTCTGCCTACAGCCAATCAACTCGCTGAGGAAGCGGTAATTCTGACTGAACTCCCCAGAAATAGTGGCGTGATGGATATCCTCCGCGGATCTGTCCACATTCATCTCAGCTCCCGATGTTTTCGTGGATGTGAATCGGTCTGGGAGTACCGACAGGACCCCATCTGACATGGGCACCGGGGTGATGGGGTAACACCGCTTGCGGAGTTTGTCAAGTATTGGTTTTAGATTATTTTACAATTTATTGTTATTACTATTTTTAAAACCATCAACCTATTTCTTCCCCCCCCCAGACCCGAACAGTTCCTGATGGCGTTTCAGCACTTCCGGATCGACCTTGATCTTGCCTTTGTGCTCTTCCTTGAAGCGGTCCAAGGCCTTTTTCTCCTGGTAGGAGAATACTACGGTCTCAATGTACCCGACGACGTGCTCTCCGTAGGGCAACTCGCGTACGAAAGCCACTCCGCTCATTACCGTGGTTTGGTTTACTCTACTTGCGTGGATGTAACAGCCCAGCAGAATCCCGAGAGCGGCCAGGAATCCCAGGTAAACTACGAACAGCATGATCTTCTTCATATCTGTTCCTTTGTTCCGGCAGCGCATGGAGAGGCCGGGGTCATGAAATCGGAACACGTCCCGTTGCCCCATCTTTCAAGGGCCCCCCTGTGGTTTGCGTGCCCATGAATCAATAGTAGATAATGGCGATGCAGGCGGTCAACCAGAGAATCGAGCACGCGAGGAGCGGCGGATCGGTCAGCAGGAGCGCGGTTGGAGACCCTCCCTCTTCTTTGTGGTAGATGAGGTAAAGATATCGAAAAATACCATACGTGACCAACGGGATGGTGAACATCATCCATTCCGCGCGCGCGCCTGTTTCCGGGTTGCCTCGGACCGAATATAGACAGTAGAAGATGAACGTGGAGGTGGTGACTACCTGGAGAAGCTGATCAAGAAGAGCGACGCTGTAGTCTTCCAGGACCGGGCGGTGCTGTGCTGCCTGACTGTTGAGAATTACTACTTCGTGTCGTCTCTTGCCCAGAGCAAGGAAGATTGCCACTGAGAATGTGCAGAGCAGGAGCCAACTGGAGAGCGGCAGGTCTACTACCTCGGCGCCTGCAAGAACCCTCAGAAGGAACCCCAAGGAAATGCTCAACACGTCGAGGATCACGAGATTCTTCAGCAGGAAGCAGTATGCCACTTGGAGCCCGAGGTATGCGACGAGCAGAAGGTAGCATGAGCGAGGCGCACCGAAAAATGCTGTAAGTCCGAAGGCTGCAGCGAGAAAGATTGCCATGAGGAGAAACGCGACGGATGGACTGATGGTTCCCGAAGCCAAGGGGCGACTTTTCTTCAGCGGGTGGGCCCTGTCCTGTTCGACGTCTACGTAATCGTTCAAGATGTAGGTGGCCGACGAGGCAAGGCAAAACGTTACGAACATTCCGGCCACGAGGGAGAATTCTTCCGAGTAAAACAACCTCGCGCCGAAGATGAGGGGCATAAAGACGAACGCGTTCTTGATCCACTGCGCGGGTCTCACGAGCTTGATTCCGGCCATGAGACGGGTTTTGAAATCGGTTTCCACGCGTTGTCCGACCTGCAGGTCCATCGAGCTTAGCAGAGAGCCCCCAGCAGAACTATGCAATACCTCGCCCTGCCCCATATGGAGCTCTGGATCGTGTCGGATCCCTTTCCGGCCCAAAGAGTCAACCGGATCATCAATGGGATCGCCACGTCGTGCGACAAGAGACTTTTTCATGTTATTTTAAGACAATATCACAAAACACCAAAGTAATACACGCAAGTATCTCCAAGGGGCCAAAATATACCATAATCACCCGGTGGTGTAAATTGAAAGGTAGGGGTTTGTGTATCCACAATGATCTTGGAGGTGGGCAGGGCCTTGGTTTGACCGTTGAAATCGAGTATCATGGCGAGAATTTTCGTGGGAGAAGAAGAGCATGTATCAGAAGAACGAGCGCGTGGAAGACGAGAATAGGCGGATCCGAACGCTCAGGGTGTCATCCGATCTTCTGATCCAGGTATTGATGACCCAACGACTGAACTTGCCCGAAGCGGAGTCACTCATATCGGGATTTCGGAAGCTGGCGTTGAGGCTTTTTCCGGGGAAGCAGCAGGCTCTGGACCTTATCTACATGCCTCGTTTTCGCCGAGCGCTCCGAGAAGCAGGATTGTTCACCAATGGGCCGATTCTCCGCCTGATACGCGGTGGAAAACGGGATTAGCCTTGCTCGCACGACGTGACGTGGGGCTTTCCGACGAGGGAGCCTCTTGGATTCCGATGGTCTCTGCGCAGGCAAATATGCTGAGGAGGAGGGGCAAAGACCGTGACAGATCTCAACTTGATGCGGACACTCACTCGCGACGGCGATTCAAAGATCGTGTTGCTGGTCATGGACGGTCTCGGAGGACTTCCGAGAGAACCCCATGGTCCCACGGAGCTCGAGGCTGCAAACACGCCGAATATGGATCGCCTTGCCAGGGAAGGAATGGTCGGGCTTATGCACATGGTCAAGGTGGGGATCTCGCCTGGCAGCGGACCCGGCCATCTTGGTCTGTTTGGTTACGATCCGGTAACCTACCTCATTGGTCGGGGTGTTCTGGAGGCGGTGGGAATTGGACTCGATCTGACAGATCGAGACATCGCTGCGCGGGGAAATTTCTGCACGGTGGATCGAGAGGGAGTCATCACCGATCGCCGGGCAGGCCGGATTTCTACGGAAGAATGTGCTCGCATGATAGGACTCATCGAAGACATCACACTTCCTGATGTGGAGATCATTGTCAAGCCCGTGCGAGATTATCGTTTTGCTTTGATCTTCCGGGGCAACGGCTTGTCCGCCGCTCTGAACGAGACCGATCCGCAGAAGGTGGGAGTGAAGCCGCTGCCGGTAAGACCGGAGGATGGGTCTGCGGAAGCCACGCGCACCGCGGATCTTGCCAACCTGTGGGTCGCTGAAGTGCGGAAACGGATCAAGGATGAGCACCCGGCAAATATGGTGACTCTACGCGGATGGTCCAGGGAGCCCGGATTGCCGAAATTTCAGGACGTCTTCAAGCTCAACGCCGCGGCCTTGGCTGTATATCCCATGTACAAGGGGCTTGCCCGTTTGGTCGGTATGCATCTGATCCATGGCTTGGGCAATCTGGACGACCAGCTTCGGGCGCTCAAGGACGAATGGGGCTCTTATGATTTCTTCTTTGTTCATTATAAATATACTGATTCCCGAGGAGAGGATGGTGATTTCGACTCCAAGGTAGCAGAAATCGAAAAGGTCGATGAAGTAATCCCCCAGATCCTCGATCTCAAGCCTGATGTCTTGGTCGTGACCGGTGATCATTCGACGCCATCAGTGTTGAAATCGCACAGTTGGCATCCCGTCCCTCTGGTACTGTGGGCGCCTGGAGTGACCCGGAGAAATCCCAAGGTGACGGGGTTCGGAGAGAGTGACTGTATTCTCGGGGCGTTGGGACACTTTGAGGCCAAGGATCTCATGAGCATCATTACGGCACACGCTCTGCGACAGGCGAAGTTCGGGGCCTGACAACCACGTGGCCGGCTTCATGAGCTGCCACCCGGCGAGCAATCTTATGGCGCGTTCGGACGTCCATCCTGTTCACCGATTTGAGAGCTGGCAAGTTTGGCCCGGCTCGTACGACAATCCTTCGCCTGACGGCACGTATCCCTTGCCGGCAAATACCGACGTGCGGATAACGTCTGAGACTCGTATTGCTTCGATGGGCTCCTGTTTCGCACGGGAAATAAAGACCGTTCTGCTGAGGGAAGGGTATTCTTACATTACCGAGGAAACGGGTCACCCGGCATCGAAGCACGCGAGCGCTGCGTGGGAGCGTGTGTATAACACGTTCTCCATGCGACAGATTTTCGAATACACGTTTGGCGAGTGGCAACCTCGCGTGCGATGGTGGAAAGCCCCCCAATCGGGAGTGATACAGGACCCTTTTCGGCGGATTATCCTCTACGAGGACAGAGAGCACGCGGAGGCTGATTTCGAACATCATCGCCGCTGCTCGCGGCGCGCGCTCGAACGCGCGCAGGTGTTGATTCTCACTCTGGGTTTGACCGAAATCTGGGAAGATGTGGAGGACTCGGCCGTCATATGTCTGCCTTCCGGACCGTATGTGAACGAGGGGGGCGACATGTCTCGGTACAGGTTCCGGGTGAGTCGGTACGAGGAGAATCTGGACAATCTCATGAGAATCCGGGAGATCATGAGAGCGCACAATCCTTCCTGCGCAATAATCGTCACCGTATCTCCCGTTCACCTGTGGGCAACATTCAGGACAGACGCAGATGTCATTTCCGCAAGCTGCAACTCTAAATCCACTCTGAGGGCCGCGGCAGACGAGCTTGTCGCCAGGTATGACAACGTCCACTACTTTCCCGCGTACGAAATAGCCACCGTATACAGACCATTGATCGGAGGCTCCATCTTTGCTGAAGGGAGGGAGAATTTCCACGTCAACCAGGAGACCATCGAGCTAATTATGCGAATGTTTTTCAGTCACTATGCGTGACTCTTCGCGAACTGGAAGTCGTGAGACGGGCAGGCTGCCCCTGACAGGATTACAACAACTTTCTGCTATCATATCAGATCATTATTTCTGGATTCGGGTTGCCTTTATTGACAATCCGGACAATATGCTGTTAGAATTGCATCGCTCGGGGAGGGTGAATCCCGTATGGAGGGATGCTCATCCCCATGCCTCGCGTATCGAAGACTTCTTCATTTCTCTCGCACAGGTCGACCGGATTCGGGCTTCCAGGCCACGGTGTGAGGATCGCGAGCGTAGGGCTCCTTGCTTTTCTGTCCGTCTTCACCTGCTCATGTTCGCTCACAACTCTCTCTCCCTATGTCGTTCGGGAAACAACGATGCCGGTGCTGACCGAGGACACGGCGCTCATTTGCTCCCAGGACGGCCAAGTACCCTATCAGAAGTGGCGGGTGCCTCCCTGGGACGAGGAGATGCGGTATGTGTGGATTGCCGGACATTACAATTTCAAGCGTTTTCGGGATGTGGAGCTCGTCCTGTACTTCCACGGCATGCATTCCAAGGACTATTACCGAACGTTTCAGAAAGAGCTGAGAGAAGCTGCACAAAAGAGACCGCACAGGCCATTCCTGTTTGTCGGATTCGTGGACACGCCGTACGTCGTTCCCGAGTCCAGGAGCCGGAATCGCTGGAAATACCTGATTCCGCCTGACGGCGAGCCTCCTGAACGCCTCTTTCAGACGGTGAATCGCATATTCAAGTCATTTCAGAGACGTTTTCCCCACGTCAGGAAGGAAAGAGCCACGATAACGCTTGCCGGATTTTCCGGAGGAGGCAGGGTCCTAGATTCGGTGGGAAACTGGCTCGCTCAAAGTGAGAAAGACGATCCCTTTGCCACGGTGTTCCGGGCGAGATTGAGAAAGCTGGTTTATTTTGATTGCTGGTTCGACCGGGACATTCTCAAGACAGTTCCAGCTCTCCTGGAGAGCAATCCCGCGATGAAGATCGTAAGCACGGTGCACATGGATACGCCGACCAGGCACGCGAGAATGTTAGCAGAGAAGTTGAAAATGAAGAAGCGCTACCGGAAAGACGAGCTCGTAGGCTTGGGCGGGAGAGTCACCATCTATCGGGACAGTTCTCATTGGAGTGCAATGATCTCGCGGTTGAAAGAAGCGCTTTAGACTCCAGCACGACAATTCTCAATCAATACGGAATGTTACTCCTGCACCACATTGACGGGCTTTCGGTGGTATGGTATAGAAGAGCCACGCTTGGGAAAAGCGTGAAAGGGATCTGCGCAAGGGTGGGGCTCTTGGTTCCGGGTCCACGTGTGATTGCTGTACCAACAGATGAGGCATAGCGTTGAGGATCCGGGCGGGTACCGTGTCGGCTTCGGTCGCGGGGTGTGTGGTGAAAGCCGCCGCGAGGAAGAGGTCCTCGGGCCCGAGACGAAGAGGGAAGATTCAGGGACTATCAGAAGCCCTCGGTTGCACGACCGGGATGATGCCTTGAACGGCCCATTGGCACGAAACAGGGTGCAGTAAGAGCATTCCGTGATGAGCCCGCATTGCGCTACGGATATGGAACAATAGAGGCCTGCGCCATGCATGCACGACCGATCGTCTCAACGGATGAAGCGTACGAAGAGACTATCCGATTCCTTTATAGTCTCGAGCGGTTCGGCATTCTCCTCGGCCTGGAGAATATTTCCACCTTGCTGAAGGAGCTCGGGAATCCTCAATTGAGCTTTCCCGTGATCCATGTGGCCGGGAGCAATGGAAAAGGGTCTACAAGCGCTTTCATATACGGCATTCTCCGCAGCGCAGGTCTGAAGACTGCCCTCTATACCTCACCGCACTTGAATGATTTCAGGGAGCGGATACGGATCAACGGCGCGCTCGTCTCTCGAGACGCGGTGATCTCATCAGCACGAAAGATACGAGAGCTGTACGATCCCGATCGGACCACGTACTTCGAGTTCACCACTGCTATGGCGTTCGACTGCATAGCTCAGGAGCGACCTGATGCGGCGGTTGTGGAGGTGGGGCTCGGTGGACGGCTGGACGCTACCAACACTACGCGACCCACGGTAACGGTAATCACCGATATCTCTCGGGAACATGAGGACTATCTGGGCATAGGGATCGCATCGGTTGCTCGAGAAAAGGCCGGCATTATCAAGAGGGGGACTCCTCTGGTCACCGGCGCGTCGAGACGAGATGCGAGGCAGGTCATTCTCGAGGTGGCCAAGAGACTGGGAGCCCCTGTTGCAGAATTTGGCCGCGATTTCAAAGGGCTGAGGACTGGGCGTGACAGGTTCACGTACACGTCGCGTCGGTTGCAGATCGAGAACATCACTCCACCCGCACCCTGCACGTATCAGATGAAGAATGGGTCGCTTGCCATAGCGGCAGTGGAAGAGCTCATCGGACAGGGATGGAGAGTCGACGAGCAGTGTATCCGGAAAGGTATTGAAGAGACGCGATTTCCCGGAAGGTTCGAGACTGTCAGGAGAGACCCGGATGTGCTCATAGACGGGGCACACACACCTGAAGGAATGCGGTTGCTCAAGAGGGCCGTTGCCAGCGTATATCCGGGGGTCAAGCCTCTCCTGCTTCTCGGGGTTCTGCAGGATAAAAACTATGAGGTCTTGGCAAGGATTATCGCGCCGGTTGCTCGAGAAGTAGTTTGCGTGCCCCCGCTAGGAAATCGTGCCCTGGACCCGAACGTATTGGCTTCTCTGGTCCGGCAGTGTGGAGTACCCGCTCGACCAGCGGGGACCATAGGAGAAGGGCTGGAGATGCTGCTGAAAAGGGCTTCCAAAAGCGACCTCATCCTCGCTGCAGGATCCCTGTATATGATAGGAGTGGTTCGATCCGCTTGCGGACTGGATGACCAATGAGACCAATCCAGTTGCGGAGAAATGAAATACCGGGAGACCTCCGGTGGGGCAGGTGATCCAAGAGAGCATGGATAAGGCTGCCACGGCCGTCAACCTTTGGCGTAAGCAGTTTCGGGCGAGCGCAAGCTCACGGGCTGTGCGTGGAGGCGCATACAGCGTGCTTCGAGAAGCGTACGTCGCTCTGATCCTGGTCGCGTGCGGAACCGTTATCGGCCTCTTCCTTACTGAGGTTCGTGCTCAGCCCCCTTCTCCGCCGAACGAGTCTAAGGCCATAGATCTTCAGGAATCAGGAATACTTCCCGCGAAAATACCCATTCAAGTGAGCGCTGACAGGCTCTCTTACGAGCATGCTACGGGAACGATCGTTGTACGAGGCAACGTCACACTGAGCCAGGGCAACACACGGGTGCGCGCGGACAGCGTGAGCTACAACCTGAAAACGGGAGAGTTGTCTGCCAAGGGCAAGGTGATCGTGCGCATCGGGAGTGATGTCGTTGAGGCCGAGCACTTTACGTTGAACCTCCGGGAAGCCACGGGCGTAATCTATAACGGTAAGGTGCTGCTCACGCGGAACAACGTGTATCTGGAAGGAAAGACGCTCGAGAAGGTCGGGGAATCGACGTACCACATTAAGGAGGGGAGCTTCACTACGTGTGACGGACTCAATCCCGATTGGCGTATCACGGGCAAAGACCTGGACGTGACCCTCGAAGGGTACGGGGTTCTCAAGCACGGATTCTTCTACGTGAAAGATGTTCCCGTATTCTACATGCCATGGCTGGTCTATCCTGCCAAGCGGAAGCGTCAGACGGGTTTCCTGATGCCTACCATGTCGAACAGCAGCCTGAAAGGATTTGACATACGCCTCCCCTTCTTTTTCAGCATATCGCCCTCCATGGACGCCACGATTGTGCCGAGGGTCTGCACCAAACGCGCGGCTCAGGCCTCCCTCGAATTTCGGTATATCCCGTACGAAGATTTTAAGGGTCAACTGTACGGTGAGTACACGTACGACTGGAAGTACGGACCGGAGGAGGCACCGAGAAGTCACCGTTTCTACGCGACGTGGAGGCACGATCAGGGGTTGCTTGGAGGTCTGCGGTTTAAGGCAAATGGCACCTGGGTTTCGGATCGGGACTATTTCGAGGTTTGGGGAGGACCGCTGGATAGAAGGCTCAGGGTAAGGTATTTGGAATCCAATGCCTTCCTGTCCAAGCAGACCAATCATTTCCTCTTCCAGGCGGAGGCCCGGCACTTCGATGATCTCGATCTCCCAAACAATGCGCTGACGATCCAAAATCTGCCTATTGTCACAGGGACACTCTTCGCGAGCAACCTTCCGTACACTCCGTTGTATTTGAGCTCTAATCTTGTGTACGACCACTTCTACGCTCCAATCGTACATAAACAGTGGTTGGGAAGCCGGGTGCAGGCCGACACACGCGTAAGCCTTCCCCTCGCGCTGGGGCGGTATCTCAAGCTGGAGCCGTCCATGACCTATTTCGCCAGGGCTTACGCGGCGGAATATTATGAACGGGACAAGAGCGTCAGCTCAATACAAGCCCTGCGCTCCGATCTGTACCAGGTAAACGCCGACCTGTTTACTGACATTAATTCGGTTTTCGGCGGGACTCTTCTCGGGTTCCAGAAGATTCAACACACGGTCAGACCGCGATTCGCGTGGACGTACAGGCCCGAGGCAAATCACAAGACCTATCCTCAGTTCGACGAGCGAGACCAATGGGATCAAATGAGCCTGGTAACCGCGGAAGTCAGGCATACGCTCACGGGCCGCATAGCGCCTGGCGAGTATCTGGATTTCTTTACTTTAAGCTTGTCGCAGGGATATGATTTCGAGAATCAGCGCATTGCCGAGAACCCGGATCCGTTTGGGAAGCCCATTCAATATGGATGGACCAATACTTTGGCTGAATTGACTCTTAAGCCGCATGCTTTGTTGGATCTATCGGGCCAGGCCGAATACGATCCTGTCAGGAATCGGGCTCGGAAATACAGCGTGAACTTGGGAATCATGGACCATCGAGGGGACACGATCAGAGTGCTCCACCAGTTTCTTGAAGACGAAAAGCGCGAGGACCTCAATCGTCAAACCAACGTCAACATGCAGCTCAAGGTTACGTCATCCCTCGATTGCTTCTTCGAGAATCAGTACACCCACCAGTTCAACTTTTCGTACTTCACTGCAATTGGCATAAACTATCATCCGCAATGCTGGAACGTGGTCTTGCGCTACTCCGAGTCGCGGCAACAGGATCCGGTGACCAAGAAAATAACCGATCCGGACCAGACGGTCTTCATGACGCTTTCCCTGTATGGTCTTGGGCAGATATATCGTTTCAGCAGGGATTGGGCAGACCTCGCGGGGGAAGCGGGTGAACCGTCCAAGATGACAAAGAAGCGGTGAGCAGTTCCCGGACGAGTTTTATCGGGTCCTGAACAGGCTTCGCTTCAGACAATCATCCGCCGCAACACCGAAAGGCAGCTACGTCCTCCGGCAGATTCTCGATTTCGCTGCGGGTCAGGTTCCACGTGGCAATATCGCCGCAGGACCAGCGAACGGACCCGTACCGATAGCGAGCGAACCAGATCAGCCCTGTCCGCTCCTCTTCAAGCATCAGAGCAACCCTTCCCGTGCCAGGGTGGACTTTGGCATCCAGGACTTTTCCCTTAACCTGCTCACCGTGCACATTGGAAAAGATCACTATTGAGCCTTCTGCCACGCTTGCCCTGATTTCTGCCAAACTTGGGCCTCTGTCAATTCTCATCGCGTCCTCCTCGTCGCGAGGTCCAGTGCGGGCGGGAAAGACAAATCTCCCCAGACTTTCCCGCCCTCCAACGAGGAGAGTGACGCCGGATTGTCACAAAAGAATTAGGATCACCCTAGTTTTTGAGCGGATCCGGATGTGAGGAGGAGGTACAGCTCATTGTTGTTCCTCTTCAATGAGCGAAACGGAATTTTCCGTGGCCCGTCCGATGATCTTTCCCCCGGGATCTACGACCGTGAACTGGAATTTCGTCCGTACCCGGAGCATGTCCATTCGAAGGGCATCAAGGTGATCGAGGCGCTGGTCCTCGGAAAGCTCTTCCCAGGCCGGGCCGGTGGTGAAGCCTGTGAAATCGGGGTTAGCGTCGGAAAAGACGTTTGCGTCGATCAACTCCTTGACTACCGAAGCGAGGTGCTCCGGGACGGCAGCCCGCTGACCTGTCGCCTTTTCTCCTCGCAGCACTTCTCGACCTGCACGCTTGCTTTGCTCTGTTGTCTGTGATCGCTTGTCCGCGACGGCGAGCGCCATAGGAATGATGATCTCTGTGAAGACGTATAGAAGGGCAATGGCAAAGGGCAACGCTACAATCGATCCCAGGACCTTGGGAGGAATACGGTCGATGAGTCGTTTTTTCGGTTCGACGTTCTCCCATCGCTCTTCGCCGGGAAGCATGTGGCCGCACTCCGCACACAGCAGCATCTTAGACGTGATGGCTGCACCACACTGGGGGCATTTCGAGGATTCCTCGCGTCGCATTTCCGTGCGTTGCTTATCCCGATCATGCTCCCTGAATGGCTTTTCCGGATGGCTCATTGTTCCCGTCGGACTTGCCGAAGCGAGAGGTTCAAATGCGACAGTCTCCGGATAAGGGGCTGCTCGCATCTCACCAGAATGCAACATGTCACGCTCACGGAGCTTCTGGAGGAGCTTTTCCAGGGTCTGCGGCGTGAGTTTGTAATCGGCCATCAACTCCTGGTCGGATTTTCCGGCCCTATAGTCCTCCAGGAAGCGACTTGCGTTGATCTTGTGACTGGCTTTGCCCATCAGGATGTTTCATCTCCAGAAATACGCGTTGCCGTGAATGCGCAACCCGAGTCTCGCCAGAGAGTACTGCATCAGAATATATCAACTTCCCTGGAGAAAAAGCCAGAACTATTAGCTCTTCTCCTTCGCAGGAATGTGCGGCACCCGCCGCGCTCGTTTCTGGAGCAGCGGACGTCGACAGGCTTTTTCTCGAGAACTAGGGGATTTCTTTCGACAGCCTCAATGAGAGCGTAGTCAACCTCCCACTGGGGTCAGCTCCCACTCCAATCCCCAGAGTCTCACCGAGCCGTTTACACCGGAACTGGCCACCAGAGCCATGTTTGGAAAAAAATGCACACAGCGTATGGGCCTGGAATGGCCCTCGAGCACAGCGATGCACTGCTCTTCCGTAAGGTCCCACACGCTCAAGGAGCAGTCGTCCGCACCGGCAACGAGATGTCTGCCGTCCTTGCTCGCGTCCAGGGACCGCACCGGTGAAAGACTGCTGCGCAGTCCACCCACGTTGATGCCCGAGCTGACCAAGTAAATGATGATCTCCCCATCTTCCATTGCCGCGATGAGGCGATCGCTTCGAGGAGCAGGCTCAAGAGCGGTAATCTTTCGGCCGAGATCGCGGAAGGAGCCTTCATTTCGTCCGGAAGAGACGGACCAGCGCTGAATGCGGGTTTCTCCCCGCAGGCTATACACGGTATCCAACCGAGCGGAAAAGCAGACAAATCCATCGCACTTTATCGGTGCTCCCCGGGAGAGTACGCGATTTCTTTCGAGGTCCACCCGCACCGGCTCACCTGCCTTTGAAATCGCGACGATTTCCGACCCACCCCCGGACAGGGCAATAGGAGCACCGAGATCGGGGATTTCCAAGAGCAGGGCACCCTGGAGATCCCACAGGCGCAGCACGCTATCCTGGCTCGCAGTGACCACGCGGAGGGATCTGGGGAAATGAAGAGCTTGCGTCACTGGACTACCGACCGCAAATCGTTTGACGCCCCGGCCCGAAACCACGTCCCACAGGGCTGCCGTGCCGTCCAGGCTGCCTGTCAGGAGCGTGAGGCTATCCTGAGATGCTTGCAAGCTCACCACCGCATCATCATGTCCGGAGAAGGATCGGATAAATGACCAGGATGCGAGCCTTCCTCGCTTCGAGACTTTTTGGACGAGACTCCGTATAGCGATGGCCTCTCGGGACCAAGAGAATCCGGGTAGGCTACGAATCCTTTCCCATGCCTTGAGTGCTCCCGCCCGATCGCCTCTCTTCCACAGGCCCCTGAATTCCTCCACAACACCATTGAAGAAATCTTGCATGCTGGACATTTCGGCGTATGTTCCGGGCTTGCATATTGCCGGCTCCAAGAGCTCTTGCTCGAACCACCGTGTGTCCAGAGACCAAAGGCGCAGCGATCCCCGTGCTCCTCCACAGAGAATGTGGGCGCCATCTGGGGAGATCGTGCAGGACGTGAGATCTTCATTCTCCATCGAGAGTGTCCGGTAGCATCGAGCGGTGTACCGGTCCCAAATCTTTATGATGCCGCCGGCAGACGCTGAGAGGACGTACCGGCCACCCGGCAAGAGCTCGGCGTGCACCGGATCAGTGCTGTGACCCGTGAATCGCAACAACTCCTTGCCCGAGGATGCTTCCCATAATCGAACGGTCTCGTCGGTCCCGCCGGAGAGAACCGTGGAGCCGTCGGGAGCGACGTCGAGGCAGGTCACTCGTCCGGCATGTGCTTGCACCTCCAAGATCGGCTCTCCGTCACCCGGAAGAATCGCCCGCACCTTACCGTCCGCCCCTCCCAGCAGCAGTGCGAGACAGTCTCCCATAAAGCCTACGGCAGTTGTAAGCCCGAACGTGTCCGACAAAGCGTCTGATTCCCACACCACGGTTCGCGAAGGCACATCGATTATCCAAGATCGGCCGTCCATGCCAAGAGCTGCAACATATCCGGAATCGGGTGAAAACCGGACAGAGATCACGCCCATTCCTGAGAAACGGTGAGCAAGCTGTCCTGATTCCAGGTCCCACAGGTCCAAAGTCTTAAACGAGTCTCCGTACCCCGTCACTGCCATGCGCCCGTCTGCAGAAAAGTCCCCGGTAACGGGACTGAAGGCGAACGTGCGGATATTCTTCAAACATCTGCCTGTCTCTCCGTCCCAGATCCGAATGGACCGGTCTTCGCCCATGGAGTAGACCTTGAGCGAGTCCTGAGAAAAACCGACAGATCGTACGCCTTTCACATGCCCGGCCAGAGAACCGGCATCTTCAATGGGTAAGAAACCAAGTGAGCTCACAAATCCTCGGGGCCCTCCCGGCAGATCACTCCAACGTTGTCTGTAGTGGTCCCCGACCTTACACGCTTTCTCCAGGAGCGTCACTCCTCGGCGGGCATCTCCCTTCTGGAGGCATATCAATCCCATGAGGTGATAGAAGCTCGCTGTCTCACGGACTTCAATCTTGAGTGACTCCATCCTCCTTGTCACTTCCCTGTCCGAGATCTCCCCCCGAATCCAGCGTAGCGCATGTAAGTTGTACACGGCTTCAAGATGATCGGTATTGGCCGAATGTGCGTTCTCCAGCAGTCGTATCGCTTCTTCCTGCCTCCCAAGGTCCAGGAGCGAAACAGCCTGGTTATTTAGAGCGTTTGCCTTGAGGCCGACGAGGTTGGGCGGCTTCCTCGGGCTGCTCGAAGGACTTGTTGCCCGGTATGCGTCTTCCATCGCCTCGCATAGGGCCAAAAAAGAGGGATACCGATCTTCGGGCTTCTTTGCGAGGCACGTAAGCATGACGTCAACCAGTTGGGGAGGAAGGTCAGGCCTGACAGAGCGGGGGTCAATGGGATTCTTGGTCAAGTGGCTCCGAAACAGAGAAGTCAGCGAAAAGCCCTTTGGAAAAGAGAACGGTTTGGCACCTGTGGAAAGCTCGTAGAGCATCATTCCGAAGGAATATATGTCCGATCGGATATCATCACGACCCCGGTCCGTTAGGCGTTCCGGTGCCATGTACCAGGGAGAGCCCATCACTCCGTCCTCAATCAGCGTAACCCCGGGGTCTGCGGACTTTATGCCGCTATTGGCAGTCCATCCCTCTGTTTGGTTATCGCCGGCCCCCTCGTCAACACGCTTGACCAACCCAAAGTCGGTAATCTTGACCGTCTTGTCCCGCGTGACCAGGCAGTTGTGGGGCTTTATGTCCCGATGGACCATTCCCTTCGATTCCGCGTACATCATGCCGTGGCAGAATTGGAGCATGAGATCCGTCAACAGCCGCAGATCTTCCAGACGGCCTTCCTGGCCCCATTTGTTCAGATCTCCCCCGTCCACGTATTCAATAAATAGCCGAGGGACTCCCTTGATGACGCGGGCGTAATAGCATGTGGCAATGTTCGGGTGCAGTCCCAGATCCACCCACAGCTCCGCTTCGCGCAGGAACCTCATTACGCGGGTTTCGCTTCGAACTGCATCGGCGTGCGGAGTCTTGATGGCCAAATTCATTTTCCAAAGGCGGTGGAACACGAAATAAACCTTTCCCATTCCGCCTTCTGCCGAGCCGAGCACCTCGTAGATTCCTTCGATGATTTCCCCTGATTTCCAGTTCAGGTCAATGTCGGAAGAGCTACCTGGAAGACCAAGCCCCGAGGGGGCCCCTTGGTCTGCTGCAGAGAGATTTCGCTCATCATTTCCGCGGCTCTCGAGAGAGCGAGCTTCGACACGAAACCCGCTCTTCTTCAGCTCCAGGATCAGGGCACGAAGGTGCTTGTTGACCAGCACCTTGGGCAGGGTCAGAGATCCGCTCTCCAATTGCCGACGGACCTTTTCTGGAGGTTTGTTTATTGCATGAGCGAGAATCTCCACGATTCCACGAGATGGGTCGACCTCTTCGGCCTCCCGCTCGATGGTAAGGCGGACATAGGGAGAGGAG
The DNA here is from genome assembly GCA_040753915.1 of Thermodesulfobacteriota bacterium. Lineage (GTDB taxonomy): Bacteria > Desulfobacterota > Desulfomonilia > Desulfomonilales > Desulfomonilaceae > JBFMDN01. Next base: position 315 of record JBFMDN010000063.1, on the reverse strand, counting down.
ATTTTCCGTTCCATATGCTGCGTCCGGGCACCTAAGTGCTCCATTTCCTGAATACGGTCACGTAATCTGCCACGACGATAGGGGCACCCCTCGTGGGTGCCCAGGGCGGGCACAAGGAAAGTGTCTCAAAAGCCTGCAGTCCGTGATAATCGTGGCACACCCCCTCACCCTGACCCTCTCCCCAGAAGCGGGGGAGAGGGGATTCTTCAGGCTCCCTCTCCCTCTGGGAGAGGGTTGGGGTGAGGGTGCCTTTCCACGCATAGACGCTCAATCGTGCTACGATTGTTGGTGTGTCCCGAGTTTTGAGACATTTTC
>JBFMDN010000062.1:0-33595 GCA_040753915.1 Thermodesulfobacteriota bacterium | reverse complement strand
GCTCAATGGTGGGTCAATTCGGCGAGCACTTTGCCAGATGGCTCAGATGGGTCAATTTCGTGAGCACTCAGGCAGGTGGGTCAGTTTTCCGGAGCACAGGTGGGTCAATTTTCGAGAGCGTCAAAGGAGATCGAAGATGCCACAGAGAAATTTGTTGCCTTGTATGAGGGAGACGACGATTGACAGGCAACCCTGTGAGTCTTATAGCACGAGGACTCGACAATGGAGAATGTCATGAGCAGAAAGAAGAAATACGACTCATCCTGGGACAAAGGGAACGAGAAACTCTGGGAGAGGAAATACGGAGAATGGGAGAAACGGGATTGGATTGAGTGGTTCAGGGCTCATCTCTCATTTCCTTTTGATGTTGAACGAAAGGAAGACAAAGACCATGCATTCTTCTCGGAGGAGGTCCGTGCTCAGCCGTTCCGATTGGGGCACAGAATGACCGTTTTGTCCATGGACGATGAATATGAAGATGATACCTACGGTGTGTTTGTTGAAGTGCAGGAAGGAGATTATGTCGGATATGTACCCCTTGCCGACACGGAAGTGGTTTCTCGGGACAACGAGAATTTCTGGCCGGTGAGGGAGTATGTGGTGTGGTTTGCGAACCGGTGAGGCCGGTGAGGTGATCATATCGGAACTGAGGGCTGCTCTTCAAGGCGTTAAGCAAGAGATGTAGGAGGATTTCGTGCTATCGGAGTTTTTGGCAAAAGCTCTAGAAATGGGCTGTAATGATGTCGAGGTCGAGTACAAGGACGGGCATGAAGAGATTACCGCATTCCAATGATCATTCGGCTTCGGCATCGGTTCCGTGCGTACCAGAGATGCGGCGCCACTTTTCGCCGAAATCAAGGATCTGAAGCGGAAGAAGAGGATCACCATCGGAAGAGCCGGTTACAAAGTGACCGTCTTGACATACGAGAACTCTGGAGAATGGGCGTATCGGATTGAACTCAAAGAGGTCCCTGCAACAGGGGTGAGGAAGAAAAGCCGCTGATGAGCAGACCACGTCGTGTGCGTTTATTCTGTCAGGGCACATTGAGGGAAATCATAACCAGCGGCTATTCCCAATAAAATGGGTCGTCGAACATCATAGATCGCTGCCCCTTCTCGGAAATACACCGAGTGGGGCACACAATACAGCATTCTAGCTGTGAATCCCAGGCCTTTGCCGCTGCGGTGAGAAGTTGATCAACCAACGCATCCCCGATTGTAGGGAAGAAGTTCTCTATGGGCTCATACCGTATCCGAACCTGCGGGATTCGGCCGGAAACTTGGAGAAGGACCTCTTTTTTCATGTGCTTCGAATAGTCAACGCAGAACCCGGCCACCTGAGCGGCATCGACCCCTTTGCGACTCAATTTGGACCACAATCCTCGATCGGCCCTGATAGATTTCTCCAGTTCCAGAGCGTATTCGAAACAGAACCAGTTCAACTTGGTCTTTTCCCGTTCCTTGGAATAGAATTGATCCGGGGTGATCTGTTTGCCGTTTTCACCTGTAGGTCCAGGCAAGGCATTTGCCTTCCCCAGAGCAACAACTTGTCGGAGCATCGCACCAATCAGGTCGGTCATCATACGTTCTTTCGCTTGGGTTTGCCAAATCGTTCAAGGACAGCCATAAACCTGTCTATTCGGAGAATCTTGTCGTCTGGGGCGGTCTTCAAGGCCGCCGCTCGGTTGAACACAGTAATCTCTACCACGTCGTAAGTCAGAAATACTCTCAACTGATCGTATTGGAATGGCGCAGAAGAGTCCATCTGACCATAGACGCCACCGCAGTTGAGGATATTGGTCTCTCTCAGTTCCCGGTGTACTTCAGGCGGAATCTTGGAGGCACGCAAAGTCATCAACGGCAACTGCCCGATTGCGTCAGGGAAGCCGATGATGCCAGATTGGAACTCTATCTTTTCGATATCTTGAATCATATCGTGATAACCATTCAGCTTCCGGGGAGCCTCGGCTCAGCCAACTTGCAGAAGTGTCCAACGAAAGGGATTCGAACGTTCGGCAGGTTCCTATCTCAGATTTCCCAACTTGGCAAGCCTTATTCGAGAGAGACAGAAGAAATCTTATCGGGACTGCCGGAGGTTGTTGGCAAAGTGGACATGACCCGAAGGAGAGGTCTGCGTACATGGTCAAGATCTTTTCGTCAATTTTTCGTGACCCAAGGATGCTCAAGGAGGGAATCCCGGTTCTACCGGTGTCGAGGGGGCATTGATTTTTCAGGGGAAATGGGAGAAAGACGCTTCAGTATTGGGTTATTCCGTGTCTTCGGGATGCAGGGGTCGCTGGTTCAAATCCAGTCGTCCCGACCAAGGAAATCAAGAAGTTAGGCCGGGTCGCAGCCGGCCTTTCTTGGTTTCTGGCCGCGTTTGTTTCTGCAAGGCACAGTCAACGCTGTAACACCACGCGGCGATCACTTCCCAGACGCTCGTACACAACGGGACTGGGGCAAGAGTATTAGCGAGCTCTTGAAAGAGAAGCGGGAAGACATTCTTCGCACCGCGGCTCAGCCTGGTGTGAGCAATGGCACGCTCGTCGGTTCTGTGGCACGTAGAGAGTCTGACGGGAACAGCGATCTTGATCTGCTCCTGACCATGGTTTTTGGATTGAGCAACCCTGCGGCTCGGCTTGCACGACTTTCTCGGCTGCTAGGTCCATATTGTGAGCGAGAAGGGATTGATTTTGATCCGAGATCGAGTCATAAATGAGGCCGAACCGCTATGAGAAGTGATCGAGAGCGCGTGGTCGACATCCTGGAAACGATCGCGAAGATCGATCGATACACGGCCAAAGGTATAGCGGAGCGCATTAAGAACAGGTCGGAACCTGATTCGCAAACCGAGTCGTTAGCGACAGCGTGAAAGCAACGGCCGCGCTCCACTATCGTGTTGGCCATAAGCCAGGAGCTCGACAGGCACTGATGGGAAATCTCGACCTCCATTATGACCACAGGCCGACCGAAGGCTCATTGGCTTTCAACTGCAATGAATGCCACGCACATTCAATGCGTGGCAGATTAAAACGCCTTTGATTCGGGCGGGATTCTCCTGGTCTGGATCGGTCGTCAGTTGGTTAGGCCGGAGCGTGCCTGGCCTTTTATCGTTTTGGAAGGGGCAATTGGGACCACGGATATCGCAATAAAGCTAGTGAGGACGAAATATGGCGGAGTATAAGGCATCTTCTCCCAATACAGAGCTGCTGGGAGGCATGATCTATTCTCTTTGGGGAGCTTTCCCGGAGGGATTTCAGGCACTCGTAAAGAAGGTTCTCGTCAAGCACGGGGTAGCGGAAGTCAATCCTGAAGCTTGGTATCGGCTGCAACCTGTCTTGGACGCGCTAAAGGAAGTGGAACAGATGTATGGGCATCATCTGCTGTTTCAGGTTGGGGAGCAGGCGGCAACAAGAGCGCCCCTCCCGCCTGAAATCAACTCCTTCCGGGCGTGCATGTTTGCCATGAATGCGACCTTGCAGAAGATCCATAGAGGCGGCGACGCGGGCGGATATGTAGTTACCGAGGAAGAGCTGCCGGGAGGACTTGTCCGTTATCGTGTCGTTGCATCGACGCCTTTTCCCTGCTCGTTGACCAGGGGGTATCTGGAAGGATATGCGAAACGGTTCCGAACCGCGGATTCCACAGAAGTCCTGGTGAGGCACGATGACGACAGTCCGTGCCGAAGACAGGGCGCAGACACATGCACCTATATCGTGACATTGTGGTAGGAGGTTCGCGTACAAAACACATCATCCCTGCTCATATGAAACGGGGCCAGGATTGACATCTTTGTGTCTGAGCTTATGCTCGTCTGATAGCGCGGAGAGTACGCATTCACGATCTGGGCGCTGTCTATGATGTGATGCTGCGCGCGAACGTGGCCAGGACATTTTCTTTGACCAGTCGGACCGGCCTCGTTTCTCCGACCTGCCGTCAGAACTTGAGAGGACAGGAGAAGACCTGACACAAATGCAAAGATGTCAAGCCTGACGCCGCGCTTGGGGTGGAAAGAATATCGTCTTGATGATGTTGAAGGCTATTCGGTAGGTCCGATCGGCACTCTGCGTCTCCCCAAAACCGGCCCGCCGAGGATTGAATTCCATCACGTCCATACCGGCCAGCTTGATACCGCGATCCAACAGTGCTCGCAGAGCCCTTGCGATCTTATCTATTTGAATTTCACTGAGTCCCTGGTAGTTCTGGAACCTGACGCCCCCGAGGGCGTTGCGCGCGCCAATGTCCATGTCAATGGAAATGTAGACGTACGGCGTTCGTACTCGCCGAATGAGATTACTCAGGGCAGCCGTCCCAAAGGTCAGGTCTTTTTTCGTCAAGATTTTCGCGCCACTTCTCTTGAGGGAGGAGTAGCAGTTCACATACCGTTTTATCCTTTCATCCTTGATCCGAAATGCGCGTTTTTGAGGATAATCACTCACCCCAATGAGGTACAGATTATCAGGGTCAATCACATCTTCTTCCACAAGGAAATGGAGAAACGAGCTGGCGTTGTAAGAATCGGTGCGATTTCGAAGGAACGGGTCGGCGGGATCATGGATAGAATTGGGGTTCGTCTCTATGTCATATTGAATAGCCCCTGACATTGCCGACGCAGGGGTAGAGTCCACATGGCTATCGACAACGATCAGTGAAATATCCTCGGGCCTGAAAAACGAGACCAAGGAAGCAAAGACCCCCCCGGTTAGAGAGTGATCGACGCCGATCATGCAGGGAATATCCGGAAGAATACTAACTTCCACAAACTTGCCCGCAGCTTGGGCAAAATCCCTGCACCCGTTCCCGTCTATGAAGTGGACAAAGTTTTCCAGGGCAATATCTTTTCTCGCGATCAGTGGGGGCGAGGGAAGGAGCCACGGCGGGACATCGATCACGCCCCTTTCTTCCCACGTTTCTGGGCCGAGCTCCTGGCGGATGAGCCTCATGACCTCGGAATACGGGGCGTCGTGTGTCCCACCCGTCCCGCTCAGACGGATTTTCTCCCGAATCGATTCGTCTCTCTCGTCAGGATCCAATGCGCATCCAAAAAAGACCGGATGTCTCTGTGATACGTTTCCCGTCATTCCTTGCCAAGCGCTCTCACGGAAGTCCTTTCCAATCCCTCCAACGCAAATGGCAGGAAGGATTGGAAGGGAGAACGCAAGTTATTTGCTATAGAAATCGTCCCTCGCCTTCTTCATCTGGAGCAAGTTTTCCAAAGGGGAGTTAGGAGCAATGCCACAACCGGGGGTCAGAAAATCCGTGCCATTGTTGAGCGCGGCGATGGCCTCCTCGTAGCACTCCTCCGGTTTGCCCATAAAGAGCGTTGTCGCGGTCGCTACGTTTCCGAAAACCTTGACCCCTTTGGAATGGGCGATTTCCACGGCCTTCTTCATGTCAGCCTTTTCCTCGATGCTGATCCCTGCGACGCCCGAATCGCACATCAAGGGTATGATGGAATCGGTGTTGCCGCAAATATGGAGCACGAGCGGTCCTTTGGACTTGCTCACGACCTCTTTCATGAGGGGCAGCATAAACTTCGCCCACGACCTTCCACTCATGACTGCAGGCCCAGAAGTCGGCTCCGCCAACACATAGTAATCAGCTCCATTATCGAAGGCAAAGTTGATGGCGTCAATCGCAGCCTGTTTGGTGACCTCCAGAACCTTGAAAACGTCGTCGGGTTTCTTGATGGTCCATCTCATGAACTGTTCAGCGCCAACCAGATTTGCCGCCGCGGTAAAAGGTCCCTCGGTCTCTCCAAATATCGCGAGCTCGTCGCCCACCTTCTCTTTGAGCAACTTGAAATGCTCTTTATACATGGGGAAGCGGCCCCTTTGGAGAAAATCGGAGGGATAATCGAGCCCATCGAGACTTTCGGCGAATGGATGCTCTTTGATGGAGAACTGTCGATCGATCTCGGGCGGCGCAAGAGTGCAGCCGAGCGCTTCGGAGATGGCCGTGATGTCCCATCCCATCGCCTTGACCCACTCGAACCCAGCGTGCCGGTGCCCCGCCAGTGCAAGCTCCGTCATCGCGACGGGGTCTGTGTCCGCAAGCGGCCGTTCGTAGCCGCACTTCCGCATCAGATCTACCACTCCATACGTTGTTGTACACCCGAATAGAGTCTCGTCGCTGCTCGCGCCTGTTAGACGATTCATGAACTTTTTTTTGAGCGTCATGTCGGTAATCTCCAAATCATCTGAAATAGACCAGCATCAGGTGGATATGATATCTCTGGGAGCCTGTTGCGAAGACCTCCGCTCAGCCGGACTTTCCCACTATTGTGACGCATCGAGGCGCTTGACTACGCCATGACATCGGGGCCGCCCGGCAGAACGCATGTAGGCCTTTTTGGAGTTGCCCTCGACATCAATGGACATCATTACGCCCAATGGCGACAGGATGGTGGCAAGCCCTCTGCTCGTCTCCCGACAGGCTCCCAGCAGGGCCAGCGGCTCGATCAGGTTGCCCGATTCATTCACTCACGTCATTCTTGATCCTCCAGCCCTGATAACCTGGGGCTCCCCCAAACCACCGGCAGGGGCTATGAATGGAGCCCCTGAAGCGCTTGGGTCCTGCTGGTATTGTTATTTCTTCTTTTGCAGCACCTTGCTGTCATCGGTGAAATACATGGTGACTGCCCCAATCGCGAGTGCAATGATACATGCGATAAAAGACGCCTGATACGCGTCCACCGGGAATTTGCCTCCGACCTTGCCGTACCAATCCAACACCATCCCCATCACAGCCTGGAACAGCGCGCCGCCGACAAAATACCAGATGTTGAGCATGCCATTGGCTGTGGCGATGAAACTGTGGGGTTGTCCCTCAGCAATGTGGGCATAGTTCGGAACGTAGGCTCCAGAGAAGAACCCCATTATGAAAAGAAGCGGATAAAACATGCCTACCGGAATTTTGTCCGGGATAAGCACCAAAGGCAACCAGGTCAGGGCGTAAATGATGATGCCGTAAAATGAAGCGTTCCTTCGGGATTTCAAGATTCGGTCGGACACAAATCCGAAGGCAAAGCAACCGATGGCCATGCCGATGGGCCACAACATGAGTATGTTGGCCGCTTGCTGTTTCGGAAGACCGTACGTCTGCTCCAGGAACGGTATGCACCAGAGTCCCTGGAATCCCATGACTGTTCCGTAGATCACAAACGCGTAGACTGCGATGAGCCAGTAATTCTTCATCCCGAACAGCCGTTTTACGTTTGCGCCAAAACTGACCTTTTCAGTGGTCTGGACAGAGTAGTAATCGATGCCGTCTATCTCTGAGACCGTGGGGTAATTCTTATCGCTCGGTTTGTTCCTGAGAACAAGAAAGTTCAGAACCGCCACGATAGCCATAAAGGCTCCAAGCCAATAGAAGGAGGCTCTCCACCCCACAATGCCTACGAGGAAAGCCAGGGGCGCCGCTGCCAGCACTGCTCCCGCGTTACCGACGGTGAGCATCACACCGGTGAGTGTAGCGAACTCCTTGGGCCGGAACCAGTTAGCAAGAATTCTCATACAGGGAATCCACACAACCGCGACACCCACGCCCATGAGGAAACGGCCAAAGATAATCCATCCGAACGTGTAAGCAAGACCGAAGAGCGCTGTGCCGATGGCTGCTATGACAAAGAAAATCGACACGGAAATCCTGGGGCCCATGCGATCTGACAAAATGCCGGACGGGATCTGCATGGCCGCATACGGATAAAAGTACATTGAGGCTAAGATGCCGAGGCTTGTGGCCGAGAGGCCGAATTCTTTCATCAATTCGGGCGCTATCACCGCGGGGGCCACGCGGTCGAAGTAAACAAAGATGTAGGTCAGCAACAACATTCCGTAACAGATCCACCTGTAGGTGAGCATCTGCCTTGCTAAGTCTGAAAACGGAACACTCCCGGCCGCAGTCGCGCCCGGAGCAAGAACATAGTCTGCGCCCGTATCAACACTCGATTGACTCATGGTATCACCTTCCTTTTGCCAGACCGATAGTCGAGATGACCGGTAATCTTCTGATCAATAGGGCCGCGGTGGCCGCCACGATCACACAGAACGGACTATTCCCTTCGGGAAACTCGGAGCCGTTCCCTCACATTGATGGACTAAAAACCGGGTGGAATCGGTTGACGCCGACGCTGCGTCATCAACACCGACAACGATGGGTTGCAGGCTCATCCTCAGCCTGCCTTGCGACCAATGGCGCCTTACGGTCGCACGATACTTCCGCTCATACACTTCGCCGGATTCCTAGGAACTGCTCACCTCCTTTATGGATCACTCAAGACATGGAACTGAGACTGAGTTTTCCTGGTCTGAGAGCCTGTCAACTGACTAGAAAGGCAGAGAAAACCGTTTTACCACTCTTGGAGAGTGCCTTGGGTTTCGCAGGCAGATCCCAGGCCAGGCCTCAGTCCTTCTCACGCCGCTCCTCAGTCGCCATCACTCGCGACGAGAACTTGATCGATCAGCTCGGTCAGATCGTGTACTTTAATCTGCGAGCTGATTCTCTTTGCGCCTTCATTCAGGTTGAAATGGCAGAAGGGACAGATGGAGACAATCCTCTCGGCTCCCGTGTCCATTCCTTCCTGAACCCTCAGGCTGGCGTTCTTCGTCGCCCATTCCCCAAATCCTGTCATCACACCTCCGCCGCCTCCGCAGCAGAATGAGTTGGCTCGGTTGCGTTTCATTTCGACAAATTCGATTCCGGGAATGGCTTTCAAGAGATCTCTGGGTTGTTCGTAAAGGCATTCACTCTGGTCCACGTCCAAGTATGCTCCTTCCCAGAGCTGGGCGCCTTCGTGATCAATAATGAACTTGTTCAAGTGCCGCCCTGTGTGGCACGGATCATGGTAAGTGACTTTCCAAGGGAGCTCCCCTTTGAGCTTGAGCTTTCCTTCTTTGTAGAGACGATTGAGATAATCGGCAGTATGAACGACTTCTATGCCTTCCATGACCTTGTCGTATTCGGAAGATAGCGAATAGTCCTTTTTGATTGCCCGATAACACCCCGCGCAGGAACTGATGATCGTCTTGACCCCGCGTTCGTCATGCAACCACTTGAAGGTTTCCAGATTCTTGGTGGCGACCCGTTTGAACTCTTCAGCGTCTCCAATGCGCATTGCCGTTGAGCCGCAGCACAGCTCGTTTTCACCCAGGATTCCGAAATCCAGCCCAAGCTTTTGGAAAATAGACGCCGTCGCTGTGGGGACAGCTCGCACGGCAGTATTGAACGCTCCAGTGCATCCCACAAAGAAAAGCGCAGGCGCAGGTTCCTTGTTTATGTCCTTGATGGGTTTCCCGGCCTTCTTGAACGGACGAGTCCAATCGGTTCTCACTCGTCTGGGGCCTTGGTACGGGTTGTTGTAGTTCTTCATAGCCTGCAGGAGGTTCTTATGAAGAGGCATAGGCCCAGCGCCTTCCTGCACCGCCTTCCGCCTCATGGCCTCAATGATTTCGGGGATGAAAGGCTTGTGATCCAATTGGCACTGGTTCTGACAACCGGCGCAAATGGTGCACTTATATATGGCCTCCAGCAGTTCCTCCTCCCAAGGAAGCTCACCACTCAGGATGCCCCGAGCAAACGCGATCTTCCCCTTGGAAGCCATGAAGCCTTCGAATCCGAATTCGGTTCCTGCAGGGCAAATTTCGCCAAACGTGGGAGGTGGACCGTAGTCATACGCTATCTTACACGTGCCACATGCGGTGCACCTCCAGATCTTATCCTCAAGCTCTTTCAGCTCTGCAATCTTCCAGTTCATTGTTCCTCACAGTCTGAATCTGTATGTTGTTGACTGCTCATATGCCAAGTTTGCCTGGATTCATGATATCGTTCGGATCCAGGAGTGCCTTGACTCTCCTCAACAGCTCCAGATACCCAGGACTGGCTCGCTTGTTAATCTCGTTGGCGAAGTCTATAGGCGGCTTATACGGAATTCCCCCTGCGTCCAAATCGACTTTCAGGCACTCAACTATTGCCTGCCTCGCGTTTTCCGTCTCCTCAGGGCTCTGTTTGTTAAACGGGATCATCGCTCTCAGCATTCCGTAGTGAACGCCTCGATACATGCTCATTCGGACGGACGGTGAAAGCCTATGGCCGATGAGGATCTCTTTCCACTTGTTGTACACGGGCGCCCAGACTTTGGCGGGTGTGAAAGTCCCGGGCCAGGATATTCCAGCCCCACCCTGCTTGCAGTAGTTCTTCGTGGAACCCACGACCTGGCTGGGCAGTTGTGTTCTTCCCTTCAACGCCTCTTCCGGATAAACCGTTTGTTTAATGGATGTCTTTTTCTTTTTCTGCTCTTCCTCAAAGACCGTCTCCCAGATTTCCGTCCTTGCCTCTCGCTCCTTTTCGGTCCAGGAGGTTGTGGTAGCAAAGCTGAACCACTCGGGAGCGCCTTCGGGCTTTGGTTTGAAGGGATACGGGATGGGAACTTGGGCAAGCCACCAGGAAACCGCTGTGAGATCGTCACACATCTCATAATTGCTCAAGTTCAACATGTACGAGTACATGTCCTCAACATTGTCGCACGATACGGTAAAGACTTTCAGAAGAGGAGGAATGGGATGCACACTGAGGCCAATCTTTGTCACCACGCCGGTCGATCCCAGCCATCCCTTGAAAAGGCCATCGAGCTGCGGAAGCGGAAGGCAGCTATGCCAGGCGTCGTGCCTGATGGCGCACGATCCCACCCTCACCAGCTCACCGGTGGGCAAAACAACTTCCATGCTGGTGATTTCCTGGCTGTTCAACCCGTACTTCGCATTCAAGCCTCCAATACCGTGAGAGACCGCGCAAGCCAGGACCGAGGCCGAAGGAGGCCCAACCGGCCACCCAAATCTCAGTTTGTGCTTGTACAAAGCGTCGGCCAGTTTGGCGTGGGAGACTCCCGGTTCGATGACTGCGACATGAGCTTCCGCATCTATGTCGATGATCTTATTCATCTTCTTAAGGTCAAGAAGAATGCCGCCCCTCTCGGGAATGGTAAGACCACCGATATTTGTGCCCGCGGTGTAAGGAACCACAGGGATCTTCTCCTTGTTGGCAAATCGGAGAAGCGCCTGTATCTGCTCCACCGTCTCCGCCATGACCACGTAGTCCGGCAGCTTGGGTTGCACAAAACTCAGATCATACGAGTAGGCGTACCGAATGTGTCTAGCCGCGGTGCAGTTTGCATCGCCGACAATCCTTCTCAGCTCCCTGAGAACGGAGTCGACCCTTCCTGCATCAGTCGCGGGAAAAACGGGTTCTTTCTGTAGACTGCTCAACTCAGACATCTGGATCTCCTTCCTGAGTTCTTGAAAAAGGGGAACAGCCAAGCCCGTGCGGGGAGACGATCATCTCACCACTCATGGTCACCCAGCACAGGGGGACACTCCCCCTGCGCTGGGACTCTCGACGCTCAAGACTCGCCAGCGGATCGCGGTTCTCCTGCGGAGGCTGGCACAGATCTTGTGGTCGGTGGATGGCATGCCGGGCTATTTCTTCTCGTCATCCGAGGGCAATGAGGTGATGGTGCCGTCCCACGTATCAACCTTCTTAGAAAGCTGGGCGTCCTCTGGGAACCACGTGGCCGTGACGTTTTTGACCTCCGTATAGAAACGCACGCCATCTCTTCCCATGACGTGCAGATCCCCGAAAAACGAGTTCTTGTGTCCGGTGAAGCCGAAGATCCCTACAGGCACGGGAATGCCCACGTTGATTCCCACCATTCCGGCGTGGGTTCGATAGGAGAAATCTCTGGCATAGTGTCCGTTCTGCGTGTAAATTACCGACCCGTTGGCGAATTCACTGGCGTTCATGATGGCCAGCCCTTCCTCGTAATCCTTCACGCGCTTGACGCAGAGCACTGGTCCAAAGATTTCCTGTTCGCCGCACGACATACCCGGCTTGACGTGGTCGAGAATCGTGGGGCCAATAAAGAATCCGTTCTTGCAGTCCGGGGGAACGCTGGGGTTTCGCCCGTCGAGCGCGAGCTCGGCCCCCTCTTGAATACCCGTCTCGATCCAGTCAGTGACAAACTTCAAATGACCTGCGTTCACCACCGGCCCCAATTCCGTGGCCTTGTCATACGCCGCCCCTATCCTTCTCTGCGCGGCAAGAACCTTGAGTCTTTCCACGAGCTCATCAGCTATTGCCTCCTCAACGCAGACAACTGGCAGAGCCATGCAGCGTTCTCCGGCGCAGCCGCAGAAAGCGTTGATAATTCCGTGCGCCGTTCGATCGAGTTTGCAGTCCCGGAGAACCAGCGCGTGATTCTTTGCTTCCGTCAGCGCCTGGACCCGTTTTCCGTGCGCCGCGGCCGTAGCATATATGTGGCGCCCCACTTTTGTGGAACCCACAAAAGACACTCCCACGATGTCAGGATGTTTCAAGAGAATCTCCGCTTCGTTCCTCCCGGCTGTCACGATATTGATGACCCCCGGGGGCAGTCCTGCCTCATGCCAGAGCTCCAGAATGCGCATAGCCGATTGAGGGACGAAACTTGCGGCCTTGAGCACCATTGTATTGCCGGTGGCTATACAGAGAGGTGCCATCCAACCATGAGGTATCATTGCGGGGAAGTTCCACGGCGGAATTCCTGCGAACACCCCAAGCGGATGGTGATACAAAACCGTATCGTATCCGGTTGAAATGTTCATGATGGACTCACCCTTCATGAGTTGGGGGATTCCGCAAGCATACTCCACAACTTCATTCACCTTCAGGATGTCGCCCATGGATTCAGTCCAGGATTTGCCCTCCTCTTTGCAAAGGAGATAGGTGAGCTCTTCCAAATGCTGGTCCAGGAGTATTTTCATGCGAAAGAGCACCTGAGCGCGCTTGTTCGGAGGAGTGTTCGCCCAGGCAGGAAAAGCCTCTTTTGCGGCCGCGATGGCAGACTCCACTTCACTTACCGTGCATTGGGGCGCATAGGCGATCACCTGGCCGGTGGAAGGATTGTAGCAGTCCATGTATTTCGTTGTGGCTGATTCCAGCCATTCACCACTGACACAGTATTTTAGCCTGTAAGGGTTGCCCCCAGATTCTACGCGATACTTCACATTTTTCAGGGCCGATTCCATAGGATGCATCTCGATCTCCTTTGATAGTTCCATATAGTTGCAATTGTTCGCGTCTCTGTCGTTTCCCTCTCGCAGCCTCATGTCCTCGCGCGGGCTTCAGAGGGCAAACCAATGCGCTCAATCGTACAGTCCCCTCCATTACTTAAAAGGTATGCGATTTCTCTGGCTGGAAAGAGGCGAACTCGCGATATCCGATTAAGTCATGAAACCGTTGTTTGCCTTTTTGAGCTTTTCGGCCAGGCGCTTATTGCGAAAGCGAAAATTCGACCGCAATCCCGTCGGGCCCGATGGCGCGAGCCTTCTATTCAGCTCGCTGCTGTTTCTTGACTTGAATGAGATACACATCCCCGTTGGCCACGTGCTTGAGCAGTAGCCCATGATCCTCAAGAGACTTTTGCACGGACAAGGGCAAAAGTGGTTCATGGTTCGATCCTATCAGTTGATCCTCAGGATCCACCGATGGACCAGCCGCCCCCCCTTGCTGGAATTCCTGAGCAGTGAAAGGGGGGGTGCCCGCCAGATTTGCCAGATACCGCCCCACGCGAAGCACATGGGACGCCATCTCTCTTCTGACCCCAATACAGTCTTTGCGTCTGAAACAATCGAGGATTCTGAAATGGTCGTATTCCACTTCATCATAGAAGTCGGATCCTGGATTAAGCTCAACTTTCAGGTCCGCGAGGAGGCTCTCGATAAAGTCCATAATCAGAATGAGCAGCGGGTTTTCCGAGAATCGGGCGATGTAATAATGAAATCCGATGCCTCGTTGGTCTTTGGTGGGGGGCGCGCTCACTTCACTCGTGGTCATGGTCTCCAATATGCGAATGTCGTTCTCGGTGATCTTGGATATCGCGATCTGGGCGAGGCGAGGCTCAAGGAAGTAGCGTAGGGCGGTGATGTCCGCAACCGACACATTCTTGAAATGGAGGAAATTCGTGAGACTGTGAACGGTGGTGTTCATGTTCACTTCAGCGGCAAAGATCCCTCCTCCCGTGCCTTTTCTCGTCTCTATGAGCCCCATCCCCTCCAGCACTCTCAGGGCTTCACGCATACTCGCCTTGCTGACTTGAAACTGCCCCATGAGCTCCTTTTCGGACGCAAGCCTGTCACCGGGCTTGAATTCGCCCCTGAGGATTGCGTCACGAATCTGCTCAACAACATAGTGGGATACTTTGTTACCCTTCTGAGCAGGCTGAAACATAATCCGATCCACCTCCGGGAACTAGCCGCGGGCGGTTGTTACCCGATCTGCCGGATTACCGACAATCGGGCCTTATGATTTGCGGTGGCCTTTCGGGCAATTCGCAGTACGGAACAGCGACCTTTCTGGCGCATAGCCAGCAGACTGCCAAACGCGCCGTAGGTTGAATTTCAGTCTGCCACATTGGACAAGTCAACTTATAGATCAGGAGCGTGACGGCTGTCAAGAAAAATCATATAATATTATGATAGTTCATGGCCGACTCACTATCCATTTTTATTACGCTGAGTTGGCATCACCTTCAAAACTCCTACCATAGAAAATCGTCAAAATATCCAGCTATCTATAGCAGTCCTTTAGGTTTAATGCCTATGATCTCGCGTTATATCCGGTTATTTAATCACTTATCTAACCTCACCTCTACCAATCTCTCTAATCTATTTATACTACTTCAGTTTCATTTTGTTTCCTACCCCAGCCAGCCAAACCCTCCTTACACCAACATCAGGATATTATAGGGCGGAACCACGGATGTTCACCGGGCTTGCTGCGAAAAACCCATCGACGATCTCGTGGCGGCAAAGGGGGACCTAAAAGCAGAGGATGTGCGCTCATCTTGCCAGGCTTATCTTAAGGGATTCAAATTATAGCCATTTTTCGTCAGACTGTTCTCCTATCACTCGCTTTGACTCCAACCGAGGAGGTGCGCGTGCTCGTGCGCGCCCCCTGGAATACGCGCATTGACATCGCCAGACCGCCAGCCAGCGAGACCGTCAGGATTTCACCGCACAACGGTGGGGCTTGAAATTCTCGACGCTTGTGGCTTACGGACCAGTGCAGCGGGCCTGGTTATCGCTCTCGGCCGAAGCGTGGCCCCAGAGTCAAAGAGCGCGCCGAATCGGGAACAATGGCTTCGCGACCGCTATGAACGATCGCAATGGTTCGTCCTCTCGTCAAAAGAAGGTCCCCTCCATTCCCCCAATCCTGCCGGATCGATGAAAACCGTCCGGTAAATCGGGAGGTAATCCCCCTTGGGGGGGGCCGAGCTCCATCGCTCCCATGCGAGCGGTCCAGGTCGACGATTATAATATTATACCTTTATGATATTTTGCTTGACAGACCGAGTCTCTGGTTGTAGGGTGCCACAGGTTGAAAATGAACTCATAAAGCTTCTGAAAAACTAGCCGCACGGACAATTTCGCAGAACCTCAAGCCTGTTGCCGGAAAAGCACGATCGGCTGCTCTCTGGACGCTGGCAACGCGATCCAGAGGCGCCAATGAGGAACGTATTGCGCAAAGCGGCGAAGAAATGGGAGCTGCTGCCTTTGAGACGCCCAGTGAGCGGAAACCGGCCGCATCAAGTCGCCGTATCCCTCGCCATGGTTCCAGGCGCCCCGAATCTGAAGGAACGCCATTCACATGAGCGAGTTGGGCTGAGGCCCACCAGACTTGGAAGGAGAAGTCGAATGAGAATTGACGTGGACGCGCTCAAATGTATTGGGTGCATGGCTTGCGAGATGGCGTGCGGATATCACAGAGACGACGCCTTCGCCCTGCTTGCGTCGTGTATCGTTGTCTATCGGGCTCGAGAAAAGAAGGACTACTTCGGGGTAGTCGTGAAAGAAGAAGACAGTCTTACCATAGCACGACCCGAAGGGCTTGAGATCAAGAGGATCGGTGTGGCGGAAGAAGCAGGAGACTCCGGACAAAAGAAGGAGGCCGACGCCTCCGCCAAGCCCATGCTGTTGCGCGAGCCTTGTGATCGGTGCGGCGATATGAAATATGGCCCCATGTGCGTCAAGATTTGTCCCGTCAACGCCATCTCTCTGATAGAGGGAGGAGAGTAACAATGGACTATCTATCATCCAATAAGATTCTGATCGTGGATCTGGAAACTGGCGCGACCTCCGAGGAAGAACTTGATGATGATCTTGTGAGCAAGAGGATAGGCGGCGCGGGCATTACCAGTTCATTGTACGAAACCTATAAGGATAGTGATCCTGTAATACTCGGCGCCGGATTGCTTACGGGCACCCTGTTCCCGGCTTCGGCTCTTTCGGTAATCTCAGCCAAGAGTCCACGGACCGGCTACCTTACTCATTCCCCTTTTACGCTCAAGGCCGGCATGGAATTGAAGTACACGGGCTTTGATTATGTCGTCATACGTGGAAAATCGCAAAAACCTGTCTTCCTTTGGCTTCATGACGGAATCGCCGATGTTCAGGACGCTTCGGAGCTCTGGGGGAAGGATGTTTGGGACACCACCGACCACATACGAAAGACCATGGGAGACGATCTTATTCAAACACTGGTTATAGGTCCGGCGGGAGAAGAAGGCTCCGACCTAGCCCAAGTCTGTGTAAACTACTGGGCGAACGGTGATTGTTGGCAATTCGGCAAAGTGTTTGGCTCCAAGAACCTGAAGGCCGTGGCCCTCAGAGGTATGGGGTTGCTGGAAATTTCGGACGCTGAAGGTTTTGTCGACCAATGTTTCGAGATCTTTCAAGCGATCAAAGGGAGCGCTCTTTCGGGCAAGCGTGGCGTTGAAGACATTTTGATCGCTATGGGGGAAAGTGACGCCAGGGAATGGCTCGCACCTGTCACGCATCGCCACAGCGCTTGCTACAACACCCCCTACCCCACCAACACGTTCCTATACCTGAGCGTAGACCCGGCGACGCTCACAGAACCCCCCGAGCCTGAACCGGGCTTCATGATCACCGACATAGGAGCCCTGCTGGCGTTGAAGAAGTTGGGACTTTCAGCCGCGGACGCCGGCCATGTGCTGAAAGCTTGCGCTCGACGAGGCGTTGATCCGGCCGCTGTCGCCGAGATAGCCGGGAAAGCTGGCCAGAAGGATCCCAAGGCTATCGAACAGTCTTTGGCCAGCATGCAAGGCGCGGCGACGGTCCCGGAAGGTGCCAAGTTCAGTTCATGGGCTCCCGCGCAACCTATTTTTGGCGATTTTGGCATATCAGGAGAAGCAGCGCTCAAAGACTGGTGGGTGAGGAGACAGGCGGTAGCCTACCTTTTCGGCATTCACCCCATTTTCGCAAACATGTCGCCGGAACTGTCGGAAGAGGCACTTCTGGAGATGGCCAACAAGGGCGCTGGGCTTGAGTTGTCACAGGAGGCTCTAGATCAAGCCATTGCGGATGTTTGCAGCTAGGAAGTTGTGGCGCGGCGCGTAAACGGAAGTCAAGGCGAAACGGTAGTTGCTGGGCTCGGGGACGCTAGGATGGACTTTTACCACTCGTATGCGACTATCAACCAGAAACTGGCTCGGGGCGTCGAGCTCCGGTATGGAGAGAAAGAAGCCAGCGTGCTGCCCCGAGCCCCCCGCCTCTTGCGTGTTCCTCGCATCGGAGTGTACGCCGGGACGGGGACTTCCCACTCCTGGCTCTGGATCGTTGAGCTTTTCGACCGCATGTCGTTCTATGAAGTCGTCTTTATGACTGAAGGTATGGTAAGGGGTGGTGCCCTAGACGGTCTGGACGTCTTCGCAATGTCTGGTGGCGACACGATCAGGATTGCCGAGGGTCTTGGGCCGGAAGGGGGTCGCGCGATTGAGTCCTTCATTCGAGGTGGCGGTCTTTATATAGGGTCCTGCGCAGGGGCCTATCTCCCACTCAAATCGTCCAAGCAGCACCTCGATCGTTTCAACTTCGTAGATATCAAGATAGCCAACCTTTCCAAAACGAGGCCGGAAGCCAAGAGGATGGGCAGTAAGGCGTCTACCAGCTATGGGTGCGATTTCGTGTATCACCCGGTTCGAGAAGACGTTCTCCTGCGGATGACAGGGAGGGAGCCTTTCAGTAGATTCGAGAGCTTCCGGGCTCCTTTGTATGGTGGCCCATCAATGGTCCCGTCTGGTGCCTGTGATGTGTTGGCCTACTACGACGGCTTCACCGAAAAGACCCTGTTCTTGGTGGACGAATCTCTCGCGCGGCAGACGCTGATCGGCAAAGTGGCCGCTGCCAGGGCGGCGTTGGGAGATGGACGCCTTTACCTCTTCGGCCCCCATTTTGAACATCCACTGTTTCCGACAGCCAACCACCTCGTTGCCACAGCCATATTCTGGGACATGAGAAAGGGGAGACAGAGCGGCGGGTTCTCAGCCCCTCAGGCTATTCTTGAAGGTCCGGAAAAGGAAAAACTGGTTCGCGATTTGAAACGTGAAATCAGCAATTCTCGCATTGTGACGGTAGGGCTTGAAGCGATACCTGTCCAGTGGATTCTCGGCTGTAAGACCTATGAGCCGGAGAAGATCAGGGTATTCCTCGAGGCCATTTGGAAGCGAATCCGAGTATTGGAACGCTCACGCACGATCTGCGTTCAACAAGAAACGTGCGAGGAAGCGGTAGCCATGGCCTCTCGCGTGACTCAACTGCTGAGGCGCATGAAGGCCGGGATAGACGATCTTTTGGATACCCAGGATATCGCATGGGATCTTTTCGACTCATTGCGCGGGTTGACAACGCTTTTCTTGCAGATGTATTTCGACTCATTGGGGGCCCGATTCCGACTCGATTCGTAGCTACCGTTGCTGGAGCCCGCTTTTCTTGACGAAGTTTCTTTCCAAGGTGTCAACAGGAGAAAACGTTGGACGGATTACGAATATTCCTTTGGCGGCTGCATACAGCTAAGAAGACCAAGCTGGCGAGCGCCTGCAGAGGGTTGATGATAACCGCTTGGCTTGTTCTGTCGATACCTGTTCAGCCGGCATGGTCCGAGGACCCAACCTCTTCCTCCTCTTGGTTCGTGGACATGAGCCGGTTCTTGAAATCAGCTCATGGATCTTTGACATGCGAGCGATGCCACGCGGAAATGACCGTGAAAGGCAAAGTCCATCCCAATCGTGAAGATCCCACAGCCATGAAAAAGAACGTTGTTCGGACGTACGACTACAAGCGGTGTGCGTCATGTCATCCCGAAGCGTACAAGCGTTTTCTTCAGGGGGAGCACGCGAAAGCGCTGGAAAAGGAAAAGTTGGCCTTACAATCAGAAGGAAAAGAGCCGCCTCCGCAAAAATCGGCCCCCACATGCGGTGACTGCCATTCATCTCACTATGTGCAGGCGAAGCGCTCCAGGGTTGAGCTCGGGACGCAGATGATAGAAACCTGCGGCAAATGCCACAAGGCTCAGGAAGCGAGCTACCTGAAGGACATTCATGGCAGGATGGGGGTCTTTCTCGAGACAAAAGCCTCGGCTTACTGCACGGATTGCCACGGCGCCCACACGTGCGAGTCGCTCAAGGACAAACAGAAAGCCTTGGCCGCGTGCCTCAGATGCCACAAAGACGCCACCATACGGTTCGCCGGTATCGTCATTCACGGCGGCAGCGCGGACATTTCCAAGAAGGACCCCGAAAAGCAGGCCAGTATAGCGCTTGTGGGGACCATAAAGCCGATCGCCCAGGTGTGCACGATAATTTTGCTCGCGTTTTTTGCGCTTCAGACCTTTGTATGGATACTTCGAGAGCTTCACAGAAGACTGAGAGGGCGTTGACATGCGTGGCCAAACCGTCGAACAGCCAATTTACTGGCGCTTTAACGTTCTTCACCGGGTCGTGCATCTGGTTGTGATGTTTGCGTTCATCGGAGTGGGTTTGACCGGGTTCTCGATTGCGTTCAGCTCTTGGGGGCAGGCTCAGACATTCGTTTGGTTACTGGGAGGAATCGACAGCGTGCGATACCTGCACCGCTTCTGCGCCGTACTTCTTTATCTGTGCGTGACCACCGAGATCCTGTGGGTGCTGTACTTCAAGCTCGTCTTGCGTGGAAACCTCTTGGGTCCGAATTCCATCTGCTTCTCTCGAAGAGATCTCAGATACTTCCGACAGCACATGGGGTACATCTTGGGCCGGCGTCAAGCGCCTCCGCCATTTGACCGGTTCACTTGGTGGGAAAAGTTTGATTACTGGACGCTTTTCATAGGAATGCAAACCATGGCGCTCACAGGACTTTTTCTGTGGTTCCCCGAGTTTTTCTCCCGTTACTTCCCGGGAGTCTTCGTGAACCTCGCTCAAGTTCTGCATTTTGATGAAGCTGTTCTCGCGGTGTTTTATAAGTTCTTTATTCATACGTCAGTTCGTCATTTGAGACCGGAAGTTTACCCGGGTGACTGGGTCATCTTCACCGGAAAAGTGACCAAAGAAACCATGATGAGGGCCCACCCAGGTGAGTGGGCGGCGTTGAACGCCTCTCAGCGAGGTCCCGGTCTTGGAGACCAATAAACGATCTGAAAGAGAAAAACGAGTCAAGAGTCTTATGAAACCAAGGTTGCAGACTTCAGCGGCGGCACTGTGCGCTATGGCGTTTTGTTTCATGGCCTTTTGGATGGTCGGGTCTTCAACAGCTCAAGAGGAGCCGTCTGAGTGCTTGGACTGCCATCGGCAACGAAATCTGAATTCCAACGAGGGCGTTCTCTCGTCTCAGCGATTCTGCTACAATTGCCACCAGGAGCCCGGTTCTCACGGAGACTTCCGAGCCTCCAAGGTTTCTCTGCAGGTCAAGCCTGAGTATTTTCTTACGTCTCCCCACAGATACGTGGCATGCGTCCAATGCCACACGAGGGTGGCTCAATCACCGCATCGTTCCCTGTCGGGTGTCCAGTGCGCCAGTTGCCATCCGAGGATGTATGGGGCGCCGGGGACCCACGCTGAACATCAGCGCGTACGGTGTGAGGCGTGCCACACAGACTCACCATTTGTCACCCTCGACGCAGCGAACAACCAGGTGAAACTTGCGCACACGAACGACAAACAAGCGCCCATAAGCCTGGCGAAGCACAAAGTAACCGATGTGAGCCGGCAGGAGTTTTGCTCAAAGTGCCATGTGTCCAACAATCAGGTGGGTGCACCGACAACGGTCTTACCCTCCAAGAGTTTTGTTTGCATCGCCTGCCATTACTCCCCGCTGCAGATGGGTAGCCCCGTTTTTCCCGTAGCGATCATTATAGCGGCTATGGGTGTTGTTGGCACGCTTGCCTTTTGGTTCAAGGCCAGTGTTCAGGGTGAAGTGGCTTCTGTACACAGAAAGGTGCAATTGGGCTCAGAGGCTGTCTGGAGCAAAGTCTTCTCCTGGGAAATTTTTCCGATACTTAAGACCTTTTTTTTCGACGTGCTCCTGCAACGCAGGATCCTGGCCAATGGCGTGAGCCGCTGGTTCATACACTCACTGATCTTCTATTCCTTTTTCGCCCGTTTTGCGCTCAGCTTTCTTGCCTTGTTCCTTCAGAAGTTCTCGCCGGAAAGCGAGTTGACCTTGACACTGGTAAGCAAGGACAGTTCCTTCGTCGCCACGTTCAATGATTTGACGGGGGGCTTTATTCTCGCAGGCGTAATCTGGGCGATGGGTCGGCGCTTTATCACTAAACCGGAATATGTGTCGACACAGGAGCAGGATACCATTGCGCTCGTGATCATCGGACTCGTCACATTGTCGGGCTTCCTCCTGGAAGGAATAAGGCTCCTCGTGGGACAGATCCCGCCACACGTGGCCCTGTCGGCTTTCTTTGGCTATGCTATCTCAAGGCTGTTCTCCGTTGTGGACTTGGGCTGGCAGTCGATGTACGGATACATCTGGTATGTCCACGCTTTCCTATGGGCCCTGTTCATCGCTTATCTGCCTTTCGGAAAGCTGAAACACATCTTTACTACTCCGTTGAGCCTTCTGCTTAACTACAAAAGAGGGTAGGCGCCAAGAGAGAGAACGTAATATGGAAGAAACGAATTCCACCGAAGCGGCCCTTGAAAACACCGTTGCTCCAGCACGCGTCATCCCATTGGAAAGATTGGAGATGAGACGACTGGTCCAACTGGAGGCGTGCACCCGTTGCGGAGAGTGCTTGAACTGGTGTCCGGTATTCGACCAAGATGGCCGAGAAGACATTCTCCCGCGTCAGAAGATCCTCGATTTTCTCCACATTGCAAAAAACCAGCAAAGCCTTCTGAACGCTATAATCAAGAACGGGAGGCTGCCTGAGCCAGCCAAGTGGCTTATACGGAAAGTCTTCAGACTCCATGAGATTAATGAGGATGATGTCCGCCGGTTCGTTCTCAATCTCTACGAATGCTCTACTTGCGGGCAGTGCCAGGTCGTCTGTCCCGCTAATATCGATACGGTCAACCTCTGGGAAAACATCCGTGAACTGATGGTCTCCTCGGGGTACGGGCCTCTTGAGCCACAGAAAAACCTGGCCAAGAGTGTAAAGGCGTACGACAACCCTTGGCAGCAACCCCGACAGGGGCGGGTGAAGTGGGCTCGGCGCGCGAAAAAGGAGAATCTGATACCCGAGCTGCCGCCAGATATAAAGAAAACGAAGAGCAAGACCCTGCTATTTTTCGGCTGTACAGCCGTTTACGACTCAAATATCCGCCAAATCGCAATCGATACCGTGAACGTCTTGAACGTTCTAGGCATAGATTACGGATGTCTGGGAGAAAACGAGAAGTGTTGCGGGAGTGTTCTTCTCAGGATGGGCGATCCCGAGTACGAGCGGATCGCCTCGGACAACATCAAGCTTCTGAACGGCCTTGGTATCGATACGCTTGTCACCTCGTGCTCGGGATGCTTCAAGACCATAAAGGAGGACTATGCGAAAGTCGGCATGTTGAACTTTGAAGTGCTGCACACCGTTGAGTTCCTCCACAGGCTCATTGAGCAAAAGAAACTTAGATTCGAGGCTCCCGTTGAAAAGGTCATCACCTATCATGATCCGTGTCATCTCGGCCGAGCCTCGGGAATCTTTGACGAGCCCAGGGCGGTCATTAAGGCCATTCCGGGACTGGAGCTCGTGGAAATGCCCAGACATGGCCCATATTCCAGATGTTGCGGCGCTGGGGGAGGGGTCAAGGCCGGGTTCCCCGACCTCCAGAATAAGATGGCGCAAGCAAGGATCAGGGAAGCGGAACAAACGGGCGCCACAGAACTGGTCAGTGCGTGTCCTTTCTGCTATGCAGGTCTTCAAGTGGGTATCGGCGCTTTGAATTCACCCCTGGTGATGAGAGACATGACCCATTTGGTGAGAAGCGCTTTGAAAAAAGAGGAATAAGGTTCTCCGAAACTGTGATACGAGCCACATCGGCGAGAATCGCCACAATGAATGATTGAGAGGCCAGGAACGCCGGCATTATGCCGGTGTCTATCAAAAGGTTCACGGGAATGCGCGGTCGTAGAGGCGCCAATTTGCGCCGTGATCCGCAGCAGAAGGGAGTTGCTTGGACCGGTTGACGAAGGACCCTTTGCGTTGCGTCTATGAAAGCGCATTCACATCATCCCGAGGAAACCGAACCCTGCCATGAACAGCGGCACTAGCTATCAGAAATTTGTCTACTGGCTTGAAAGACCTGTCTTTGACAACGTGAAGGCAACGATCGAAGGTCGAGGCGGTTCGATACCTGAGACGAAAAAAGCGGTGTGCGCCCCACTATCGAAACGAGTGGAAGCGGCTTATGTGTTACCGGAAACATGGGGACGCTTCGAGCTCTGCAAAAGACAGTTGTCGTGGTACCGTACATCCCCTTACTACGGTAAAATTTTGCTGGTGAGCTCCGTTGCCCTCGGGGACTTTGGCACGCGATGTGAAGTCGTCATACGCCAAAGCACGTTCAAGCCCGCATCGCTTCCGTCGTGCGAGGAAAAGGCTCGTCTTATTGAAAGACCGAGTTACCAGAACGCTCGACCCGCCGAGTGGGACAACATTGGAGCGGTGGAAGTAAAGGAGATAGAGCGCTGGCTCAAGGTGATGGGATTGAGGGGGGTGAAATTTGAGGAGTTGTTCACGTCACACTGTGCAAATCACGCGAACTTCATAGAGCCTGCGTATTTTGTTCTTGAGGGGGACGAGCGCGTCCCGTACTCCATTGGCAAAACGTCCCATGTCTGCTCCGCGTGTATGGAATGGTACAACATCATCGGGGGCTCATGTGCCAAGAAACTCGTTGTGCCGTGCCCTGGCGCGGTGTTGTTTGCGGGCCTTATCACGAACCGCTACTATGAGGTCACTAGATGCGACTCCCAGTAAGGGCGTCTCCAATGTCACACTGTATGCGTGAAATGCAATCAAATGGAGAAGGAATCCTATGAAAAGACTTGCGCTGGCTCTTTTTGCGTTCTCGCTCGGTCTCGTCGCGGCTGGAACGGCTCATTCACAAGACTCCTCGTCCCAGCTTATCCGAATGGCGTGCTTGCAGAATGATATTCATCACCTTCCTCTCATGGTAGCGCTTGAAAAGGGATTTTTTGACGAACAGGGGCTGCGGGTTCAGATAGCGGGAATCTTTCGGGCCGGGCCTGAGGTGATGAGCGCTTTTTCCGCAGGGGCCATAGACATGGCTTATGTCGGGGAAGCGCCCACGGTAACCGCTTCAGCCAACGGCACGGTGAACGTGTGGATTCTAGCTCAAGTCAACACCGAAGGCTCAGCGATTGTCGTTGGAAAGGACTCCCAGATCACGGACATTTCAGGCTTGAAAGGAAAACAGATAGGGGTTCCGGGTTATTCCACCGTTCAGGATTTTCTCTTGCGAAAGGCTCTTGGGAATTCTGGATTAGACGGAAATGCAGTGAAAGTGACCGTGATTAAGCCGCCTGAAATGATAGGCGCGTTGAGAACACACCAGATAGACGCCTTCATCGCTTGGGAGCCTTATCCTGCCCAGGCCGTGGGAATGGGGGTCGGCAAGATGCTCGTTTCCTCGGGCGCCATTTGGAAGAATCACCCGTGCTGCGTCCTGGTTGTCGACAAGCGATTTGCAAAGGGAAACGGCGCAGTAGTTAAGAAAACGCTTGAGGCGCACCGGAAATCCATCGATTTCATTCACATGAATCAAGATGAAGCGGTCAAGATCGCAGTTAAGCACACGGGCCTGGATGAAGGGACCATCAGGAACGGGATGAGAAACGTGGCGTATGTTTCCGACCTCAACATTGAGGGGCTCAAAGAATATGTGAAATTCCTCCGTGAACTTGGCTACATCACGTTGGACAGTAGCGAGTCTTTCGTGGAAAAGATCGTTTACTAGGAGGCGGGGCCTTGGAACGTTCGATTTGTTCACAGATGGCCAAGGCGCGACGTGGTGGTCGATTCCAGAAATGCGGTCGCGAATTCTACTCATTCAGGCCATAGTCAGCGCTGCTTTTTTCCGGGGAGCGCCGGCCTCCCAGATATTTGGAACGTCAAAAGAAGTTGAGATGTGTCATGTGGCGTTACCTTCCGGTTCTGCTTCTGCTATGCCTTTGGGAGGTCTTGTGTCTCCTCGGAACGGTTCCGAATTACGTTCTGCCGTCGCCCGTAGAGATCATGGAGGGACTCGGCGCCCTCTTGACCACAGGAATGCCTCCGGGGCGTCTGCTTCATAATCATATTCTGTACAGTCTCTATCGTGTAGCCTGGGGCTTCTCGATAGCCTGCGCTCTTGGCATTCCATTAGGGCTGCTCATGGGATGGTTTCCCTTGTTCCATCGAGTACTGAGTCCCATTGTCGAGCTCATCCGTCCAATTCCTCCGCTGGCATGGATTCCCATCGCCATAGTCTGGCTTGGCATAGGAATGAGATCCGCCGCGTTCATTATTTTCCTGGGCGCGTTTTTCCCGGTCCTCCTGAGTACCGCATCCGGCGTCTTATCCGTCAGTCCAATCCTCATAGACGCGGCACGGACACTCAACGCCAACCAAAAGGACATTTTCCTCAAGGTGCTGGTACCTGGTTCTCTCCCTTCCATTTTTGTGGGTCTGCGAGTTGGAATGGGGGTCGCCTGGATGACTTTGGTCGCGGCCGAATTCTCCGGCGTCAAGGAAGGGTATGGACTCGGATTCATGATCATGACAGCGCGTGACATTCAGAGACCTGACCAGATAGTAGCCGGAATGTTGGTTATCGGTGTGATTGGCCTTATTGTCGACTGGCTATTCAGAGCTTGGGAAGCCAGGCTCAGACCATGTGTGTAGAGGCGCTGATACAATGCATCTTGAATTGATCGGCCTTGGAAAGACCTTCGTCAATGGAGCGCAGAACGGAGAGGTGCGCGCCATTTCCGGTATCGATCTCATGGTCGAGCAAGGGCAGTTCGTCTCTATCGTGGGACCCAGCGGATGTGGAAAGTCTACTTTGTTGAGAATCATCTCAGGGTTGGAGAAGCCCTCGGACGGCAAAGTCCTATTGGACGGACGAGAGATCGCAAAGCCTACTCATGATGTGGGCTTGGTGTTCCAGCAGTACGCCTTGTTCCCTTGGAGAACCATGGCTGAGAACATCGAGTTTGGACTCGAGATCATGGGAATGGGCAAGGTGGAGAGGAGAGCGATTGCGGAGAAATACATAGAACTCTTCGGCATGCAGGGGTTCGAAGATCGATATCCAAGCCAATTGTCCGGAGGCATGCAGCAGCGAGTCGCCATAGCGCGCACGCTCATCATGAACCCCAAATTAGTACTGATGGATGAGCCGTTTGGCTCCTTGGACAGCCAGACCCGCAACGACATGCAGGAATTTCTCATCGATCTCCGGAATGAGAGGAACGACACCGTCCTGTTCGTTACCCACAATGTTGACGAGGCGGTATTCTTGAGCGACCGGATTGTCGTTCTATCCAAGAGGCCCGCGAAGATTTTGCGAACATTCGAGGTAAACGCTCCGCATCCGCGGGATCGCACCAGCAAAGATGCCAACGATATCAGACGAGAAGTGATTGGAATCCTTAAGCAGGAGAGGATGAGCGCCTCTCCCGTGGACAACGCAGTTCACGCGCTTCGGAAATTCTCCGCAGTCCGGAGGTGAGACGGATGCTTGCCCATACCATAGCCGAGATTCAGAGCCTCGGGGTACAAGTCGCCATGGGCTCGCCGAACAGAAAGGTCGGAGCGGGGCCCGCTGAAGGCGGCACAATACTCCTTGACGGCATTCCCGCTCACGTGCCGTTCTGCGGGGCCTTTGTGTCGAGATCTCCATACGCGTTGCGTTCGCGTGACGGCGCCACCTGGCTGGTCAAGGATGGCGAATACATCATGCCTGCGGCCATGGCGCCAAGGCCCAAGTTCTATGACTATGCCACAAAGGATCAAACGCCCTATTCCAGCATCGCTCTCTTTCACGGAAAGGACTGCGTCGCTTCGACAGTCCGGCAGACGTGCGTATACTGGAATTCTGAAAAGAGGTGCCAATTCTGCGGCATAGAGTTGTCCTTGTCTAGCGGTCAAACCACAAGACTGAAGACTCCGGCTCAATTGGCGGAAGTGGTCCGCAAAGCGATGGAACTGGACGGGGTTTCCCACGTTGTCATGACCACGGGAGCGGTCCTACCATGGGGAGAAGAAATCGATTATCTTGGAAAATGTGCCAAGGCCGTGAAGCAAGCCTGCGATATCCCTATCCATGTTCAATTTCTTCCACCTGACGACAGAGAGAAGCTTTGCGAGCTGAAAGAAGCGGGCGCAGATACCGTGGGCATTCACCTGGAAAGTTTTGACACCAGAGCGCTCGCAAAAACCGCACCGGTAAAGGCCGCTATTGGCCTTGCACGGTATGAAAAGGCCTGGAGCTGGGCGGTAGACGTCTTCGGTTTCAACCAGGTCAGTAGTTTCTTGCTGGTGGGGCTCGGTGAACACGAGGACTCTGTCGTCAGGGGGAGTGAGTTTCTTGCCGACAGAGGAGTTTATCCATTTGTTGTGCCATTGCGCCCAATACCGGGTTCATGGATGCAGGATTGCGAGACACCCCATCCTGAGACCATGAAGCGACTGTACAAGGCCGTAGCCGGAATTCTGAGAAAAAGGGGGCTTTCCGCCACGAAATCTCGTGCCGGTTGTGTGAGATGCGGCGCGTGTTCAGCCCTGCAAGCTTATGAACGAGAATCAAGGAACGAATTCATCTGCCGGCCTGCCGCAAGCGAGGACGAGCTTGCAGTAGCTCTGAAAATCCGTGAAGATGTTTTTGTCAGGGAACAACGTCTCTTCGATACGTCGGACCTCGATGAAAACGACCCATCGAGCACGCATATCATCGTAAAATGTGACGACCAAGTTGTGGGGACCGTGCGCGTCTTCCCCGAGAAGGACCGCCCCAATCACTGGGTTGGGGGAAGGCTTGCAGTCCGGAAGAAACATAGAGATAATCATGTTGGGACGCTGCTCGTCAGGGAAGCGATGCGCTACGTGAAGGAACGAGGCTGCACGCGATTCACGGCCCATATTCAGGAACAAAATGTAAAATATTTCTCCCTGCTTGGCTGGAAGGCCGTGGGACCCGTCGAGATTTACCATGGCAAACCGCATAGGCTCATGCAAGCGGATCTCGACACAGTCTGATGGATTGACCGCCACAGAACATGGAACACGTGACAATGGATGCGCCGATAACCGTGCTTGCTGAAAGAATACGCAATTATAGTGGACTTCTTCGTAAACAACCCATTGAGGATGTTTTCCGCGAGTTGGTCTTGAAAGGCCAACCTGGTCTCGCTCCCCCCAATTTCGGTGATGACGCTGCGGCGATTCCGTGGAAAGACGGCTTCTTACTGTTCGCGGCGGACGGAATCATGCCAAAACTACTCATCAATGAGCCCTACGCGGCCGGCAAAGCGTCGGTAATGGTCACGGTAAACGATATCTATTCCATGGGTGGCCGCCCCTTGGCCATGGTTAACGTGCTGGCCAGCGGAGATGAAGAACATCGCCGCAAGGTAGTCCAGGGCATCCGAAGGGGCTGTGAAAAATTGCAGGTTCCCATGCTGGGCGGACATCTGCATCCGGACGCGGCACCGGAGGCTCCCGCATTAGCTGTCGCCATTCTGGGTTGGGCGCAAAAGGTTCTGCACGGATACACAGCTCAGGCTGGCGATGATCTCATTCTTGCGGTTGACCTCAGTGGCAAGCCTGGATGCCATTCCGTGACAAGTTGGGACGCGAACTCCGGCAAGAGTCCCCAGGAGCTCATCCACCGACTAGAATCGCTGCCCATGATTGCGGAAAGGGGCTGGGCGAACGCGGCAAAAGACGTTAGCAACGCCGGTCTTGTGGGCACCGCCGCGATCATGATAGAGAATTCAGGGAAAGGCGCTGATATCCTTCTCGATTCCATTCCCGCTCCCTCGGAAATCCCCTTCTCGGACTGGTTGTTTTCATTTCAGAGTTTCGGCTTTGTCTTGTCTGTTCCACCTCGCCACTCGGATCAAGTCATTGGGCTGTTTCATGAAAGGGCCATCGACGCGGCGAAAATCGGGAAGGTCGTGGACGAGCCAAGAGTCAAAATTATGCACGGGTCGGATGCGGAGACGCTCTTTGACTTTGCGAAAGACAGGATCACCGGCATTGTCTACCAACCTCCCGCAGACCGACCATGAGAATTGGCAAGCCACCGTCAAAGGCATCCCGTAGAGCCCCGGACAGACGGTCCGGCCGGCCGCGGCGGCTGGGGACGCTTGGTCCCCGGAACCGCACGAGAGTTGAGCAGCATTGCATTCCCGGGAGCGTCCGCTAGCCAATGAGAGAGTCCGACTGGCGCCACGGCCGGTAGCGCTCAATCCAGATTCGTATGAAGTCCCAGGCTCTTATGCGGCTGCCACGCTCAGACAGGCCTTCGCAGTTTCAGGGCCAACGGTCCCTGTGGCAGGCCGGCGTCACGATGGGAGTCAGATCCCGCTGGCAGCAGGACTTGACTCCAGCTTCCTAGTTCAACAGTTTCATGGCGCAACCGGTATCCTCCGGCTGGGGCAACAGGTCTTCCCCATTGAATATCTTCAACGGTGCCAGGCTTCGGAATCTCTTTCCCAGGCTTGAGGCTTGCTGGGCGGATTTGCCGAATACCACCGGAAACGCGGCCTGGTGGTCAGACGCTCTGAACGTGGTAACCCCACCGGGCAAATTCACTCGTAATCCCTCCATCGCCTTGGCCACCGATTTCTTGTCCACTGTTCCGGCCTTCTTGACGGCCTCCGCGTACATGATCACCGCAGCGTAAGCGGTGTAGGCCGAATATGACGGAGGAATCTGCGAGTGAGACAGTTTTTGGTACTCGTTGACGAATTCCATATTTTCGGGCGTTTCGTTGGCGCCCGCCCAATAAGGCGCGCCGAACCATACGCCGACAGGCGTGTCAAGAAATCCAAGAGCCCAGAAAACCTCGACACCTCCTCCTACGACGCAGATAACATCCTTGCCATCGAAAAACTTCTCGGCATTGGCCTGTTTGACAAAGTCTCGCAAGTTGTTCCCCCACAACGAAACCATGACGCCCTTAGCCCCGGAGGCGTTGAGCTTCTCGATATACGGCTTCCAGTCCTTCGTCGCCATAGGAGAGTAGTTGGGGGAAACGAATTTGTACTGGCCAAGCTCACCCAGGTATTTCTGAAAGAGCTCCCAAGTCTCTTGACCAAACCCGTAATCCGGGCCGAGTGTAGTCCACGTGTCGGACTTGAGCTCTGATTTCGCCAGCAGGGCTGCGCCCTTGATCGCCTCCTTCGTGGACCATGTCATTCGAAATACCCATGGACTGCATTTGGAGCCAGTAACGGGGTCAGCCATGGCGTGGGTGATTATCAGTGGCGTCTTAAGCCGATCCATCTCCGGCGTGACCTTGAGCGCCACAGCGCTTGAAACTATTCCCACGATGGCATCCACTCGGTCTTTCTCAACCAGTCTCTCGACTGCTTTCAGACCTTCTTCCGGCTTCACCTGTGTGTCAGCCTTAATGACTTCCACGGTTCGGCCGAGCAGCCCCCCCTGTTCGTTGATTCGCTTAACAGCGAGCCGGACTCCTTGCTCAGCCACTTCTCCGAATGTCGCCATGGGGCCTGAAAAGACATGCGCTAGACCGATCTTCACGGTGTCACCGTACGCGAGAACCGGCGTAAACAGCAAAACTATTGCAAAAATGCACAATCTTCTCACACGGACTCTCCTTTCACTCATTTCTTCCCTGGTGACTCACGGTCACAATGATGGGCAATCTCGTAAAGCAACGATCCGCGCCACATGTCGAGCGGACCGTGGTTTCTTGGCTGAGTCTCGATTCCAGCACCACATGACAGAATTTGACCTTTGCGCTTGCTGACATTTTCTGTCGGCGAAGCTCGATGGCCGCTCTCTCTTCTCCTCCCCGGATCACGTGAGTCCGTAAAATGGAGGGCATTGCGGACAATGACGATCAACCCTTTATCCCGGAGCGAGAATCGCGTACATCTGCTTTGCTGCCGTCCGCTCATGACGGTTACTCAGCGTCTTAACTTTTTTGCGACGCCGCACCTGATCCACAAACCATTCACGGCTTCTTTTGGGAGCTGCTAGCGGCAAAGCATGATCTGGCTACAAATCTCATCTTCCGGGATTCGCTGCGCGGACTTTCTGGCTGTGAGGCCCTTTGGCTCACGACCGACAGCGGGACGGTTTGTCTGATTTGAAAACGGTGCCCGCACTCTCCGAGCGCACCTCGCATAGACAATCCCGTCATCATGTTATTGAATAAGTCCTTATAGGAGTACTCGTTACCGTACTTTACCACCAACGTTCAGTCAACCCCCAATATTCTGCTCATCCGCGAACATCGATGAAATCGCCGGCGCGACTGAGGCGTCACCGCCGGTCACCATCATTCAGTAGCACGCGAATCAGCGCACCGGGGCCAGCCCCAGGGAAGACCGACGTCCTGAAGACGGCCTACAGTGGGGTACCGCGCTCACGGCTGTGGCTTGGAGGCGGTCTATCACCACGCGCTTGAAATCGAAATTTCGTCCAGAACCATTCCTCTTGAGCGTGAACACGAGTTGGAGAAATCCGAGCAGGAAAGAATTTTCCGAGGAGTGATCAGAAACCTCTTTTCCCCCCGCATGCGCGGGGCACCCCGAGGCAGTAGCCCACGGGCCACTCTGGATAGCACGATTTTTCGACGGCCTAGAGTATTGAGTCAGTTGATTCAAGCTCGCGAGCCGTTGATCTTTCACGACACCGACGCGTTCTGAAAGGACAACTGAGATGCACCCCTATCGGTCTGCAAAAATACGCAACACATGGGTGATTTCCATTCTCCGTTTTGATAAGATGCAATTCGACTGAAACGAGGGAGCCCCTTACAGTACACGTCATTGAAGGGGGATGCAATGACACAAGGGAAGCCTAAAGTCGTCGAAGTGGACAAGCTTACCATCTGGGTGCTCACGGACAATTTCTATGACGCCTTGCGACCGGACAGCAAGATCACGAAACGGTACCGGGTGCTTCCTGGCAACTCGATCCACGCGGAGCACGGTCTGGCCTATTACGTGGAGACGGTCAGCAACGGGGAGCCGTTTGCCTGTATGTTCGACTATGGACTTGACCCCGCGGGTGTGATGAACAACGCGGCACTCCTGGGGCTCGACCTGGGAAATGCGAGAGCCTTCAGCCTGAGCCATGGCCACTTTGACCACTGGATGGCCGCCGTCAGCATCCTGAAGCAGAACAAGTCGCGAATCGCCCCAGGGACCCCCTTTTACGTAGGGGAAGAGGCTTTTGCCAACAGATACGTGCTGATGCCTGGATCCGGCCAGGCTATGGATCTGGGCCAGTTGCGCAAAGAGGACATCGAGGCGATCGGCCTGAAGGTTGTAGAAGTGAAAAACCCGACGCAGATCATTCCCGGTGCGTACTTCACCGGCAACATCGAGCGGGTGACACCGTACGAAAAGCCGCCCCCCAGTCTGCTCATCAAGCGAGGCGAAAAGCCGGAGCCCGATGATTTCAGGGGGGAGCAGGCGCTCTTCTTCAACGTGAAAGGCAAAGGGCTGGTGGTCCTTTCAGGTTGCGCTCATGCCGGCATAGTGAACACGGTAAAGCACGCGCAAAGGATAGCCGACACGGACAAGCTCCACGCGGTCTTGGGCGGGTTTCATCTCATTAACGCGAAGCCCGATGTGATTGAGAATACGGTTGCAGATATCAAAGCATTGAAGCCGGATTACATTGTGCCAACCCATTGTACCGGATTCGAAGCCATCGTCAGCTTTGCCAAGGCCATGCCCGCTGAATTTAATCTCAATACGGCCGGCACGCGCTACACTTTTGGAGTGTGAAATGAAATGGCAGCGTTGAAGAGTCAAGATTTTTCGCGATAGATTCCTCGCGATTATCGCGGCTTATGGATATTTATCTCGCGCCCAAGAATTGTTTTTTCGCGCTAGGGACGTTTTTTTGGTGAAATTTAGCCGCGGTGGATTATGACCTCTTAGGTATTATCAAAGTGGAGGTCTTGGTGAAAGGTCCACGCGCGGCTCGTAAGTACTGTAATAGCATAGATGATCTGCGAAAACAGCCTTTTTCCCGCCTGCAGGCAAACCAGCAGGATAGGGTTCTTAAAGCCCTCTTT
>JBFMDN010000061.1:0-34202 GCA_040753915.1 Thermodesulfobacteriota bacterium | reverse complement strand
TTTTGACTTTTTCTTTCCCCTTAAGCTGTCCTGCTCGCCGAATCGTAACGCAGCCCTGAACGGCCGCGGAACGTTCTTCGAAAACTACAGGATTTCATAAGTACGGTCACGTATTCTGCCACGACTCAGTCGGGGATTTGCGCTCTGAAGGAGCGCACCTTGAGTAGCCACAGGTTTCAACCTGTGGTTCGGCGTGGTATAACCCCCAACCGACCCTGAATGATTCGACCAAGAGGTTTCTCATCGCCTGGTATAGGCACCGATCATGAATGAGCCTTGGCTCTCGTGCAATCACATGGTGGACCCCGTCAGGGTCCTCCCTTGCTGGTTTTTCCATTCCCGTGGGTTGAAACCCACGGCTACTCAGGGTATGCCCCTTCGGGGCATGAAGCAATCAATGATCACCATTATTCCTCTTCTTAACACCCCTGAGATACGTAACTGTAGTTATGAAATCTGGTACTTGGCTTTTTAAGGGTGTCTCCTTTTCGCACTTTTCGCACAGAAGACTTGCCCCCTCCGAGACTCGGCACCCTCTTATGTTGACTTTTCCGGAGCCCAGCGATATCTTCCATTATGGAACCAAAACGGATCCTACGACCGAGGGACTTCTATGACAACCATGACAATCAAGAACATCCCTGACGAGCTGTATGAGAAGCTGAAGAAGAGGGCTGAAGAGCAGGGCCGTAGCATGAACAGTGAGGTCATCGCCTGCCTCAAGCGTGCGCTTCAAGGCGGTCGTATAGATCCGGAGGCTTTTCTCGCCAGAGTGGAGGCAATGCAGCGACAAGTCTCTATCCCGCCCCTGACAGATGAAATTCTCCGCCGTGCCAAGGAAGAAGGACGTCCTTGATTGTTGCCGATACTAACACAATAGCATACTTGCTCATAGCAGGAGAGCGCACGCAACAAGCCAAACAGGCTTTGCGGAGAGATCCTGATTGGGCAGCCCCGCTTCTATGGCGGAGTGAGCTTCGCAGTGTGATCGCATTGTTTCTGCGCAGCGGATTTGTGTCTCTTGCTCAAGCGCTCCAGCTCATGGAGCAAGCCGAGACGCTGATGCACGGCCGTGAGTACGAAGTGACGTCTTCCCGAGTGCTAAGCCTCGTAGCTGCTTCACAATGCTCCGCATACGACTGTGAGTTTATCGCCCTAGCTCAGGAGCTCGCCGTACCCTTGGTCACCTCGGAGAGCAAAATCCTTTCCGAATTTCCTTCGGTCGCGGTTTCTCTGGAGGATTTTGTTTCTTAGAACATGGGCACCCATATCCCACAATTTCAGGGAGGACAGTGTGCTATACTATGGAAGTCATGGCAGCAAGACGGCGGAGTCATGTTTCTTTCAGGTTGGAGCATGACCGGGACTGCTATGAGCCTCCACCCAGTCTTTTTCAGCTCCCTTAGGGCGTATGATCGATAGGTTGGTAATAACACCCCAACGGCCACACCGCTGTGGGCACAAGAACTCCTTGCTGCTGAACAACGGTTCTCTCAAATCGGATTGAATACGGCGCGACATTATTCCTCACTCCCATCGATCATTCCATCGTGCCGCGAGCTTTCTATCTCTCCCCACGGGCCGTGTATTGACGCTACTGTCCATGATTATCTCGCGTCCGCCGCTGTCGGAACCCCACCTGGCACGGTACTTGCCGCGGTTTGCCCAAGGAGCCGGAGAGGAACGAGAACTTCGTAAAATAGGAGGATTGAGCCAAGACGAGCCGACCGCCGTTCAGATGTCAGCGTGGAACAGTGGTCCCGAGGCGTCATGAAAACGTCCTCGGAAATACGCTTCGTTCCGTGTTGCCGTTCCATGGGGCTGCGTCTCGGGTCGCATGGGTTCGACTGCGGATTCCCGATCTGTGTTGACGAATGTATGGGGGGCGCCGGCCGGTCGAGTGGAAATCAGGCGGCAAAACAGGCGAGTTGGCGGTCCCCCACACGGGCGTCTTGATTGTGAATACCAAATCTGTAGCGGTTGCCAATAGTAATTTCGGATTCTCCTCCTCAACACTGACTGGCGAGACGCCCGTCTCACCGGTCTGCGAACCTCCCGTAAATGCTCTCGGCACACGGGAAGCGGAAAGAACTTTTGGCATCGGGTATAAGCGACAAATACCTTTCTTCTCGGAGCAGAATTCATGAGTGAGTCTCATATCGTAGCCATGCGGATGTACGGAACCAGAGACCTTCCGGCCATAGTCAGACTTTGGTACAAGAACTCAGGGGAGTGGGTCTCTGTCAACGATGAACTGTGCGTTGTTGAAACGCGAAAGGCAGCTTACGACGTGATATCTGACGGCGAGGGCTACTTGATCCAGCTCGTGCCCGTGGGCGCGATTGTGCGGGTGGGCCACCTTTTGGCTGAGTTGCGTTCGGAAAAGCCGTAGACGCCCTGCTCTCCGGTTTCCAGTAACCGACAACTGGAAGGGGGAAGGGGTCAAGCTTGATTCACGGGTATCTTTATCAGGTTCTTTCCCATCTCGTCAAAATCACGAGCGAGAGAGGCCTTCTTTTCGATACCTTGGCATTCTCGCGCGCAATACAGATTGGGAATTGCGCGCGTTCTGGTCTCGCAGTGCGTCATTCTGTGGCTCCTCTTGGTGCATCCGGGTCCCGGTTACCCATGCCATGTCAGTCCTCGTGGTGTTCGGGCAAGTGTCATGTTTCGTTAGCAGATAGATCGCTGGTAGTAACGCGGGGCTCGGCCCAGAAAGCGCGCGCTATGAAGGTGCCATTATCGATGTAGATCCGAAAGCCTTTGTTGACCTGCCCTTGTGACCTCTCGCCACCCAACCTTGGCGCAGAGCCCGAACTAGTTCCGGAAGAGAATATGGATGACCCCGGGAACTTCTCACTTGAGCCGGCAATCATCCTGATCAGCGATCCATCCCCAGCGTTCATCGGCCTGTACGGCCGCCGCACGGCCGACTGGAATCCCTGTTCTTCAAGAAGCGACGCCTGAATCTCGGGGCTCAGCGACCGTAAACAGAGCCTCGTCGAACTCGGGCTTCCCCTCGTACTTCCGGGACATCAGGCGCGGTGCTCGCTCCGGGTGCACAATGAGATCGGGGTCCACCTGAATTCCCGCCTCATGCAACGCCTTTACCACACCTTCCCCAGAGGGAGGGCAGCCCTTGATGGCAACCATATGACGGATGTGAGGATTGTCCTTGTTCGCCTGGTACATGCACTTGCCGATGAGTATCGTCCAGTTCTTCCCAGGGGTAGGTTTCATGACTTTGCCGGTCAGCACCTCCACGTCGTCCCATGGGACGCCGTTCCAAGACATGGCTATCGAGCCCAGGATCAATCCTGCCATCGTGAAGCAGTACGTGCACAGGGTCGTATCGGGTTTCCGGAACGACAAACCAGCGATCCCCTTTCGGGCCATAAACAATGGCAGGGTGCCGTCCTGGTTGTAGTCGAAGGCGTGACGCAGCTTTAGGGCCACATCTTCGATATTTGCTCCCCTCAGCTCCACGTCCGAGAGGTCCGCCGGCCTCCTGGCATTAGCCGCGGCGTGCACAAGATGCGGAACGTCTGTGGGATCATACCCGAGCAGCTTCGCTCCGACTTTGTCTGCTGAAAGGACATCCTGGGATGCCACGAGCAGATCGCTCCGTCGCATCTTGCCGTCGAATCCCGGTCCGCACTCGTTCGTATAGATCCCGTCCAGCAGGGTGAAGGAGCTCCGGAGGCAGTTCGCCAGCCGGGCCACTGTGTAATGCAGATCCTTCACCGGATCAGCGGCATGGCACTTCTTGCGTCCATTAATGGCAATGACCCCCTTGAGGTTCTTGATCCCCAGACTCACCACGGTCTGAGAATGGGTCTTCATGACTGGCAGGTTCACCACGAAGTCACGCTCGAGGAAGTCTCGACTGAGCTCGACCTTGATTCCGTCACCCAGGTCAACCGTCTGGAAGCTGCTGCGGTGGATGTTGAGGAGCTTCACGCCATAGCGCTTCTTCAAGCTCTCATAGCCGAGTCCCTGGAATGCACGCAGTACGACATCCTTGTCTCGCTGGTCCAGAAGCACAGGACCTTCCCCTATAGCGATGTCATGTATTCCCTGGTCCTTCAGTAGCGCCACCATGTCTTCCACGACACGGGAGGTGGTTATCATTCCCCACTTGGGAAAAGGCTGGAGGTCGTTCCATAGAACAATGTTTGGTTTCACGAAGACTTTCGCGGTCCGGGGCAGCTTTCCCAGACCTCCCGCCAGCTCCACGGCGTTTCGCACCGATTCCCCGGGCTTCTTGTACCTGGTGATCGCCACAGATGTCTTAAGCATGTAGCTCAACTCCCGCCCAGTCTGTCATTCGAGCTGAGGATAGTTCAGGTGTGTTTGGCGGTCAATCTTCCTTGCCGCCTCTCATATGAGAGAAGACCGGCCGTACGAATAAACCGCACGTCTCAGGGAACACCGGTCTTCCGGGGTCATGAAATCACCGTGTGCAGCGTACGCTCGGCCCATGCATCCTCCGTTGCAGTGTAACAGGCCGGAGCATTCTTCGCAGGACGCAAGACTTACCCGTCGGTGGCGATGTGTCTCCTGCAGCCGCGACCAGAGAGGCAAAGCCGAGTCGATGGCTTCCTCCAATCGAAAGCTGTAAACGTTCTCTACCGAATATTCATCGCACAACAGCATGACACACGGATACATGCGTCCAGCGGCTGAGATAAATGGAGTCTCGATGCACGAGCACGCATCCTCCTCGGTAGGGTTGCCCTTCCCCTCATACCACTCGATGGCTGCAACGTTTCCTCGTTCGCGATACCTGCTTCTGAAGTCCGCATCCAAAACGTACCGATCTAGGAGACGCTGATATTGTGCCGGCGTCGGCATGGCTAGCACTTCTTCCTGGGCAGCCCGACCCCCGCAAACCAAGGTGCCGGTAATGAGCTTCCCTATTCCCATTTTCTCCACAAGCTCGAACATCCCTGGCAGCTCGCCAACATTGTGACGCATCTCGGTAAACGCAAGCCGCGTCTTAGTTCCCAACCCTGACTGCACGAGGAGATGCAACCCGTCAACGATTCGATCGAAACTCCCAGCACCGCGGACAACATCGTTCGTTTCGGCTGCGGAGCCTTCCAGGCTTACCTGCAGAACCAACCGATGGTCGGCAAGTCGAGAAATCGCATCCACATCGGACTCGGACAGCAAGGTAGCATTGGTCTGGAGGCACACCTCACTGAATTCAGCTCTCCTCCAGGCATACGAGAGGATCTCTATCCAATCCGGGTGCAGCAACGGTTCTCCCCCCGTTATCATGAGCCGCTCCCCGCCGAGTCGTGCAAAGCCCGCTATGACTTCGATGATCGCCTGTTTCGGCACGTGTCGCCCGAGATCGGGCGTGCAATCGAGCAGGCAGTGATGACACCGAAGATTACAGGTGTCGGTAATCATAAGGGTCAGGTGCTTCGGCCTGCGCAAGCCGGACTCATCGATTCGACTGAGCACCTCTTGTGTGGAAGAAGACATGAGACTTGCCACCTCGCCGACGACATAGTGGCACGGTTGTCCGGCCGATTTCAAGGGAGCAGGTTGAAAGTTCTGCCCGTCTCTTGTCGATGTGTGACGACCTATACCCGATGCCAAAAGTTCTTTCCGCTTCCCATATGCCGAGAACATTTATGGGAGGTTCGCAGACCGGTGGACGGGTGTCTGAAACTGTCTCAAAAGTCTACAGTCCGTGATAATCGTGGCACAACCCCTCACTCTGCCCCTCTCGTCCGAAGCGGGGGAGAGGGGATTCTTCAGGCTTCAGCTCCCTCTGAGAGAGGGTTGGGGTGAGGGTGCCTTTCCACGCATCGACGCTCAATCGTGCTACGATTTTTGAGGTGTCCCCAGTTTTGAGACAGTTTCATCTCGCCCGTCAACAGGAGCTTGGGGTCAGGTCTTGTTTTTTGACTTTTCCTGTCCCCCTTAACCATCCTGCTCACTGAAGAGCAATGCACCCCGGAAGGCACCGCGGCCTCCCCCGTTGAAGAGCCTCGGTGCAGACGGCCTTGGCGTTTGACCGTTCTGGTTTCGATTTGCTGCCATTGAGCATCCATACTGCCACTCATTGAATATGCGTGGCAGTGTAGTCGATCATGAGCAGGAATGGGGAACTCGAGTTTTCTTGACCAACCGGACTTGCTACAGGATTTCATTGGTAGGGTTACGTATCTGGGAAACAGCTCCTTTTGGAGATGGGCAGGTTCCGGGCCTGTATCAATACAGGGCAGGTTTGAAACCTGCCCTTGCAACTGGGGGGTGGGCCTTGATCTTTGCGGTAGAATGACCGTAGCACTGGATGTAGGCGCGGGATTCTAACCCGCCCTCGCCCGAATAGGGCCTTCGCCGCCACTCTCGACGCGTGCCACTGCAATCGGCTGTACCGCGTTGCCGTGAACACGCCACCATATTTCTGAAACCTTCCATTTAGATTCAGGTTTGAGATTCCAGAGCTTCTTTTCTGAGCACGACCTTGTCCACCTTGCCAGTGGGAAGCAGCGGGAGAGCCTGCCGGACGAAGAACCTCTTCGGGACCTTGAAGTTGGACAGCTTGGACTTGCACCAGGCCCGCAGCTCTTCTTCCGAGACATCCTTGCCCGGCTGCAGCATGGCATACGCCCAGCCCACTTCTTGGTACACCTCGTCCGGAACCGGGATGACAGCCGCAAACAGGACGCTGCTGTGAGATTCGATTACTTCCTCGATCTCTCTCGGGTACACATTTTCGCCACCACTCTTGTACATCTCAGAGGCCCGGCCGGTGAGATGGATATATCCGTCAGCGTCCTTGAACGCCATATCGGACGTGTAATACCATCCGTCCGGATCGATGACCTTTTCGGTAGCTTCCGGGTTGTTGTAATACCCCCTCATGAGAACCGGACGGACTGCTGCCAGGGATCCTTTGATCGTCAATCTGTCCCCTGCGCGAACCGACCTGTGGAACACAAGGTGCTCCGTATAATGAACCTGGGTGGCGAACACTTCCTTTGGGAGTCTCTCGGATTCCACGTATTCCCAAAGCCGTTCAGAAACGGGCCATGTCACGGCCACAGCGAACATCGGCGGCGCTACGATGCCACCTTCACGCTCGTCGTCGAAGTACGCAGGGTTGTGGTCTTTCACCGCGGCCGCGTAGTTCATGGTGCGTCGCCACGTAATGTTCGTAGTGTAGTCTTTGAGGCTCGTTCCAGCCAAACCGGTATCCAGTTTCACGATGAGCTCCAGTCAGAAGATTCCGAGTAAAAGCCTTTGCGGCTCTCGACGAGTCGGACAAGGATGATGGAAAAGCTGCACCAACTACTACCTACGCCCGAGCGTTCCGAAGATTTCTGACTCTGACATTGTTGCTCTGATAGGCTTCCAGATGGGCGTCGGTGGTGTATATGTCGATACAGTCGTTGGACACCAAGCAGGCGAGGATCAGAGAATCCATCGCTGGAATTCCCGGGCCGTCAGAAAACCTCGCCGCAAGAGTGAGAATATCTCGCGCCAGCCATACCACTAAAGTAACAGATTCAATGGCATCAAGTATGGCTTCGCAATGGTGGAGTTTTCCCTTGAGACCGAGCCGTTCAATCTCGAACAAGCTCAGTGAGGAGACGACCAGCTCCACGTCGTCGTCAAGGCAGGCTCTCCAGAGATTTACCGCTTCCTCATTGCCATTCATCAGCTCAATGAAGAAGCCGGTGTCAAGCCCGATCATCACCTCTCCCCGTTTCAATCTCTTCCCAAGCGTCAGGGGCGACGGAGTCCGGCCGAATCAAACGCAGAAGCCGGTTGCCCGCAGCCTTCTTCCGTCCTCGCCTTATGTACTCTTCGACAGCTTTTGCAGTGAGAGCTGAGATGGACAGTCCTTCATTGTGGGCCGCCCGTCTCAATCTCGGTCCCAATTCGTCTGGGATGTGGACTGTTACTCTCATGGGAGACCCTCCTGCCCATATATGTGTGTATGAGCTTACCATCTGTAGGGGCTCACGGCAACATCGTCCGTGGGGTCAGGCTTGATTCCTGATTCCACTTTGCTCATCGATTTGCACCCTTCGCTGGGGGTTTGGCGCGAGGACAGAGAATCTGATTTGCCCCGCTTGGGGTCCGTACCCGTATGACTCGCACCGTTGCAGGAAATGATTGACGCAAGGTTATTCCGTGCAGTACGCTCATATGTACGTTACAGGGGGGCTTTTGATAAACATCACCACGGTTTCGCTACCCTTGGGTCTTGCGAGGGAAAGGAGGCCAATCAGCATGCCTGTCAAGGTTGAGACAACAGGAAGAATAGCGATTCTTACAATCAGTCGACCTCTGGCCATGAATGCCCTCGATGAGGAAACCCTGGCTTCTTTGAACAAGGCCTGGATCGATTTTCGTGACGATCCCGACCTCTGGGTTGCCATCATCACAGGGGCTGGTAGCAAGGCCTTTTGCGCAGGGGAGGACATCAAGGACCGGGCCAGGTACTTCAGGAACAATACTGCAATCCAGCGGAAGACAAAGGCCGACACTGAACCCGGCGCTGGAGGGATCACGCGAAACCTTGAGATATGGAAGCCCATCATAGCAGCGATCAACGGGTACTGTCTCGCGGGTGGGCTGGAAATCGCCCTGGCGTGTGACATCCGAATCGCCTCCGAAAATGCTACGTTCGGACTCCCCGAGGTGAGCCGTGGGATCATACCGGGGGCCGGCGGGACACAGAGGCTCCCACGGCTTATCCCTTTTGGCAAGAGCCTGGAGATGATCCTTACCGGCGAAACTATCGATGCTCAGGAGGCGTATAGGATCGGGCTGGTCAACCGGGTTGTTCCCCTTGATGAATTACTTCCCGAAGCCACAAAACTGGCTGAACGAATTTGCCGGAATGCGCCCCTTGCCGTCCAGGCTGCTAAAGAAGCAGTTTACCGCGGGATGGATCTTCCGCTTTCTGAGGGATTGCGGCTGGAGCAGTTTTTGGCAGAGCCTATATGTCAATCCGAAGATGCAAAGGAAGGTCCGAGAGCCTTTTTCGAGAAAAGGCCTCCACTATTCAAAGGAGAATGACGCAAGCCAAAGGTACATGAAATTTCGACTCCATGGGCCGTCCGTCCGATAATCTTGTTTACCGAGCACGTTACGGAGGTAGAACCCCTGGAGGATTCAACTGACCGTTGGGCAGCCCGCTCTGGGTTGTATAGCGCTGTTTGAGCTCTATGCTATTGCCCAATATGGGACAAAGTTCAGTCAATATGTGAAGCCCTTCTCGTGCATCTGATCAGCGTTCTTGAACAGAGCCATCCCCGTTTTCATTCTGCGAAGGCCCATTTTCTCGTAGAAGGGCTCCTTGCCAACCCCAGCGTAAAGAATTACGTTGCACTGCCGAACACGAGTCAAGATGTGTTCCATAATGGTGGTTCCGATTCCTCGCCTCTGGTATTCGGGAACGACTGCCATGTCGTACACCGCCGCCTGGTACGCATCATCTGAGATTGCGCGACCAAATCCCACCAACCGATCGCCGTCGTAGACGAACACCGTTGTATGGCTATTCTCGAACGCCTTACGATGAACATCAGGCTCGTGATATGCCATGCCGACTCGTTTCAAAGTTGAGGAGACGGTCTCCCAGTTCACGGCTGAACAGTCGAAGCTTACCCGAAAATCCATGATAAAGGCTCCCATTTCCGGACACGAGATGGCTCGCTTGCGAGATACCGGGGTGAGGTGTTCGTAAAGCCTCTCGATGGACGACACAATTCCCCGATTCAGGGGCCCCTCGCACGTCAATCGCTCGTCCGTCGATCAAGCCATTAAACGGCCTCTGAGCCCCAAGAGCAGGACGATTCGCCGCAGCCCCGTTCCAGCTTTCCCCCTACAGCCGGACAGGTGTGCGGTCCCCCCTGTACCACGAGGCACCTATCGCTGCAACAGCAAATACTCTCCGTTACAGCTCCCTGGGAACCGGACATGCTCATTCCTTTCCTTGGTGCTTCACATTTTGATTAACCCGTGACCTGTCTGGTCGTATAATACGATTTCGTACGGTGCAAAGAGCTCGCGCTCACCGGGCCACGTATTTTGTCTTGGCACCTCGCACACAAAGTGGCTTTCCAAGAGTCATCATGGTGCGGGGTGACCCCATCGCTTTCTGCGATTGCCCTGATTTGTCTCTCCCCACTCCCGGGGGACATCCGCGACGCCGGCGCTCCGCCTGCCCAGCAGAAAAGGGGACTGCGCGTGAAGCATACAATTCTGGTCCTGATAGTGTTGGGGAATGCAGGGGCGCTTTTCTGCCCGCTCAATCCCTGGATTGATACGTGGCACGGCCAAGGCATCGTCTTTCTTGTCTCGGAAGCCGTCTTCCTGGTGCTCATCGGCGTTCCGGTATTCATCCATCATTGGCGGAAAGGGTTGGCTCTACTCGATGCACTGACCAGTAGCCTGGACGCAGTGATGAGCTTCCCATCCGGTTGGGTATGATCATGAAAGGCCGACTACCAGCGTGGATCATTACGATTCTGGCGTTTGTTGTATGCCTGCCCCCCGGCTTTTTTTTCGGTATCATCCTCATCGGACACGGAC
This sequence comes from Thermodesulfobacteriota bacterium, assembly GCA_040753915.1. Taxonomy (GTDB): domain Bacteria; phylum Desulfobacterota; class Desulfomonilia; order Desulfomonilales; family Desulfomonilaceae; genus JBFMDN01. The sequence goes on along the minus strand of JBFMDN010000061.1, from coordinate 23,633 downwards.
GGCTGGTTCCTTATGTGTCGGTATGGGTCGATCGACTCGTGCTTGTCGTGACCACCTTGAGGCTGCCGCTACTGGTCTCCTTCGGAGTACTTCGTTTTGTCTCGCGTAGAGGTTGTCGTTGAGGAAGCACAGTCAATGACGTTGGAACGCTTTTTTCCGGGACGGGTGCAAGAGGCCGAAACGATACTGGCTCGGTACGGCACCGAGGCGCATGAGCGGGAGCCAGAGCGAGTACATGCTGCAGCAGTCGAGCTCAGCGGTGGCGACATCGCGGAGCTGCGCCGCTTGATCGATCTTGCCAAGCAGGATCCGCGCAGCATCCTCCGGCGCTCCAAACTGCAACGCAAGGGGGTGAAGCGCTCGTGAGTCGAGTTGTCCACGCGACACCGGTTCCCCAACGTGGCCTTTGGGTCCTTCCAGAACAAGCCGGAGTGCTACGCTTTGATGACGGCTATGAAATCGAGCTACCAAAACAAGACATGGAATTGGGGGTGGGTGACGACAAAGTGATACCCAACTTGACGAGGAAAGGAGGCAAACCATGACGCTCGCGAATAGCGAACCGATTTACGAGTTCAAGGCCCTCACGGACATATGGACAGGGGCGGCCGATGGGACGTCCAAGAGATTGGTGCGCACCGGCCTATTGGGCTCCATCCGTTGGTGGTTCGAGGTGCTCGTCCGCGGTCTCGGCGGCAGTGCCTGTGATCCATCGAATAAAAACTGTCAAGACCGGAACCATTGTGTTGTCTGTGAACTGTTCGGCTGCACCGGCTGGGCACGGAAGTTTAGGTTTGAGGTGCTGGATGAGAACGGCGATGCCAAGGCAGACCAAATCAAACAAAACAAGACTTTCAGTCTCCGTTTCTCACCCCTCCGCCCGATCCGCGTTGAAGAATGGGCCATCCTGGATGCCACCCTTCGCCTGATCGCCCAATATGGGGCGATCGGCGGCAAGACAGTGTTAAAGCCCACGGACGAATCCAGTCGTCAAGAAGGGGGGCATCACAAAGATTATGGCCTTGTCGAGATCACCACGTGCCGGCAGTTCCAGGGAACGGGGCGGGGCGATCTGGACGCATACTTGTCCAAATGGCGCAAGCTCGAACACGGGGAGTTCGCCTGGGCCTCTCTACAGCACTTCTGGTGCGTAAACGGAAAGTATCTCGGGCGGGTAGACAACAATAAGAGCACTTTTAACCAAGTGCTTGGACGTCAGGAGGCAAAAAATCAAGGACAACAGTTGGCCACCCGTAACGATGGAATAGCCAGATGGCTTGCCGGTTCGCAGCAGGAAAGCAAGAAAGTGTTCAGCTTCAAGAATCCGGCGAGAACCTTTGGCTTTGTGAAACCTGGCCTGCTCGGTTTTTCCAACATGAAGACTCGGCTTCGACAAGCCTGGCCTGGTCTTCAGGATGACGACTTTCTCGAAGGTGCTGTTATATTGGACCGTCTTTTGCCAAAGGAGGGTCGCTCATGATTTTCGATTATTACGCCTTCCTGGATGGGAGCAAAGCATGCCCACAACAAGTAAAAGAAGGCGGGCTCGCCTCCGGCTTTGCGGATGGGTGCACGGTCTGGTCCTGCCGCGGCGATAAGGAGAAGAACAATGCACGTCAGTGCTACATGAAACGCGCGGCCGACCTGGAGCTCAAGCTACCCCAAGAACTTCAACTTGAGCCGGATCATGGTCACCTACCGAATTCGACCTGGTTTGGCATTGACGTCTCCTTCACCCTCAAGTCGCCCTGGTACTCAAAGGACGACCGCCCGTTTCATGTGCTGGATAACCCGGTGCGTAAGGATCATGTCTTTGGCGTGCCGTTTATGTCCTCTGCCGCATGGAAAGGGCTCTTGCGGTGGGCCTGCCGGATGAAGGCGGGTTTGTTAGGCCATCTTGAAGCGCACGGTACGCGAATGGATGGCTGGAAGGACCCTCCCTGGATCCTCCATCTCTTCGGCAACGAGAAAGGAGCGAGCGAGCACTTCCGATCCGGGACCCTTGTCTGTTATCCCACGTGGTTCAACAAGGTGGGCTTTGAGGTGATCAACCCGCACAACCGTACCCGCCGGGCTGGAATGCAGCCGATCTACTACGAGGTTGTCCCGGTAGACACGAAAGGCAGGTTACGGCTGCTCTATGCCCCTCTACCCGGGGAAATCGAGCGCGATAGAGTCACGCCCGCCGACTTCATCGACAGCCTCATCGACAGTATAAAGGCGCTTCTCGAAACGTATGGCATCTCGGCGAAACGCACGGCAGGATGGGGTACTGCGAGGATCGATACATGGACAGGAATGTTGAAGGCCTCCGCGCAACCTCCAAAGCCTGAACCGCGGTCCACAAAGAAGACTCTCCACAGCCTTCAAGACCTTGGCACTCTGGCACGTGAGCAGAGCCCACCCGGTTCCTTCACTTCAAAAGATGCGGAAGGATTCAAAGCGGAGATGAAAAGCCGAATTGCCCAGAAGGGAGGTGGCCAATGACGGGATTTCAACTTCCGGACACATTGCGGCAACATCGCCCTCTGCTTTTGGCGTGTGAGGCAATCGGTTGGCTTCATATGACAGGCAAGGCCAAGATCGATTTCCTGCGGCATCATGGCGGTCAGAAGGACAGCTATGACGACAAGAAGTGGTATGAACAGGAGACCCCACCATTTCCCTGGGACAATCTGTTGCAATGGGTGAAGGACAGATTCAGCCTGGGAAATCACTGCTGGCCTCACAAGCTCACGGATTTTATAGCAAAACATGCGGATCGCGATAAGGGGCTGCTCGGTCTACTCCAAGCCGGCCACGCTATGGCTTCAGGTATTGAGAAGCAGAGTTTTCCCCAAACGACGGTTGCATACCTGGCCCAGGATGTCACCCACATGTGGTTGTCCACGGCCTTCGGCCACCCCGTCCGCAATCTGTTGGCCGATCCGCCGGAATTGCTCATCGAAGGGGGCTGGAAAAACCTGCTGGCACGGGTTGAGAAACTCCTTGCCGACTTGAAGACGCTTGGCGGCTCCGGTTCCGGAAACGATCTCGACGGCTGGTGGCGTTGGCGCGAAAACGCCATTGAGATTGAACCCATTGGCTGGCTGCGCAAGGCGTTCACCAGCACCCTGGCTGAATCCAGATTGCCGAACAACGAGGTCACGCTTTTTGACCAATCGTATGTTGCTGCTGCTCTATTCAAGAGCGCCGTGGCCGGTGCGATTCTGGAGGGCCCCGATTTTCCCTGGCGCAGCAAGGCACTCAAACAACAGACCCGCTGGCGTCTCTTAACCGTCGGGATCGGGTCGGACCATTACGAGGCTCGGGCAGTGAAGATCGGCGACTGGACCGGCGCGCGGTTGGCGCTGGACGAGTTTTTCACCAGAGTCTGCAAGCTTGTTGAAGTCGACTTGGCTATAGGTTCTTTACTGTACGCGGACGGAGAGGCATGTGTCTTTTCGTTCCCAGGAGAGCGATTCGATCACGGCAAACAAGGGTATCAGGGTGCTAATTTACAGATCGCAGATTGGCAAAGCTGGCTGACGGAGCAGATTGACGGCTATGCTTGTGACGCCAGCCTCGAGATGCCCCCCTATTGCAGCATCAGCGAGCCTTCCCGTTCTCTTGTTGGGATGACGGCTGAAATCCGCAAGGCGCGGGAAACGATGGCCGTGCCGTTACACCGCAATTGGCGTATTCCCGGGCAGGATTCGTCGGATGGCCATGTTTGTCCGGTATGTCTGGTGCGTAGAAACCGCTCTCGGACTGACAAGCAAAGGCCTTGCGAGCCGTGCAAGAAACGGCGCACCCACCGCTTGGACATGTGGCTGGAAGGAAAGTTCGAATCAGACTCCATCTGGATCAGCGAGGTGGCCGATGCGAATGACCGCGTTGCCCTCGTCACGATGAGCCTGGACATCGAGCCCTGGCTTGACGGAACCCGGCTGGATGCGCTCAGGACGCAGGCCATTCGGGAATGGCGAAGGTTCAATCCTATCTTGCAAGACCAACCGAACCCCATTGATCCAGCGCGACCGTTTGACACGTTGATCAACCATGTAACGACTTTCGCAAACTGTCCCAAAGCCCTAGCGAGCGGCAAACGGCAAGGGAAGCTAGATGATGTGGTCCTTGCTTCCCTCAACGAGGGATTTCCCCGAGAAGACAATCTCGAAATCTTTTACGGTAAAATCGTCGAAGATCGTATTGAGGTTGCCGAAAACCATCCGGACGCTCCCGACTGGGCCAATCTTAATGAGAATGGACGCGCCAGATGGCTCACTCATCAGTTGTTCCGTAAGCTCGCCTCGCCTGGCCGCGTTTATCGTTTTCAAAGGCAGGCGGAGGACTTCTTCAAAGCGTTACTTGCTGAATTCCGCGCTATCGCGGAGACAGAACAGAACCGCTGGCGCACTCGCCGATTGGTTATCAAGCCTGATAACGGTCCTCCCGGTTTGTGGAAAGACCGGCAGAGCTACAATGGGCGTTATGGCGATGCTCCCGTAAGCCTGTTGTACCGAAACCAAACAAGTGATTTCCTCACCATCTGTAACCTGGCCCGACTTCTGAAAGCGGAGCAAGACAAGGATTGTCTGTGCGAAATCACGCGCCAAATCCCTTTGGAATTGAAAGCAGATGACAGCGTGGACGTCAAGCAACTCAAGGTGGAATCGGCTGCGGATGCTCCCGGCCATTTGAGCGTTTATCACCCGGTGATCCCCCTTGAGCTTTCCCCGGTACGCTTCCGGGTGCTTCTGCCCTGTGAAGCCGTGTCCGTCTGTGTGGATCGAGCCATTGAAGCGTGGAACGATCAGTTCGCCCGGGTTTGGGACAGGCTGCCGGTTCGGATCGGCGTCGTGGCTTTTCCCAGGATGACGCCGTTTCAGGCCGTGATAGAAGCAGCGCGGAACATTGAGGATGATTTTGCCAAACCGAAAAACAAGGACTATGAAACCTGGCAGGTGACTGGGTGCGAAACGCGGGAGGGCGTCACCGCTCTCAGCCTCAAGTCAGTCGATGGTCAACAGCAGATGCTCCGAACCATGCCTGTACGCCTTCCTGACGGACGTGAAGATGTGTTCTATCCATATGTTGCCGTGGAAGACGGACAAGTCCGTTTTCCGTTGGATTTCCAGCATCCCTATGGCCAGACCTACCGACACGCGAAAGACCTGCGAAGGGGAGACGGAATTCTCGTGTATCCCTCGTTCATTAGCACGGTGTTCATGGACGGCTCGGCCAAGAGGTTTGAACGTTTGAGTTGGCGAAGCCTCTTGGAATGGCCAAAGATGCGCGATCTATGGAGGCTGCTGGACAGATACGTCCCAAGTCAGACCGCGCTCCGTAGCGCATGGTCGGAAATCGCGGACCGCCGCGAGGCCTGGCAAGGGCTGGACGGGACGTGGTTGGAGGACGGGAAAAAAGCTTGGCTTGATCTTGCACGCGCAGTGTTCCACGAACGTCTTGGTGTCCGGGGCGCTTGCCTTGAGACGCTGGTGGAGGCCGCTGGGGACGGACTCCTGGAATGGAGCCTGGAATGGCACATGAGCGTGCTGAAAAAGCAAGTGGCAGGAGGTGATCGATGACCACGGAAAAGAAGAGTTTTGAGACATTCTTGTTTGCCGGTATGGCGCTCGATCCCATCCATGTCGGTTCAGGAGGGGGCAGGCTGGGCCGGGTGGACAATACCATCGTGCGCGATCCGGTGACCCGGATACCGAAGATTCCTGGATCGAGCCTGGCAGGAGTGATGCGGGCCTACACGGCCATGGCAAAGGAGCAATACCCAAAGTGCGCCGGACTGGGTCAGCCGAGGAGTGATGGTAGAGGTGGTCATTGCGGAAAGGCCGATTGTCCTGTATGTGCTGTGTTCGGCTTTGCCAAAGGTGTAGGTTCCAGCGGCGGGTTCGCCGGTCTGGCTTCATTCAGCGATATGCACGTACTCCTCTTTCCAGTGGCTTCGCAATTGGGGCCGCAATGGATCACTTGTCCAATGGTATTGCGGCAAACCGGCATTGCTGAATTCTCAGAGCTTGGGGACCCTCCGCATCAAGAGGTAGTTTACCGCAAAGCTGACGCGCAAGCCGTTCCATCATCGTTGAACCTCGGTTGGCTTTTTCTGCCGGTCAAGACGGATTGGCAGCAACTGGGCGAGATTGCGGAGAAGATCGAAGCACTGGGTATACCGGATTACATCATGAGCCGCTTGGGTGCCGTTTCGGACAAGCTGTTCACCCATATCGTGAACAGCAACCTGGAAGTACGGACCTCGGTCGCTATCGATCCGGCCACTGGCGCGGCCGAGGAAGGCGCGCTGTTCACCTATGAGGCCATGCCTCGAGGCACAGTGCTTTTTTGGGATGTAACCTGCCGGCATCCCAGGCACTTTAGGATCAACAATGAAAGTGTCACCGCGGTCGCATCGCCAGAAGACGTGAGAGATGTTGTCACTGATGCCTATTCCCATCTGGAACACCTCGGCATCGGCGGCATGGGGAGCCGGGGCATGGGGCGTCTCCGCGTGCTGGCACCGAAGAAGATTGCCCATGCGGATAAGCCAGGAAAGGAGGCTTCGTAATGGACGCTCCGACCTTTGAAAACCTGGACCTTGCTTGTGCTAAGGTGGGTAGAACTATCGCGAAGACGCCATCGGATGATCTGCACAAAGTTGCTACGGATACCCTGGCTGTGCTGGAAGAACAAGGTCTTTACGCCATCTTTCTTTATCTTGAGAATGCAGTCAGCGGCGCAAGAAAGAAGGAGTTGGCCAAGGGTATCAGCCAAGAGCTTCATAAGTTCCTGAAAGTGACGCCACAGCAGGCCCCTTTACTTTCTGACAATGCTGATGTCTTTACCTCGCTTCAGCAGATGGCCAAGGACCTTGACGAGCTACTGCTGGCCCGTGATCTGGTGCGGCAAACACTCGTCTACGCCCGCTACCACGCGCGAGTGCCACAAAAGAGTGAGGTGCGAACATGACCTGGAAGGCACTTCGATGGGTCTGGCGATTGGAAGCGCCGCTTTTCATCGGCATGCCTCCGGCAGGGGCGTTGAATCGCTGTCGTCCGTATGTGCCGGCGCGTGTGCTTTGGGGAGCTGTTACCGCTGAGATATCTCGATCAAGACACAGTGAAACCTTTCCGGATTATGGCAAGCTTGGATGGGAAATCGCTCTCAACTGTCGTTTCACCTATCTCTATCCGGCCGAGAAAAATGGGGATAAGTATCTGGCCTGGATGCCGAACTATTTAAAAGCAACACTGGATGAACGGAAAGGGAATGGTGAACAGAAAATCGGGTTGCGATGGCATCGCCTGGACGGCAAGGGAGACCTTTCGGACCGCGACTTCAGACGTCGTTTGCTCGACTCCCGGCCGGGTACCGCAATCGCTCCCGAAACTGACTCAGCGTTTGAAGGTACGCTACGGGACACAGAATGTATCAATCCCTGGTGGCGAGATTCATCTGACTGTCAGGGACAACCAATCCCCATGTTGCTTTTCGGCTACGTCTTCTTGAGAAACAATGGTTTTCGGAGACAGTTAGAGAATGTTGACACCCTATTCGTCGGCGGCGACACCAGATACGGCTTTGGAAAAATACATCGTGTGCAGTGGAACGAGTTGTCCGGTGATGTACCAGTTTTCAGAAAGCCAGTCCGTTTGGACCAAGAGAATCCTGAGATATGCAGTGACACTGTTTGGGGACATGCATCGGAAGATAGCGACGCCCCAATCGAGGGAATGCAAGGAATGAAGGAACGTCTTGGCGGATGGGAGCAGGGCAGCCCGTGGCCAGGAGTGCTGACATGGGCTCCTGGTTCTTCACTGGAGCAATCAGTGTGGTGGTCGTTAGACAAATACGGATGTTGGATGCGTCGAGACAAAAGATAATCGAGAATCGGTATGGCCGGGCCCTTTGAACCCACATTCAGGATAACCGACTGGCAAATGGCGGATGGACGAACATCGAATGGGAATTCGGGGGACACAATACCGTTTTTCACACTGGGCGGTTTCGGGGCCTCGCGGGTTGTCCCTTGCTCAGGTCCCGGCCGCTCAGCCGCTCAACGGTTTTTGCAAAGGCTCCGTCGTCCGCAGATCGCCCCGTGCGCGTGGCCTGTCGAAGCTTCGTCACAGGTCCGTTTTCCGCTGACTGCGGGAATCCTTCCCAGTCGGTGGCCGGTCCCAGGAGCGTTCGATCGGTCACAAGGGAATCATATTCGGCAAGCCCCACATGAAACCGGGCACTCGGCCTGGGATACTTCCATGCAACGGTAACCAATCCAGCCCGCACGGGATTCATTTCCACATACCGCGTTGCAGCCATAAGTGACTCTCGTCAAGAACGCAGGAGTCGAATCGCCCTTGAAACGGGTAATCGCGAACCCCTGGGGCAAAGCTCTTCATGCGCGGCTAACGCTGGTGAGCCGAACCGAACGCCCCGGCAAGCGATGCCTCTCTCTGCGGTACGGCAACTAAATGGAGATGGTTGGTCATGAGACACCATGCCAGAATGCTCACACCGTGTCGCCCGATTTCTTGCTCCAGCATCCCAGGATACTCACGACGGTCCGATTCTTCATGAAACACGTTTCTCTTATCTGAGACCCATTCTTATTGCGCCCGGCGGACAAGTGGTTGCGCAAAGTCCGCAACCATAGCAGCGCTCCCGCTGGAAAACGTGCTTGCCGTCCGCCATCGCATGGGCATCGAACATGCAACGGCCGACGCAGACACCGCAATGAGTGCATAAGGTGTCATCCACTGACGCCGCATAGTCGGCATGGGCCACAAGGTCCGGCCGTCCAAGCTTTTTCATGAATCCGATATCGTGGCAGCAGCATTCGCAGCAGCTACAGAGCGCATAGACATGCTGTTCGGGGTTATAGATGGTCAGATGGACAAGACCGTGCTGGTTGGCAAGCTTGAGCGTTTCCGATGCCTCTTCCAGGCTTACGCGCCTGGCGGAACCCTGCTCCACCTTCTTGTCTGCCACGTCGTTGGTATAAAAACAGACTTCCAGGGGATTATCGCACCTTTTGTGCTTTTTTCTGCAGAGGCACTCGGCCAATGCAAACGAGCGCGAATTCCTCAGTATTTCCATAACCTGCTGAGTAGGCAGCACCCATTGCAGGCATTCCACTGATTGCCGCACAGGTATTACCTTGGAGGAGCTCGGTATCTTACCTTCCTTTACCCAGTTGTCGAACATCTGCATCCGTTTTTCGAGTTCTTCGTCTCTCGCTTCCTTTTTCATGGAGTCATCTCCCCCGTGTTTTGCGGCCGCCACAGATAAAGAATTCTCAGCCTGTTGTGGGCGCCGAACCACGCTCGCTACCACGGGCAGAGCTCCTTGATCAGTCGTGCGACATCTTTGGCCTGAACCAGCAGCCGAGCATCGCCCTTTCTCATCCGATCGTGGCCGAAACTGGAGAGATTGACATATTTCAATCGAAGCTCCGTCAATTTGGAGGAGGGGCTGTAACCCAGCTTGTCCAAGTGCTCGGACAATGCTTTCTGCGCTTCCATGAGCTTGGCGTCCCGCTCCTTGCCGAACGAGAAGACGCATATCTGATCGACGCGGGTCATATAGTCCCTGATGACTTCGCAGGGCTTCACGTCCTGACCGCAGCTCTTCTCCACAAAACTCGTAAAAGCCAAAATCAGCCATAATACGATCCCGAGCAAGACCACCCGTTCAGACATTTGTGCAACCTCCACTCCCTCTAATGTCACGTACCGGTATTGCCCCAGCGACTCGAAAACAGCCCACCATATGAGCAAAGATAGCCGCCACCGAGGTCGACCCTACCAGGGCCTGAGGCTTTCATCGTTCGTCGTGTCGGTTTCGGCAATCAATGTTTGGCATCAAACCACTCCGGTCGACGGACAGGGCGTCACAACACAATGATGCCCAGGTGTTCCGGCCCGTGGACTCCGATCGTGAGGGTGAGCTCGATGTCCGCGGTCCTGCTCGGGCCCGTTTCCAGCGTGACATTGGTCGGCGGCGAGTCGCCCAAGTCCCCCAGGAATCGGTCGAGGTCCGCGAAAATGTTCTCGGCCGATACGATGGCTATGTGCCGCCTCGGAAGCAGCCCCGCTTGCACCGCTCTGCCTCCTCGGCTGGAACAGATGAGACTCCCCGTTTCCGCTATGGCACCGTGTACCTCTTCCACGCACGCAGCAGCATCTTTGTAGTCATCGGTTCGACATTCGGCGGGGATGTCCAGAGTCCTCTCGGTCTCGGTCAGACCTGGCGAATAGACCGAATTCACGCGGTCGAGCATTCCCGCGAGAGAGGAGTTGAGCTCCTCAACGTTCGTCACGCGAACCACGTGCGCTCCAGCCTTGGTTGCATTCTCAATGAACAGATCCACCACGGCGTCCTGAATCATGAGATCCTCTTTCTGAAGGGTGTCGTTGCCGGCATCGGCATCCGGTCCAGCGTGCTGCCGATGCCCGTTATTCGGGCTGGTTTCCACGCAAGGCGAGCCAACTTTTGTGCAAGCTCAAAAAAAGCCGGCGACCGGGCCACCCGTCCGAATCCGACCATGCCTAACCGTTCGGCGGCCGCGGTGAATCCAATCTCGACTCGCTGCTCACGCAATCGACGTAAGAGCCTCGGCAACGGGACCTTGACCGGGCACACATCGCCGCAAGCTCCGCACAGCGTCGTCCCATCCAGGAGTGTATGCGCTCGCTCCATCCCCTCCAGTAGGACCGTCAGGACAATTCCCATGGGGCCGGGGTAGGTCGATCCATACGCATGCCCCCCCACGGTCTGATAGACCGGGCACGCATTCAAACAGGCGCCGCACCGAATACACTTGAGCATCTCCCTGGAATCTCCCGAGACAATGTCCGAGCGACCGTTGTCCAGCAACACGATGTGTAGATGCCTCGCTCCGGTTGCTTCTCCTGCTTTGCGAGTCCCCGAAATGATCGACACGTACGCGCTCAGGATCTGGCCCGTTGCCGAACGGGGCAGAAGACGGATGAACTTTGGCAGGTCAGCGAGGGACGGGATCACCTTCTCGATGGACAGTACCGCCACGTGAAGCTCCGGGAGCGTGGTGCACATGCGCCCGTTCCCCTCGTTGGTGAACAGGACCAAGCTGCCTGAACCGGCCACCGCGAAGTTCGCTCCGGATATGCCTGCATCAGCGGAAAGAAACTCTTCCCTCAGCTTTGCTCTGGCGATCTTCGCCAGAACCACCGGGTCCTCACTACGCTCGCATCCAAGTTTTTCCGCAAAGAGATTTCCCACCTGACGTCGGCTCTTGTGAATCGCGGGCACGATGATATGCGATGGATGCTCTCTCGCAATCTGGATGATGTACTCGCCGAGATCCGTCTCCACCACAGTAATTCCCTGTCTTTCCAGGTAATCGTTGAGATGTATCTCTTCAGTGATCATGGACTTGGATTTCACCACCTTGCGGGCGCCATGATCCTTGAGGAGACACCACACGATCTCCCTCGCCGCTGCAGCATCTTTTGCCCGATGGACCGTGGCACCTGCTTTCACCGCGTTCCGTTCGAAACGGTTTACATATTCCTCAAGATTATCGAGGACGTGGAGTCGGACCTGAGACGCGAGCTCCCGCCATTCCTCGATGGGCACTGAGGCGATGGCATGGGAGCGCTTGACCGAGAATGTCCCCGTTGCGTTGCGCATTGCGGCTCGTAGTGCCGCATTACGCACGGCTTGAGCAGCATTTTCTCGAAAAGGTATGCTTTCCGATCGGGCACCCATCATAATCCCTCCGCGAGGATCACCCCAAGGTGTTTAGTCCTGACAGACGCTCCCCTCCGTCTGATTGCGTCGTCGATGTTCATCAAACAGCCATGGTCGCATCCAACGACGGTATCGGCACCTGTGGCGAGAATGGCGTCGAGCTTGTCGTTGGCAAGTGCCATGGAGACCTCTGGAAGCTTTGTCATGAACATGCCTCCGAATCCACAACAACGCTCTGCCGTAGCGAGAGGAACGAACTGTGCACCGTTGAGGGAGTGCAGAAGGGCAAGAGGTTCTTCTCTGACCCCAAGTTCTCGGGTGAGTTGACAGGATGCGTGATACGTGATTATGCCTTGCGCTTTGAGCCCGGCCAGATCAGCCTTCAGCTCGTGGACCAAGAACTGGCTCAATTCATATACGCGTCCTGCCACGGCATTCGCGGTTTCACGTAGACGGTGATTGTCTTTGAAAAGGTGGGGGTAGTGGTTCTTCACCATGGAAGCGCAACTCCCCGACGGAATCACTATGGGGTCCGGATCTCCGCCAAAGACGGCGAGGAAATGCTCCGCCGCCTTTTTCGTCTCATAGCTATACCCACCGCTATCCGAAGGCTTGCCGCAGCACGTTTGTCCCTTCGGATATCTGACGTCCACCCCGAAATGGCGTAGTAGCTTTAGGACTGCTTCACCGGTCTCGGGAAAAAACGTATCGACCAGACACGTAGGAAAGAATTGAACACGCACGTTAGTGACCTCATTCCTGGGCCTTGTGAAAGGCCGAAACGGCGCGGACCTCACCGGAGGATGCGCTTCGAAACAGATGGGGGAAGCGACTGCCAGGGGGCGCACCGAAATCCAGTAAAACGAGAATTTCTGCTATCTGACGTGGCCTGCAATGGTGGGGATCACAAAGGAGCTCGGCGTCGGAAGGTGGCGCCTTTGAATTGCCAAGCAGTTGGCGAAGTCTTTGCGCGTGAGACAGAGTCACGGCGGTTCCTCTTTTGGGCTGGTCGGACCAATTAATCATTTTTCTGAGAAGTCGTCAAGTGATTTTTCGGATCAGCGCGATCCCTCCATCCTCGAGAAAGTCCAGTACGTCCCTCTCGGTCATTTCAATGGTGAACCCGTCAGGGTCCCCATTTCTTGGTTTTTTCGCTCCGTGGGTTGATATCCCGCGTCCCGCGGGACTACTCATGATATGCCCCTTCCGGGCGCGAAGCACTTAATGATCACCTTCATTCCTCTTCTTGATGACGCTGAGATACGCAACCGTGCTTATGAAATCGTATACTAAGCGATAGCAGACACGAGCTCCGCAATCTTGGATGGAAACAATTGCCGGTCTGTGATGGCGAATACCCCGCGGCATGCAGGAGTCTGGGATGGTGAGTAGAGCTTTCCGGATCAAAGAGGCGTCGTTTTCCGAGGGCCTGATTGTGGTGAGCCCGTGTCCAAGGCGTGGTTGAAGGCCCAGGTCGGTGCGCCTTCTCAGGTGGTCCTGTTGAAGCAGTCTGACAAGGGCTCATTTAAGGCAAGAGGAGCCTTGATGTTTTTCTCGTTCCGCTTCCCTTTCAAAGGTTCCGCTGTCTGCTAAGAACCAGTCGCGGCGTCACAGGTTTGAAGTATAGGCGTTTCACACAGCCCCACCACACTCCGAGTTGGTATGAGATTTGTTCCAGCGTGAAGAAGATGAAGAAGGACAGGGGATTGAGCTGAGGTTTCGTGATCCTGTACTGAATGATACCCGCGCAGAGATGCATGCCCAGAGCGACCATACTTAGCCATGGCACACATGGCCACAAGACCGAAATGAAAACCAAGTAGTATCGGGAGACAAGTGAACACGCATGATAACCCACCGAAAGAGAGCTCCTGATCACTGCCCCGGTAATCGCGGTGCTGTGTACAGGGATATTCCTTTTTCGCACACAGGAGTAGAGGCGCCATATATGTGTGAGCAAAATAGCGACTGCGATGAGAAGCAACGGTGGGTATGACAGGACAGCCGAGGCTGTCACAAGCACCCAGAAAAGGAATTCCGGCAGTGGAAAAAACACTTGCTTAATTCTGTCGGGATGGAGTTGCTGCAATGTGGGCTCGGAGGTTCCATATTGAAATCGGCGTATACAAAATGGGAACAAGCTGTTCCGATGCTTGTGATAGACTTTCCCCACCGGCCGGTATTCAAACACTTTACCGTGATTCTGAAGCCGCCAACACAAATCCACATCTTCACCCACATGCAAGTTCTCTCGAAAGCCGCCCAGGTCGAGAAACAGATCTCTCCTGATCATGAGATTGCATGAAGGCACGTAAAAGAACCGTTCCTTCTCACTTGATCGTTTAAACCACGTGCTCACATGGAGAGACGATTTGACCTTTTCATAACGGTCAAGCCCCTTGTCCTGAAAATAGGAATCCACCAAGCCGCCCACAGCGCCAACATCAGGATCCCTGAACGTAGGAATCAGCTCTTGCAGCCACAAAGGACCGGCCACACAGTCGGAATCGATGAACGCGAGGATCTCGCCCTTTGCTTCCCGGGCCGCAATATTTCTGCAGTACGAGACTTGTTTGTGCGCGCTCAGCGAAATAGCCTTGACAGGAAATCGCTCGGCGACCTGCAGCGAGTTGTCGGAGGAATTGTCATCCACAACGATGATCTCGGTTTTCTCCGCGGGATACTGCAAGCGAGTGAGAGAATCGAGACACGCGGCCAGATCTGCCTGTCTGTTCCTGACCGGTACAATGATTGAAACATGCGGGTATCGCGGCAAAACATTGATACCCTTTCGATCGCAAAACGCCTTACGCACGAGGTGCTCGAGAAAGATTTCCGTCTTGTCAGCAGGCATGTCAGGCACACAGGAGGCCAATGCTTCGAAAGGAACGAAGTCACCCGCGGCCATTGGCTCCAGAAGTGATCGCCAACAATGGTGCACTGCGAGCGCGCGTAAGGGGAAATCTAGAACCAACAAAGGCTTGGCATTGGGGCGGAACCAGCACCTGACCCCACTTCTCAAGCGGTAGAGCACGTGTTGCCCGGCCGTGTCCTCCGCCGAGTCTCGCGATGTCAGCGCACCCATGGCGTCCTCTTTCACAGAAACGCCCCTGAAGGGGTGGAACGCACATATAGCGGTTGCCAATGATAGTGTCCGTTTCTCCGGTTCAACAATGAGGGGCGGGGCGCCTGTGCCAATGGTCTGTGATCCTGGCATGCATTTCCTCGACACATGGGAATCGGACGGGATTTCTGGAAACTGATCTCAGTGTCAGCGAAAGCCTGCTGTGGCAGGAGACTTGAGCGATACGCAGTTAGCCAGACAGCCCGGGTCAGGCAGCCCGAACTTCTGGAGCGTATGGTACGCAATCGCGGGACACCCACCATGGCAGAAGTCGTATCTTGTGCAGCTTTCACAGGATCTGATCTCCAGTTGACGAAATCTGCGAAACACGGATGATGTTTGCCAGATACTGCGGAAACTACCTTGAGGCACCTGTCCGGCCAGGAAATCCGATTCCTGGAGAAACGCACAGGGATAGACGTGGCCGAGGGGCGAGATGGCGCAGGTGAGTTTGCACGCACCGCACATGTTCAAGCCAAGACTTCTTCGATCCTCATGGGATACTCAAAAGAACGAATCCCCCGTCGAGACCTCCTTATGCTCGCTCAGCCAGTCTGAGAAAAGGATCATCTGCTCTTTCGAGACATTGAGCTCCTTCCACGTCGTCTTGCCTCTTCCCGAAGGGCGAAAACGAGAGACACGAAACTTTGCGCCCACATCGGTGGCCAAATGGGAAAGTGCGTCCAACTCCGGAAAACTGAGCCTTGTCAGCACAGTATTGATGCTCACCTCGACACCCCTCTTGGTGAGGATCTCGATTGCCCTCATGGCCCGGCGAAAACTCCCCTTGCCTCGGATGGTGTCATTCGATGACTCGGATGCCCCGTCCACACTCACCTGAACATAGACAAGGTCCCGATTAAGGCGGTCAGCAGCATCATCGGTGATGAGAGCTCCGTTCGTGCTGATGCACGTGACGATGCCTTTTGTATGTGCATATTCCATCAAGTCCAGGAAGTCATGACGGATAAACGGTTCGCCCCCGCCAATGTTCAATTGGAAGACGCGATTTCTTGCCATCTGATCGACAACGTCCCGACACTGCTCCGTGGTGAGCTCCTGCGTATTCAGTTTTCCAGCATCAGAAAGGCAGTGGACGCAAGATAGGTTGCATGCATACGTCAGTTCCCATGTAACGTTCACAGGAGCTGAGAGACCCTCTTCAACATGCTGGTTGCTCATAAACAAGACCCCGAGATTTTAGAAGGCGCAGAATACTCAATATACGTAGCCTAGCCGTCTCTTCCGACCATCCACGTTTGTCACGAACTGCACCAATCAAACCGGCAAGGGTTGATTCACCATAGAAGAAGCTCGCGTCGATAAGGTCGCGAGACGGAACGAAATAGAGCTTCGGGCCTGCGTGGTGGTAAAAGAGCAAGCCGAAGTTTTCCGATCTCACCTGTACTCCGTGGCGAAGGTGGTATACTGATTTCGTAAGCATGTCCATTTCTCCGCACCATTGCGTAATCGGGCTGGTAAGGTTCCGCCCCCCTCCAGAGACGCAGGGGAGCGGGCCTCGAAGATCTCCCAATTTCGGTGAGGCGTCGGGTTAGTAGACGCCGCAGATACCGTCCACACTGAGCTCTTCTATTTCGTACTCCTCCATGATCATGGGATCATCTTCTTTTTGGACGCAGTCCTTATTCGTTTCCTTTTGATCGCCAATTACCAACTCATCTTCCACGTAATCTTCCTCCTCGTTGCTACATCGTTGTTATTGCCGCACTGTCCAAGAGGCGACACGTGTTGGTTTTGGGGCCGTGGCACGGTCCCTTTTTGCGTGCCCCTTTCGACAAGGGTTGGCGGGGCGGGCAAGCTAGGTTGTACCTGCAATCGAGCTACTCCCTCGTGATCACGAGCACTCGCCACCGGCGACAATTTCCCAGGCGCATCGGGCAGGGGGACTACCGGCTGCCGAAGTCCACTGGGTCCCCCATACAACGCATAAACATCTTCTTCGCATCCTCGAAGCTCACATCCTGGGGGTTGCCTTCAGTGCAGATGTCGTTGAGAACGCCTTTTGCGCAGACGTCCAGATCCTGCTCTTTCAAGCCCAGGTCTTTGAAGTTCTTTCGAATTCCCAGCTCGTAACGAAGCTGCTCCACTGCGTCAATGAACTTCTCTCCCGCCTTGTAGTCCGTCAGACCGTTCGTGTCGATATGAGCAGCTTCGGCCATCATCTTGAAGCGGCCGGGGCAGGCACCCAAGTTGTACCGGCTTACATCGACGAGGCCGATGGCGTTGCACAATCCATGAGGTGCGTCGTACCGTCCGCCCAGGACATGAGCCATCGAGTGAACGATTCCCAGGCCGGCACTATTGAAGCTGATTCCGGCCGCCAGTTCGGCCCAGACCATTTGTTCGATTGCCTTTTCATTGTTCCTGTTGGCAGCGGATTCCCGAAGGTTGTCGAAAATTTCGCCGATTGCCCACAACCCCGGACCGTATGCAGACTGCACCAGCAGGCGAGACGCGATGGCTTCCACTGCATGGGTAAGAGCATCCATTCCGGTGTATGCGGCAAGATCTCCGGTCATGCACTGATGGAGGAGTGGATCGTCGATGGCGAGACTTGGGGTACAATTGGGATCGAAGAGCGCCATCTTGTACAGGTCATCCGTATGATTGATGATGGAAAAACAGGATGCCTCAGACCCAGTTCCCGAGGTGGTGTTGATGGCGAGATGGGGAATCTTGTTGGGCTTGGTGGCCTTGAAAGCGCCTTCAAAGGTTCTGACGTTCTGACCGTCATGGGCGTGAACCAAGCGGATGGCTTTGCAGCAGTCTATTGAGCTGCCGCCGCCAAGACTCACGAGCCCATCAAAACTGTCAGAGGTCAGCACCTTGTACCCTTCCATCACCTCGTAGTCTTTGGGATTTCCCGTAACTTTGTTGTACACGCTCGACTTGACACCGGCGTGCTTGAGAATCCCTTGGATTTCGTTAGCAATCCCGGTTCCCTGCAAACCCGTAGTCACGATGAGAGCATTGTTCATGCCCAGTTTCTTTGCTTCCTCTCCCACCATGGTATGAGCACCCCATCCGATAATTATCCGTGGGTACGCGTGCATCATCTTGAGTGGATACTCGGTTCTTTCTTTTCCGACGGATCGCTTCTTGTCCGCAAAGTGTGCCATGTCACCGCTCCTTATAGCGTTTCTCGAGGTTGTCTATGACCCCGATTCAAGCCAACGTCTGGAATGATGAATGATTTGAGGCTCGATGCAGAGCCGTCATCTGGTTCTGTCAAGGGCCGATTCCAGTGCACCTGATGTAGGCCCGCTCTGATGCGTCTTGGGGTTTTGTATCACCTCCCTTCCGATCCCCCCCTCGTGCCTCTTGAGATAGCACCTCTCACAGCGTCGTGCCACGTATGAGCAACAACTGTGCCGTTTCAATTGGACTTGACCTTCTTGAAGCCGAATGTGTGGCTGGCGGTCACATTTCCGCACGCGAAATCAATACCTTGGAGACTTCCGCTGTTCCACGCCCCAAAGGCATTCACTGCCAGATCGCGATAATAAGCAGACCAAAGGGCCTCGGTGAAAGACGCTCACTGGGAAAAAACTGAATCACACGATCACACCCAATCGTTGGTTATCACGACGAGCAGAATCCAAATTGCGAGGTCAGGTGAGAGAGCGCAGGATGGGAAAAAGTTGCCCAAGCACCGGAGGCAGTAGCGTCATTAATGGAAGACAACATTGTTGCCTGTCGCACCAACTCTTGTGTTGGAGCGCTCTGAAAGGTGCGGTCGGGGAACATAGCGGCTGCAAACGACAATTCCTGTTTCTCCTCCTCAGCACTGACGGGCGAGACGCCCCTTCCACCGACTGCAAACCTCCCATGGATGTTCTCGACATATGGGAAGTGGAAAAAACTCTTGGTAACCGCAACGGGGTTCGTTGGGGGGGAGCAGTAACGCCGAACACTCGACCCCTCTTGCCTCGTTCGCTTGTATCTATAGACGCGCTGCGATCTGTCGAACAGAGCGCTCGACCAGGGTTGCGAACCACGGGAAAGCGGAGACCCTCAGAGATGACAGGGGCAATTCGGGATGAGCGTCAGCACATCTATTGCCTATAGGAAATGCATTTCGGGTTAGGAAACGATGTTATGCCTGTGCATCTTGTTGTAGAGCGTCCTTCGGTTGATGCCCAAGATCTTGGCAGCCTTGCTTTGATTTCCGCCGACTTCTTGAAGAACACGGACGATGTGGTCCTTTTCCACGTCACCGAGGCTTCTTACGAATTGTTCTGTGCGCGGATCCTTGGATGCGATCAGACAGGGTAAGTCTTCAGGCTTGATAACCGACGAAGAAGCGAGAACAATAGTTTTGAATATCACCGATCTCAGTTCCCTCACGTTTCCGGGCCACGGATATTGCGTCAGCAGGTCCATGGCCCGAGAAGATATGCGTATTGGAGTGCTGGTCACCTCTGAGTGGCTCTTGACGAAATGCTCAGCGAGAAGAGGGACATCCTCGGGTCTTTCCCGCAACGGCGGAATGCGGATACACACGACGTCTAAGCGATACAAGAGATCAGATCGAAACGCGCCCGTTCTTGCTGCATCGGTGAGGAGCATGTTGGTGGCCAATATGATGCGGGTGTCCGCGCTTGTTTCCGAGACATCGCCCACTCGACGATATCTCTTGGTCTCCAGGAATCTCAGGAGCTTCTTCTGAATTTCCAAATCAATGTTACCGATTTCATCAAGAAAGAGGGTTCCGCCGTCTGAAGCCGCAACCAGGCCCACCTTGTTCTCGTAGGCTCCGGAAAACGCCCCTTTTCTGTGTCCATAAAGCTCGCTCTCCGCGAGATTTCCGTTGAGCAGGCCGCAATCGACCACCACGTAGGGATTTTCTTTTCGCCGGCTTTGGACGTGGATTTCACGAGCAATCACGTCCTTACCGACTCCGGTTTCACCTTGTATCAAGACGGTGGCATCAGTGGGAGCAACCCTCCGGATTTGTCGGTAGATGTCTTGCATCGCCGCGCTCCGGCACACAATTGTTTGCGTCTCCCGCTTAACCGGCGACAAAGACGGAGATGCCTCGTTATCAATGACACGCTTCTCCCTCACCCCCTGATCGATGAGAGGTATCAGCTCACTCAGCTTGAAGGGCTTGGTTACGAAGTCACGCGCCCCCAGCTTCATTGATTGAACGGCAACGTCGATATCTCCGTATCCGGTAATCACTATGGTTTCAGGTGGAGACGGCATTCTTCTCATATTCTTTATGACGTCAATGCCGCTCATACCCGGTAGTTTCAGGTCGACCAAGGCCAGGTCATAGCTCTCTCTGTCGAGCAAGGCGAGCCCTTGTTCCCCGGATTCGGCTGTTTCCACCTTGAATCCTTCTTGTTCCAGTTCCTCAGTCAAGAACCGTCTGATGTTGACTTCATCATCAATCGCCAAGATTCTTCCACGGAATGTCATGTGGCCCACCTTCCCTTATATGGTTTGTGACTCCGGAACAGACCGATGTCCATGAAACGCCATAGAACTTTGTCGAGTGTCTGCAAGCTGCCGGCGAGCCTCACCGCGCAACATGCATCCCTCTGGCCAGTCATGACCGTGCCACCACAGTGATCTCCGTGGCACCAAAGGACTGATTGTTGTGCTACGTTTCTGTACTAGATGCCACATCATCACGCGCCCTGTCAAGCAGCTCATACCCCAAAATTCTGGCCATCCCCATTTTCCGTTGCTCGCTTCCAGTGGCGTCGGACGTCGACGCCAGGGAGCCAATGGGACAAGCCTCTTCTTGACCCATGAGAGGCCGCGCTCGCGCGTCTCCACCTTCCCTCTGAGGCTCCCAACCGTGCCGAGCGCCTTTTTTGTGCGACAACGTGCTTCGCTTATGGCGCTGTAATACGCTTGTACATCAAATATTCTTCGCTACATTGCTGGCAATGATAAGAAATGGTGTCACACGGCCACCTTTCCTTTCGGGTCAACACATGTTCGGTGTTTCAAAAGTCATTTTCGGCCCTATCCACCCATCGCCAGACTGTGCAGATCACGAGAACGTATATATCAGACTTCCCAAGGCTCTGGTTCTATTGACTCAGTGAGCACAGGTAGCTTCGCAAATTCACCTTTTGATTGTTCAGTCCAAGCTTCTTTCGAAGATTATTTCGATGAAAATCAACACATTGCTTGGACACACCCAGCAGGTCGGCTATTTCCTTGCTGGTCTTGCCCGTCTTGACGAGTTGCGCCACTTGCATTTCGGCAGGTGTGAGACCGGACGATGTGGAGCATATCCTTGCCACGAATGAAGCGGTCACATCACCCAAATTCGCTTCAATCATCTCCACGCAGCTTTTCTGCTCGGAGTCGAGCCGGGTTCTTTTGAGTCTATCTATCCAGGGACAAAGCGTATGTTCGAAGTTTATGGAAACACTCTCTTCCAGTTGCTTTCTATCTTCTTCCCTGAGCTTGAGCAGAACCCTCAATGCGGCCTTCATTTCCTCAATGACATGCTCATACTAGGCGCACATCTGCTCTTTCTCAGCCAGCTCCTTCTTCATGGCTTTCTTTTCAGTGACATCAATGCAATACATGAGGGTGCCGGCCACTCTTCCGGACTGATCCACTATTGGGGATAAGTGCACATCCCAGTAGCTCAACACATATTGTCCGTTCCTCAGGACTCGAAGCTCGAAGTCATAGCAGGTTTCTGCCTGAAATGAATCTCTCACATGCCGGAACCAGGGGGACGAGAACTCACCGCTTCCCGGCTTGTAATCGAAGTGAGTCATTCCCAAGGCCTGTTCCACCGTATAGGGGGTGTGTCGCCGTATGAAATCTGCATAAACACGATTGCACTTGAGCAACACAAAATCTTCATTGAACAATGCAAACCCGGCAGGCAGTCGGTCAAGGAATGGATCGCCGAGTAACGACTCCCAAACCAGCTTACGTTCCGTCTGCTTGCGGTTGAAAGCCCTTTCGTGAAGCGCTACGACTCTTTGGTGGAGCTCTTCATGGGAAATTATGTTTGGCATGGGGATACCTCCCGAGTAGGTTCCCGGGGGATTGATGAGGTCGTGTCAGGTAAATGATAGGCGGAGACCCGGCGGTCTCTCCCCGTGCGTCCAGAGCATACATCGGCTGCCGGCCCCTGGGACGTCTGCATGTTTCAGGATACCGGCGGCAAACTTTCCTGTCAACCGCTTCGTTCTCGCCCCTCATCAAGGGTTCACCCAGTAACAGGGCCATCCTCATATTTTCCCAATATTCTCTTGGTATTGACTTGCCACCACGGTGGCTCAGAATGGAGCAAGACGACGGATCTGCGCCGCTTTCAAACCATCACAATACCGGCTGGCATCGTCCGGCCGTGGAAAAAAAGGAGGATCGAGGGATGACTGATAAGGTCAACTGGGAATGGGTCAATGAATGGAAGAAGGACGTCAACCCGCTGGGACGCAAAGAAGAGTTCCAGTGCATCTGGATCCCCTATGGGCTTCCTGAAATCGTCGATCCTCACGGTACAAAGTACGGGATTGGCGTAGAGGTTCAACCGGCTTGGGATATTCCTCAAAAAGTCTTCATTTCCCAGACCATCGTGGGGGCTTTTTACAGCACGAGGGGAAACCCGAACCATCCCATCAAGCCGGACCAGATCAGAGATCAAGCTCTTGCTTGCCTGGAGGCTGGGGCGCCAAACGTGCATATCCATGTTCGGGACGAACAAGGGTATAACGTGCTGGATCCAGAGCTCTTTCACTACGTGATTGACCCCATCAGAAAGGAGTATCCTGACCGGATAGTGTGCGGGTGCATGGTCCCCTTCCAGTCGGGAGAATGGCCCAAGATGATCGAGTGTCTGGAGGACGGTCTATTCGATCAGACCCCGATCAATACGGTGGCAGCGTACTGCGGGGACACGTTGTTTGTGAAACCTCCGCACGTCATGATCGAGAAGACGAGGATCTGTCAGGAATTAGGCGTGAAGCCCCAGATCGCTGTGTACAGTGATGGAGACATCGATAACGCGGACAGGTACCTGATCAAGACGGGTGTGCTGGAGAAGCCGTACTACTGGATTATACTTCCCACTCTTCCCGGCGGGTCTCCCATGCAGAACCCAAAGGCTATGGTTGAGGTACTGATGCACTACACGAACCGGATCAAGGAGATCGACAAGGATTCCGAGATCGTGGTTTGCGCATCGGGCAGAGCTTCGAGCTATCTCGCCATCTTCGCGCTCCTACTGGGTCTCAACATTCGTATCGGCATGGAAGACACTGTATGGATGTGGCCGCATCGCAACGATCAGATCAAGACCAATGTCGAGCACTTCAAGATGTTCAAACAGATCATCGAGCTCATGGGAAGAGAAATCATTTCACCCGCGGAGTTCAGGCAGAAGCTGGGGATGAGGAAACCCGGTGGTAAGCTCAAAGCTGCGTAATCCCGGACAGCGCTCCAGAGGCTACAGTGGAGCGCATCAAGAACAGGCCCCAGCGTGATTCGGAAACCGAGTCGTGCACGACCTCGCGAAAGCGTCGCTCCCGCTCCGCAATCGTGTCGGCCATGAGTCCAGACATCCACGCACATTGCAGCGAAAGCTTGACCTGTATTATGACTAGATGTCTACCGGAGGCTCATTGGCTTTCGACTGCTATGAATGCCACGCATCTGACCTTCCGCACCATTTTTCTTGTGGTTGGGTGATTTTTTCGGGGATGGCCCCAAAAAAGACGCGACAAGCGAGAAGTTTTCCGGCAAATTAGGCGGCTCAGGGAGGTGGGCGATGAGCGTAATG
>JBFMDN010000060.1:0-35206 GCA_040753915.1 Thermodesulfobacteriota bacterium | reverse complement strand
GGATTCGTCCGACCGGGCATTGTAGTGCAGGCTTTCCAGCCTGCATTCTGGGAGAATGGCAGCCTAAAAGGCTACCCTACATCTGGGGATTCGTCCGACCGGGCATTGTAGTGCAGGCTTTCCAGCCCGCATTCTGGGGAAATGGCAGCCTAAAAGGCTACCCTACATCTGGGGATTTGTTCAAGCACGTGACCGCGCTTACGAAATGCTTCCTACGTCGGAGGCACGAGGCTGTACACGCGAAGCTTTTCGGCGAAGTTCTTGAAGCTCATCCAGCCTCTGTCCCACAAAACCATTTTCCCCTCGATCCTGCGAGCAGTCTCAGCTCCCAGGAGAATCTCCCCGTCTTTTGACGTTGCCGCAAGCCTGGCAGCCAGATTTGTGACGGATCCCGATGCCGTGTAGGTCATTCGCGTCGCTGCCGCCCCAGCGAATCGACTCATCCCCACGAGGGCCTTTCCCGAATTGATGCCCATGTTCACGGTGACAGGAAAAAAGAGCGTTTTGAGCTCCTCGTTGATCTGGAGGGTACGGTGCCGTATTTCAAGGGCTGCTGCCGCGGCGTTCAGCGGATGGTCGTGCTCGGCCCCTTGAAATATGGCCATCAACCCGTCACCGGCCGTCTCATTGACGTCTCCTCCGTGCGAGTAAATGATATCGAGGAAACTGGAAAAGTATTTTTCGATAATGAAATTGACCCGGTCCTGCGTCAGAGTCTGACTGATGCGCGTGTAATCTGCCACGTCAAGAAACAGGACCGATACATCCATCTCGATCTTCTCAAAGGCTGGGCTATCGGGATTCTTTTCTATAATGCGCTGAACGGTCTCTGGGACAAACGGTTTAATGTGCGCCATGATACGTTCGAGAGTAAGGTGCTGGCGCGCCATCTTGGAGTATTTCCGAGCATTGATGAGGGTATTGGTGGCGAGGCCCGCCAGATCTTTCAGCAGGATCAGGTCTCTTTCGTCCAAAACGGCCCCATCATGGGTCACGACGTTAAGCACCGCCAGAGGCTCGGTTCCGTCGTACACGGGCAAAGCGATCTCGCAGATAGGGACGCCGCTGGACCCCGCAGCCGCAGGCGCGGGCACCGGGCTTCCAACGCTGCACTGGAACGGCACGGCCTCTCCGAGGGCTCGATCGATGATTTCCTTTCCCTGCTTGCATAGGTGGCAATTGACCTGATCCCGTTTCACCGTGCAGTGCAGGGGACGCGTGTATTCGGGTGCTTCCGGATCCACGAGGATGAGACACGCTTCCTTTGCATGGGGAACGGTGATCTTCACCTGATCCCTGATGGTCTCGAGAATGTCCCCGATATTGAGCGTTGCAGTAATCTTCTCCGCGACCCTCATCAGGTTCTCGAATCGGTCCTTGTAGAGCGCCATGTTTTCCATTGCAAAACCATAACTCAGAGCTCCCGGAGGGGTCAACCGGCGCGCTGCCATCACCGGTCACCCGTCGGTACGAAATGCCGATAATTCCAGAAAAATAGTCTAACCTTGCGCCCCTGAGAACGAATTGACTGAAGTCAAGAAATGTCGTGCTTGTTTCGCATCATCCTCACGGAGTGGTAAGATAATTGAGCACATTGAGGTCCGTGTCCAGAACTATACGGGTTTAGTGCCGATCGCGTGATCTTGTGGCGCCGGCATCTTGCCGGTGATTATTGATCTGCGGTCAGATGCCGGCGAGACGCCAGCGCTACGAAGATGCCGGCGCATAGCCTCACGGGATTGCCCTGACTGGATGGTTACACGAATGAATGACAAGAAAGCTGTGGTACTCTTATCAGGAGGAATTGACTCCACAACATGTCTTGCCGTCGCGAAAGCGGAAGGGTTTGAAGCATATGCTCTCACATTCCGCTATCAGCAACGGCACCAGATAGAAGTCGAAGCATCCAAGCGGGTGGCACGACAAATGGGGGCCGCAGGGCATTTGATTCTGGACCTGCCCTTGGGACAGATAGGCGGATCTGCCCTCACGAGCAATCTGAGTGTTCCCAAACATGGCAGCGTCGACGAACTGCCCACAGAAATACCGATCACCTATGTTCCCGCGCGCAACACGATTTTCCTTTCATTCGCGCTTGCATGGGCTGAGGTGCTGCCAGCAACGGATATTTTCATCGGGGTCAACGCGTTGGACTATTCAGGCTATCCAGACTGTCGACCCGAATACATCCGGGCTTTCCAGAACATGGCAAACCTGGCAACCGCAGCAGCGATCCACGGTCGGGAAACCCGCATCCACACCCCTCTCATCGCCCTGACAAAGCGGGAGATCGTTCTGAAAGCCGTGGAGTTGGGGGTCGATTTGAGCATCACCCATTCGTGTTACGATCCCGATCCTTGGGGAGCAGCGTGCGGAAGGTGCGACAGTTGCTTGTTGCGCAAGAAAGGGTTCGCTGAGGCAGGCATCCCTGACCCGACGCAGTATGTGGTTGAGCGGACCTGAGGCTGTAGGGGCGGGCCTCGTGCCCGCCATGGGCACGCACAAGGGGTGCCCCTATCGTCGCAATCCCTTCTTGATATGCCCCTTCGTAAACTCCATGGCCGAATTCGCTATCGTACTGGCGAAATCTTGAACTTAGAAGTTGAGCTGGCTCGTTTCTATGTTGCGGGCAAGACGTTCGCGAATACTCTCGAGCGACGATCCCACATAGAGGTTGATCGCGGGTGCTGGGGTATGAAGCGCTGCCACGTAGGTATCATTCCTGCAGTGGAGCAGGACCAGCCGAGCCTTTCCGGCCTCTCTCATTCCGTCCTCATCGAAGTTGGCAGCATACGCTCGGTTCTCGAGATAGGCAGCCCAGCCGTACTTGGCAATGAATTCCATTGCCTGCTCGCGTTTTTCCTTGGAACGCGGCCTCGGAGCTTTGCTTCTTACCATGTCGACAGGTCCACGAAACAATAGCCTTTCCACCACAAAGGCGTATTTCTTGCCATGGAGCACTACCTTGAAACCAGCACCTGCCATGCGGTTTCTGTCGGTGGAGAAAAGCTGCAGAGCCCACGAGTTATTTTTCTCGGGTTCAGGAATCACATACGTGGAAACAGTCTTGTGTCCGGCAAGCTGGCTTATGTTCTGTGGGCCAGAGGGCGTAGGGGCATTCGTCTCCGCCACTTTGGGAGGGAGCCGGTGCGACTTCCAGTTCTTGTATTCCTCCTTGGTGAACAGCCCTTTGCGGATTAAATCCTTGAGGATGATTTCGAACTCTTGCATGCTAAGTCCGTACGTGGCGAGGAAATGTCTCGTACGAAAACCCGCTCGCAGGTCTTCGAGAATTTGCCCGGGGTCAGGCTTCTTCCTGGAGCTGCTCGGCCCGTTGAACAATGGCTTCTGATGATTCTCTGTGACGTCGTCTCGTGAATTCATCCGGGCAAACCAGATCCCTTGTCAAATCCAGGGTTCAGACACGAAAGCGGACGAGCGGGATGCCGTCTCTTTCCCAACAACCTCTATCAGTTGCCACAAGATGTCCCACTTGTTGCACAAGAATGACTCTGGTACGAGCTCTTCTTTGCACGAAACTGCCATTCAAGCCTCCCGACACAAGGCTCCCCTCATCTGGCAAGCTGACCTCCCCTCAACCGTCCCGGCTCGCAGCCACGGGAAGATCAGGTTCTGTTCCGTCGTGTCTCAACGCCCAACCCCTCATCGCGACGTGCGTCGGTGTCGCGGAGACCATATAGGCCGAAACACTTCAGAGCAAATAGCCGCGTTGTGCTCCCACGCTTCTCCACTTATCGGAGAACCGAGACGTCATTATACTAGAATTGGAAGCAAACCGGAAGCATTCGCGATAGCAAGTGGAGAGTTCTTCGTGTACACATCACGCTGTTTTGGAGCGACCGATTCCGCATATTTCATTGATGACAATAGCTAATAAATGTGCTATAGATAGGCCAATTCCCTTGACTAGGAGAGAGCAAAACATGACAACCTTTTCTTCCCGCGTGGTTTTTGTGGTAGCTTTCCTTGTTGCAATATTGGTAGGCTCATTCAGCGCTCAAGCCGCCGCAACCCCGGACTCGGGTCGGTTCCTGACTCAGGGGGCTCCTTTGGGCCCAGACCTAGCAAAGGTCTTTCTCGCAGCGAAACACGACGCCCGCAGCAGCCTGCTGGGAAACACAAGCGGGAAAACCGCGGTTGCGGGGAAATCGAAAAAGCTCACCTCCAAGAAGCCCAAGGCATCCAAGAAGGCAACTCTGAAGAAGAGCTCTTCCTCCAGCCTCGCCAAGTACACGCAGAAGCCGACTTCCAAGAAGTCGGCGCGGGTAAAGAGCAAGAAGGCCAAAACCTCGAAAAAACCAGTGCAGAAGACTTCCCGGTTGTATCGGAGTCTCTGACACCATTTCGTTTTCAAAGCCGTCCTCGCTGCAACGCTGTTAAACCGATTTCGGTGGCACTCGTCGAGAATGGCGGTGAGGGCCTATTGACGCGAGGGCAGACATCAGAAAGTGTCTCAAAACTCGGGACACACAAAAAATCGTAGCACGATTGGGCGTCGCTGCGTGGAAAGGCACCCTCACCCCAACCCTCTCCCAGAGGGAGAGGGAGCCTGAGAAATCCCCTCTCCACCGCTTCGGGGGGAGGGTCAGGGTGAGGAGAGTGTGTCACGATTATCACGGACTGCCGGCTTTTGAGACAGTTTCTGCAAGCCTGCCCTTTCCCGAACAGATCTGAAGCAACTACACCACCCCCTCTTGGCAAAAATGCACTAAGCGACTTCTCAGCTCAGTACAGGGTCCATCTTTGGGGGGTCTACACCCTGTACCGAGCTACCAATTCCTTGAGCTGCATACCGAGCTGTTCCAACCCGATCGCTGCCTGTTCGATCTCGGTCGTCCCTGAGGCCTGTTGGTGCATGGCCTGCTCGATGCTGGTCATGGCTGCAGAGACCTGGGTGGCTCCTACGGACTGCTGCTCGCTCGCGACCTGAATCACAGACGCGGCCTCTGCCACTGCATTCACGCTGTCAAGAAGCCGCCGGATAGAATCCCCGGCAATGCTGGATTGCTCCAATCCTGCCTGCACCGCCTTCGAGCCCTGCTCTGTCGCCATCACGGAAGCGCTGACCCATTTCGCGTTAACTTCGAGGATCGATCTGATCTGCGCCGTCGCCTCTCTCGATTGGTCGGCCAGTGCCTTGATCTCATGGGCTACCACAGCAAAGCCTTTGCCGTATTCACCGGCCCGCGCGGCTTCGATGGAGGCGTTTACTGCCAACAGGTTCGATTGGTCAGCTAAATCCTGCACGGTGGTGATTATGTCTTCGATAGCCCGGCTTTGCTCGCTGAGACGCACTACCGTCTCCGCTATCGACTCCATCTGTGCCCGTATCAATGTGATCTTGTGCGCTGTCTCCTCCGTGGCTTTGCTGCCTTCCGAAGAAATCTGAGTTGCATGTCTGGACATGTCGGCGACTTTCTTGGCCTTCTCGTTGGTCAGGCCGGCCGTCTGTTTCACTTGTTCAGCGGTCGCTGTGGTTTCAGCCACTGCCGCGACGGTCTTGGAGGAGGTTTGAGTTTGCTGGGAAATGGCAGCGGAGATCTCCGCAGCAGAGGAGGAGAGCACGTTAACGCCCTCGAGTACCAGGCGCGTCTGCTCTCTTAGGCTCGCCAGCATATTCTTGAATGCCTCTGCCAGGGCCCCGATTTCGTCGGATCTCTTGATCGGAGGCACTTCCACGGTGAGGTCTCCACCACTTACATCCGAGGCGATGGCTGCCATGGTCGTGATAGGTCTGGTAGCCGCTCTGGCCAGTATGAGGGCGATCAGGGTGATCACGAGTCCCACCACGGGGACCACGACAAGCAAACGTTTTCCCAGGGCCATGGCTGGTGCATACGCCTCGCGTGCATCGATCTGGGCAACCAAGCCCCATTCGAAAGCCGCCCCCAGGTCAGACGCGCCCTTAAGTCCCACTCCAGACCACGCATTCAACACCGACTCCCCGCGACCGTCAATCACCTCCCCGATACCCTTGTGGCCCTTGAGGGCTTCCCTGCTGGCATGCGTGTCCACTGTGGTCTTCAGCATCGAGTTACTATCCTGGCGGGAATTCGACCGCATGACGAGGTCCTCGCCCACGAGAAACGCGTCTCCCGTGACCCCAACCTCTGCCGCTGCCTTCATGATCTGGTCTATTCTGCCGGAGCCGATACGCAGCGCCAGCATACCAAGGAATTCCTTGTTGTCCTTGACGACGGGAACCCCCACAAACGCAGAGGGCTCTCCCGCAGGAGAGTAGTGACTGAAGTCCGCCAGGGCAGGCTTCCCTGTGGCTGCCACCTTGTCGAACAACTTGGCCAGAGGGGTTTGGCTAAGTGCCCCCGCTTTGAGCTCTGCTCCCAGATCTTGTCCTCGTGTGAGTGTATATCCGATCTGTCCTCGCCCTTGTCCCGAGACGACCAGAATATCGCGAAAGCCGTGAGAGGATTGCAGTGGAAGCATCCAGTCCCGGAGCACTGGATCCATCTCAGCGATTAGCATGTTGTACTTTTCCGAACCCACTTCCAGCCTCATGGACTCGCTTTGGGCATTTTTCCCTTCCATGGAGGCATAGAACGCAAGCACCTCGATGGAGTCCTTGATGATTTTCGCTTGAGACAGGAATGCGAGGTCTTTCACGGTATTCTGAAAGTATTCCACGATATACTGACGGGCTAGATCCCGAGTTGCCTCGAGCTTCTCCAATTGCGTTTTTTCCAATGCCGCTCTCGCGTCTCTGAATGACAGGTATCCCACGATTGCCGTGGGCACCATGACCATTGCTAGACAAAAGAGCGACACCTTGGCCATGAGACTTCTAACGAGAATTCTTGCCATCGCCGGCTCTCCAATCTTGGAACAGGCAGAGTTCAGCGAGTTGACCCTGGCGAGCCAGCCGCTGGGGAGGGACGTCTTGGTTGGCATGGCGAAGAGCTGCCATTCAGGGCGATCCGCTCTGTCCCAGGGCTTTTGCCTCGGCCATCCTGAATGGGGGTAGACTCGTGACGTCGAGTCAGACCCCTCAACGACGCTCCCCGCCGCCTGTTTGAATTTAGTAAGGTGCTGACTACCTTCGGAGCATAACCTACTCTTGCGATCCGGTCAATGTTGCAGGCACGAGGGGTCAGGCTTGTTTCTTGACGAATCTATGATGACAATGGTCTGTGAATAGGCCACTGGTCTGCTGGTCTGGTCTAGAGCGAGCAAGCGAGTTTAAGAGGTGACAGAGAGATCAAGAAACAAGACCTGACCCCTTGTCCAGATCTTGACACCAGGAGAGAAACGCCGGATCATTGCTCCAGATGTGTGTGTCCCGAGGCGGCTGGTGGCGCCCTGGGGCTTCACGTAACCCCTTGTTGCGAACGCTGTTGACCTCGATCCTGCCGGCAGGACAAGAGCGGAATCGGGGGATTTTCATCCCTCGGGGCTTTTCCTCGGCACGTAGACATCTCTCCGGGGTCTTCCATGAACATTGCGGAATCGTCGGTAAGATTTCCCATAACGGTCATT
Organism: Thermodesulfobacteriota bacterium; assembly: GCA_040753915.1. Taxonomy (GTDB): domain Bacteria; phylum Desulfobacterota; class Desulfomonilia; order Desulfomonilales; family Desulfomonilaceae; genus JBFMDN01. The sequence continues at coordinate 27,694 of JBFMDN010000060.1, read as the reverse complement.
GTGCGGGTTCTGCTCGTTTTCGTGTTCGGGTACGTGTGTCTGACGTTCCTGTCGGTCGAGCTCAAACCCGACACCGAGAGGCCGACGCTGGTCGTGTCCACTCGCTTTCCCGGGGCGGCACCCGAGGAAGTGGAAGGGGAAGTTACCAATCGGTTCGAGGAGAGCATCAGCGGCGTGTCCAATATGCTCTACACAATGAGCTTCTCGGGATTCGGACAGTCTTTCGTTATCGTCTTCTATAAGCCTGGAACAAACCTTGATATTGCGGCCTCCGAGCTTCAGCGGAACATAGACCGAGTAACAGACCTCCCCAAAGACGTGCTCAAGCCCCAGATTTTCAAAGCGAGCGAACGGGTCAGCCTGCCCGTATACCAGTTCGCGATGACGGGAACCGCAGATCTGGTGACCATGTCCACGTGGGCAGAAAAGGAGATAGCTCCTTCGATCAAGACAATCCCCGGGGTGGGGGATTGCCAATTCGACGGCAACAGGGTTCGTGAGATGCGGATCACCTTCGACCCGGAGCGCCTCAAAGCCAGACGTCTGACTGTCGCTCAGGTCAAATCCTACATCGATCGCACCAATCTCAATCAGAGCTCAGGATACTTTGTGGAAGGACACCGTGAGTGGACCGTCCGAACCGTAGGAGAATTGGGCAGCCCGCGAGCCTTCGGCAGAGTCATCATCTCAAAACCTGGCGATCCCGTGGTTTATCTGTCGGATGTAGCAACCATCGAGGACAAGTACGAGCGGCCGGACTCCTTTTGCCGTATAAACGGCAAAGAGGGCATTATATTTAGCGTTTTCAGCCAGGTCGGTGCCAACATCATAGACACCATTACCATGGTGGACGGGAAGCTGGCTGAGTTCAGAAAGGAATACGAGCCGCTCGGCGCGCGCTTCGAGAAGATCTACGACCAGAGCTACTACATCCGCGACGCTGTCTCAGTAGTCCGAGAATGCCTCGTGGAGGCGATTGTCCTCGTGTTGGCCGTGCTCTTCGTTTTCTTGAAGAATTGGAGGAGCATATTCATTGTAGGCACGTCGATTCCTGTGTCGATTATCGGAACTTTCGTGGGGATGTACCTGTTCGGATACTCAATCAACGTGCTATCCCTGGCAGGTTTGGCCCTTTCCATCGGCTTGATCGTCGACGACGCTATTGTTGTCCTGGAAAACATCCACCGCCATCGGTACGAAGAGGGCAAGAGCATTGTCAAGGCATGCGTGGACGGGACTCGGGAAGTCGGGATGGCCGCCTTTATGTGCACGGTAACCACTGCCGCTGTGTTCATGCCTATCCTGATGCTGTCCGGCGAGGTTGGCACCCTCTTCGCACCTGTTGCCTTCGTTATTTCCGTGGCGATTTTCCTGTCCCTGTTCGACGCGTTCACGGTGGTCCCCATGTTGGCCTCCCGGTGGATGAGGGAAGATAGGGAGCCCGCGGGACTTCTAAAGACGATTTTGGCTCCCTTGACTGCATTGGATCGTGTGGGGGCTGTGGTGTCTCGCACGATCTTGAGATGGCTCGAGATCTTTCTGGCTGGATATCTCCAAAAGGTCGCTCTCATCTGCTCGAGCCTGATCCTGTTCGCTGTCTCTATCTGGATGCTTCCAGGAATGGGATACCTCCCCACTGGCGGCACGAACCTCATTCGCGTCCAAGTGGAACCGCCGGAAGGAACGAGCCTGCAGGAAACGAGCAGGTACATGCAGGTCCTCGAAGATCGGTGGAAAAACATCAAGGGTGTTCGACACCTGGTCGCCATCCCCAACAGGAACAGCCACCGCAACCACATCTACATCGTCTGCGAGCGGCAGGAAGACAGTGGGGTGAGCGTCGAGGAGATTGCGCGGAAAGCCCATGAGCATTCCCAGGATCTTCCACTTCGTGTCGTGAACCCGATCAAATTCCCGCTGTTTGGCAACATTTTTTCCAGATCCAATGTGGTAGACGTGCGGGTAATGGGGACGAGTTACGAAATACTCGAGCCGATTATCAACCAGGTCATGACAATAGGAGCAGACACCAGGGGTGTTGTGTTCCGCTATACGGACCTTGCCTTGAGAAAGCCCCAGGTGGAGATCCGCGTGGACCACGATCGCGCCGCATACCTGGGATTTGAGGTCAAGGAAATCGCGGATGCGGTGGAAGCCGCGGTGGGTGGCCAGAAGACGGTTTCCCAGTACGACGTTGCGGGCCGGTACTACTATATCCGGGTTATGGGGAGTGAAACGAATCTGCAGACGGTCGCAGACGTGGGCCGCATCATCTTGACTTCCTCCCGCGACAGCTCCGTTCAGGTTCCTCTGACTGCCGTGGCTTCTGTTGAGACCACGTTCGGCCCCATGCAGATAAACCACTACAATTCCAAACGGAGCGCGAGAGTGCAGCTTACCATAGAAGATCGCCCTCTGGAGGACGTCTTCCGCGAAGTCATGGGAAAGATCAACTCAAAGGTAGCACTCCCTCCACGATATGCAGTGGTGCCCGTCGGAGCGGTCAACGAATTGAGCGCGCTCACGAAGGCTATTAAATTTGTGTTTCCTCTCTCCGTAGTCGTTGTATATCTGTTGCTGGTCATGCAGTTTCAATCGTTTCTCAAGCCCCTGTCCATTCTTTTGAGCGTACCCCTGTCCGTAGTAGGTGCCAACGTCCTTGTTACCGTGTCCGGCGTCAACTTTGACTCGTTCACGATGCTCGGGTACATTATGATGGTAGGCCTGGTGGTCAAGAACGCAATCCTGCTCATAACATACGCGGTGCAGCTCATGGACGAGCAGGGAGTGGAGCGGGATCGAGCACTCGTCTTGGCGAGCTCCAGGAGGATGCGACCGATTTTTATGACCTCCATTGCAATGGTCCTCGGTATGCTCCCTCTCGCGCTGAAACAAGGATCGGGGTCTGAGATCTACAATGGGCTTGCCACGGCAGTCGTCGGCGGGCTGGCGGTGTCCACTCTGTTTACCCTCATACTCATTCCCGTGGTTTTCGCACTGTTAGACGACATAAAGAATCGTTACTGGAAGGTTCAGACCCTAGTGTTCGACGATATAGATGACCATACACCTCGGAAAGGATGAATGTGCTCCAATTTCAGAGGGAGTATCGAGGATAGTCACGTGTCAATGAACGGAATCGTACCTAAGGCCCCGAATCAAAACGGAGATAGCCCTTCTCCTTCAGAGTGGAGCACGACAGAGACCGAACGGGAGACGTCCGGTCGCTCCAGGGCCAGGACTCGAAGTCTCCACGTCTGGTTAGGCTTTGCGGTGATCCTTGCCTCTACCGGTGCGCTTCTCTTCTCTTCGGGCTGCAAGGACACGAAAGCGAAGAAACCGGCTCCCAGGGCCGTGCGAGTAGGGGTGCACAAGGTAGACGTGGGTGACATTCGCCATTCGGTCAAGGCTTCAGGTTCCCTCAGGTTCATAGCCAACACCGTTGTGTCTTCGGAAGTGTCCGCACAGGTCAAATCGATCGTGGTAACTGACGGACAGGCGGTGAGAGAGGGAGATGTGCTCCTTGTCTTCGATGACACAAAGATTAAGGAGACAGCGAATCATGCCTCTTCCACGCTGCAAAAAGATGAAGCGACTCTCGCTTACAGACGGATAGAATGGGAGAAGAACCGGAAGCTCTTCGAATCGGGAACGATCAGCGGGACAGCGTACGAGCAGAAGCTCTCAGAATTTCAAGAAATAGCAGCTCAGGTGGAGGCGGACCGGGCCACCCTTGCCAAGGCAATGAACGATCTGACCAAATGTCGCGTGATCGCACCGATTTCCGGACGAATCTCAAAACGGTTCATCGAGAAAGGCGACTGGGTACCGGAATCCGGCAAGCTCTTCCAGATAAGCGATTTCAGCCGGGTGTATCTTCAGGCATATCTGTCGGACACAGAGATAGCAAAGCTGAATGTGAAGAGAATCCTTGGAGAAGGAGTTGACGCAGAGGTCACGGTGGATTCCTATCCAGGAGAGAAGTTCAAGGGGAAGCTTTCCTTTATCGATCCGGCTTCCAATGATGCCAACCTCTTTGAAATACGGATCTATGTCGATAACAAGGACATGAGGCTTCTCCAGGGCATGTTCGCTCGAGGCGACGTGGTTTACAGCGAGACAAAGCGAGTACTGCGACTCCCTACCGCGGCTCTCATGGATCAAATGCGCGTCAACCACCAAAACCGAGTTTTCACTGCTACGAGAGATGGCACCGCGCACCTTAAGTCGATACGGGTGGGCACCCTCAACGACGTGTACGCGGAAGCTTGTGAAGGCCTAAACGAGGGGGATTGGGTTATCACTCGAGGTAAAGACATCATCGGCGAAGGACAACCCATAATTATGAGCACTCAGGCAGAAGACACGTGATGCGCCGGCCCCCAGAGTGATTACGATTTCGTGAATATAGTCATTGCCAAAAGTTGTGTCCGTTTCTCGCGCGTCGAGGAGACAGATGGGGGGATTGTAGACCGGCGGGACGGGCGTCTGAAAGTGTCTCGGAATTGCGGCAAATGTTAAGATCGTGGCACGCTTCTTTTTTTGCACCCTCACCCTAGCCCTCTTCCGAAGGGAGCGGGGACTTGCAACCGCCCGGAATAACAGAGCCCTCTCCCTCTGGGAGAGGGTGGGGTGAGGGCTCCATGGGCAGTATCCTCCCTCACCGTACCACTTTTTCTGCTGTTTCCCGAGTTTTGAGACAGTTTCGTCTCGCCCGTCATTGTCACGCTGGAGAAACGGCCATTATTTTGGGCAGCCGCCACAAAAAGCGCGGTCAGACGAGTGCTCGCAACAGCGGAACCCCTCGTTCCGGGCCAATCGGCTCCGTCGTCCGGACACGAACATTCCTCAGGTCGCCTGCTTTCCGCAACGTCCCTGCCTGCCTCTGGCATTGCGCGGCAGTCTACTGCGGTTTTCATTCCTGATATCAAGAAAGAAGGTTGCCACAAAGCCCCGGCAAACAGGATCCCTCAAAAGGGAGATTTTCTCAGTATGCTTTGGTCCCGTGCCGGTCCCACGGACACGAGCGTAATCGGAACGCCTGTCAGGTGCTCGATGGTCTCCACGTAATCTCGCGCATTTTTCGGCAGGTCGTCGAAAGAGCGGCAATCTCCCAGTGATTCTTCCCAGCCTTTCACCTCCCGATAACGGGGAACGACTCGCTCGAGATCGCCCATGTCCGCGGGGACCCGATCCAGAGGTTTGCCGTCCAGATCGTATCCAATGCAGATCTTGATGGGGTTTATTCCGGTGAGCACATCCATCTTCGTCAGGGCTATCCCGGTGATGCCATTGAGACGGACGCTGTGATTGAGCACTACCATGTCCAACCAGCCGCAACGCCGAGGTCTACCCGTAGTGGCGCCGTACTCGTGGCCCCCTTCACGAATAAGATCACCAAGCTGATCGTGCAATTCCGTGGGAAATCCTCCTTGGCCGACGCGCGTGGAATAGGCCTTCACCACTCCCCAGATCTGCTGGAGTCTCAAGGGGCTCACTCCCGATCCGCAGCACACATTGCCGGAGACCACGTTGGAAGATGTCACGAAGGGGTACGTGCCATGATCGATGTCCAGGAGGGTACCCTGAGCCCCCTCGAACAGCACGCGGGCTCCACCGGATATCTTTGTCCACAGCACTGCGGTCGTATCTTGGATGTGCGGTCTTAGGAGACGACCGTACTCGAGGTATTCGTCCACTATCTCATCGGGGTCCAGCTTAGGACGGCCAAAACGGTGCTCGATCAGGAAATTCTTTTCTTCCAGCGATCCCGTCACCCGCTCCTTCAGCCGGTCAGGTCTTATCAGGTCGCTTATCCGAATGCCCATTCGGGAGGCCTTATCCTCATAGGCTGGCCCGATACCTCTGCCCGTAGTCCCTATCCTCGCGGTGCCGAGAATTTCCTCGCGGGCGTGGTCGATCACCTTATGATAGGGCATTATCACTTGCGCACGTTCGGAGATGAGCAGTTGCTCGTCCCGCTGAAAGTGCCCTCTCTTGCGCAATTCGTCCTTTTCCTCGAGAAGGACTTTTGGGTCTACGACCACTCCGTTGGCGATGATGTTGAGCGTGTTCGGGTACAGAATGCCAGACGGAATCAAGTGAACTATTATCTGTTCGCCGGCAACCTTCAAGGTATGACCCGCGTTGTTTCCGCCCTGAAACCGCACGACCACATCTGCACGGCCCGTGAGCAGATCAACGATCTTGCCTTTTCCTTCGTCTCCCCATTGAGTTCCCACAACCACCAAAGTGCTCAAAGCAGCTTACCTTTCTCCATAGTGATATTGCGCTCTAAGAATCGAGGACTACCTGTTGTACACTCAGGATACCCGGAATGCTGCGAATTGCATCCAAAGTCGATTCGCTAGCAGGACTGTCCAGGTTCAAGATGGACATGGCCTTCCCTCCCGGTGACTCTCGGGAGAGATTCATCTGCGCAATGTTGACGCCACCAGCGGAAAGCGCGCCAGACATTCCCGCAATCATGCCGGGGATGTCCCTGTTAGTCACGACGAGCATGGCCCCTGCGGGCACAGCCTCAGTGATAAAGTCGTTAATGCCGATGATACGGGGCTCGAATCCGATGCGCTGGATGAGAGCACCGTGCACACTCAAGACTGACCCCTCGGTGCACGTGAGCGAAATTTTTAGTGACGACCCGTGATCGGAGCTCTCTTTCATCGTCGTGGCCAGGACCTTAATGCCTCGCTCTTCCGCGATGAAGGGGGCGTTCACCTGGTTCACGTCCATCCCTTCCGAGCGCGCGAGAAGGCCGACCAGTACAGCGTTCGTGATTGGCGTGACGTCCCAGGAAGCCATCTCGCCCCAGTATTCTACAGACACCTCGGCCATTCCGGCAGGCGCAAGTCCGGCGAGAAATTGGGCCAGTCTGCCGGCAAGCTCCACGTACGGTCCGATCTTCTGACCGAGAGCTGTATCGATCGCGGGAACGTTGACAGCGTTGCGTATAACCCCGTGAGCAAGATAATCAATGATCTGCTGGGCAATCGACACGGCAACACGCTCCTGGGCCTGATCTGTGGCCGCTCCGAGATGTGGTGTCGCTATCACTCGCGGATGCATGACAAGAGGATGGTCTCCCGGGGGACTGACAGAAAATACGTCCAGAGCCGCGAAGCTCACCTTTCCAGATTCCAGGTTGGCCAAGAGCGCATCCTCGTTTATGATGCCGCCTCGAGCACAGTTGACGATCATGACACCATCTTTCATGAGCGAAAACGCGCGGGCGTCGACAAGGTTCCTGGTCTCATCATTCAGCGGCGTGTGGACGGTAATGATATCGGACTTCCGGAATATCTCTTCGAGCGTAGCCAACGTGATGCCTGCCTGAGCTGCCGCGTCGGAGGTCGTAACGGGATCGTATCCGAGCACCTTCATCTTGAGCCCTCGAGAAGCGCGTCTGCTCACCAGGCCGCCTATCTTGCCCAGCCCGATTACTCCCAGGACTCGTCCTGCCATTTCGCGGCCCTGGAAGGATTTCTTCTCCCACTTCCCTTGTTTCATGGACGCGTTTGCGGCAGGGATATGGCGGTGAGCCGCCATGATCAGCGCGATGGTATGCTCGGCTGCTGCCACGGAGTTGCCACCCGGAGTGTTCATCACGACGATGCCCCGCCGGCTAGCCTCCCTGACGTCCACATTGTCCAGGCCTGTTCCTGCTCGACCGATAATCTTGAGCTCTTTGGCCGCAGCAAGAACGTCGGCAGTGACCTTGGTGGCACTCCGGACGACCAACGCATGGAACGGACCGATGACCTCTTTCAACGCGTCGGGCGACAGGCCTGTATTAATTTGTACGTGGAAGTCGGGGTGCGAAGCAAAAAGCTCGATCCCCTTCCCATGAAGGTTGTCAGCAACGAGGACGTGGTAGCTCATTTCTGTCCTTTCTGCTGGGCAAGCGAGGAGCATTATCCCCGCCGGCCTGGAAATTCCTTTCACCCCCAAAATACGCATCCGCCTGGCGATCAGCCCCGCTTTGCCTCGAAATCCTTCATGAAATCTACCAACGCACGAACCGACTCGATTCCGATGGCGTTATACAACGAGGCTCGACATCCCCCCACCGAACGATGCCCCTTGAGGCCCCCCAGGGCGCTCTGGGAGGCCGCTGCTACAAACTCCTTTTCCAGTTCTTCTGACGGAAGGCGGAACGTCACGTTCATGAGAGAACGACTATCCGCATCCGCTGTCCCCCTGTAGAATCCGCTTTCGTCAATGAATGTGTACAGCAGGTCCGCCTTTTCACGGTTCAGTTTCTCCATGGCCTCGAGTCCGCCGATGGTGTCTTCCAGCCACGCGAGCACCAAGTCGACAACGTAGATGTTTATGCACGGAGGTGTATTGTACAGGGAGTTCTTCTCCGCGTGTGTCGTGTACTTGAGCATGGTGGGCAAGTTCTTGGGGACCCGGTCGAGCATGTCATCGCGGATTATGACCACGGTCACCCCCGCAGGGCCCAGGTTCTTCTGGGCTCCGGCATAAATCAGGCCGAACGGGGTCGGATCGAACGGACGGCTCAGGATGTCTGACGACATGTCAGAGACGAGAGGCACATCCCCGGCTGAAGGAAATTCGCGCCATTGCGTCCCTTTGATCGTGTTGTTCGACGTGAAGTGGAGATACGCTGCTCCGGGCGTAACCGTGTACTCCTTGGGAATATAACAGAAATCTCTGTCCTGACTCGATGCAATCACCTTGTACTGCTTGCCCAGGATGTCCACTTCCTTGATGGCTTTGGTGGACCAGGAGCCGGTGTTGATATAGTCTGCGGAGCTCCCTTCGGGGATCAAATTCATGGGAATCATGAAAAACTGCGAGCTCGCGCCTCCCTGGAGGAAGAGGACTTTGAAGTTGTCCGGCAGATTGAGCAACCGTTTGATTCTGGCCACAGCATCGTTGAGCACCTCCTCAAAGACGGAAGATCTGTGACTTATCTCGGCAATGGACATGCCGGTGCCACGGAAATCAATGAGCGCTGACTTGGCTTCTTCGAGCACAGACAACGGCAATGCAGCAGGACCTGGGTTGAAGTTATGGATGCGAGCGCCCATTTTCCTCTACCTCCTCGATTTAAGGCTTTTGGAAGTCTTTTGTCCGTGAGACGAGCGATGTAATGTACCCTATGAGCGGGTAATTTTTCAACACAAAATCGCCGAATGCCGCCAATCCGGTGGAGGATAGCCCAGTCACATGAGGGTCTGAGAGAGCTCAGGGGATCAACTCTTCATCAGGCAATTGAAGCAAACCGAGTTTTGTGGCATCATAATTTCTAGATGGCTCGGAGATCGTCGGAGGAACAACCCTATGGAAAAAATAGACAACCTGCTGTACAGTCTCATCCCCCTGATAGTGATTATCCTACTTTCCTGGTTGTTCAGCTATCTCGGGTCCAGAAGGAGAAAGGAAACAGAAGGCGAAGAAACCAGCGGAACTAGGGCTGGCGACCAGTTCTTCGATTTTTTCGATAGGAGCGAGGAAGAAGAAGCCCCAACCGGGGCCACGGTCAGCAGACCGGAGGTGCATGAAGAATTCGGGGGAGGTGTTTGGTCAGATCATCCAGCACTCAGGGGCCCGGAAGTCACAGCTAAACCAATCAAACCCAAGTGGTGGGGCGCATGAGACTCCTTGTCACGTCCGGCCTGAGACGCAAGCGATGTTTCTTGTTCGTTCTTTTGCTACTCATACTGTTCCCTGTCTCGGAAACCGTGCTTGGCGTCCCCAGAGCTTTGGGTGAGGAGGAGGCGACGCCGGCGCCGACCACTTCGGCCGCTCCTCCAGTCACGGAGACCCCTGGCGAGCTGTCCTGGCAGATGCCCGGCAAAGTGTCCATCTACAATCTGCAATTCGGGCCCGCGATATTCAAAGACGACGAATGGCAATTTGTCGGCGAAAGCCGCACAATCAACGTCTCGGATTTTAAAGATCGACTGACGCTTATGGTCCGTTTCTCGTACCAGGGGACGCGGTCGGAAATACCGTTGAAGTTCGTGATCCGTCTCCCCGATTCGAGACAGTACGAGGATACGGTCACCCTCGTCAATCATCAGGGCCCGTACACCTATCACTTCACCATCCACGATCCGGCGCAATTCCTGGGAAGCGGTTCGGTCTACCTCTATTACGGCTTCAGCATCATAGATGTGCTTGACTTCACGATTGTATCCGGCTCCTGATTCAGCCCGCCCGTGACATGCAAGAAAAACGGAAGAAGAAGAGGCTAGATACGATTGTGTATGAAAAGGGGCTGGTGCAGTCCCGTAGTCAGGCGCGGGCACTGATTATGGCCAGGAAGGTGCTCGTTGAGGGCGTCCCTGTAGACAAGCCGGGAAGAGAAATCCCAGAAGACGTGCAGATCAGCCTGATCGAAGAGCAACCGTACGTCAGCAGAGGCGGGGTAAAGCTCGAGGCCGCCCTGGATGCGTTCGGGATCGATCCAGCGGGCTTGCGGGTCCTAGACGTGGGTGCATCCACCGGCGGCTTTACTGACTGTCTGCTCAAACGCGGAGCAGCGAAGGTCATTGCCGTGGATGTGGGCTTCGGTCAGCTCGACTGGTCGCTGCGCAATGATCCCAGAGTGAGCGTGCTCGAGCGCACGAACGTACGCTCGCTCCAGGCCTCCGGGTTGCCGCATCCTGTAGACGCAGCAGTGGTAGATGTATCGTTCATCTCTCTCAAATTGGTGCTGCCCGTCCTTTATGAATTGCTTCCTGTTGGCGCGTGGTTGCTTCCCATGGTAAAACCGCAGTTCGAGGTCGGACGATTCGAAGTGGGAAAAGGTGGCGTGGTGCGCGATCCAGCGAAGATACGGAGAGTCCTCGAAGCCGTCAAGGAACGCGCCGCTGAGCTCGGATTCGAATTCCTGGGAGAAATGGAGAGCCCGATCAAGGGACAGAAAGGAAATCGAGAAGTATTCCTCCATCTGATTAAGCGCTCCTGAACCGGAGCTTCAGCCCTGAGAGGACACCATTCCATGCACAACAGCGTTGAAAACGGCCTTGGTATGGGTTAAACTCGTCGGTCCGTCGAAGAACAACCCCACAGCAAATCCAGCTCATGAAAGGTGCGAGCAATGGACTTCCCCGATATTGATACGCAGATGGTCAAAATCATGAGAGGCGTTGAGGAGATCATCCACGACGAAGAAATGAGAGAGCGTCTCAAGAAGAGCTTGGAGACAGGAAAGCCAATCCGGGTCAAGCTCGGTGTCGACCCCACTGCCTCGGACATCCATTTGGGGCATATGGTCACCATCCGAAAACTGAGGCATTTCCAGGAGCTCGGCCACACTGCCATCTTTTTGATAGGGGATTTCACTGCACGCATCGGAGACCCCACGGAACGTTCCGAGGCACGGGTCAGGCTGACCAAGGAGCAGGTCTGGGAGCATGCTGCGTCGTTCAAGAGCCAGGTATTCAAAATACTTGACGAGGAGAAGACGGAGCTGCGAAGCAACGGGGAGTGGTTCGACAACATGACGTTCGCGGACTGCCTCGACCTGGCCTACAGGTCAACGGTCGCGCGCATGCTGGAGCGGAACGACTTCGAGGCGAGATTCAAGATGGGAAACCCGATAAGCATTACGGAATTTCTCTATCCTCTCATGCAGGGGTACGATTCGGTAGCTTTGCAGTGCGACGTTGAGCTGGGAGGCACGGATCAGAAATTCAATCTGCTTGCGGGCAGAGATCTGCAGATACAGCACGGCCAGCTCCCTCAGATTGTCCTGATGACGCCGCTGATCGAAGGTCTGGATGGATCGAAGAAGATGAGCAAGACGGAGCGAAACTACATCGCGATTGACGACACTCCAGAAGAGATGTTCGGAAAGACCATGTCGATCAAGGACGAGCTCATAGTCAAGTATTTCACCTTGCTCACGGACGTGGATGAGAATCTAGTGAGCCGGTATGCGGCAGCGCTCAAGGAAGTTGAGAAACACCAGGAGGCGGGCGATCCATTGCATCCCATGCAGATTAAGAAGGCTCTAGCTTTCAGCATTGTAGAAGAATACCACGATGCCGCATCTGCTGCCCGGGCGGAGGAGCATTTCGAGAAAGTAGTCCAACGGAAGGAAATTCCGGATCAAATCCCACTCCTTTCGTTCACTGAGACTACGATCCCCCTCTTGGATTTGATCGCGAGGTGCGCTTCCATTTCCAAGACTGAAGCGAGACGCCTGGTGGATCAGGGGGCTGTAAAGCTCGAAGGGGAAAAGCTCTCTGATTCGACTCAGGAGATCACGGTCGGAGCCGAGGAAAAGACGCTGCAGGTAGGCAAGCGCCGGTTTTTCCGTGTGAAACGAGACGGCTGCTGAGTGGTTGGAGTGCGGTGTGGATATCTCCCTCAAGGGAAAAAGCGCGGCGCGTGGTTCTATTTCATTGGGATGACACGCAATTCGGAACTTGTCCTTGACAAGTGCGACGAAAAGGTGTGAAATGAACATTGGCGTTCAGTTCATATTTTGAGGGTGATATGACATTAAACAGGCTGATGCCCGTCGCAATTGTCGTCGGGGTGCTGATGATCGCCGCACCTTGGCGTGCAGGCGCCGGGTGATGTGGAATAGGTTCCGGCTCCTGGTCAGGGGCCCTTGGGTTCGGGGGAAGTTCCAATCTATCCGGCTGGATGCAGGACGGTTATCAAGGGTACGGGACTCCGAACCACATTTACGGGACCGAAGCCCGCGTGGTGGAGCCGGGTGAACCCGCTGTGGCTGCCGCCCCTCCCACGACGGCGCCCGTCCACCGGGCATCTGCTGAAGCTCCGCGTCTCTCCCAGAATCGAAGCGGAGTGTCTCGAGCATCGGTCTCAAACGCCCGCAAGAGAGTCGGACAGGACGCAAGTACGGTACGGGGCCGACCACTTTCTGCACAATTTCTCGGACCGTACCTGTGGTAAAGAGCGATTGAGGGTGACGTCACCGATCTTTCAGGCAGAGCAGGGGTCTGACCGAATTGGCGATCGATGACGGGGAGAATCCGGGTCGGGTAGGCGAGGGATCCAGGGGGTCCATTCAACGAGCGCTGAGCTGTGTCGCTGTGACAAGCTTTGCACCTGCGGCGCGTCTAGTCGTGCAGGCAGCAGGAGAGAATCCGAGAGTAGCATTGTGACTGACAGCCAAGAAAGGACAACGACTAGCAGTCAGGAAGAGACGAGCGGCGGAGAAAACGGTTCTCAGGCAACTGAGGATTTCAGTGACCTCGACTCGTGTCTCGTAATGGATTTCCTTGACGCTGACCGTTCCGAGGATCGAGAGGAGGCGTCGGAGGGAGAAGCCGGTCACGACGAGCGATTGGGTCGCATAAAGCAGAGCCACGCTCTGCTGAGCCAGTTCACGCCGAAAGAGCTCAAGATTCTCAAGAGCTTAAAACGTAACACCTCGCCCAAAGCGTGGACCCTGCGAGAAGATCTTGTTGTCTTGACCCTGAATTTGAGCAACCGCGAAATCGCCGACATCCTCACCGACAGGAACAAGGAAGCGGTCAAGAAACGACTGCAGCTTCTCCGTTCAAAGGGCCTCACAAAACGTCCGATCGCCCCCTCTCCTCCTGCGACAGCCGAAGGGTCAGGTCTTGTTTCTTGATCTCCCTTTCACCTTCTAAACTCGTCTGCTCAGTCTAGACCAGGCCAGTGGTCTATTAACAGACCAGCGCCATCCTAGACTCGTCAAGAATCGAGCCTGACCCCAGTGCTTTCCTGATTTGCGGCTTTCCAAACTGATATATAATGAAAAATGCGACAAGATCCTCCAAGAGGACCGTCCGCCAGGCGACCGAAGTTGTATCATCAGGGGGGACCTGCCATGCCAGACCGGGACAAGAGCAAAGAGCAACTCCTCTGCGAGCTCAGAGAGACGCGCGAAAAGCTGTCTGCAATGGAGGCCACTGAAGCTCGGCTCGTGGCGGCAGAAAAGGTCCTGCGAGAGAGTGAAGAACGGCTTCGACTGCTGTATGAGACCGTTCCTTTGGGGTACCAATCTTTGGACGAGAACGGCTATTTTCTGGAAGTCAACCAAGCATGGCTCGACACCTTGGGATATAACCGCGAGGAGGTCATCGGGAGGTGGTTCGGCGATTTTCTGGCTTCTGGTCATCAGGATCATTTCAATATCAACTTTCCCACGTTCAAAGCCGCGGGTGAGATCCATCGGGTCGAATTCGAGATGCTCAGAAAAGACGGCTCCCCAATCACTGTAGCCTTTGATGGGAAGATAGAACGTGACGAACAGGGACGGTTCAGACAGACCCACTGCATATTACATGACATTAGTGAGTGCAAGAAGGCAGAGGAATCGTTGTATCGAGCCAACCAGGAATGGGAACGCACGTTTAATGCCATTTCAGACGGCATCATGGTCTTGGACGATCAACACAAGATTATCCGGGCGAACAAGGCTATGGCTAATGCCCTTGGGATGACGGAGCGGGACCTGATCGGAAAACGCTGCTTTGAGCATATTCACGGGACGAAGGAACCCCCCGCCGTGTGTCCCCACACTCAGCTTCTCATGGATGGTGAAGAACATTCAGCCGAGGTGGCAGAACCTCGGTTCGGAGGGACATATGATGTTCGAGTGTCTCCGCTGGTAGATCAAAAAGGTCAGGTGATAGGTTCAGTTCATGTCACTCGCGACATCACCAAACGTAAGCTGGCCGAAACCGTATTGCAGCAGTCCAACGACCTGCTTCGTGCCATCATTGAGGCTGCGCCCACGGCGATTATTGGTCTTGACTTGGACGGAAACGTCCAAATGGTCTGGAATCCGGCGGCAGAGAAGATGCTCGGCTGGAGCACCAAAGAGGTCATGGGCCGCCCGCTACCAAGCGTGCCGGCCGAAAGCCAGGAGGAATTCAAGGGCTTTCGAGAAAGAATACGCAGTGGAAAGACCTTGGAGGGGGTGGAAGTGCGGCGGCAGAGGCGCGACGGCAGCCCTATCGATTACAGCATCTACGCCTCTCCTCTGCACGACGTCAATGGTCGAATCACTGGCAACATTGCCGTACTGGTTGACATCACCCAACAGAAGCGGACAGAAGACGATCTTCGGCGGTCGGAAGCCAAATTCCTGGATCTGTACGAGAATGCCCCTTGTGCGTATTTCTCGGTGGGGACGGATTCCATCATTGGATTGTGCAACCGTCGGGCAGAAGAGCTCTTAGGTTATTCGCGGGACCAATTGATGGGAAAGCCCGTGTTTGATTTGTATTCGGACACCCCCGAGGGTAAGGGAAGGGCTCGAAAGGTATTTGAGCGATTCCTCGCGGGATTACCGGTAGTCGATCAGGAACTGCAAATGCAAAAAGCGGATGGCTCTCCCCTATGGATTAGTCTCACGGTAAACGGAATCCGAGATTCCAACGGACACCTGGTCGAGAGCCGTTCCATGGTTCTTGACATTTCGGACCGCAAGCGAGCGGAGGAAGCGCTGAGCGAAAGCGAGGCTTTTTATCGAAGCCTGTATGAGAATATATCCGACTGCATCTTCATCGTAGATGTCACTCCTGAAGGACGCTTCAAGTTTGTCAGCTTTAATCCCGCTGAGGAAAGAGCGGTGGGCCTGACTACAGATCAGGTGGCGAACAGGTTCACGGATGATCTTTTCCCAAAAGAAGTTGCAGAGCACATTAACAACCATTATCAGATGTGTGTTCAAAAACGCGAAACCATACACTACGAAGAAGTCCTTGATGTGCCCAAGGGAAAAGTGTCCTTTCTTACGTCACTGGTGCCTATTGAGGGGCCTGACGGCAGAATATACAGGATCATAGGCGTCGCGAGGGACATCACCGAGGAAAAGAGCCTTCAGAGGCAACTTATCCAGGCCCAGAAAATGGAAGCGATCGGACAGTTGGCCGGAGGTGTAGCACACGACTTCAACAACATCCTGACCGCAATCATTGGTTACTCGGATGTGTTGACCCGACGTATCCCGGCGGATTCTCCATATCGCAGCGAGATCGTGCAGATAAACCGTGCAGGAATTAGGGCGGCACACCTGACACGACAGCTTCTTGCGTTCAGCCGCAAGCAGATACTCGATTTGAGACCGCTAAACCTCAATGAAGTGATTGCCGGCTTTCAGAAAATGCTCAAACCACTTATAGGAGAGGATATCGAGGTTGTAGTATATCTGGATCCATCTATAGGCATAATTATGGGAGACCAGACGCAAATCGAGCAAATCCTTCTTAACCTGGCTATCAACTCCCGCGATGCTATGCCCACAGGCGGAAAGTTGACTATAGAAACCGCTAATGTTTCCTTGGATGAAGCATATGCCCGAACCCACCCCGAGGTCCGACCGGGGCCGTACGTGACTTTAGCCGTGTCCGACACTGGGTATGGCATCGACCCACAAGTACTGCCTCGTGTATTTGATCCTTTTTTCACCACAAAGGAAAAAGAGAAAGGCACTGGGTTGGGCCTTTCCACGGTATATGGAATCGTAAAACAGCATCAAGGGCACGTATCAGCGTACAGTGAATCGGGCAGGGGCACAACGTTCAAGGTTTATCTGCCGATTGTTCAACGCCCCCCAGTACACACATCCGCCTCACCAGCGGCCGCTGCAGCAACCCAGCTTCGAGGATGGGAAACCGTGCTCGTTGTAGAGGACGATGAGATCGTGCGCCAGCTAACCGCAGAAGTGCTTGAAACGCTAGGGTACAGTGTCCTTCAGTGCAGCAATCCTCAGGAGGCAAGGACAGTTTGTATGGAACACCAGGGGCCCATACATCTGTTGCTGACGGACGTGGTGCTTCCTCAGATGGACGGCAGACGCCTGTTTGATTCATTGTCTCAGCAATTTCCTGAAATGAAAGTGCTGTACGTGTCTGGGTATGCTGAGAATGCCATTGTCCATCACGGGGTTCTGGACGCAGGAGTGAACTTTCTCCAGAAGCCCTTTACTGTCCAGGACTTGGCCAAAAAGGTGCGAGAGGTGCTGGATTCGGAGTGACCCGAGGCGAGAAGCCGAAATCGTCGATTTTATGCTGCCCTCTTAATTCTGTGGTCGCGCACCTCACCCCCAAGGAACCGGTCAGGAGCCGTTTGGTGCACTCCGGATTATGCCAGATTGCTTGCCTTTATACCCGAGGGCAAAAGTTCTTTCCGCTTCTCATATGCCGAGAACATTTATGGGAGGTTCGCAGACCGGTGGGACGGGCGTCTCGCCCGTTAGAGGTGAGGAAGAGAAACGGAAATTATTATTGGCAACCGCTATAAACGTGTCGGCCTGGAGTCAGCCCGAGGACGATTTTCCGAGGAACAGGCACTTGACACCGGCGCAAAAAGCCTGTAGTTTAAGCGATGTCGGGACGTGGCTCAGCCTGGTAGAGCACTGCATTCGGGATGCAGGGGTCGCTGGTTCAAATCCAGTCGTCCCGACCAAGGAAATCAACAAGTTAGGCCGGATCGCACCCGGCCTTTTTTCTTTGGCATCCCTCTCCAGTTACCATCCAGTTACCTTTTTTCACAGAATCGGGCTGAGAAACTAGGATCTCGGTCTCTCCATTATCGAACGTCATGGAATCTACGGCTCGAAGAAGCTCCGCATCGGAAAGCCGGCCGTATCTCTCGTTAACGGATCGCTCCCGGTTCCAGTGGCCCAGAATGGTCTCGGCTATCATAGGGTCCATGCCCGACCGCCTGGCATTCGCCCGCCAAGTATGCCTCAAGTCATGCAGCCTCGGCCTGCTCTCGAATCCCAGCTTTGAGATCCGTCGGCGCCACGGATTCTTGCACGCTTCGGCACTGACCGGTCGGATGCCTTTCTGGTCATTCATCAGGAACACATGGTCGTATTCTATGGACGTTATCCTCATGGCTTCCTCTAAGACAGGAATCAGCTCCCTACGAAGCGGAACACGCTTAATGTAATGGTAATGGGGTCAAGTCTTCTCTTGACTCATGTTGCACATCGTGATAGGGACAGCCCATGTCACGGCCATTACGCATTCAATCTCCGCGCTCCCTTGCTCCGGGATTGGAGGACATACAATCTGTCGTATGCGCGAGCTTTGGCCTGGATCGCAAGGAGCTGCTTTCGAGTAGAAGAGGAATGAGCAATGACGCGCGAAACGTGGCCATCTATCTTGCCAGGCGGCTGTCCGGTCAGACGCTGGCAGCCATAGGGGCTGCCTTTGGACTGGAGAATTACAGCAGCGTGAGCAGCGTGGTAGTCGCATGGAGCAAAGAATCGGAAAGGATAGGAGCTTAAGGAGGAAGGTGGAAGCGATCGAGCGACGCATCCTATGAGTCGAGAGCAGAAAAGCAGACTTGACCCCCTTTACTTTAGGTTTCCTTGCTTCCGCACTTACGGACGAGGTGTCGGGGCTCCCAACCGCCTTTCGCTCCTCATGGCCAGGATGTACGAGGGAATACGAGATGGGAAGGGAAAGGCCGAGTCCCTTAGGGAAGCCCAGCTCTGGCTTAAGAAGGCTGGGCGGATGAATCACTTGGAGCTCATGCGGGACTTGGGAGTTGAAGACATTGAGTTGAGGGCTGGTCGCCTCCGGGATACCCTGAGATTCAGCCGGGGAATTCGCTGGGAGAAGCATCTCCCGACGATCTGTCCCATCCTTACTACTGGGCCGGATTCATCTGCTCTGGGGCGCCCTGACCAGTTCCGGGGTCAGCCCGTACCCATCAACGATGGCTCTGAAGGTGCCAGCGATTGGAGGAGTATCCGATGAGATCCGATGACGCGTTAAAGATTTTCGATCAAGCATGTCCTGTCCACGCGATTCTGGCTTGGAATCCGGATGAAGCCTTCGGCACAGGGGCGTCACAAGGCGTGTGCCTGTGGACTGACATATTGAAGAAGCAATACGAGAAAAGAAAGAAGAGGGTGAAGGCCCCTTACACATGGTGGCCTAAAATATCCATTAGTGGAGCCTTGGGCATGCCGGAACCGGAGAAACGTTGGATTGTAAAATTCAACGAACAAATACGCGCTCAGGGACCGGACCAAGAGACTCACCTATACATGTATTGTGGCTACTTCTATGACGAGAAACCGGCCAGTTTGCACGTTGCCAAGATCATTGAGGTGGCCGGTCAAGAAGACCTGGATCTGGATGATCCCCTTATTCAGGAGCAGATTCCCATAGAGTTCATTCAAAACGTCCGAGAAAAACACAGAGACCGGCACGATGTGGGAGCTTTGTTTCCGTATTGGTTCAAGATTTCGGATATCAGAGAGATCAGGAAAGACCATCTAAGAAATCTATTCAAGCTGAACACTGATGTCTTGGCGTCGGATAAAGATCCAACGTTGGTGCCGTTCTCACCGGTTCGATTCGATTCTCCACTTCCTGTGGTGGAATATGAGCCGAGGCCATTCTTTGACGAGGAGGAAATCTCGGACTTTGGTCTGGCGGGCTGGTGGCAGGAAATCACGGCCGATCCTTTGCTCGTGAGAGACGATTTTCCTCGCAGCAAGTACTCGGAGAAACGGGAGATCACAAAGTGGAAGGCCCTCTCGGTCCCACGGTCGGAGAAAGCCATGGCACACAGAGTTGCGGCTTTGCTCAAGGCCAGTAATGAGATTCTGTTTGTGGACCCGTATTTCTTCCCTCATCAGAGGGAGGACCTAGGAAGACCTCGGTTCAAGAAATCGCGTTGGGTCGATCCTTTGGCTGAATTCCTCAAGGCTGCGGCGGCTGGCAGAAAGAGACCCCCCAGCCGCTTGGAATATCATGCACGCTTTGGTGCCCACCAAGGGGATTACACGAAGTTCGCTGAGTCTTGCAAAGAAGTCCTGGAGAGCGAGATCCCGGCGGGATGGGAGCTGATGGTTCACCTATGGAAGCCTAAGTTCAACGGAGAGCCCTTCCACGCACGGTTCATTCTCACTGAAAAAGCCGGGGTACTATTCGAACACGGATTAGACACTGGCGATGGTGAGGGATTGGTCGCGCTACTCACTCCAAACATCCACCATCAACGCTGGAAAGCTTTCCTCAATCCCGCTGAGGTTTACGACACATCTGGCATCGGGCCCATAAGCGTGAGAGGCAAGAAGAAGCTTTGAATCATCGCCTGCTAAAGCCTCAGCCGCACATCAAACGTCTTGGGTGATTCGGACCTTCCAAGGCCTCGCGTTCATCACCTCGCATACTTCCTGGCAGGTTTGTTCCAAGAGAGTTCCGTAGCCCTGAGTCACGGTCACTTGGCACCCCCAGGTGCTTCCCTCCCGGACTTGCCACGTCACGCGAACCGTAGCAAAAGTCTCCTTGGCTACTCGCTCGAATTGGTCGTATATCGGATCGTCCTCGCCAAACAGAGGGACCCAGCATAAGAATGGAATTCCGCACTTATCGAGATGTGACATGCTGGCCAGAATATTGGCATGGTCGTCTTGGACGGAAATCGGATCGATCAGCACCAAAGAAGCTGTACGAAGCGATTGAAGCCCGCGATACCCGTCGCCATGCTCCACGGCGATGTTTGGACTATCGCCGTAATGCTCTACCAGACTCTTGACGACATCAGGGTTCGAGTCCCACAGCCGAAACTGAAACGGGACTCTCGCTTCCCTGAGCATGTGCCGGACCATCCCGCTGGAACCGTAGTATTTGTTTCCTGTCCGAGCCTTCTTCGGGAAGCACGCTCTCCTGTAGGCGTTGAGGTTTGTGCGCTTCTGAGAAAGGCAGGGGCGAGCGTCCAGTGCTTCTAGATCCAGAAGATTCTCCGAGAAGGGTTTAATCCCGTGCACCCATCTGCCTCTCTCAGGCAGTACATAGACAGCCCTTCCTGTGTGACTTTCGGCATAGACAAATTGTCCGGTGGGTGACTGGTCAAGAAGTGCTTCCACAAGTCTGCAAAGCACTGCGTGCTTCACCACGTCTCCCTCATTGCCTATCTTATCGCTGTGATCATAGTCTGACGGCACAGGTTCCATCCTTTCGATCCTTTCGTTCTCATGACCAAGTCCGTAACCGGTCGGACTCATTTGCGTACTTCCTCTGGCCATAGTGCCGCAGGTCTAGGATTCACGATAAACCCTTCTCGCCAAGTTCCATCCAAAAGCTCAGGGCAACGACCATTCGATTGCAAACAATGCTCAGCGCCTAGCTCAAAGGCTATTCCTCCCAATCCAGAAACCAGTGCTTGCAATTCGTCATGAGATGGGGTGCGGGGAGTCCTCAACCGGAATTGGCTCTGAAGTGTCCCGAACCGCTGGATAATGTCTCGCCCCGTGGCTTTCCGCTTGGACGGTAGAGGCTGTATCCCGAGTACTCGCCATGCAGACATAGGGAATGACTCCATCAGCACACGCTGTCCGCTGCAATCAGTGGTATCGTCAAAGAGATGCCATCCCCTTTGAGTCAACTCTTGATAGACTTCAATGGAGAACTCTACAAAGGGAGTATAGTTGGCCGGTTTGACGTTGCCTGGCAAGCCTGTCTTTGCAGGAGTGTTGAGTTCCCGCTCACATAGCCGGGAATGTTCCAGTCCATTGTCCGGATGCTTCCAGCCCTGAGGTCCATCAAGCAGAAGCACTCTTGCGCCAACTGAGTCGCTAAGATGGCAAAGGTTATCGACAAATTCTGCCGGAGTAGGTGGATCCTCTCCGTACAATTCGCAAAACTCGCACTCTATGGTGCAATTCTCGCAACTCAGTGCCACAGATCCTACGTCTGCGTATGACTTATACGCCAAATCAACCGATAGAACAGACATCTTGGAATCCCTTCCGGTTCAGGAAGCTGATCTGCCTCCTTTTCTTCCTAATCTGGCACAATGAGGACACCCCGTACCATGGCGTCTAGTTCTGGCATAAACGACCGTCTTCCACCTATGGCCATGCCGACAAATCCAAGCCATTCTCTCGTTAGTTTTCGGGAATACATCAAAAGGAGTCAAGCCTCCGTTCGCTTCAAAATCCCACTCCTTAGCCAGTTCAGGAAATCTATCTCCGAGACTTTGCCCAGGGCCAGGCTTCTTTCTCTGTTTCGGGTATCCAAGATTCCGTTTCTCACGCCAGCACACAGGACAACCACTCTTGTTCACCGTCCTGTCCATAACCCTGGCAACCCACGCATTTCCGCACTCTGCGCATTTCCAGGCTGCTCTATATCCACTACCTCTCTTGACTTCATATGGGGTCCGGTCGTTCTTTTCGGTATCCCAATCCTTCACCATTTCGGGGTACAGATCACCAAAGCTTTCTCCAGCCTTTGGTCGAGCTTTCGCTCGGCCTCTCCTCAGCGTTCCGCAAGGCGGACAACCTCTACCGTGGTTTCTATGGCTAGCACTGTCTTGCCAGACAAAACCGCACATCTTGCATATCCACCAGAACTTGGAACTTGAGTTTGGTTTTACGTCCCACGGAGTTATCCGCTTGCCTTCGGAGTCAAGATTCAGTGCCGGATGCCACTCGGCTGCAAGATCCGGTCTCACGTCACCCAAGCTCCTATCTGGTTCCGGAAGTCGCTGCCTCCGAGACTGCTTTGTCGACTTGCATTTGGGGCATCCCCAGCCTCCCGACCTGTTAGAAATGACAGCTTCCCACTCGTGCTCACACGTCTTGCATTTCCACCAGGCCCTCTTTGATGAGCGGGCGCAAAAGTCCCATGGGGTTTTCTTATTCTTGATGGGATGCCAATCCTCGGCTATCTCCGAATAGAGAAACGCCAAACTCCGGCACCTTAGGCAGGCACCTCCTCCTCGTGCTCTGAACTTGATCGGAGCCTTCCAGCTATGACCATGCTCACATTTCCACCAGGCCTCCTCCTCGCTGCCGGGTTTCACGTTTTCAGGTCGCAGCAGTTTGTTAGCTTCAAAATCCCATTCTGACATTAGTTCTGGGTTCAAATGGGCGAGGGATTCTGGTGGAGTCGGTCCCGGGAAATACTGAACGATTTCCTGGTAGTCCTCTTCGGCCACAAAGTCCTTCCGTTTCAAATAATCCTTAATCACTTGCGCATGGTCTTCACTGAATTTGGGACAACTTGCCAGCAATGTCCTGAGCAATTTCTTGATTACGGAGAGAGTTTTTTCTCCGCCTTTGAGCATGATGTCTCTCTCAGATATCTGTTCCAGTCCTTTCTCTCGTACCCGGAACAAAGTGACACCTCTGCCTAGGGCTCTAAACTCTTTCGCTTATCATGATCGATCTTGTCCTCATGCCAGTGGTTTCCGTCGTACTCTATGCCAATTCGATATTTAGGTATGTAAATATCAATCGATTTTCTGCCCAGATGTTTTCCTCGCGTCACTTCACCGAAAATTGCCTTCATCTCTGCAAAGAGCCTAGTTTCAATTCTGGACGCTTTGGGACGACACTTAGGACAACTAGCACCACCAGTTCTCACGTGAACCAAGGTTTCCCATTCATGACCTCTGCCGCAAATCCATGTTGCTCTGTAACCGCTTCCCGGCCCAACATCATGTGGAGTCATGATCTCTCCTAACTCGTTCACGTTCTTTGTTGGATGCCATTGTTCAGCAATATCCGGATAGGTATCGGCTAGGCTCTCACGATCCCCAGGTCGCCTTTGCCTGATTGACTGATGACTTTTCGCACATTCCGGGCAGCCGCTAGCGCTTATCGTTCTATGATGAATGCTGGCCTTCCAGACGTGTCCCTCCCTTGAGCAACGCCATACTGCCCTGTAATTGCTGCCGGGCGTCAACTCATAAGGTGATTTCTTGTTCAAGGTCGGATGCCATTCATCCAGTAACTCCGGGTGGTTCAGTGCAAGGCTCTCACATCTTTTACACCGACCCTTCCCTCGCACGCGACGCCTGATGTCAGCTTGCCAGACATTTCCACACTTAGGGCATTGCCACGTGGCCCTATAATTAGCGTGCGGTTTGACATCTTGGGGACCGCGATCATTGGCAGTGGGATGCCACTCCCGAGCAAGATCTGGATATTTTTCAGCGAGACTCTGTCCCTGGCGTGGCCGCGAATTCTTGGCACCTCGTATTTTCTCGGCGCACTTGGGGCAGCCTGTTCCTTTTCCAGCCCTGCGTCGGATACTTGCCGCCCATTCGTGCTCACACTCGGAGCACAGCCACCATACCTTGAGCCTGCTACCTGGCGTCACATCCCACAGCGTTCTCTCCACTCCCTCATTCTTCGTTGGATGCCATTCTTTGATCAAAAGTGGATAAAGCACGGCAACATTATAATCGATAGTAGCTGTCCTCCTCATCGACCTATTGGTGGTAGGAGGGGTCTTAGTCTCCAGGTGATCCATGCCTTCTTCCTTGCATTACCGCTGAGCACTTTTCGTACGCGGGCCCCGCTGCAATGGGGTCCCATCTGGTGCTGTCCGGGCTTGCAGCCCATTCTGACAAATGCAGGACGAACAATCTCCTCTTAGCCTTCCCAAAGGTCAGGCTTTGGATCCCGACGGCTTGTTCTCCAACCGCCCGTCGATAAGGTAAATGTTCGGGTCGGCTTTCATATCGAGATCTCTCAGAATACCTTCCACCTTCTCAAGCTCTTCCTCGGTGAAATACAGAATGACCTTGAAGCCCGTCTGAGCGTCAGATGCCTTCTTATAAATTTCGAGTTGTCTTGCGAGATTTCTCTTCAGCTGGGTGTTTCTAGCAAGTTTGAACTCTACCAACGACTTGTCATGCGCCCCCCTTGATATCTTGAAATCTGCCTGGCCACGCCCATCGTTCACCTCACGACTCACATCTGACGGAGTTCCGTGCCATACCAGGCGAAAAAGTATTTGCAGATCCTCTTCTTTTCGGATTGGCTCACCACCCACATAGAATATGCGGTGGCCGCCTTTATTCTCGATAACATCCTTAAGAAACATGATTTTCTCACGGGTCTCATCCTTCGTGTTGGATGGACATTCATAGAATCCAGTTCTCTGCGCGAGGAGGGACACCAATTGTCCGAACTGGCGAATATAGAGTTGTTGAGACTTGGAGACCTTGGCCCAACTGACCGCAACGGCCTCATCGCCATCATTCTCTTTCTTGCGTATATAGTAATCCATCAATTCAGGGAAACGAGAGAGAGTCGCCTGAACAACTCTCACGTACTCATCTTTTGTCAACTCTCGGTCTTCCGGAATGCGGGAATAGAGATAATTGTTGATCTGCCCTCTGAGAACATCATTTTCGATAGCTTCCGGGATTTCTGCGAAGTTGTTTACCATGTCGGAGTGATTTATCCACGTGTCATCTTTTGTCAGAATATCTCTTGGAGTTAGGATCACATAATCATTATCATAAAATGGCAATACATATTTCTTTGGCATCCAGCGCTGAAGGGTATAATCAAAGCAGGCTCTGTTGACAGCGACCGGTTGCGTCAATTTGGGATCAATATATTTCGAGGCAAAGTCCTGAGTGTAATTCAAAAGATAATCTTTAATCAGGTTCGTAGTGAAATCACTTATCATGTCTCTGCCTACACCGGCCCCGATGAGGCAAAGCTTTTCCAGGTGACTCCCACGAGTGATTTTCTCGTCGCCAAAATCCTTGAAGATCAGGGTAAGGTTCTTATCCAATGAACTCGCAAATTGTCTGCCTAGGCCTCGGCCTGAATTTCCTGTGCCGCAGAATCCCAGCCAATTCTGTTTTACCTCGGAGAAAAAGTACCATGCCTTCAGGAGACCTGGAGTCACTCGACCTTTCTCTGACTGTCTCTTTAGAAAACGGAGGTACTCGATCATCTTTTCGTGAAGCTGCTGATACTCCGGATTCTCGCTATTGAATAGCAGAAATGGATCAATAAAAAGCGGGAGGTCTGTGACCAGGGAGATGTTGAAGGCTCCGTAGTCTTCCAGAGTCTCTTCATCAACCTCAAAAACATCCGAGAAATACAGTTTCGGTTCCATTTCCCTATCCTAAACATGATAGCGATGCCCTGTTGGGGTAACCATCAACATACAAACCGCAGCTTCAGCCACGGAGCGTTAAGCATCTCTCCATTCATCTTCAAGCCAGTCCTGCCTAGAGATCGTCCCGTTTCTCACCAGCTCGCTGTAGCGTAGTCCGTTCCTGAGCCTGAGCACCAGCGCTTCTCCATCTTGCCTAGTCATGATAACATTTTCGTACCCTGTTTCGCTCTCACAGTAGTGGCCTTCAATCGTATTCATGTAATCACGAACGAGGCTCAGAGCACCAGCAATCATCTCTCTTGAGACTCCCGGCAACGGAGTAGCGCCTTGTTGTAAACCTGTCCTCAGGTCCAGGTGGGCCAAACGTCTATTGCGCCGAATCCTGAACCCCCTGCACTGCTCGTGCAAGTTGTCTAGGATTTCCCGTAATCTTGATGACAAGCCTTGGCCGTCAAGCTCGCACACCCTCTCATGTAACTGCTCCAGCGACAGGTTCTCGTGCCTTCTCGTACGAGCTGGGTCTGTCAGCTTGCTCAAAGAAACTTGCACTTCATCAACCAGTACCTCTTCAATGACGAAGAAGAAAACTGAGGCACTCTCGTTCAGTAGCTCGATCCTTCTTTCCGAGTGTCCGAATAGCTGCCTGTAAATCAACCATCTAGCGTGCAGCCATTGGACCTCTTTTTTCAGTTCGTTGAATACGTCTCGTATTGCTTCAGGAACTTCACTCATGACTTCTCTCATCCTTCCCTTTGATCACGGCGGCGTGAACCCACCCCTTGCGTTCCGATTCCGCCAAGAATCTGGATCTGTCGTTTCTGAAGAGGTCTGAAGCTTCGCAAAGCATCGACCATCGCTGGGCATAGAGGGTGTCATCCATGAGCATGACATCCGTCATGTGGTCATCCGTCACTCGGTCGAGGCCTGCGTCAATCCTCATCCCGCCTCTTTCAGTCAGAACGCACCGTGCATGCACCCGCTTTCTGGCGAAGTCCTCGCTCCAGAGGAAGACGGTGATTTCAACTCCACTGGGAAGATTATCAGCGAGCCAAGACTCGAAATGTTCTTGAATCTCCTGCCTTCCCTGGTCGCTGGCCGCACTGAATGCGGACTCATCCATCATCGTGTGATACTCAAGGACCGGTGGCCTTCCGTCTCGGTATGTGACCAATGCTATGAATGCACAAAGAATCTCACGCCACCTCGGTGTTTTCACTCCTGGGTCAAAAAGCTTGTCAACGAAGATAATGTGGTCACCGTGGTGAACAAGTCTTTCAACAACCGCTGCCAACGATTCAGGAGTACGAGCCACTTCGCATTCCCGTGGAACATTCCAACGTTTCGTGTCGGCAACAATATCGTTGGCCATGAGCACGAAATTCAAAGCCCTGCGATTCTCGCTTGCGATCACCGCATGGAAGGGGATCTGTTTATGCTGCTCCAATGCGTTATCTGTCCAATCCCTTTCTCCGTCGTCGGGTCGACCAGAGGGAACAAGAACCTCTTTCTTGAGCCTGTTCAGTCGATCCGTTAGTTTCTGCCCTTGGGATAAAAATATAATTGGGCCTGCATGCATTGTCAACGAGCCTTTGCCAGTGTTTGGGGAATCTCACGATCAGTCTTCCACGAGAAGGGGGACTAGGGGGTCACGTCTTCTCTTGACTCATGTTGCACATCGCTATAGAGAAATTCCTTGTCACGGCCATTACGCATTCAATATCCGGACGCTTGGTACCATGTGATGAACAGGGGCAGACGCCATGAAGTGATTTTCCCCGGACGGGAGGATTATGAGCGATTCGTAGAGCTGTTGCAGGCGAGCTCCACCATGTTCAATGTCAGGATCGCTG
>JBFMDN010000059.1:16598-35808 GCA_040753915.1 Thermodesulfobacteriota bacterium | reverse complement strand
TCGGCAAGTCTCAGACCTGGTCGCGGCATACCAACGCCTCCCCACGGAAATTAGTGGGATCTCTCATAGCACAAAGCTGCCGCTTTGTCGCGTCATTTGGCGCGTACTTTTATACCGCTCACTATAGATCTGGTAGATCTGGGGACACCATACTTAATTCAACGATTCCGGCCCCGCGGCGTCCATCCGCTATGCAGACCTTGACATCCTCACCCGTATCTCCGTCTCGCCTATATCGAGCTTCATCATATCAATCGCCTTGATTAGATCTTCGTCGCTGAGCGTGAGGTAAAGATTCTGCGAAGATTTCTTCTTGTTTCCGCGCCCCATCCCCCATAGGGCTCGATGATCAACGGAAACCGCACCAATAATTGGTTTTTGTCAAAAAGCTCTTGAAAGAACTTCGGCTGCCCACTGGTTTAGACTCATTCCATGCGCTTCAGCCATCATTGCCGCGCGGGCATGAACTTCAGGCGGCACTCGCAGCATCAGCTTGCCTGAATAGGGCTTTTGCGGCGCTCGTCCGGACTTTTCGCACGTCGCCAGATAGTCGTTCACAGCCTCTTCAAAGGCAGCACGCAATTCTTTGACGGATTCCGCGTGAAAACCGATGATATCTTTGATTCCCGCAATGTGGCCGATAAAGCAACCGTCTTCATCGCTGTACTCAATCCTGGCTGCATATCCTTTGTAAGTCATTGTGCTCATGGTTTCACTCCAGCTCTCTCCAAAAATACTCGTGCGTCACGAACTTGGTATGGTTTCGCCTCTCTTGCAGGGTGGGGTCTGTGGAATGTGGCGATTACGCCGTTCAGGAGGAATCGAACCCGTGATCCGTCGCCCTCGATGATTTGTGCGCCAAGCGCCAGAAACAGGGACTCGATGCGCCGCCATTCGAAAGTCGCGGGAACCGGTTGTGAGAAAATGGCCTCAAGTGTCCTGCGTTGCGCTTTGTTCATGAAGTAACGATAGCACGCAGGTCGCCACCTTGCAATCATTTTGTGATAGCATTGGACCGAATTCCGGGTACCCCATACCCAATTCTTCGCGGTCCTAAACCCTAATCCGGGACTACTCCCACTCTCATCTCTTCACCCGTATCTCCGTCTCACCTCTATCGAGCTCCATCATGTCAATGGCCTTGATCAGATCGTCGTAGCTGAGAGTGAGGTAGAGACTCTCTAAGGATTTCTTCTTGTCCCCGTGCCCCACGATGGCGTCGGCAATGTGCGGATAGACACTGCTCCGCACGGCATTCGTGAACCGGCAGTGCCGGAGATCGTGGACCTTCGGTTTGGAAATGGTGTCTGGCTTGACATATGTGCATTTGAGGATGTGCACGTACAAGAATGCCACAGAGAAGCTCGAAAGCACCATGGTGCCACCGGACTGAGATTGGTGCACCGCTGGGACTTCAGGCCAGCTCCCGAGTGTGCTAATATGGAAATTGAGGCCCGCTGGACATTGTTCCAGAGAACCAGCCGGCCTCCAGAGGTGGCAACATGCGCAGACAACTTACTGCGATCATAGAGCGAGAAGGTGATTATTACGTGGCTTTGTGTCCAGAGTTGGATATTGCCAGCCAAGGAAATTCGGTTGAACAAGCGCGCGACAATCTTCGAGAAGCTCTCGAACTCTTCTTTGAAACGGCTTCCGCAACTGAAGTGAAACAGCGACTTAGAGAAGAGGTTTATGTCACGCAGGTGGATGTGGCCGTTGGGTAAGGCTCCGGTTCTTTCAGGACGCAGCGTGTGCGCAATCCTTGCCAAACACGGCTTCGTGGAGATACGGCGTCGCGGGAGTCACGTCATCATGCAGAAGAAGGAATCGGACACAACTATCACGATCCCCGTGCCTGACCACCACGAACTGAGCATCGGTACGCGCCAGTCCATAATCCGACAGTCAGGCCTGCCACGCGGTGAATTCTGGTCCTCGTAATGGGTGACGAGCGGCGAGACCAGTGGGCGCATCGCGGAATTCGGGGGCGCGTACGTATCTTGAATATTGAAATTTTCATTACGAACTCTGACCAATGATCGCCAATAATATCACAATGCTAGAGTGGAGCGGATTTCAAACGTGGCTTGTCTGATCTCGTTTTCAGGCACCCACTCCCCGATGGCCACTTTCACCGATCTTGCCGAGTAGTCCTCCGCCGGCACTCCCATGAGATTGAGTGAGCCAAAGGCTTCGGGCAAACACCTCTGTACTCGAATCTCTGTCTCGCCTATGTCGAGCTTCATCATGTCGATGGCCTTGATCAGATCTTCGTCGCTGAGAGTGAGGTGGAGAATCTGTAAAGTTTCTTCTTGTCCCGGTGCCCCAAGATGGCGTCGGCAATGTGAGGACACACACTGCTCCGCACGGCATTCGTGAACCAGCAGTGCCGGAGATCGTGGACCGTCGGTTTGGGATCGAAGCCCACGGCTTCTGCCGCCGTTCTCCACCATCGAGTCAGGGAGTCCTCGTGAGGGATGCTGCCGTCAGAGTTTGCGAAAACCCGGTCCTGCTGGGACAATCGCGCTCCTTCCTCTTGACACCGACGGGTTCATCCTTCATCCAGACAACCATAGTCGCGAACTTGGGGTTCCGGGCACTCCAGGCCCGGTGTTTCGAGCAGCCAGCCAGATGGTCCGTCTTGAAGCACGGCCCCTGGTAAACGCGTAAGGGCAAGGGAAGTAGTTACGCGGATGGCTCTGCAGGCCACCCATATCGTATCACGCGGAAGGGCGATCGGAAGCAGCGGTCTCTCTTAGGCTTAACACGACCGAGTTCATCGGCCACGATCAGAGAATGCTTGGACGGATGATGTGAGTCAACATGCAAGTCCTGAAGAATGGTGGTGTTCAGCGGGTATGGTCCGTCGAAATTAGATAGAAATGTGAGAGACCCCGTGAGCAAATATGAGAAACTGCTTTTCGAGATCTTGAGAGGCGCCTCAGACACAAATGTAGCATTTGAGGATCTGCGCTAAGTTTTACTCCGATTGGGATTTGTAGAAAGGCAACGAGGCAGCCATCACATCTTCAGGAAATACGGGATCGAGGAGAAGATCAACTTGCAGCGTGACGGCGCGAAAGTTAAGGCTTATCAGGTGCGTCAAGTGCGGGCAGTGATACTTCGATACGGATCGGGAGGCAAGCTGTAGATGCAACGATATACAATAATTATCTACTGGAACAGCGAAGATGAGGTCTTTGTGGCCGAAGTTCCGGAACTTCCTGGGTGCATGGCTCATGGGGACACTGAGGAATTGGCGCTGAAGAATGTGAAAGAAGCCATAGAGTTGTGGATTGACACGGCTCGTGAGTTTGGAGACCCAGTGCCGGAAGCGAAAGGTCGCCGCCTCAGGTACGCGTGATTGGCCGGAAAATTGCTAACCGCTACGTTCCCTGTCTTCCTTCAGGGCTGAATGTAGGTCCGAACGGAATTCGAGGTCATTATTTCTTCGCCTTGATCGCCGTCTCTCCCCTGTCGAATTTGAGAATTCCGGGGACTGAGAATTCCGGAATTCCCGGAATTCGCCCAGTTCACTGCTTGGTGTTACGGTGTCGCGATTTAGCCGCGCAACCCGCCAGAACCCCGTCGGTTTTCGCTCTTTTCGTCATGGTTTTCGGGAACTGCGGTCTGAGAAAGGCCCGATCCGCCGTAAAGGTCCTGCGCAAGCTGGATGAAGGCCTTGATCGCTCTGGTCTCCACCGCGTTCTTTCTTCGGATGAAGAGAGTCGGAAGTGCTCCAAATGGTTCAGCAATCTTGTGCATATTGACTGAACCGGCGTAGTTTAGGTGAGTGATCACGGAAAGCGGAGATATCGTGATGCCCATACCTGCGGCCACGCATCCGAGAATCCCGTCCAACGTGCGAAGCTCCATGACTTTGTACGGCACGATCCCTTTCAACCGAAGCCAGTTTTCGAGGACTGCCCGGTAGGAGCAGCCGGCAGGAAATACCAACAACGTCGGATTCTCAATTGCTTCGAGAGATTCCACCTTGGTCTCTGTTACAACGACCAGTTCCTCGGTCACTATCTCTATCTGTTCAATGTCTGAATGCCCTAGCAAGCCGGATACAAACGCTCCGTCAAGCTTGTAATCGAGCACCTCCTCGATCAGCTTGTCGCTCAGGCCCGTTGAAAGCGTAATTTCCACATCGGGGTATTGCCGATGGTACTGCGTAAGCACGAGAGGCAATCGTACCGCAGCCGCCGATTCCGTTGAGCCTATGGATAGTGGCCCCGTCACACGGCCCGTGTCCCGGACGGCCATTTCCGCTTCTTTCATCAGACGCAAGGCCCTATCCGCGTATTCTAGAAGGACCTTGCCGGCGGGCGTTAAAGTCATTCCCTTATTCCGCCGGTAGAATAGCGGCGTCTCGAGTTCATTTTCCAATTGTCGAACGCGGGCGGTGACATTGGGCTGCACGTAATTCAGCCTTTCTGCGGCTCCGGAAACGCTTTCTTCATCTGCTACTGCCTTGAAAACTCTCAGTAGGCTGATATCCATCTGACGTCCTTTCTTGGTATCACTCAGGATGATGGCAGACATCAATTTTAATCATTTGACAGAATGTACAGCTCCTGTCAATCTGCGGAAGCACTTGTCCCAGGAATAGGTAATGAAAAAGTCCGTAACCATTAATCGACGTAAGCTGTCAAGCAGAGCCATTTGGGAGCCGAGAGAAGACGCCCCCCATCGTCCTGCCGCTACGATGCTTAAATGAGAAGGAGTAAGGAGCAGATCATGTCTGAGGATCAACGCACGTGGCTTACCGCTTTAGTCTCGGACTACGTAAAGAATTCTCGCGCGAATTCACTCAAGATGGAGCCGGACGAAAAGGCCTTCGATGACATTCTCGTGGGTTTTGCGGCAGGGTCCGATCCGCTTTACAAGACCTATAAGGATGTGATTGGAGACTTGCACTGGACACCACTTGAGGCCTTCTCCCTCAAATACCACGATGCGGCGGTCAGCGCTGAGGATCTCACCGTAATCAGTTGGGTGCTTCCTCACCGCTCCATCACAAAAGCGGACAATCGCAAGGAGACGTTTTACCCGTCTCGGAGGTGGGTACATGCTCGCTTTCCCGGGGAGGAATTTAACAACAGTCTCCGGCGCCATGTTGTGCAAGAGCTCGGTCGCAAAGGTGTGAGAGCGCTTGCTCCGGCGCTTCTTCCCGAATGGACCTGGGAGAAGTCCCCGAAATATGCCTTCGTGTCAAAGTGGTCTGAAAGGCACTCTGCCTATGCAGCGGGCCTCGGGACATTCGGTCTCTGCGACGGCCTTATTACTGTGAAAGGTAAGGCGCATCGGGTCGGGTCCGTCGTCGCAAGTCTCACCATCCCTCCTACGGAGAGGCAGTACGACGATCATCATGCATACTGCCTTTTCTTCTACGACGGTTCATGCACTGGTTGCCAAAAACGCTGCCCCGTGGGAGCGGTGACCGAAGAGGGACACAACAAGGTAAAATGTTGGGATCACGCGGGAGGGACCTGCGGTGAGTTCGTGAAACAGCATTACGGGTTTGACGGCTACGGGTGCGGGCTGTGTCAGACCGGGGTGCCATGCGAGTCCGGAATTCCGAAAAGGATTCTTGAGTCGCTCAAAGGCTGACAAATCCGGATTCGGCAACTCATATGATCACTCTACTGGTGGTCAGACGTCGTAATTTTGAAAAGGAGAAGGTCTGATGCCGGTTGAAGCCAAAACGGCACGCACACAGATTCTTGAAATAGCCTACGAGGAGAGCGGACCCGTCGATGGAGACCCGATCGTCCTCCTCCACGGTTGGCCGGATAGCCCGAGGACTTGGGATGCGGTCCTCCCTGCACTCACCACCGCTGGTTATAGGTGCCTCGCACCGTTCTTGCGTGGGTTCGGGGCTACTCGTTTTCTCAATGACTCGACCCCTCGTAGCGGGCAGGCTACCGCTCTGGCCCAGGATGTCGTAGACTTCGCCGACGCAATCAACTTAGGCCGCTTCACAATAGTCGGCCATGACTGGGGAGCCTTCGCCGCCTATCTCGTCGCTGCGAATTGGCCGCAACGCATAAAGCGCATTATCATCCTGTCCGTGGGCTACGGGATCAACAACCCTAACCAGATCCCAGCGTTGTCCCAATCCAAGTGTTTCTGGTATCAATGGTTGTTTCAAACGCAGCAGGGTCAGTTGGCCCTCGAACAGGATCGCAGGGCGTTTTGCCGGTTTATCTGGGAGACCTGGATGCCGACGTGGGTGTTTGAGGAGAATGCCTTTGAAGAAACGGCACCTGCATGGGATAATCCGGATTGGATCGCGGTCACTCTTCACTACTACCGCCATCGGTGGGGAAATGTGCTCGGCGACCCACGCTATGACGCGCTCGAAACGAGCCGTATGCAGCCGCCGAACATAAGCGTCCCGACATCCCTTCTTCACGGCGCTGAAGACACATGCCTCTTACCGGCCACGAGCGAAGGTAAAGAACGCTTCTTCCTGAACGGCTATGACCGTATTGTCATCCCCAACGTTGGCCATTTCCCCCAGCGCGAGGAGCCTGCGGCACTAATTGAGGCTATTCTCAAGTAAGGTCTACCGAGACATATACCTCGCGTTCGGCAGCCACAAGTTCATAGATGTGGAGATCTGGAGACACCATTGGAGATCGGGAGACACCATACATGATTCGACGATTCCGACGCTGCCGCGTCCATCCGCTGTCCAGACCTCGACCTCCTCACCCGCATCTTCATCTCCCCGATATCGAGCTCCATCATGTCAACGGCCCTGCTCAGATCGCCGTCGCTGAGGGTCTGGTAAAGATTCTGGAGGGATTTCTTTTTCTCCCTGTGCCCCAGAATCGCATCGTCCCGGTATCCGAGACCCCTGCACTGGACGGCATCGGCGAACCAGCAGTGCCGGAGGTCGTGGACCGTCGGTTTGGGGTCGAAGACAATGGCTTCTGCCGCCGTTCTCCAATATCGCCTCAGCAAGTCCCCAAGTGGATTCCCGGGGACATGACCGCCTCCTCGTTAAGGGGATTCTGCTTCCTCACTTTCCGGCCTCCCCTTGCTCAGCGCTGCGCCAGTCAGCCTCTTTACTGGTTCCAGAAATCCTTCATCCGACCTTTGATGGTGCTACAAAGATTGTCGTTGCTCCGCAGCGGAACGCGCTGTAAGATACTACCAGCGCGAGCTGGTAAAGGCACTCAAAAGGGAGGGCGAGGAAGAGCATGGAAGATTCCAGTATCACGGGGGATGTCCTCACTCTAAACCACCCAGCCGGCATCGACAAGGCAGAACATGAAATATAGGATTCTCATCGAACAAGGTGAAGACAGGATCTTCGTCGTAGAAGTACCGTCGTTGCCAGGCTGTTTCTCCCGGGGTCGCACCCGGCAGGAGGCCATCGACAACGCCAAGGAGGCCATAGCCGCTTATCTGGACAGTCTGGCTGCCCACGATGAGCCTATTCCACCTCCTATCACCGAAGAGCTGGTCGAGGTAGCCATTTCACAAGGCTGCACCAACTCTCTGGCCGTGAGGTCGTTCGCGCACTGAGAAAGCTCGGCTATGAGAAGGATCGCCAACGGGGGAGCTAAGGGGCGCTGAGCGGTATCATTCGTGAGATCGGGCTGACTGTGGAGTGGTTCAACACACTGCTTTGAAAATCAGTTGAAGCAGGGTCGGCGAGGGCGGTCGAATCGTTTAGCGGACAGCAGATGGGATGATGAAAAGACAGGGAGGTTGGAAAGAGCTGACTTTTCCGTAGTGGGCTTGGGGGGGGCCAGGGCCCGTGTACGGCCGTCACGAGGAAATGACCGGGATTGTTGTCGACCTTCAGACCAATCGCGGCCACAGAATTCCATGGTGTCCCTATAATTCCCAGTCCCCAGTATCCCCAGAATTTGCCATTCCATTGCCCCATGGAGGTGAAGCATGGCAACTATGCGGAATGTGAACCACGGGTCGCTGTTTTGTCGAGACTGCGGAGGACCGACTGTAACAGCAGGTGGCGTGACAACGTGTCCGAACACGAGAACGTCCGGGGAACAACAAATTGCTCAGGACCTGTGCAGGAATCTCACAATGCATGATCGACGATTCTGCGAACACTGTGGTGACCCCGTTGATGGTCTCCAACAGTGCCGAAACTGTGGGCTTCCTCCCACGCGACCATAGTACAGATGTTCGACTTCCGAATTCCATAATTCCGCCATAATTCCGGAATTCCGCGGAATTCCGCGAATTCCGGGGACACCATACTCAATCTGCTGGATCTTGCATCGAGCCTCTCGGTCCCGGTTTTTTGCGGCGCATGGATCTCCCCAGGGCCGACTCCAGCCTCGTGATGAAGTCATCGTGTCCCAACGGTCTGCTTGTGCACTCGTGCCGCCGAAGCGCTTCTAACTCGGTACCCGAACGCACGTCGAGAGAAAGGTCACCCCGTTTGTTTCCTCTTTGTGTTACGTGGTGTGGTACTCCCGGAGCTACCACGCGTGCCAATCTAGCCATGATCGGAGATTGCCCCAATTCTGATCAGAGTCACGAATTAGGTATGGTGTCCCTGCAATTATTCAACAGCCTCAATGAATTGATTCATGGTAAGGTTAGCTGCCCGAACCAAGCTGCGAAGCATGCCCGGGGCTACTTCTTTGTGATTCGGAACTGATAGCGTGGCGATTTCCCCTTCCTTCACCATGATTACGTGGCTACCCCTTTGTCGAGCGACTGACCAGCCCAATGACTGGAGTACGCGGACGACATCTTTCCCGCTAAGATAGGAAAAGTGCCCACTAAGCCACAACCTCTAGCTGTCGTGTTTCTATGGTTAGAGGCAGTCCCCGTTCCGCTCTCACTTCAAGACATAGGGCTATGGCCTCTTCAATGTTTTTCAAAGCTTCTTCTTTTGTCGTACCCTGGCTCACACACCCGGGAATGGATGGGCATTCCACGACCCACATGCCCTCCTCGTCTCGCTGTATGGTTACCATGAATTTCATCGCTCGCCTCGTTTGGTGGGCAGCGGTTCGTCTTCTGCCATGAGAGACGCGTAAAACCTTCCCCATTTTTCTCGTGATACCGTTTCCCCTCGACCGCGTCAAGTCCTCGAAATGAACAGGTCGACAACATGCTGCCAAACAAGAGGGCTGGGCATTTCTCTTTGTGTTCTGTCCTTTCCAGCAGCGGGGCCCGTTGCCGCGGCTTTCACTTCTTCACCCGCGTGTCCGTCTCCCTCCTGTCGAACTTCATGTTGTCCATCGCCGCCAGAAGATCCTCGTCCGAGATATTGAGATAGAGCGCCTCCAAGCACTTCTTGCTGTCCCCATGCCCAGACAAGTGTTGGCCTGACAATGCGCGGCAAGCGTACCTATGATTGTTTTTTGTCAAGAAGCTTTTGAAAGAACCTCGGCTGCCCACTGATTTAGACTCATTCCATGCGCTTCGGCCATCATCGCCGCACGGGCATGAACTTCAGGCGGCACTCGCAGCATCAGCTTGCCTGAATATGGCTTTTGCGGCGCACGTCCGGACTTTTCGCACGTCGCCAGATAGTCGTTTACAGCCTCTTCGAAGGCAGCACGCAATTCTTTAACGGATTCCGCGTGGAAACCGATGATATCTTTGATTCCAGCAATGTGGCCGATAAAGCAACCGTCTTCATCGCTATACTCAATCCTGGCTGCATATCCCTTGTAAGTCATTGTGCTCATGGTTTCCCTCCAGCGCTCTCCAACAATCTCCTTGCGTCACGAACCTGGTATGGCTTCGCTTCACTGGAAGAGCGGGGTCTGTGAAATGTGGCGATTACGCCGTTCAGAAGGAATCGGACCCGTGACCCCTCGGCCTCGACAATCTGTGCACCAAGCGCCACAAACAGGGGCTCGATGCGCCGCCATTCCAGGGTCGCTGGAACCGGCTGTGAGAACATGGCCTCAAGTGTCCTGAGTTGCGCTTTGTTCATGAAATGACGATGACACGCAGGTCGCTGCCTTGCAATCATTTTGTGATAGCATCTGGGTTCGGTGACTTCTGTGTGCATTAGGACGATGCGTGATTCCGTGTGAATGAAACGTCCGTGGAAGCAACACAGCGCTAGCGTCATGTTGCGATGAGCCAGCTCGTTCTCAGAATTACTGATGTCTTGACATCATTCGCATGACTGCTATGATGACTCTATGAGAACGACGCTGTCAATAGATGAGGATGTGATCGACAGGGCCAAAGAGCTAGCGGCCAAACTGGGTAAACCGTTCAGAGCGATTGTGAATGAAGCTCTTCGTGCTGGTCTGGACCGGGTGGAACAGCCTGCGAAGCAGCGGGACTATAGAACGGAACCTCACGCCATGGGCCTCCGGCCCGGTCGCAATTTAGATAACATACAGGAATTATTGGCCCAGATAGAAGGCGAGGACTCCCGTTGATTCTCGTCGATGCCAACATCCTCTTGTACGCGGAAGACTCGCTTAGCCCCCGTCACGACCAAGCCCGTGAATGGTGGGACGCCCAATTATCAGGCACTGAAACCATTTGTCTATGCTGGACGGTTCTGTGCGCATTTATTCGAATAGGTACGAACCCACGGGTCTTCGAGAGTCCCCTTTCTCTCGAACAAGCCCGTGCCCGTGTACAGAGTTGGCTGGACCAGCCGTGTACACGGATCGTTCGTCCGACCGAACGACATTGGGCTATCTTTGAACAGATGCTCGCGAGCGGTCAGGCCGTGGCCAATTTGGTTACGGACGCACATCTAGCTGCTCTCGCTGTTGAACACGGCTGTGAGTTGGCTTCTACCGATTGTGATTTCGCGCGATTTCCCAAGCTAAAGTGGAGGAATCCGCTCACCTGACCGATTCGCTACCACGTACCTTCTCTCCATGATCACCGTAGAGGACTCATTTTCTGGAAGTCGAGCACCTAAGTGGTCGACGGCACAAATACGGTACCGTATCTGCACCGCGGTGTACGTGGTGAGCGCATCGTTGGCAATGTAGGGGCGGGCCTTGTGCCCGCCCTGGGCACCCACAAGGAAAGTGTCTCAAAACTCGGGACACACCAAACATCGTAGCACGATTGGGCGTCGCTGCGTGAAAAGGCACCCTCACCAAAACCCTCTCCCAGAGGGAGAGGGAGCGGGAAGAACCCCCTCTCCCCCGCTTCGGGGGAGAGGGTCAGGGTGAGGGGGTGTGCCACGATTATCACGGACTGCACGCTTTTGAGACAGTTTCCAAGGGGTGCCCCTACGTCGTGGCAGATTACGTGACCGTATTTAAGAAATGGAGCACCTAAGGTTCCCCGTTCGCGAGAGTTGTGGTACGCCCCTTGCCTATCCAGGAAAAAGGTCGTTCACACGGATGACAGCCAAGCACTTACGGGGCCACCCATGCCTCGTTCGATCGGAGGCTGTCTCGATCTGTACCGAGTCCATTATTGATCCGCATTCAGGTCGCTCCCATGATATACTCATGCCAGGGAGATCCGTCATCATGAAAGACCAGGGCAAATCCCGGGCAGTACGTGTCCGCAGCTTGTCGTTACAGACCAAGTTCAGTTTGGGCATCATTCTGATTCTCGGCCTTTTTACCGGGGTGCTCTCGTATGGGCTGCACAAGCAACTCGAAGACTCGCTCATCAGGAACGTGTATGAGAAGTCTGAGATTATCCTGGCCGAGCTTGAAGCCACACGAAACTACGTCGCGTCCAATCTGAGGCCACGGATTTCGTCTCTTATTCCGGCCGATGAATTTGTCCTGGAGGCCATGTCAACTTCGTACGTTTCACGGCAGATCATGGACCGGTTCGAGAAGGCATTTCCCGAATTCCATTACAAGAGAGCGGCTATTGATTCCCGCGGTCACCGTAATGAGGCAGACGCGTTTGAGCGAGAGATCTTAACTCAGTTCAGGCAAAACCCTCAGCTCAAGGGTTGGCAAGGCCTTGTGACGAGAGACAACAAGCGTTTCTTCGTGCGCATGGTGCCCATTCGCATGGAAGCAGGCTGCCTTCGCTGCCACGGAGATCGGCGCAACGCTCCAGCAAAGCTCATTGCGATGTACGGATCCGACCGCGGATTCGGAAGGTCGGTCGAGACCGTAGCCGGGATGGATGTGCTCTCATTTCCTGTGGAAAATGCTATGAGCCAGATCACGCAGCGCACCGTGGCAATTGTAGGACCTGGAATAGCTGCCATCATGGCTGCGGCGCTGTTGGTCATCGTGTTCTTCAGACGGCTTGTCGTGAACAGGATTGCGCTGCTCAAGGGGTTCTTCTCCGAGTTTGTTTCCGATGGGAGCGACCTGAGCCTCAGGCTCAATATCGCTCAGCAGGATGAAATTGGGGCGGTATGTCAGGCATTCAACAAGATGGCGGACAAGCTCAACGCCTTGATGAAAGAGAGGACCGATCTCCTTCAGGAGTCCATTTCCCAGCGCGAGAAGATAAGATCCATCTTTGACGGGATAACGGACAAGCTTATGCTTATCGCACCCGACCACACGGTGCTCATGGCCAATTCCGCGTCAATGGTAGAAAGAGAGGACCTGCAGGAACCACCGAAGTGTTACGACCTCATACACGGGTTGGACGAACCGTGCAGCGGCTGCCTTTTGGAACGCACCCTTCGGGAGAAAATCCCCACCTTCGGAGAGCTGAGCCTCCCCGAGGAGGAGACGTATCTGGCACATTTTTATCCGATTCTGGACAAGCAAACCGGCGAAGTGGAAAGCGTCGTCCATTACTGCAAGTCCATCACGGAACAGAAAAGGATGGACCAACAGATGATGCACGCAGAAAAGCTGGCGTCGCTGGGCCAGCTTGTTGCCGGAGTCGCACACGAATTGAACAATCCCCTCGGTCTGATCCTGTTTTATGCGGAACTGCTCAAAGAGGAGCTTCCACCGGAATCCGAGCACCGGGCCGACGTGGAGGTCATTGCACGGCATTCCGAAACTTGTCGGTCCGTGGTTCAGGACTTGCTCGAATTCGCGAGGAATGTAAAGACAGTGCGAGTCCCGGGACGACTCAACGACACCATCGAACGAGTGATCTCGGTCCTGAAGAAACAGTTCGACAAAGAAGGGATTCGGATCGAAACGTCCTTTGCCCCCGACCTGCCCACAATCAACCTCGACGAAAGCAAGCTACAACAAGTGTGGATGAATCTGTTGCTCAACGCGAAACAGGCCGTGAAAGAATCTGAAGGTCTGATTTCGGTCACCACGAAGTACGACGAGGCTGTGAAAACAATATCGGTGACTGTCGAAGACAATGGTGAAGGTATGTCCCCCGCAATCATCCACAAGATCTTTGATCCTTTCTTCACCACCAAGAAGGATGGAGAAGGCACAGGTCTCGGGCTTTCGGTAAGTTACGGCATCGTAAAGGAGCACGGAGGAGAAATCACAGTCAGGAGCAGGCCATCGGTGGGCTCCGTGTTCGAGGTAACCATACCGGTGACGATGAAGGGACGAGACTATGGGGAAGGCTGAAACAATGATTGACGGTTTGCCAACCGTGCTGATCGTTGACGATGAACCCGATTTTCTTCGGGGGTTAGCTCGGAGTATTCCGAAGGAGATCCCGTCCAGAATTCTTACTGCCGAACGAGCGATCGACGCTCTGAAATTGTTGGAGAAGAATTCTGTGGAGCTCGTCTTGACCGACGTCCGCATGCCCGACATGAACGGGCTTGAGCTCCTCGAGCAGATAAAATCCAGAAATCCTTTAGTTACCGTGGTGATCATGACCGCGTACGGAACCATAGACGCGGCAGTGGACGCCATCAAGAAAGGTGCATACGACTTTGTTCAGAAGCCTTTCAAACCCGATGAGATCAACAGAATACTGAAAAAGGCGTTGGAGCGAAGTAGTCTCATTCACGAGAATATTCGCCTTAAGAGCCGCCTCACCGGTATGCCCGATCTGGATTCATTCCTTTCCGGCAGACTTGGGCTTACGGAAGTGCTCAGAACGATTCGAGCCGTAGCGTCCATCAACGTAACCGTTCTGATTCGAGGAGAATCAGGTACAGGCAAGGAAATGGCTGCGAGGGCCATTCATATGCTGAGCCCACGGCATGACCGCCCCATGGTCACGGTGAACTGCCCGGCTGTTCCCGAATCGTTGCTCGAATCCGAGTTGTTCGGCTACACGAAGGGAGCCTTCACCGGCGCCAACAGCGATAAGGAAGGGCTGGTTCAGGAGGCCCACGGAAGCACCCTCTTCCTCGATGAGATTGGGGACATTGCTCCGACGGTTCAAACCAAGCTCCTGAGACTCCTCCAAGAGAAGGAAATCAGGCCTCTTGGCAGCTCGCATTCCAGATCGGTCGATGTTAGGATCGTGGCTTCCACCAATCGCAACCTCGAAGCCAAGATGGCCGACCATTCCTTACGGGAAGATCTTTTCTACCGGCTGAACGTTGTCACGATTTTCATGCCTTCCCTCCGTGAAAGTCCGGACGACATCCCGATCCTGGCTCGGAGATTTGTGCAGCAGGCTGCGTCGGACTACGGAATTGCGCCCAAAGTCATATCGGACGATGCCCTCGCGTTTCTCATGGCTCGTCCTTGGCCCGGCAACATCAGGCAACTCCGAAATGCCGTGCAAAAGGCGATGATATTGTGCAAGGGAGACACCCTGGAACCAGGTGACTTCGCCGAGGATCGGGCGAGTTACACCTCTGCGGTGGAGGAATCCACCCGTTTTCACCGACCGTTTCGCGTGGCCCGGGATGAAGTGCTTGAGGACTTCACGCGCCGGTACCTGACCGAAGCTTTGGCCCGCAACAACGGAAACATTTCTGCCACTGCTCGCGATAGCGGTCTGGAACGGCAACATTTGCAGAAGCTGATGAGAAGATTGGGCCTGCATTCAAGCACGTTTCAGTCCGGCTGAGACGCGGTCCGCCAAGGTGTGATTCCGTAAGCATTCACTCTTGAGCGGGAGGAGAGGATCGATTAGCAGAAATCATTGACGATTTTGTTCTGTCCGCCGCGCATAAGTGAATGCTTACGTGATTCCCCTTCCCTCTTCACCCCTGACAGGATTGCGGATCTCTTCCAATCCCACGCATGCCGCAAAAAACGTATCCCATGGTGCATCCAGGAGTTGCACTGCAGCCATAAGTTGCAGCGGTGAAGAATAGCTTCTGGAGCCGATAATCTCAAGCGACCCGAAGCTGCCAAGCCTGAACTGATCCGGGTTCACTCGAACCCGCCCCCACGGATTCTCGGTAACCATCCGATCTCACTGCACAACACCGTCATTCCAAAACTTGGCAAGGTCGTTGCAAAGCAGTGTCGTGAAACTCCCACAGAGTAAAGCCGTCCGCAACACTCTGCGCCACTAGAAGCAGTTTTTTCTCGCTGGAGTCCGCGGGCGAAATGACAAGACACAGAAAGCACGTGAAAGGAGGTTGCCATGGTTGAGCAAGGCGGTGCTCATCTTTACCAACAGAAGAGCATGTTGGAGAGCGAGGACTGGTGGGCCGTATGGCTGGGGGGATTCGTATTTCTCTTGGGCCTCGGCCCGATTTACGGAATGGACTTGCTGGGCTGGGTGGTGAAGTTCTCGGTCTGGACGGACGTCTCGAAAGCTTTTGCACCGGTTTCGGCCGGTTACAAGGGCTTGTCCGGAGTCACTTCGAGCGTTCTGACGTATCTCTTCCTTCTAGCCATTACCACTGTCGGCGTGGTCGGCATGGGCGGCAACGTCAGGAAATACGTCATTGGGTTTACGATCATCTACTGGATCGTATTCTTTTGCATGGTATTCGGCAACAATGCCTACATTGCAGCTCCTCCGGCAGCGCGAGAGAAATTCAAGCTCGCGTGGTCTCTGGGCCTGGGCGAGATGGGGTTGGTTATCGCCATGATTATCGGACTTATCATCGGCAACTTCATCCTGCCCTTGTCCAGATTTCTCGAGGAAGCGGCCAAGCCTGAATGGTTCATCAAGACAGGTATCGTTATTCTGGGCGCAGCCATCGGCATCAAGACCGTTGAAGCCGCCGGACTTGCGGGTACCGTAATCGTCCGAGGCATGTGCGCTGTAGTGGAAGCTTACCTGATCTATTGGCCTGTCGTGTACTTCATATCTCGGCGGTGGTTTAAGTTTACTCCTGAATGGGCCGCCCCCCTGGCGTCAGGCATTTCCATTTGCGGCGTTTCGGCAGCCATCGCCACGGGCGGCGCTATTCGAGCCCGCCCTGTGATTCCTGTCATCTTGTCTGCCGTAATCATCGTGTTCGTGGCAGTGGAGCTTCTCTTGCTCCCGCCGTTGGCCAGTCAGTTTCTTTATCACGAGCCTATGGTTGCCGGCGCCTGGATGGGGCTGGCGGTGAAGAGCGATGGCGGTGCGGTCGCGAGCGGTCAGCTCGTGGATTCCCTGATCTTGGCCAAGGCAGCGTCGGTTCTCGGGATCAAGTGGGAGAAGGGGTGGATGCTAATGGCCGCAACCACTACGAAAGTCTTCATCGACATTTTTATCGGAGTGTGGGCGTTCGTCCTCGCAGTCATATGGAGCGTCTGCGCCATTGACACGAAGAAGCCTGCTGTGGAAGGCGAAGCCTGTGCCCCCGTATCGGCAGTGGAAATCTGGCATCGGTTTCCCAAATTCGTCATCGGTTTCACAGCGACCCTTCTGATGCTCCTGGCCATCGGCCTCATCTATCCGGAAGCCGTGAAGGGGGCAAAGACAGGAGCCTCCCACGCTAACTTATTGAGGACTATGTTTTTTGCCCTGTGCTTCTTCTCCATCGGCATGGTTACCAATGTCCGAAAGCTATGGGCAGAGGGCATGGCCCGCATCGTGTGGGTGTATGCGATCGCCCTGTTCGGGTTTATTCTCTGGGTGGGCCTATTCATTTCTTGGCTTTTCTACCACGGCATCGTGCCGCCGGTCGCACAGGGCTGATGACAAGTCTGATTGAAAGGAGTTGACAATGAGAGAACAAGGAGAATTCCGGCAGGCGCAAACCGGCGGAGCAGTAGAAACAGCGCTTCCTCAG
Source organism: Thermodesulfobacteriota bacterium (assembly GCA_040753915.1). Classification (GTDB taxonomy): domain Bacteria; phylum Desulfobacterota; class Desulfomonilia; order Desulfomonilales; family Desulfomonilaceae; genus JBFMDN01. The sequence goes on along the minus strand of JBFMDN010000059.1, from coordinate 18,818 downwards.
GAAGAATGGTACGACCTTCTTCCCGTGGAAAAGAAGCTCATGGGCTACTCACTGGCGCTTGGAATCGGTTTGCTCATAGTTTTCATCTTCGCGTTCGGCGTTTTCAAGTGATCGGGCCCCAATCGATAGTTTTGGCTTCGGTCCCCGCGCGTCCGTGACGTCAGCGAGAACCGATGCAAGGGCCGCCTCCCGGACGGAATTTTCCACCTACCCCGGTCTCTGTTTCCCACGCTCAGAGCCGTTCGTCCTGGTCTCGCGGCCCTTGCGACTTTTCGACCCGGCCACCACGAGCCGTTGGTGTGACCGCATAGGCAGTCTCTCTTTCGCTCACCACGCCACGGCCTCACTCCACGAGCTTCGCGGTTCGAAACCTCTCTATGAGACTGGTCTTGCGTGCATGCTCGCCGCACATGGCGGTCATTCGCCTGGAGAACTCCTCACGGGTGCCCTTCATATTTGCCACGTCGCGCAGATCTTTGAGAAGGGAGACAGCCTGGTCATACCGTGCAGCGTGTTTGGCGGCAATCAGGGTCTCAACCTCAGCCCATACGGCATTCTCGCGGCCGGCCAGCGATTCCAGGTGCCTCCTGCGTTCCTCGGCCTGAATCCGCTCGAGCTCAGCCTTCTCCAGCGCCCGCCGCTCGGCCTCACGTTTCTCGCGTTCTTCGCGAATGGCCTCCCACCGAGCGATAAGCTGCCCGACGGTTCGGCGGCCTCCCTCTTTGGCATCGCCGCCAGGCTTTCGTTGGCTGCGAATCTCGCTGAGAGCGCGGTGTCTGAGCTCCGCGACAGCCTGCGAATCCTCTGCCTCCAGCAACTTCGTGAGCACAGCGTCTTTGTCCGCCAAAGGCAGCTTGGCGATCCACGTGGAGATCTCCACCGATGACAGAGCGCGGGCGGGTCCTTTTCCGCTCTTCTCCGCGGCTGCGGCTATCAAGTCATTGTCGATATCGAGGAAATCCACGAAACTCTCGAGCTGGGTGTTCAACGCTCCCAACCCGGGAGGCACAGGAGGCTCGAGCTCATCGTCTTCCAACTCCCCGGCCTGGACAGCGAGGAGCCATCCGAGGTAGAGGCAACGGTAGTCTCCGTGCATCACATCCGACCGTAATGGAATGAGAGACCCCAGCCAGCCCTCTCCTTCGAGCCAGTCGTCTTCGACTTCCTCGGCCCGGCAAGAAAAGATGATGTTGCCACCAGCGGTGCGAGAGGAAAAGCCCTCGTCGCTGCAGTATGCTTCTACCGCGGCGACATCAATCACTCGGACTGGCACCCTGAACATGAGCCAGCGGGTGCCCCAGTTGGCAAGATAGAGAAAGGCATCGAAATATTTCTCCATCCACTTGTCCGGACTCCCCTTGAAGTCACCCCAGTTGTATTCGTTGACAAAGCTCTCAGGCGTGATCCGGGCTCGAGAAGAGACTGCTCTCAGCTCATCGATCTGCGCCTGTGTCAGGAGCCGATCCACAGCGCGGAACTCGTAGTACTGGTACTCACTCATGAGTCGTTTTCCTCCGGCAATGACTTCTCTGTTGCGATCTGCCGAGCCTGCTGCTTGGGCTCGCGCTTTTCTGCCTTCTTCTCTTTCTTGCCACGGACCTGTTCTTGGATAGACAGGACCGTCTTAGGTTGCTCTCGCCCGAAACGCTTGAGATAGAGGCGTTCGACGTACTGCTTGAGCGGTACCTTCCACGGCTCCTGGGAGTGGTTGTCCAGGCTTCCCAGATTTCTCGGATTCATCCCCATCTCGCGTGCCATCTGCACTTGAGTGTGGGTCAAGCGATAGCGCTGGCGGGCGTCTATCCATGCCTGGAGCTTCTGATTCGGTTTCGTTCCCTTCTTGGCCATCACTTGCGCACTTCCTTCAGGAACTCAAAGTCCTTCCTTCTCGGTCGCACACCTTCATTCACGGAGGCCGGCCACAGTCGCGGCATCCCGCTATGCCAGTCCAGGTTTCGGCGAACTGTGGCAGACATACGCTCGGCTGTCAAGGGCAAAGCCTCTGCTGCGGTTTGCCTATTTGGGTGTTTGGGATTAGGAGCGAATACACGCACGGCACTCCGGAATTCATCGCACCGGAATTCCGGGGACAAGAATTCCGGGGACACCATACTCAATTCCCATCTCAGATGTCTCTCGCTGCTCATCACGCTGTTCAGCGACGCCATCGTCGGTGGTAAGGACGTCTCTTGGCCGCGTCCTATGGAGCCTCCCGGTACC
>JBFMDN010000059.1:0-16498 GCA_040753915.1 Thermodesulfobacteriota bacterium | reverse complement strand
ATCGTCGGTGGTAAGGACGTCTCTTGGCCGCGTCCTATGGAGCCTCCCGGTACCTGGCGGTTCGCTGCGTAGGCTCAGCAACGGAACTTTGATGACTCCGAACAGTCTCACCGATGGTTGCGTAGCATACAGAGTCTGTGGGCGAAAGGTGAGCGATGTCCGCGTAAGAGATGCCTGCTGCATGGCCGCGTCACGGGGGAGGAGCGGGGTGGCATGGGTGTGCTGTCCCCGCACCTCCAAGAGGTCTCAGATGGGATACTTTGGTACGTGCGTCGGATCTGGTACGATTCAGGAATCATCCGGCCTTCTGCCATAGTGAAGACACATCGTTCATGGCTCGCAACTTGAATTCTGGGGAACCGCAGTAACCGCGAGGAAGGGGGCCCCACGGATGACTCTGCCAGCCAACCTCATTGCATAACTCGGAGGTCAGCCAAGTGGCGACAACGCTTCATCCGCTTGACACCGCCGAACGCATGGATCACGATGAGGACGTAGCGGACTCGGCCGGCCGGCATCGGTCTACGTTTTGCGGGAGTTTAAGATGATCAGGAGCGTCAAGATTGTCGTAGAGAAGCACTCAGACGGTTACGTTGCCTATCCCATTGGCTTGAAAGGGGTCGTCGTGGGTGAGGGCAACACCTATGAAGAGGCGCTGCAAGACGTGAAATCTGCAATAGGATTTCACGTGGAGACCTTCGGTCCAGAGGTTCTTGATGAGGCGTCTTCGGCGCTGGAAGTCTTCATCGCCGAGACAGGAGTCGCCGTGTGACTGCCAAGTTCCCGGTTGACGTTCCCCTCGAGAATGTCATAAAGGCTCTGCAAAGCCTCGGGTTCCAGGTCGTACGAAGAGGTAACCACGTTGCTCTCCTGCGTGAGAATGAGAATGGGACGCGGACGCCGATGACTATACCCAATCACCGCAGGATCAAGGGCTCGACTCTGCGCACGATACTTACACAAGCAGGTATTCGAAGAGACGCTTTCTTGACGGCTCTCGAAATTCTTTGAGCGGGACGAGGCGCCTGCTGACATGTGGGGAACACATGTAGGGGACACCTCACTCAATTCACGACTAGGAGAGCTCACTGTGCCTTGCCGGTGAGTCTCACTTCTCCCTCCGGACATCCCTCTTCTCTATGTCGCATTTCATCTTCCCTATCGCCGCCAAGAGCTCCTGGGCCGAAATCGTAACATAGGGGCTGCATTGACTTATTCTTGTTTTTGCGACCTCCGACTCGCTTCGGCTATTGATTTGGGAACCCGACTTCTTCCGGCGAGACGTTGTCTCATCTTCCAGCATTGCTGTCCAGCCACGCCCTTGTTCACATCGTCCGGTCCACTCCCCGAGGGTCTCCTACTTCTTGGCGAGATAGCTGGTAATCAGGTTCCTGTAATTGGGAATATGATTGGAGAAAAGTGCTCCTAATCCCTCCACGTCGTTACGCCAGTCGCGATGCAGCTCGCAGGCCACGCCAAACCAGTTCATGAGTTGCACACCGGCCGCTGTCATTCGAGCCCAGGCGGCGTGACGTGTCACCTCATTGAAGGTACCCGAAGCATCGGTGACGACAAACACGTCATAGCCCGCTTCAACGGCGGAAAGGGCAGGAAAGGCCACGCATACCTCCGTCACCACCCCGGCGATGATCAGTTGCTTGCGGCCAGTCTTTTCCACCTCTTTGACGAAATCCTCATTGTCCCACGCATTGATGTTACCGGGACGTGCGATGTAAGGCGCATCAGGAAACATTTCCGCAAGCTCTGGTACCAGAGGTCCATTCGGGCCATTCTCAAAACTTGTGGTCAAGATCGTCGGTAGCTTGAAATACTTGGCTGTGGCTGCGAGGGCGAGCACATTGTTCTTGAACTCGCCAGGCGAAAAATCCTGCACCAAGGAAATCAGACCTGACTGGTGGTCCACCAGTGCACACAGCGCATCGTCCTTTGACAGACGTATGTACTTGGGATTGCTCATGAGCCTCACCTCTCGTACCCTCCGTTGTCAGATTAGGTCCCTTCTATCTTCTTTTGAGTATCAAAAGAGATGCCCCATGGAAAACCCCTCCCCTACCATCCTCGGTTCATCAGCTCGTTGTATTGCTGCTGATCTTCGTACATCCGGAGGAAAACCTTGTGCTTGGCTTCATGGTACCTCGCCGCCGCGCCTTGGCAGGGTTCGATAACTGTGTCAACTGCGCTCATTTTCGTCATCGCCTCTGTTAGCGTGGCGCAGTCCCCCGCGGCTACGGCCGCAAGCATGGCCGACCCGAGGAGCACGGCCTCAGGCTCTTTGGGAAGGACGATTCTTCGTCCCGTGATGTCCGCGTGTTCGCGTAAGAAAATCGGATTCTTGGAGCCGCCACCGGTAGTGAGCACGGTCTCGATTTCGTAACCGCTGTCGGTCATGGTATCCAGGATGTGGCGGGTGCCGTGGGCCACCGCCTGCACTGTCGCAAGATAGAGCACGGCCAGGTCTTCGAGGCTGTCGCTGAGCCTCAGCCCCGAGATCATCCCGCGGGCGTGGGGATTGGCTCTGGGCGAGCGGTTGCCGTGGAAATCCGGCTGCACGTGGAGCTCCCTGGTGAGCTGCGCGGGAAACTCCATGCCTGCTGCGAGCTTATCGAGGACCTCTGCAAGGATCTCATAAACAGTGATCCCGCGCTGTTTCGCATCGAGCTCGAGCTCAGGGCTCCGAACGTGACTGAAGATGATGTGGTCTATGAGCGCACCAGTGGCGGATTGCCCTCCCTCGGTAAGCCACAACCCCGGAATCATCGCGGAATAGAACGGCCCCCAGACTCCCTCGACGAACCGAGGTTCTCTGGAGACCGCCATGTGACAACTGGATGTGCCACCAATGAGCGCCAGGCGCTTTTCGAGCTCAACCTCACGGCCTTCAGCGAGCCGCGCTCCCAGCATTCCAACACCGCCCGCGTGCGCGTCGATTATGGACACAGCAACCGGAGTTCCGGCCCTGAGACCCAAATCCGCGGCTGCGCTTTCCGTGAGCCCGTTCGCGATGGGCTCGCCCATGGGCCGGATGCGGGTTCCGATGCGCCGATAGCCTTCCGATGCCAGCTCCCCCAACCCGATGGACTGCCAGTAGGTGTCGTCCCAACTGCCGACGCTGCCCGGTATCGTCGGCTCCACATGACCCTGGTAGGTCCACTTGCACACGGTGGTGCACAGCGAGCGGGTGTCATCGCCCGTGGCGCGGTAGGTCAGGAAATCGGCAAGATCGAAGAAGCGTCGAGCCCGTTTCCAGCAATCCGGGAGATTCTGCTTGAGCCAGCTCAGTTTGGGCGACTCCATCTCAGGGGAGATGATCCCGCCCACGTAGCGCAGGACGGGATGCCGCCCGTCGTTGATTCGGGACGTCTGCTCCAGGGCTCTGTGGTCCATCCAAACAATGACGTTCTGTTCGTCGTTGCCGGTAGGGCTCACCGACACGGGCCGGTCGCTCTCGTCCAGGGCCACCAGGGAGCAGGTTGCATCGAAGCCGATCCCTCGCACATTCGCTGGATCCATGTCAGCCTCTGTGACGGCCTGACGCACCGCGGCCGCACTGGCGCTCCAGATGTCGTCAGATGATTGCTCCACGAAATCGGCTTGCGGCTTCCACATTTTGATGGGGTGCGAGCTCTGTCCAAGCATCTTGCCGCCTGGGTCGAACACTCCCGCTCGCGCACTGCCTGTCCCCACGTCTATGCCGATGTAGCAGCGGCGGTCCTGGTTCATTTCATGCGCTCCTTCCCAGAAAGCGAACTCTGAAGCCGAGCATGTGCGAGAGCGCGGCCATTTCTCCGAGGATGTCGCCGTAAGCCACAGCGATGTGGTTGCTCAGATAGTGCGCCATCAGGGTCTCTCGCGAGATGCCCAGATCGGCTGCCATGAATGGCCACTGCCGCGTGGTTCCCCGCCACCACTGCTCGCGGATTTGCTCCGGCAGAGTGACAACTTCTCCTTTCCCAACGTCCATCCACAACTCGTTGTCTTTGAGATAGGCCCTCGCCCACGTGATGTCGCCCGGCACCGCTTCACCCGCGAATGTACCACCAGGGATTGGAAAGTACTCTGCAGGTTGCCTGTACGAGTGAACCCCCCTGAGCGTTTCGGGCTCACCACTCATGGCGTACCCTCCGCACGAGCCCGAATTGAGCAGCACCCACAGGAATCGTCCCTCGTATTCCGCGCCCCAACGCACATCGTGGAACATCACGGCCTGGTGCAGCCCCTTAGCCTTGAGCAGCCGCTTCATCAGCTCCATGGGGACGAGGTTGCCTTGATCCCCCTCCGTAGAGGTGATGATCACGTCTCCGTTGCTCTCTGGCCGGCAAACTGAGTTGAGGAGCCCTTCGGCGAAGTCCGACGGCGGCCGCAGCCGCACCAAACCGAGTTGATACTGCCAACCCACGCAATCGGCTTTGAATTCGGCCACCAGGTCGAGCACGGTCAGGTAGTCTCGCACCTGTTCTCTCGTTGCGTTCTCGTCGAAGTCGTCCGCACCGTCTTCGCCCCAGTGGAACGTAATCCCGCTTGCCTTTACGAAGGCCATCGCATCGTTGAGCCGGTCGTCAGAGATAGATCGGCCCCGGTCGATGATCCAGGCCTGGTCGACTTTGTGCTCCGAAAATCCGATGGGAGCCAGCCGCCGCGGGCCAAAGTAGCCGTTGATCATCCCCATGGACGTGTCCCCGAGCATCAGGGCGAGAATCCTTCTTTTCCTGATCTCCTCCGCGACGCGACTCGATCGAGCGTGCGCCTCTTCGGATATAGGAACTGAATACCCGATCTGCTCGGTGCAGTAACCGATGCGACCGGTCGCGCACCACTCGCCCAAACGAGCCATGAATGCGTCGTCTGCGGTCCAGTCTTGGGCGTCGGTCCACACACGAGAGAATTTGCGCCCCAGGCTCTCCAGGCAGGCGCCAGTGTTAAGCAGGCCGACGAGCCCCGGCCACTGGCCCGAGAAATTACTGGCGAGCAGCAACGGACTGTCTTTGCCCACAACTCCGTCAGTGGTGTGCGGCCCGTAGCACCAGTGCACGAAAACGCCGATGAGCGGATCATCCACCGGCCCGAGCTTCTCGATGGCCTCGTGGGGTCGCGTGAGAAAACCTTCGATCCGGTAGCTCTTGCGGCCGAGTTTTTTCAGCGCGCGCTCAATTTGGACCGTGGCCTCCTCCGCGTTCGGCCGAGCCAGATCGTTGGGCATGGAACGGTAATCGCCAGGCCAGAAAATACCGATCTTGGTGTTGGACATTGGTTCTCCTCGTGCGACGGATTTCGGGGGGACATGATACCATCTTTTGCCGGCTCCATCACATTGACATGAGTATACTCGATACGTACTGATGCAGATCATTTGGATGAGGGGTGCATTAAGATGAGAGTCACGCTGAACATAGACGACGAATTGGTTGAAAAGGCATCGGAGTTGACAGGAATTAAGGAGAAAACCACGTTGGTGAAACTTGGCCTCGAAGCTTTGATAGCCAGAGAAAGTGCGAGAAGGCTGGCAGAATTGGGCGGGACAGAAAAGCAATTGAAGGCAATTCCGCGCAGAAGGCTCTCGGAGCAGTGAAGATGGTTCTTGTAGACACATCGGTGTGAGTACGTCACCTTCCGGAGGGCGACCCTGACCTGAAACAACTGCTCAGTGACGGACAAGTGGTGTGTCATCCGTATATTGTTGGCGAGCTCGCTTGTGGGAACATGAAGAATAGGCGCGAAGTACTCTCTCTGATGCACGTCTTTCCCCAGGCAATTCTGGCAAATCACGAAGAAGTCCTCCAGTTCATAGAATTGAGCCATCTCATGGGAAGAGGCCTGGGCTACATTGACGTCCATCTTTCCGCCTCCGCCCTCCTAACAAAAGTGCCTATGTGGAGCTATGACAAGAGGCTCAATGAGGCCAACGAGATGCTGGGTATAAGATACGATCCGGTGTTGTCCAGATGACCAGTGCATCAATCGTACATGCAACGAGGGGAAAACTCTGTCATTTTACCTGAAGGTCCCCTGATTACCGGCGAGACGCCGGCGCTACGAAGAGAGTAGTAGAGCGGCTCGTGGCGGCAATCGACGGCAGCAGATTTTCTCTTGTGATAATGGTTTATCAAATTGTTTGGAACTGATGGCCGAACAGTGTTTGCGTTCCCGCGCGGCGGCATGAGCCTGTTGTTCCATGCCGAACCGTGTGCGTCTGATCGTTTTGCCGAGATCTGGAGAGGAGGTGCGCCTTCACTGTGAAATACAGTGCTTGTGGGGCTACGTGGAGCCGTAGTTACCGGTAAACTTCCCGGCGAGGCTTTATGTTGGATATTGTGACCACAAGAGCTGAATCGTCTATTTCATAGATGATTCGGTATGGACCTTGGCGAACCCTGTAGCCCGTTTGGCTTTGGAGCTTCTTGCACCCATGGGGCCTTGGATCCTTTGAGAGCAAATCGACGCGTTCCCGAACTAGTCTCTGGTAATGTTTAGGCAATTCGGCGAGGGCCTTTTCGGCTGTTTCTGAGAGGATGACCCGGTACAAGATCCTACAGCCCCAGCCTTGCCTTTACTTCTTCCCACGGAGTAGTCTTCTCCTTGCCTTCACGCAGTCGACGCATGACTTTCACATGGTCGATAAGGTCTTCTCTGTCCTCGGGGTCGTCCAAAGCTTCCCAGGCCGCTTGGACTTCCGGATCGGCCAGCATCTCTTGCGTTTCCGGATCAATATCTGTTGGCTCTATGACGGGGGCTGTGGGCATTGAGGTGTCCTCCTCCGTTGATATTAGAATAACACAGACCGGGACGTTCATGAACCTTTTCCACGAGGGGGATCAGGCCAGGACACCAGAATTCGGGAATTTGGAGGGCTCTGCACACATCTTAATTGGGAGCCCTCAATGACCGTTCGGACCAAGCGTCCGGCACGAATCCATCTGACGGGAAATTTCAAGTTCTTGGAGAACGCCATCGTTCGTAAGGGCCTGCCCGTTAAGTCGGCATCGCCCAGTGATCAGTTTGTGAGCTGGGGGGAAAGGTCCCCGAAAGCCCCGTCTTACAAGACGGGGGGAGCCGGGAGTTTGCTCTCCTGCCACCTTACTGTTCCTACCACTCACTACGCGGCGCCCGCTTTGCGGCGGGTGAACTGATCCACCGCCACTGCAAGGACGATGACCACGCCGATCACAATTGACTGAGCGTTCGTAGAGATACCCACGAGGGTGCATCCGCAGCCCTTGGCCTATCTAAGTCGCTGGGTTTGGAGCGGTAATCGCCGCGTCTGAAGACACCATCTTGTCTCGGGACATTCCTCCTCATTCACGTGACGAGATTTGGGGAATATAATACCAGATTTTACTGAAGGTGCTGCTGCAATGCCGGATTAACCTCACAACCACATGAGTGTATTGACAACTCATAGACAAAGGGTCATCATGAGTACAGTCGAGAAACGGGAGCGTTGGGGTCTCTTTGAGTGGGACTCCGACAAGGGTGAGACCAATGAAGGCAAGCATGGAATCAGGCTCGAAGATGCTTGTGAGGTATTCAATGATCCATTCCATGCGCTGGAAGATGCCTCGGACCAAGGTGAACAACGAGTAGGAGTGATCGGTCTCTCCCCTTCAGTACATCCGATCCACCCACTCTATGTGGTCGCCAAAGACCTCGGAGAGAATCATTGGCGCATAATATCCGCGAGGCTGGCGACCAAACAGGAGAGACGACGCTATGAAGACTGAACGAAAGAAGATGATGGTCTCTTTGAGAATGCCGGAGGATGTAGTCGCGAACCTCAAACGGATAGCCCCTCTGAAAGGCATGTCCGGTTACCAGGCGCTGATCAAGTACTATATAGGTATCGGACTGAGACGGGATCTGGAGATCCTTTGGCTCCAAGAGGTCCCTGAACGGATTCAGGGCATTCTTGCGAAGCACGGACTGTCTGGTGAGGTACAGAATGAGCTCGTCGAAGAGTTATTGGGAATTATGCCTCATGAACGAATCATGGAGACGAAGGAAACGGAGAATCTTCAAATTGCCCCGAGCTTGTGAGCAGGTCTCCGAAGGGACAAGATTTCGAGGGACATCAAACCGCTTTCTGTAAGAGGCACCTCCTCGCGTTTGGACGAGCCAGTTCGCTGGATTTGGAGTGGTAATCGCCGGGCCGGAAAATACCGATTTTGGTGTTGGACACTTCTTCCCCTGACGCGACGCGTGTCACTCGATTTCTCAGGCCGCGGCGCCCGCTTTGCGGCGGGTGAACTGATCCACCGCCACTGCAAGGACGATGACCACGCCGATCACAATTAACTGAGCGTTCGTAGAGATACCCACGAGGGTGCAACCGTTGCGCAAGAAGCTGATAAGCAAGGTGCCTACGATGGTTCCCGTGATGGTTCCTCTGCCTCCCGAGAGGCTGGCCCCACCGATGACCACAGCGGCGATGACGTCGAGCTCAGCGCCTACGCCCGCGGTGGGCTGCGCAGAGACGGTCCGGCTCATCGCGATCATGGCGCCGAGGCCGGTAAGCAGGCCCCCGAGAGTGTAAATACCGATCAGCGTTCGGTCGACCCGCACGCCCGCGTGGTGCGCAGCGTCCACGTTGGAACCGATGGCATAGGTGTGACGGCCGAACCGCGTGAACTGCAGGATGCCTCCCGCAACGGCAATGACTGCCAGGCACAGCACCACAGAAATCGGTATTCGCGCCAAAGTGCCTTCGCCAAGGTAGCGGTACGATGTCACGTTGATCGGCTGCCCATCATACATGACCAGCGCTATCCCGCGGTAGAGGCTCATGGTGCCCAAGGTGGCAATGAAGGGTTGGAGCTTCAGCTTGGTGATCAACGCTCCTGAGACCACTCCGCCCACTGCACCGGCCAGGAGCCCGACCGCTGTTCCCAGGGCCATCATCCCCACAGGAGGATTTTCGCCACCGAGCCCGATCATTGTACCGGCCGCGCACATGCCGCACAACGCGAGCAGGGACCCCACGGAGAGATCTATACCGCCGGAGATGATGACGAACGTCATCCCAACAGCGATGATGCCGTACACCGACGAGCGTCGCAATACGTTGAGGAAATTGTCGAGCGTCAGAAAGCTGTCGGGCTGCCAGAGCGACAAGGTGGCGACAACCAGGATGAGGCTCCCGAACGGCAACAGTTCTCGAACAAGCTTGTTCATGCGATGCCCCTGTCCACTGCGGCGAGCTGCATCACGGTCTCCGGGGTGGTTTCTGAGGTCACAAGGTCGGCGACGAGACGGCCACGGCGCATCACCAGAATTCGGTCAGTGATTCCGAAGAGCTCGGGCAGATCCGAAGAAATAATGAGAACGGCCTTCCCCTCAGCGGCCATCCGTCCGATGAGCTTGTAGATGTCGACCTTGGCAGCGATGTCGATGCCACGAGTGGGCTCATCCAGCACCCACAGCAGCGACTGAGCGATGAGCGCGCGACCGAGCAGCAGCTTCTGTTGATTTCCGCCCGAAAGAGCGCTCGTCGGCGCTCCCGGCCCGGGCCACTTGAGCGAGAGCTTTCTTGCCGCTTCTTCGGCGATTTGATTTTCGCGGCCGAGGTGCAGGATATGTTTCATGCCCAGCTCGGCGAGGCATGGAAGCGTCATGTTCCACGCTGCCGGGAGGTCGAGGCACAACCCCGTGCGCTTACGGTCTTCTGTGACATACATGATTCCGAGTGAGAGTGCGTCGGCCGGCGCCGTTATTTTCACGCTTTTCCCGGAGATCTTGACGTTACCATGGATTGAGGGCTCGAGACCACACAGGACGCGGGCAAGCTCGGTGCGACCTGCGCCCACCAGGCCGGCGACTCCGAGGATCTCTCCCCAGTGCAAATCGAAACTGACGTTTTCTACACCCTGGGAGGAAAGCCCCGTCACGCTCAGAGCCACAGCCCCAACTTCGACCTCCCTCTTGGGGAAGTAGTCGTCCAGGTCGCGGCCCACCATATGTTTGACGATATCAGCGATGTCGAGGCCCTTCATGGGGCCGGTGTATACAGCCCGTCCGTCGCGGAGAACGGTGAGTTGCCCGGCGATCTCAACTACCTCTTCGAGCCGATGGGAGATGTAGATAATGGTAGTCCCCGAGCGGCTCAGTTTCTTGACCATTTCGAGAAGGACGGCCACCTCGTGTTTTCCACACGAGGAGGTCGGCTCGTCCATGACCAGAATCTCAGCGTTGCGTGCAAGGGCCTTGAGCACTTCGACAATCTGGCAAGCGCTGGCTGGCAGATACTCCACTCTTTGGGCGGGATCCACTTCGAAACCATGTCTTTCAGCCAGTGCGCGGGTCTCTGCCAGCATTCGATTCTTGCTGTAGGTACCGGGCAGCGTGCCACGGGGCTCGATGCCGAGCCACACATTCTCCGCGACGGTGAGATCCGGCGCGAGGCTGAGCTCCTGGTAGATCATCGCGACCCCGGCAGCGAGGGAGTCGGAAGGATGCTTCCACTGGCAGGCCTTGCCCTCTCGCACGATGGATCCGGTGTCTGGCTGGTAAACTCCCGAGAGGATCTTCATCAAAGTGGACTTGCCCGCGCCGTTCTCGCCCACCAGGGCGTGAACCGTCCCCCGCTGGACGCACAGCGTGACATCTTCAAGAGCCTTGACTGGGCCGAAGCTCTTGCTGATGCCCTGCATCTCGAGGGCGTACTGGGAGGAGTCGACTCGCGGGGACAGCACCATCAACCTTCGCTTCCGATGAGCGCTCGAATCTCGGGTGAGCTCAATCGGTCCTTGGTGACGAGCTCCACCCCGGTGTCGATTCTCGCTTCCACGCTTTCGCCCTTGATTGCCGCGACGACGCTGGAAACTCCTTTGTACCCCATAGCCTGGGGATTCTGGACGACGAGGGCGTCGATGCGACCGGCCTCGAGACCTTTGAGCAGGGCGTCAGCAGCATCGAAGCCGATCATCTTCACGACGTCAGCTCGGCCCTGACCCTCAAGGGCTCGCAGGGCCCCGCGAGAAGTCGACTCGTTGCACGCGAAGATGCCATCGAGCTCTTTGTGGCGGGTGAGCACGTCTTCCGCTGCGGAGAGTGCGGTCTCTACCGTGTCCATGCCGTAACGGTCTTCAACCACCTCGATCTGGGGAAACCCCTTTTTCAGTGTTTCGATGAAACCGTTTTCTCGAGCCGTGGTGGACGCGGAGCCTGCCATGTACTTGATGACTGCCACCTTGCCCTTGCCGCCGAGGAGCTTCGCCATGTGTTTCGCGGCGAGGGCTCCGCCAGCGTAGTTGTCAGTGGCCACGAAGGAGACCCGCTTGTCGGTTTCGATATCTGAGTCGATGATAACTACCGGGATCTTGGCGGCTGCAGCACGTTCGACCACGGGAACGAGCGCTCCCGCGTCGGTGGGCGCCAGTACGATGCCCGCGACCCTTTTGACGATGAAGTCCTCGACGATTTGGATCTGTTTTTCACGATCACCCTCGCGGTCCGGACCCGTCCAGAAGATCTCCACATCGTGCTCTTTCGCTGCCTTTTGTGCACCGGCGAGAACCGAGTTCCAGAACGAATGGGTAGTTCCCTTTGGGATGACTGCGATGGGGCCCACTCTCTTGGTCTCTTCGGCGGCGTTCCCGGCTCTGGAGGAATCGCCCCGGGGAGTCGTGCCGTCTCCCTTCTTAAGGAACAGTCCAGTGCCCAAGGCTGTACCTGCGACCAGCAGAAGTACCAGAATCAGGATGTTCTTGTTCAAGACTACTCCTTCTCCGCGTTCGTTCTCTTGTCTCCTGGAATTGACCATCGCGCTCATCTGAGAGAACGGTCGCATGAGTGATCGAGGTTTTGAGCTTTCAACCGGTCCTCAAGGTCTTTCAGGCTATGTCACGCCAGTAGCCTGCCATCGGGTGCAGTGCGATTGCGTGGCAAAACTACCCAGCTTGGAAACCGCCCTACAGAAAATCAGTCGGTTATGGCGCTGGTCGCCAGCTTTACCATGAAAAAGCGCGGCACCCCCTGCCCTGGAATTATGTGCCACATGTTAAACTAGAGGTAAAGTTTCTTTTCAGCTCTTCCCCTTGTCCTTTCCGTCCGCATTGGTTCTTCTCAGGCTGGAGTGGTAACGTTCGGACTACAGGTGCCGCCTGGCAGATGAAAGGTTTGCTCAGTCACTTAAGTGGCGCTATTATTAGTACTATTCAGAGACCAAGAGAGGAGGAATCATGTACACACCTCCCAAAATTTTCGGAGGACATCGTTCCGCTGAGCGACATGAGGCTCAATCCCGGCCGAATCGTGAGACAGGTTGATAAGACCCGCAGGCCGGTCCTTTTGACCAATAGAGGGCGTGGGGTGGCTGTCGTCCAATCTATCGAGGATTATGAAACTCAAACGGAAGAACTGGCATTTCTGCGTGGTGTCGTCCAAGGGTTGCTGGATCTGGAAGAGGGCCGGGAAATGAATCTCGCGGACGTGAAAAGGCATCTCGGATTGACACGAACAGATGCCTCGAAAGTATAGACTGACCTTCGCTCTCTCGGCTGTGCAGGGCCTTGAGGAAATCCGTACGTGGTACGCTGACCGCGAGATCGGCGAAGTAGGGGAGCGCATGGTACGCAAGGTAATTTCTGCAGTCGAACGGCTCGTGCAATTCCCAGAAAGCGGCCGGATTGTACCTGAGTTTGGCATCGTCAACATGAGCTCCCTTCGAATGAAAGTCCTGCTCACAGTTCTCATTCTCCTCTCAACCGTTCCTTGTTTCGGATGGTCTGGACTCTGCGTATCTGTCCAGGATGGCGATTCAATCAAGGTCATGTGCCGGGACCACGCAATGAAAATTCGCTTGTACGGTATCGACTGCCCGGAACGTGGGCAGCCATTCGGTACCAGAGCTAGGCAGTTCACCAGCTCCCTCGTCTTCAAGAAAGTCGTCGAAGTCGAGCCGATCACGATTGACCAACACGGCAGGACTGTGGCTTGGGTCACTGTAGAAGGCAAGAACGTAAACAAGGAGCTACTAAGAGCTGGGCTTGCCTGGTGGTCTAGGAGGTCCGCTCCACATGACCGAGAGCTCGCGAACCTTGAAGATGCTGCAAGGAAGGCTCGTGTAGGACTGTGGTCAGATCCCCACCCGGTTCCTCCGTGGGTGTGGCGAAAGAGAAGCAAACCGTGAACAGAACCCTGCCAGTGAGGTGACCGGCGTATATGCATGGCAGCGCAGGTGTGACACGTCCCGATTTTCATGTTCCGTACCTGGCATGATAGCAGGCATTCGGACAGAAAGATGTTGACGTTACAGCGGAGCGCCCTGACAATTGCGGGAGAGGTGGACCACGGTAAGGGTCAAGAGGAGGCCCACTTCAGTACCGCGCATCGACTGTGCATGGCGTTCATCGCGGTTGAAAACAAATGAGCCTTCGATCGACAGGTGGTCATAACAGAGGTTGCTGTTTTCCGACAATGCCTACGGATTTCCTGGCTTATGGCCGACACTAAGGGTTCCAGAGGCACCCCAGATTCTCCAGAAGGAACGCGGAGTGTGTGTGTTACAAGAGCATCTTGAGGTTATACATGTTCAGAGCCAGAGACATCATGGAGACAAAGTTCCACACGCTGAGTCCACATATGACTGTTGCAGAAGCAATAGAACGCTTTAAGCAAGTGAGTGAGGAAAAACAAAGGCGTGTGTTCGGTATGATCGTCGAGGACGAGGTAGGGCGCCTTATCGGGATGTTGTCGATGTACGACCTGTTGCTACTGGTTCGGCCAAAACATGCGCAGGTATGGGGTATAATGACGGACATAGAGGTGTCCGGACTCTTTGAAGTCCTTGCAGAAAGAGCACAAGCCGTGCGCGTTGAAGACATCATGACGACCGATGTGATAACAGTGGCTCCCGACACTCACGTGTTGCATATCTTGGACATAATGATCAAGAAACACGTGCGCCGACTTCCGGTGGTAAGCGACGGAGTTGTGGAAGGCATGGTTTACCTTTCGGATCTCTTCTATTTTCTGGTAGAGAAGTTATCACCCACGCGTGGACCCGTCGAATGATGGCCGCATCGGCTCGTTCACGCAGAAAAGGGAGTAGAAATGGGCGAAGCATCAAGAAAGAGTATTTTGTCGGATGCTACGGTCAAAGAAGCGATGCGAGCTCAGATCGTCAGTCTCCCCGCGAATTCGCCGATCAGTCACGGGATCAGGCATCTGATCAAGTACAAGATCAATGCCGTCCTTGTCCGTGGGGAAGACGGTTCGCCTGTCGGCGTGGTTTCCAAAACGGATATTGTGGGCGCCTACTATGCCGGAATACCCATTGACGCACCATTGGCTCACATAATGGTATCGCCGCCTCTCTTCTGCACCCTTGGTGACTCTCTGGAGTCGGTTTTGGACACGATGCGCAATCAACGCGTGTATCGCTTGTACGTACGCGAAGAGTCGGATGACAGTGTTGTGGGAGTAGTGGCTTATCCGGATATTGTGGGACTGCTCTATGGGTACTGCAGAAACTGTGACCGAAGCGTGATGAATCGAAAGAAGAACCTTCAGGATAACGTTGAGCTGCGAATCAAGGTCAAAGAAGTCATGAGAGGATCTGTCGTTTGGTTCTACGACCAGGACGACCTTTTCCGGATCATGGAAGCAATCTCTGAGCACCGATGCGGGACAGTACTGGTCAAGAACCGTGAAGAGATTCCCATCAGTGTAATTTCAAAGACTGACCTCATCCTGGCTTATGCTCGCGGAGTACCGTCGGAAACTATCGCGGGACACATCCTGTCATCGTCTCGCGTGATTTCCTGCGAAGAGAGTACACTTCTCGAAGACGCTATACGGAAGATGATCCTTACGGATCTTCAGAGGTTGTTCGTGTGGTCGGAAGCCACTGAAAATGTTGTCGGGGTAATCTCTCTGTCTGACGCCGCTAGGATTCGCTCAGGTTCATGTCATGCCTGCATCAGCAGCCGCATAAGGGTGGAATAGGAATCATCCTTTCGCCACGATTAGCCCAGGCGCAGAAGCTGATCAATGTTTCGGAGCTCTAGGAGGACTCACGATGGCCTCGCCATCCAGCACCTGGGTCCCGTCTTGGTTTGTGCAGGTGGTCTTTAGCCTAACCTGATTCTTGCCGGCGATGATTTCCATAACCTCGACACGGGCCGTGATGGTGTCCCCAATACGCACAGGGGCACGAAAATCCAGTTCCTGCCTCAGATAGATCGTTCCGGGGCCCGGCAGTTGGTTTGCGATGACGGCCGATATAAAACCTGCCGTGAGCATGCCATGTGCAATCCAACTGGTTTTTCTAATAGCAGTCCTTCACGAATTGCCTGAATGTTTCTCCTGCAACATCGGGGCTATCAAAGATCCAGTTTTCCATGCGAATGAAATTTTCAACGAATTGTATGCAGTCCATGTTCTCCAGGAAACCCAAGTACTTGGCGATCATCAGTCGAGCCGGATTGAGCAGGAGAAAGCCAAGATTTATCAGATCGCCCGGCATTGTGCCGAACGAATCGATAAGTCTGTCCGCATCCACATTTTTCATCCAGACGCAGACAGACCACAAACCTCTTGGAACCGTAGCATCTCGTGGTCCCATTGCAGTACCACGAGTTGAACCACGGTGATTTCCTCAAATCATAGAGAGACGTCAATTCCCTTGCTTTGCAGATACTCCTTAACCTGCCCAATCCGGAGAAGGCGGTAATGGAACACGGAAGCCGCCAGCAGAATGGTCGCCCCACCGCGGACAACTGCGTCATAAAAGTCTTCAAGCTTCCCGGCTCCCCCAGAGGCAACGACCGGAAGGCTGACAGCATCCGAAATGGCTCTGGTGAACTCCAGGTCGTAACCCGCCTGAGTGCCATCTCCGTCCATGCTGGTGGGCAAGATCACTCCTGCACCAAGCTGTTCGCATTCCCTGGCCCATTCGACCGCATCTTTCCCGACCGGCTTCGTGCCTCCGGAAACCACCAACTCAAAACTCGATGGCATAGCCTGGTTCCTTCTGGCGTCAATGGCAACGGTGATGCGGTTCGAGCCGAACTTCTCTGCTGCTTCCCGTATCAGCGCTGGGCGCTTCACGGCTGCGCTGTTCATAGAGACCTTGTCCGCACCGGCTTCCAGAAGCATGGATATGTCCTCAAGCTCTGATATGCCACCCCCGACGGTCAGCGGAATAGTGATGACCGATGACACGTTTCTCACCCATTCCAGGCGCGTTTTTCGGTTCTCCACGGTCGCTGCTATGTCCAGCATGGCCAGCTCATCGGCTCCTTCCTTCTGATATAGAGCCGCATTTTCCACTGGATCACCGGCATCCTTCAGATCCACGAAGTGAATTCCCTTTACAACACGTCCCTCTTTCATGTCCAGACAGGGCATGATCCGAATCGCCCTGGATCGCGGGTCAAAAAAAGTGAAAAACCTCGTTGTTCTTGAGAGATCAAGAAGATAGAATGCTTTTGTCAAAACGATTCTATCACCAACGAGGTGACGTGATTATGACACAAGGGCTCCTTCC
>JBFMDN010000058.1:0-37647 GCA_040753915.1 Thermodesulfobacteriota bacterium | reverse complement strand
AGTCCTTCCAATATGTTATGGACCCCGGCTTTCGCCGGGGTGACGGGGTCCTTGTTAAGTCAACGGACTGAAATCACGTGATGTCATCCACGAAGTTAACGCCTATGCGCTTCGGGGGAGAGGGTCAGGGTGAGGGGGGTGTGCCACCATTATGTCGGACTGCCGGCTTTTGAGACACTTTCGTCTCGCCCATTAGTGTTGAGCAGGAAAAACAGAAATTGTTATCGGCAACTGCTGTAAATCGAGGACTTCCCTCTTCCTGTTGGGAATTCTGTTAGGCGCGGGGGGACGTAGCATAGCCGCTGTCAGCCAATGCCTATCTCCGCCGGGTCGAGCCATGGCCAGCGCCTTACGCAATTGCAGACCGGTGCTTGCGGTATGGGAGCGAGTACGGAGACAATTCCGGGCAAGGAGGAAGGGTCATCCCGGGGAGTGCATCGCCTCAGGCCGGGCTTGCGCCTGAGCCTGCGGAAATGCACTCCTTGGGACAAAGGGATAGGGATCAAACGCAGCCGGTAGGTTTCGGCAAGCCGGCCACTTTACAGGCACCTTTTGCCGGGCCCGACGGAAAGAGCTCATAGATTTTCTTGAGCTTGAAGCCGGTGTCCTTGCAAACCTTGCGGATCATGGGGGCGATGTTGAATTCAAGGTAATAGTTGCGGAGGTAGTGAACCACCTTCCAGTGCTCGTCCGTCATCTCCTCTATTCCCTCGGTCTTGGCAAACAGTCTGGCCACTTCTTCGTTCCACAGATCCGGGTCCTGCAGGAAACCGTCTTCGTCAACTTCAAAGGTTCTCCCTTCGATTTCCAACGTTGGCATTCGATAGCCCTCCTTCACTTCATACTTGCCGGGAAAAACCGGACAAATCGTCTAATCTTCGTCATCCTAACACCAGCCGGGTGCAAAAACAACCAGCTAATGCGAGAATACTTGACCTTTTGCCAAGAAGCGGCAGGACGTTCCCCCCTGACACTGCAACTCACTCTGAACCAGTTAACGGGGGGGCGTGCGCGGGGTCGCCTCTAGGGGATGGCTCCCATCTAAGGTCTCTATTTCTGCTGCGCCTTTGCTTCGGCGTCGCGAACGTACTTTTCCAGGACTCGTCTCACCGGAGCTCGCTTTTCCCTTGCCAGTGCCTCCTTGTAGACCTTCACCGCCGAAGCATAGTCCTTCTTGATCTCGTAGATCAATCCCATCAACCCATAAGCGTCGGGATAGTTTGGATTAAGCTGTACTGCCTTGTCCAGGTCTTTAAGGCTCTTGTCGTATTCGCCTTTCTTCGAGAACGCGATGGCACGGTTATGGTAAGCGAGAAAGAAGTTCGGATTGTCCGCAATGGATTTAGTGAAGAAATCGATGGCCCGGTCCCACTTCTCGACCCGCAGTGCGAATTCCCCTTGCTCGTAAAAATCCAGGTAATCCTTGGCCCCCGCGAGTCCTGTGACTATCGCGCAGAGAAAGGCGCAACCCACAACCACTCGGACAGTTGCCGCAGCTCGTTTAAGAATCATAGTGCGACGTACCGAAAGATCTTCTAGCATACCACAAAGGCTTTTTTTTAATCCTTTTCTGATTCAAACGCAACCATTTTCATCCAGCGTTCTAAAAAATTCGGACGCAATTGTCCACCCCATATCGTAAAATTCCTAGTTGTCCCGGGAAGCCCTCATCTGGTAGCTTGTCTTGAAGTGCCCGAATGGCCGTTTTCGGCCCGCTCGCGAGGACCGTCGAGGAAAACTCCAGTTCTCGCGGCAGAAAACGAGGCGCAGAGCAGGTTATCGGAGGCTCGTTGGCCACGGGAAGGCTCCTGACGGAAAAAGAGGAGGTTTCTGAGATTCTTCATGAACGGATCTTTCGACCAAAACGTCGTACCAGCTCACCTTACCGACGGTCATCTTCGACACGTGGCAGAGGCTCTTGACCGAGAGCCTCCCTGGATCCTGAGAAAAATCATTCCTCTCCTCTCCTCAAGGGTCGTTATAGACGAGCATGTTATCAAGAGACTCAGAGAGCTTTCGCTCGCGGGACCGATCGTCTACGCGCTCAAGTATCGCAGCCTGTACGACGTGCACTTCCTCCGAATGCGCTTTGCAGCCCTGGGGCTTCCGGTCCCCACCTTTGTGTTCGGACTCAGTCCGCGGGAAACCGGCTCTATGTCAAAGTGGGCAGACGCGTGGAGAGGAAAGATCAAGAGCCTGATCGGGCATCGGCATTGGTCAGGGGTCGCTGACGACAAGGTGCTTTCAGAAGTGCTGGGGGGCGGAGGAGCGGCGGTCCTGTTTCTCGTCGACGAGCGGACGTCCCGAGAGAGGTACTTGAACCCTTCACTGGATCCCATAAGGATTCTGCTGGATCTTCAGGGCCGGATGGCCGCTTCGATCGCTGTAGTGCCGATGTTTGTGCTGTACGACAGGCGCCAGCCGAGGGTGATTAGGCCCTTCTGGGAGACTTTTCTTGGAGATCCCGATAGACCCGGTCCCCTGCGGCGAATCCTCAGCGCCATACGGAAATGGACCATCCCGGAAGTCTTGATGGGTGAGCCGGTACATCTCGTGGCCCAATTCGAGGAATTCGGTTCCGGGAGAGCCTGGGAGGATCTCCCGTTCGAAGTGCGAAAAGATCTTGTCGCATCCATCAATGCTCGGATACGGGTCAATCGGGGACCTGAGAAGATCTCTCGTACGGAGATCAAGGAACGGGTACTTCAGGACGCCAGGGTACAGAGAGCCGTCAGGTTGTCCGTTCAGCGCGACCCGGGGTCAGAGCAAAATATCCGAAAAAAGGCAGAGGCATACGTAGACGAGATTGCGGGAGCCCAGCACATTCAGGTCCACCATTTTCTCTACTACGTTCTCAAGTGGCTGTTTGCAAAGATGTTTGATGCCGTGGACGTCAAGGAATCCCAATTCGCCATGTTGAAGGAAAAGAATCAGGAGGGCTCCCTGATTTACGTCTCCTGCCACAAGAGCCACGTCGATTACCTTCTCGTTGGCTTTCTTAGCTTCATCAATCAGATGGCCATCCCGTATATGGCTGCTGGCAAGAATCTTTCCTTTTGGCCGGTCGGTCCTATTCTCCGCAATGCGGGAGCCTTCTTCCTCAGGCGGTCTTTCAAAGGGCTGGGGCTGTATCCCCACGTCTTTGCTGCGTACCTCAAGGTGCTTATAAAGGAGCACATCAACATAAACTTCTACATCGAAGGTGGGCGGAGCAGGACGGGAAAGCTGCTGCCGCCCCGCTTGGGGCTGCTGGCTTTTCTCCTCCAAGCAGTGAAGGAAGAGGGGGTGAACGATCTGACCTTTGTTCCCACCTTTGTGGGATACGATCAGGTCCCGGAAGAGAGCTCCTACCTGAGAGAACTGGCTGGCAAAGAGAAACAGAAGGAAACACTCATGTCGTTTCTGCGATCTCGCGACGTGCTTCGCAGGCGGTATGGGCGTGCGTACATCCGCTTCGAAAAACCGGTCTCGTATAAGGAATTTCGTGACCGATTCAACGCAGCTCAGCGAGTTGAAGGCGCTTCAGAAGACAGCAGAAAGTTGATCACTGACTTTGCGTACCACATCATGTCCGGGATTGTCAGGGCGGGCGTAATTGCTCCGATTGAGCTGGTAGCAGGTGCCTTGTTTTGTGCGGGCACTCGCCGAGTCTCCCATGAATCAATGCAGCGTGCCATTGACGTGTTCCTCCGGGTCCTGAAACACGAGAAATTTGAGCTTGCCGACACGCTCGCGGAGCAAGAGAAGGCCGTTCAGACTGCATTGGGTCTCTTCGCGATGCGAGGCTTCATTGGGGTCGACCAGAGCAATGCCGGCGGGAAGGCCACGGTCTACGAGATCGGTGAAGACAAGAGGGCGGGACTGCAATTCTACAAGAACTCCCTGGTGTGCTACCTCTGGCCGTACTCGTTGTTTGCCGCGGCCGCCTTGAAGAATAGAGTGGAAGAAGGAGAGATCTCCCAGGATGTTCGGGCTGACTTTGTCTTCTTGAAAAACCTGATGTCAAAGGAGGTGATTTGGGACCCGTTGATTACTCCGGATGAGCTCGTGGACAGGGCTTCGAAGTTCTGTCTGGCGCAAGAATGGATAGGAAAGAAGACAGATAGCGCCACCCCACCGGAAAATGCGTGGGCTCTCAACTGCCTCAGAGGCGTGTTGCAGGACCTCTTTGAAGTGTACTACTGCGTCCTTCTCACAGCGAAGGATCTCCAGGGGGATTCCATTTCGCTGAAGGACTTCTCCAAGAGATTGCGAAAATCCGCAGGAGAACACGCGGAGATTGGAAAAGATCGATTTCCTCCCCTCTTTGCATCCGTCGTGGTCGACAATGCCCTCTCTCTGTTCAACGAGATGGGAATCGTCGATTATGCGGCTTCGCAAAAGATCATCAAGGGAGTGGTCGATAGGCAGAAGGCGGACGAGGTGAGAGAATTCATCGCCCGCGCCTTCGATATTTCCGGTTAACGGCCCCGGTGGTACCTGCGCCAGGCTGCTGCGGCGTTTGTGAACACCTCCTCGCCGTGGCCGAGCACCCCGTATCCGCCGTACAGGTCGAACCATTTCTGGGATTCAGCATAGGTTTTCTTGTAGTCGTCGATCTCCGAGCCGGCGAAGTTGAGCCATCGTCTGATTCCGAAACTGCGCTCGTACGGATCTGTGTCGGTCGCTGGATACGGTACGGGTCGAATCAGCGGGTAGTCCACACCGTGGGGATTCACCTTGATAGAGTTCGATTGCCACGCGGATACAGACGCATGGCTTGCGAGGAAACCGAAGCACAGTAGAGCTGCTAAGACGAGTCGTTTCATGCGGATCTCCGGAGTTTCGGGTGTCGCGCTGTGGCTTCGGAGCCGTGACAGCGATTGAAGGATATCACATATCACCTTGATTTGGCAAGGATAATATCCTAAGGATCTCTTAGCGGTTGACATCGGATGGGCGGTGCGCTACATTAATGGCTTGGACGGGGCGTAGCGCAGTCTGGTAGCGTACCTGAATGGGGTTCAGGTGGTCGCTGGTTCAAATCCAGTCGCCCCGACCACGGAAAGAACTATGATACCGTCATGTTGGCTGTCCCAGCGTGGCGGTTTTTCCTTTTCAGACCACTTCTCGGACCCGTAAATCATTGGTCGGTCCGATCTACCCCGAAAGGAGCCAGAGTCCAAGGATCAGGGGCCTGGTGGGACCAAATTCCAGCCCAAAATTGTTCGCAGCTTGTCTCACATTTTTCAGGGAAATCCTGCTCCGCCGCCCCCCCGGTACGTTACTTCCTTTAGGCGTTAATGTTTATGCCGGTTACTATAAGAAGAGGAATGATGGTGATCATTGATTGTTTCATGCCACGAAGGGGTATACCATGAGTAGTCCTGCGGGACGCGGGATTTCAACCCACGGAACGAGAAAACAAACGGGCGAGGACCCTGGAGAGGTCCCCCATTGAAATGGCCGAGAGCCGCCTCAGTCATGGTCGATGCCGATACCAGGCAATAGCAAACCTCTTGGTTGACCCTTTGAGGGTCGGTTCGTGGTTGTGCCGCGCCGAATCCAGCGGCAGCGGGACTACTGAAGGTGCGCTCCTTCAGAGCGCAAATCCCCGACTGAGTAGTGGCAGAATGCGTGACCGTAATTATGAAATCTTCTACTAAGCAGGGAATTCCCTTTACTATACGCGAGGCGGTACGGAGAGAGGTCCTGGACAGGCTGCTTGCCCTGAACCACGAGCGGTACAAGGAAGAGGTTGCATAGGGGCTTTACGAAAACAGCTCTAAAAAAACCAAGGCATCCGGAAACAAGAAGCGAAAAAAAAGAGACGATGGTACTATAACTATGTCATTTTGAGCACGGCGCTTGCCGCAAATCAAGAAACACGGAGGGATTCCATGGACAGACAGCGTCCCGACATCCCTAAGGATTTAATAGCAGAGTTCTGTCGAAAGCATCACATCCGGAAACTGTCCATTTTCGGGTCGTACCTGCGGGACGATTTCGGGCCGGATAGCGACATAGACTTTTTGGTTGAGTTTGAGGAAGGGGCTACTCCAGGCTATTTTGAGCTTGCTGACATGGAGGCGGAATTATCAGACTTCCTTGGCGGCTGCAAGGTGGATCTTCGGACACCTCACGAGTTGAGCCGGTATTTCAGGCATGAGGTAATGGCAGAGGCAGAGGTGCAGTATGCAAAAGGATGACAACGTTCGGCTGAGGCATATGCTGGATGCTGCTCGTGAGGCTGTTTGCTTTGCCGAGGGAAAAACAAGAGATAGGCTCGACGCAGATCGATTGCTTACGCTGGCCCTGATGAAATGTATTGAAATAATAGGAGAAGCAGCGGCAAACATTTCAAACGAGGGCAGGGATGCTCTGCCGGCCATTCCGTGGAAATCCATCCTCGGCATGCGCAACCGCCTCGTTCATGCGTACTTTGAGATCGACCTGGATGTAGTATGGTATACAACGACGGTCTCGCTTCCTCCGCTGATCCAGATCCTGGAAGGCGTCCTCAAACCGGAGCCGTGCCAGTAACTTCCGATGGCATGCGTTCATCATCGCTTGCCCAGGCGAAAGGATCGCCGATCATTCCTCAAGTCCTCCAGCCACCTTCTCCGAACGGGATTCGAGAAGAATTGAAAAAACGGGTCGTTGCTGATCTTCTAGGTCCCGCAGGCGGCCCTGCGGAGGAAGTGGCGGAATCCAGGGTGAAAGATCGTTATCTCGTTGGAATGCCCGCCCCAAAAGGATGGGAACCGGTTCCGCCTGAAGAGCAGCACGAATTATGGTGAACGGCATAAGATTACGCGGTGAAGTACGCGACGAAGAGTCATCTTTATGCTATGAAAGTGCTCGCTAATCCCATGGGGAGGCATTGACATGCCGCGACCGGGTCTGAGACTTGCCGAAGCACAGTGTGAGCAACTGATCATCGCGTTTCAGCGGGCACGAGACGGCAAGGATTTGGACACGGTATCTCGGATTCAAGGGCTACTCCTTGTGTCCGAGGCAATGGGAGAACGCAGCGCGGCTCAAATTGTGGGAGAGGGGCGCGGGACCCTGCAGGACTGGATTTTCACGTTCCGCCAGCGTGGTGTCAAGGGATTGGTCAGGGGGCCGTATCCCGCCGAAATACTCCGTCAAGCCCAACGGAGGTGAGCATATCTGGAAGGAAACCCGCAAATGGGGTTCACACAACCGCTTCTTCGGGCTTGTGACGGACCTCAAGGACAGCCTGTTCCGGAGATTCAACCGTTTTCAGGGGAATCCTGCTTCCCTGAGAACCCTAGTACCTTACTTCGCTTAGGCGTTAATGTTCATGCCGGTTACTATATTATTGGCAACCGCTATGGTCAAGGCATCGGGGCCGGCAACATCAAAAGACAAGACCTGACCCCATTGGTTACCTTCGTCTGAATTCAATCTCCTTTTCCAAACAGTAGATGGTCGGCACAACAAAGACCGTAATGAGGTCCAGAAACATTCCGCCGACAATGGGCAAAGCCATTGGTACCATCACGTCCGCGCCTCGACCCTGCGAGGTGAGAACCGGGATCAGAGCAAGGATGGCAGTCGCTGAAGTCATGAGCGCGGGTCTGATTCGTTTCAGGCCTGCTTCAACTGTAGCTTCTCTGATCTCTTTGATAGACTTGAATTTGTGCTGTGCAAACACCTGGTTCAGATAGGTTGAGTAAATGACCCCGTCGTTTGTGGCAATACCGAAAAGCGCGAGAAAACCGACCCACACCGCAACACTCAAGTTGTACGGTCTGACCTGAAACAAATGCCTCATGTGCACGCCGAACACGTCAAAATCAAGGAACCAGGATTGAGAGTACAGCCAAATTAGCAGGAACCCGCCCGACCATGCCACGAAGATTCCGGAAAACACGTTCAGGGAGGTCGGTACGGATCGGAACTGGAAATACAGGATTAAGAAAACCAGTAGCAGGGTAGCGGGGACCACTATCATAAGGGTTTTCTCGGACCTTATCTGGTTTTCGTATGAGCCCGTAAATTTATATGAAGTATTCTCGGGGAGCTTTAACTCGCCGGATTCGATTTTCGCCTGCAAGTACTTCGCCGCATCCTCCACTGCGGTGACTTCGGCTATCCCCGGCCTCTTATCGAACAGTACGTAACTCACGAGAAATGTATTTTCGCTCTTTATGACCATGGGCCCTCGGACGTAATTGATGTCTGCCACCAGCTTCATGGGGATGTGAACACCGTTGACTCCCGGAATGAGAATGTCGCCCAGCGCCTCTACTGAATCGCGCAACTCTCTGTCGTAGCGCACTCGCACAGGATAGCGTTCGCGGCCTTCTACTGTGGTGGTTATTCGTCTCCCGCCGATGGCTATCTCTATGACATCATTGACATCCTTCACATTGACGCCATATCTGGCGATAGCTTCTCGATTGATATCGATTTCGAGGTAGGGTACCCCGATGTTACGGTCCGCAATCACGGACGACGGTTCAATCGACGGCACATCTCTCAGCAGGCGCTCCATCTGCAAACCGACTTTCTCCAATTCCTCGAGGCTGTTTCCTCTTATCTTGATACCCATTGCAGATCGCATGCCCGTTTGGAGCATTACCACTCTCCCGGCAATGGGCTGGAGCCTCGGAGCTACGGTCGTCCCCGGCAGATGAGCAGCCTTGACTATTTCATTCCAGATGTCGTTGACGGACTGGATTTCGGGTCTCCATTGGCGGATAGGTCGGCCGGTATCCGGGTCGAGAACGCGGTGTCCTGTGGCAGGGTCCGTCTTGTACTCGGGCACAAAGTTGACGATGGTTTCTATCATCGAGATTGGCGCAGGATCGAGAGCGCTCTCCACGCGGCCGATCTTCCCCACCGCGGAATGAACCTCGGGAATGGCATTTATCGCAAGATTCTGCCTGTGAATCACGTCGAGAGCCTGCCCAATGGAGGCGTGCGGCATGAGAGTGGGCATGTACAAGAAGGTGCCCTCCTCGAGATCCGGCATGAACTCTTTGCCCAGACCGGGAAAGAGCTCCGAGAGCTTCTGCCACAGGCTGCTCGCTCGGATCGGGTCTCCTGGCTGTGCCGAAACGACCTTACTGCCGATGTCCACCCCGCGGCTCATGCCCGCCATGCCTGGCGCCGGCTTTGCTTCCTCGGGCATGGCGCCGGTCTGAACGGCCGCGGCAGGAGGAGACCACCCAAAGATCCGTGTAGCGGTGTCGGGAACGAATCCGAAGACTCTATCGAAACCGATCCATATGAGAAGCCCGAACAGGATCAAGGTGATTGGAACGGTCAGAAACGTTGCCTTGTGGTCGAGCATCCACGCCAATGCCTGACGATAATAGCCGGTGAAAACCTTTCTAATACCCAGAAGCCCGAAAATAAGCCCGGCGCAAAAGATGAGGTTCCGCAACAGTCCCTTGTCCGGCCCCAGTGGGAGCCAGTGCTCGGTGAGCAGCAGAATCACCAGGCCGAGCGCCACCATGTTCATCGCAGCCGGAGCCTTCTCTCGTATATGAGGTGGCAGAATCAGGGAAACGAGCTTGATGGCTGCCAGGATAAAGACCCCCAACCCGATCGACCAGGAAAGGGCGTATCCCATCCAAATCGCGCCGACGGCAACCAATCCGTACACAATTGCCAGCGTCTTTGTGCGAAAGTGCCTCTTCGTAAAGACGATATGAGCCAGAGGCGGAATAATCGAGAGAGCCAGGACGAGGGAAGCCGTTATCGCAAGCGTTTTCGTCCATGCCAGAGGCGTAAACAGTTTACCTTCGGCCCCGGTTAAGGTGAACACAGGAAGAAAGGCGATAATGGTGGTTGAAGCGGACGTAATGACCGCACCGCCGACCTCGCTCGCTGCTTCATGGACCAATTTTAGGCGACTCTTTTCCGGGGGATCGTGCTCGATGTGCCTCAAGATGTTTTCGGTCAGGATGATGCCAATGTCCACCATGACCCCAATAGCAATGGCAATGCCTGACAGGGCCATAATGTTTGCATCGATACCCATGAATTTCATGGCAACGAACGTCAAGAGGATGGCCAAGGGCAGAATGAACGAAATCAAGGCTGCGCTGACCAGGTGATTTACCATGACCACCACGATGATAATCGTGACCAGGATTTCCTCGGACAATGCCCTTTTCAGGGTGTCAAGAGTCTCATAGATGAGGTGGGTGCGGTCGTAAAATGGCACGATCTTAATCTGGGACACCGTCCCGTCAGCAAGCGTCTTTCTGGGTAGGCTCGGGGCAATCTCGGCAATTCTTTCTTTCACATTCTTTATGACCTGGAGCGGGTTCTCCGCGAAGCGAACGACCACAACGCCCCCTACCGCCTCTGCCCCTCCTTTATCGAGTGCTCCTTGCCTGAATGCCGGTCCTTCCGAAACCGTAGCGACGTCCTTGACGTACAGGGGGATGTTGTTGTTCACCTTCACTACGGCTTTTTCGAGGTCCTGGACGGACTTGATGAAGCCTAACCCGCGGATCACATAGTCGGCTTTGTTTAGCTCGATAGTACGAGCTCCCACGTCAATATTGGACCTCTGCACAGCGCTAAAGACATCCATGAGACTGACGCTATGGGCTCTCAGTGCGTTGGGATTGACGTCAATTTGATACTCCCTCACGTAGCCACCGACCGAAGCGACTTCACTGACTCCCTTTGCTGACTGTAACAGGTAGCGCACATACCAATCCTGCGCGGTCCTCAGTTCATCCAGGCCAAACCCTTTTCCTTCCAGGGTGTACCAGAATACCTGTCCTACCGCTGTGGCGTCCGGCCCCAACATGGGCTGGACATCCGCGGGCAGAATGCCGGGTGGGAGCGAGTTGAGCCGCTCCAGTATGCGGGTTCGCGACCAGTAGAATTCGATGTTTTCTTCAAACACGACATAGATAGTTGAAAATCCGAAATATGAATAGCTCCTGATGGCCTTCACGCCGGGAATTCCCAGAAGCTGTACTGTCAGTGGATACGTGATCTGATCCTCGACGTTTTTCGCTGAACGGCCTTCCCACACGGTGAATACAATCTGCTGGTTCTCTCCGATGTCAGGGATTGCGTCAACAGGTACCGGATTCCGAGGCAAGAGTGGAATATCCCAGTCAAACGGGGCAACCGCCAAGCCAACGAGAATGATCGCAAGTATTCCCACAAACACCAGGAGCTTTTGGTGCAACCAGAAGCGCATCATTCTGGAGAACAATGTGGGCGCTACAATCTCGGATTCATTATTGGGATTCGCCATCAGTGTTCCTCCTTTCCGTGAGCGGAACGAGGACCTGGGTCGGTCTCAGGTGCTTTCTGAGCGGGATCTCCCCGCTCTTGTTCGGGCGTCGCATGCCCCGCATGAGCGTCAGACGCGGGCGCAGGGGGTTCTCTGGGCTCTTCGGTGCTTGCAAGGGGCTCAGGTGGGCTCATCATACTGGGTTGGCCCGATATCTGGACGGAGCTGTCGATCTCGAAATTCCCCTTGACCACGACTCGATCTCCTTCTTTGAGGCCGTCGAAGATCACGTATTTGTTCCCTGCTCTCGGCCCCAAAGTCACATCCCTCTGCTCGTACGTGGGCCGATCCTGATTGGGCACTTCCACGTAGACCAGAGATCGCTTGCCGGTGAACAACACGGCGGTTTCGGGTACTACGAGGGGAAGGACCGGATTCTCCACGCCGGAGTACCCGAATGCACTGGCCGGCTGCAGGGGCTGCTGCGTTCTGGGGCACGTTCCGGGAACGTCGCTCACTTCTTGGGGGTCGAAGGGGCAAATGTATTTTCCCGCCCATTCAGGCTTGATGACTCTGCCCTGCTCGTCCATCTCGGCTTCAAGCTCTGCATTCACAAACATATGGGGTTTCAATTCGTAGTTCGGGTTTTCCGCATCAACCCGCACCTTGACGGTACGGGTCTCCATTTCCAGCACCGGCTCTATGAAGATCACTCTCCCCCGGTAGGTCTTTCCGGGAAAC
Organism: Thermodesulfobacteriota bacterium; assembly: GCA_040753915.1. Lineage (GTDB taxonomy): Bacteria > Desulfobacterota > Desulfomonilia > Desulfomonilales > Desulfomonilaceae > JBFMDN01. The sequence goes on along the minus strand of JBFMDN010000058.1, from coordinate 25,688 downwards.
GCAGGGGTGGTGAACGCGACTTCCTGCCCGTACCTGATCCAGGGCAGGTCCGGCTCGTACGCATCGAGCTTTACCCATACGTGGGACAGATCATTGATGACGAACATGTCCTGGCCTTCCTTCACGAACTGACCCAGGACCGCCATTTTCTTCATGACGATGCCACTGATCGGCGCTCTCAAGGTGACATACAGCTCGGCTTTGTTGTTCTCTCGAATGCGCTTGACCTGCTCTCTGGTCATTCCGAACTGCATGAGCTTTTCTTCGGCTCCACGAATAACGCTTTCTGCGTCTCCGCTCCTGATGCTCTCGAACAGTTCCACCTGGCTCTTGATCAGTGTGGGGCTCCAGATGGTGACCATCGGATCCCCTTTTTGCACCTTCACTCCGGTGAAATCGATGAAGACTTCGTCAAGCCGGCCGTCGATGCGTGCGGTCAACGTGGCGACTCTTGTTTCAGCATCGATGACCATCCCGACCATCCTCAGCCTCTTCACTGCCCTGTCTCTCTTCACTTCCGCTGTCTGAACTTCAGCAAGCATTCTGGCTTCTTCGGACATAGCGTACCTCACGGGCCCCTCGCCTGTTGTTTCGACCCGAGCAGGCAAACCATGCGCGTGCCCACCACCAGCCGGGGACTTTGTCGGTTCCTCCACCTTGCCGGATCGAGAAGCCTGCATTTCCACGGCTGCGTGGTCGGATCTTGAGCCCAGGAGAAAATAGCCCCCCAAAGCCGCGATGATCACGAGCACACCCAGCACGATTCTCTTCAAGGTCCTCTTGGATATCGAGATTGTGTCGTTCATGTTTTCCCCCGTTCGTGGAGCCGTAGTACGAATTTCAGCACACCATGGCAGGAAAAACCCGGCACCGCCCACCCGTAGGACCCTGGTTTCCCGAATCGGATCGGGAGGTTGCAGAAAAGGTGAGCGATGTACGAGCTATGATAGTTTTCCGCACCTGGGGGATCAAGAAAGAAAGGAACAAGTCCGTAAGAGAAGCGGGACGGGCTCCTCCGAGTGGCAAAAAGACGAGCCGCCATCGGACCGACTTGTCTTGGCCGAATCCTGGGAGTCGATCACCAACGTGGCTAAAGCCAGGGCTTGAAGCCGCGGAAACACGCTCGACAATTCGGGAAGAGCAACCGAGCTCAGGCCTTCAAGGCATCGGAGAGACAGACACCCATCAAGGGGATCTTGCTTACACAGTCCCCCGTGATCGCACGAAGAATGATGCCGAAAGATTGCGGGATTCTCGTCGCAGTCACTCGCCGTCTCGTGAGCGTCCGTCGAGCAACAACACACGCCGGACATTCCCCAAACGCTGCTGGCGCAGAAAACCAAAACAACTATTATTGCCCACGGGCGGTTCATTGCTCACTCTCCCAAGTATCACGATGGGTTTCTCTGCTTGAGAAGTCAAGCGCGTGCCCAATGTTTATGGAATGACTCAAGAAAGAGGCCAGGGTGCGACAGAACGGAAGATCCGCTTGAGATCTCAAATGCTTCCTCAGGCTAGAATCAGCCGGCGCCTCGATCCGATTGTCCTGTTCGCCCGGTTGTTGGCGGAAATAGCCCTTGTTTTCAATCGTCGGACACGTTACGGCCTGGCAGATGCCAGCAAGAGCCAAGAGAAGTGACCGGGAGGAACGAAAAGAATCGCGGGGTGTCTTGTACGGAAAAATTGATGGGGGAGGGAACTATTATGAAAACTCGTCGGCACCATGCGATCGGAAGCGCTCTGGGAGCCGTGACCTTCTGTGTTGCACTCGTCATTGCTGCTGCATTTGTACAGGCCCAGGCACAGCCCGGGACGCCAGGACCAACCGAACAAGCGACGGCGCTACCGAAAATGATGATGATGGACGCATCGAAGAAGATGATGGATGCGGCCAAGATGATGCAGGAAGCTCACCAGATGCTGAAGGAGGGAAAAGACTCTATCAAAGCCCAGCAAATGATGACTGACGCGGAAACGCTGATGACGGAAGCAGAGAAATCGATGATGCAGGCACAGGAAACGATGGGCAAGGACGAGGGTATGATGAAGAAAATGGGCCCAATGATGGAACATTGCAAGAAGATGATGCAGGGCTGTAAGATGATGCAGAAGGGCATGATGATGATGAAAGAGAAAAAGGAGTCTCCAGAAGCGGAAAAATCCGTGAAGGAAGGGCACAAGCATGTCATGGAAGGCGCCAAGAAGATGACCGAAGAGGGGGGCAAGTAGGACTCCGACTTGTATGGACTGAAGAGACCTAACAACTGCGGACTCGTCATGAATGCGCTGCGATGAGGCAATGAAATGGGACCGTGGATGCGTGATACCTGGATGTACGATTGGTGGCTGCCTGGACTTGGCATGTGGATCTGGCCGGTTCTCATCATCGTGCTGATCGTGCTCCTGCTCCTGTTGCGAGGAAAGGGGTATTCAACTCGCAATTCAGGCGGCTCTGGCACATCGGCTCTTCCGCCGGCCGAATCCGCCCTGGATATCCTCAAGAAGCGCTACGCGAAGGGGGAAATCAGCAAAGAAGAATTCGACAGAATCAAGAGAGACTTACTGTCTTAGGGAGCCGCGAAAGCGGTGACGGGATGAACTTGTGAGCCGTAGCGCGGAACGGAGAGCTTGCTCACCAAAATAGGGACCCGGACGCGGGATGCTACATGGTCCGACGAATCGCTGCGGCTCGGGACGCAGGTAAGTACGTGCGGCGGTGGATTTCTTCACGCACGAGATGTAACAGGCGTGAGCAGCGGAAGGTGTGTTGTTCGTTGTTGACTCACCGCTTCCAGTAGTGATCGGTCCGGCTTCCTAGGCCGCTATTGTCCGCATTGGTCTTCGATTTCGCAGATCGATCTGGTACTCGATTGTTGGTCCGTCGGTTTCAGGTGGAGGCACTATGAAAGAGAGGATCTTGAGGCGATGGCACCGTCACTTGGGCATTATTCTGGCCCTTTTCATTATCGTTCAAACCGGAACGGGGCTCTTCCTGACTCTTGGGCATTTGATCGTTCCCCACACCCATGAGCACGGCACGTCCGACACCCGTGATTTCTGGACCACGGTGAGTACCACTGCCATGACACTCCATCACGGGGGAGGGCCGGCCGGCACGACATATCGAATCTTGTTGGGTGCCGGGATTCTGATTCAGACCGTGCTCGGAACCCTGATTTTTGTCAAGACCAACAGATCGCGCACCTTTTGAAGCATGATCTGGTAAGTGCGGCCAGCCGTTTCGATTAGCCGAGAGCAAAGAGAGATTCTCAGAGCGAAACCACCCTCCCTGCCGAGGCTTTGGATTGCGGAAAGGCGAGGAAGTGGTCTCCCGTACAAGGATCCCCCGATGCCTTCCTGGCGAGTGCAAATCCTCTCGGATGGGAGTGAGAAAAGGTTTGCGATAGACCGTGTGTGCCCCTCAGGAAAGCAGGCAGAATATCGCTTGACTCACTCCAGCCATTACGACTAACCTCATCGGGTTGTCACGTGGATCCCACACAAACGGGTCGCGGCGAGGCAGAGTGCAACTTTCCGCTACGAGAGAGGTGAATTCATGGCCACATTGGGTCTTATCTCCATGGCGACGACCCGCTACAAGAATATCTTGCTCGAGAGCAGACAGAAGTTCCAATCACTCAATGTTCTAATCGGGCCAAACGGCTCAGGGAAAACCAATGCTATTCGACTCCTACAATTCTTGAAGTCCTCCATTGTCAGGTCGGCGGACGACAGTGTCACGGGTGCACAACTCGCTTATGAGACTCGGATCCTTGGAGGCGCGAGAATGTTGGATCGCGGCGTTGCATTCCCGAGCAAGATTGACATCGCATACGAGTTCGTGCCACCTCCAGAATTGCGAGATCGATGGGCAAGTTTGCGGCTGGAATTGGGCCTTTATGCTTTCAGTGCCGAATCGCCGGTCACTATGTACTTCGAGGCCCTGTCCAGCACGTCAACTAAGCCGCGTACCGATCCATACTTTTACTACAGATTTCACGACCAGGAGATCGGACGGGGCGTGGTCTCGATCTATGATGGCCCCGAAAAACACAAATCGCATTATGAGCGACTCGATGATGTTCCAACAGACATGTTGGGTCTTGTAATACTGCATGAGCTCCTCGAAAGGTTTCCGCATCCGCCCGACATGACACCTGTCTATTCCGTCCGAAGGCAACTAATTGATTATATAAAGAAGTGGCATTTTTATAACTCCAACGACATGAATTTTGAAGACATCAGAACCGCCGAGCCGAAAATAGGTCCTCCCGACATTTATCTGTCCAGCTCGGGAAACAATCTGGCACTCGTGATGGAAAATCTTATTCAAGGCGACTTCGAATTTGAAGAAAGGCTCAACATTGCGATGAAGTCCATTCTGCCCCGGACCAGAAAAGTGCGAGTTGTCCGGACCGGACTCATGGGATTGGCGGTCGAATGGTATTGCGAGGACATGAGTGCCCCATTTTATTTGAGCGAAATGTCCGACGGCACGGTGCGGATGCTTTGCTGGGCCACCATTCTCCTGTCCCCAAGGCTGCCAACCTTGCTTGTAATAGATGAACCGGAAATGGGGATTCACCCTTCATGGTTGCCGGCACTGGTGGATTGGATAAAAGCAGCATCTCAAAGGACACAGGTCATCATTTCGACGCACAGTCCTGACCTTCTCGATCATTTCACTGATTTCTTGGAGAATGTCATCTGTTTCTCCACACGAGACGGGAACCACTTCACGACAGAGTCTTTGTCCCGAGATCGACTGGAGAGCAAGCTTCAGGAAGGCTGGCAACTTGGTGATTTGTACCGTGTAGGAGACCCCTTGGTTGGAGGGTGGCCATGGTGATATGGCTCTTCGCGGGAGGAGGGCAATCAGAAATCGGAACTTCCCAGGGGCGCGTCGGCGGCCTCGTGAATTTCTTTCGAAAATGGTACGGGAATTGCAGATTTGTACGCAAGACGCCGGTGAGGCGGCCACCTGCCCCGAAAGCGAATCGGGCACGCTCTGCCCATGGAAGAACAGGCTCGAGCTTGGTCAAAGAGGTAAGGGAGCGTCTTGTGCTGTCGCTGCGGTACGACGAGCCATGCGACATCATTCTGGTGCTGGACGATCTAGATTGCCGTGACGCAGCCCCGTCTCGCCAGAGGCTGCTTAAAGCCGTGGAAGCTGCGCTTGGGGAAAGGCAAATCGAACGATTTGTCGGATTTGCCGCCCCGGAGTTAGAGGCGTGGCTCATAGCCGACTGGGATCATTCTTTTGGAGAGCATCCCGACTTTCGCGGGCAAAGACAGCAAGGCATGCGGCATTGGCTGAGTACCGTCGGGAATGTCCCATTTGACAACCCGGAAACGTTTGGCAATTATGACGCTGAGCGAGACGCGTGCTCGGAAAAACTCTCCGACACGATCATAGAATCAACGGTGCAAGGCACGCACAATACGGGTCGGTCCCCATATTCCAAGAGTATGCACACGCCTGCAATGCTATTGTCCATAAATCCGGAACTCGTGGCCCAGAGGTGCCGCCCCATGTTTCAGGAACTACACGAATTTCTTGTTAGTCGTTGCACATTCAACCGCGGCTGATCCGAACCAGCAACAGCCATTGCCAGGATTCATCAAGCCTCGGTGAGCAGCACAGCTCGTCGGAAGAGTAAACATCAAGAAGCAGAGCCTGACCCCACTGCTCGGACCAACGCTGCGGCTGCTTGCCCCGGATCGATTGCTCCAACCACGGCTGACACCACGGCAACGGCGTCGGCACCTGCCTCGATGACTGCCTGTGCGTTTTCCGGCGTGATAGACCCAATAGCGACTATGGGAAGTGTCGTAGCCTCTCGGGCCCGCCGAAGACCTTCCAGTCCCCAGGGAGGGGCGGTATCGAGCTTGGTAGTGGTCGAAAAGATGGGTCCCACACCGAGGTAATCCGCGTACGAACAGTCGGGACTCCTCAGGTCATCGAGAGTCTTGATGGAAAGCCCGATGATCCTGTCCGGTCCCAGGATTCGCCGAGCAACGGCAACCGGCATATCGTCCGGCCCGAGATGCACGCCGTCCGCGTCAAGTGCCTGCGCCAAGTCAACGCGATCGTTGACGATGAATGTCACTCCCGCATGTTTGAGAAAGTCCCGGATACGCATCCCCTCCTCATAAAAAGCTCTGGTCTGCAGCTCCTTTTCGCGGAGCTGCACCACGCTCACCCCCGCTGCAACCGCGGCTTCGACAATTTCGCGCGTGGTGCGTCCGCGGGCCAGCCGTCTGTCGGTGACCAGATGCACTCTACATGATCGTATGGCACGCTGTTTCATGATCACCGTCAGAGGAGGTCCGAGAGAATCTGAGCCACCTTACGGCCGCTCATGAGCATTCCCCCGAATATCGGTCCCATTCTCGGCCCTCCGAATATGGCGTTACAACACATGCCGCACGCGTACACGCCAGGAAAGAACTCTTTGGTATTTTCGACGATGGTGCGCTCACCCGCATCCGCGTCCATGGACCCTTCTCCCATGATCTTGCCCGACGGAGTGAGGAGGCTCATACCGCTTTTCCGCTGAATAATACCCGCTATCTCCGCAGCATGTCCAGTCGCGTCCACGACAAACTTGCTGCGAATGGTTATGGGGTCCACATGGAGACCACCCATTTCCACAGCGGTCCAGTTGATCACCAGGCCGGTCACTCGACCGCCTATGAGCATCACGTCTTCCGCGCTCATGAGATTAAACACCTGCGCCCCAGCCTTGACCGCCTTGGAGCACAAGGTGGAAACCGCCTCAATTGAATCCGCACAATAATACCCAGCCTCGAACAGCTCGGAAGACACACCGAATTCGTCCAGGATTTCCTTCCCTTCTTCCTGAACTACAATTTCGTTGAACATGATTCCTCCGCCCCACATGCCACCACCTATTGAGAGCTTGCGTTCGAGGAGGATGACGTTTTTCCTGGCCTTGGCAAGGTAATACGCAGCAGCGAGACCGGAAGGTCCTCCGCCGACAATCGCAACGTCGGATTCAAGGCACCGGGTGAGCTTATCGCAATATCGTTTGATAATCGCCTGTGAAATCTTGATCTCGTCCAACTTCATTTCTTCCTCCTCTTAGTAAACATTTTCCCAATCGTCTCATCTTCTCCTCAATTGAGCCCAGGACAGCCGAAAGCGACCTCCGGGAGATGGACCTTCTTCAGATAGCATCCTTCTTGGAAACGCTGCAACAGTTTAGAACCAGCAGAACACCACAAGGATGGTTTCCTCAACCATGGCCTCCGTCGATCCCAGCGGAAAACCTCATAGCAGCCTCTGAAAAGAGTGCGGCCCGCGCGCAGACGCCCGGCCACGAAAAAAACTCGTTCGAATGACCTCATCTGACAGATGGGGGCGCGATGCTTCGGGGGGAACCGATCCCGTCAGGAAATGGACAGGGGGGCGAGAGGAAGCAGACTCCCTGAGGACCGAAAATTGAGGGATGCGGATTGCTTCGTCTGCGGAGCAGGCTCAATCCCGCAGCCCGTTGCATGGACGCAATACTCCACAAATCGAAGAGGCAGCTCTCAGAGGGCGCGAATGGCTAGGATTTCCTTCAAAAGATACGTGAACGGCCCCAGACTCGCCGCAATCTGGATTGCCACGCTTGGGCTGGTGAGGGTCCTCATGATGGCAGGCCATAGTCAAGAAGTCATAGTGGCCCATGTACCTGATGATGCCTTTTACTAACTTATGGCTGCAAAGAACTTTGCTGAAGGTGGTAACTGGAGTTTTGACGGTCGCAACCCTGCTACCGGGTTTCATTTGCTCTTTGGTTACCTTGTAGCATCAGCCTATTGCGTGTGGGAATCTGCCCCGCTGCAGGCGTTGCTTCTCATATTTGGATGCGCAAGCATTGTTCTCGTCAGTTTTGCAGCCTATTGGGTAGTTCGAGCTTCTACTTCCGACGACAAATTACTTGGCGGGACAGGTGCAGTCTTTGTGTTTACCTCAACAATTGCCTTGGTGCAGCCCACCCTGCTCATGGAGAGTTGCTTCGTTATTTTTTTTGGCTCCTTATTGCTCTTCCTGACATCCACGGTTGGCACCTCGACCCCAAGCGAGGGAAAGGTCTTTGCGGTCGTGTGCTTCTCAACCGGGCTACCAGGAGGCGCTATGCATACCGAACCCTCGATTTCTGTCGTGCTATTTCTGCCTCGATCCAATCTATGCAAACATCAGCGCCGTTGGGCCATTGGACACCCCCGAACTTGTGGTCTATCGCGACCTGGCGAAAGAATGACTCATCTTCGAGAGGCTGGAACACACTCCTCTTCATGAGAGGCTTCACATCGATGACAGCTATTTCACCGTCATCAAACGTAAGCTCCAATCGGTAATCGTCTCTAGGTATAACCTGGACTATCTCTCTCATAGTCGACTCCATCAATTCGAGGTGGTTCATGGCGAGTTGGTGATCTCGTACCACAGTTTCAGTAAGCTTTTTTCGTGGGCTTGTATCCATTTCAGCAGTTTTTTCATCTGCTTCGGTGGAAGTCCCCCGCTCTCGATCCCGAGGGTTTCAATAAAGATCTTCACCTTCTCGCCCTGATACCATCCGTGGACATGGGGATTGCCGTGTTCGGAACTCTTGATACTGATCTCTATGCCATCAACCTCACCAACCTTTGGACTCATATCTCCTCTACGTTAAGACACGCTTCCATGAGATCCTGTTCGAGCCGTTCAGTGCCTGAGCAAGAGAATACACTCAAATCGAACACTCTACAACGGTTGAAGATGTGTCGGAGGACTCTGGCTGCCCGCCTCCTTCCCCGGCCCCCCTACTTGGACGATTCTCCTGATTCTTCGAGCGGGGAAGCGCTTGCAAGACGTCATGAATGTCTGCTCAGAATCGGCGCAGCCCAGCCCAACAGCTGAGACCGCAGGAACACGCTGATCTGATCTGATCTCTGTAATGGTTTTTGCTAAGACGTGCGTCTGACCCCATTTTCCCAATCGTCTCATCTTCTCCTCAATTGAGCCCAGGACAGCCGAAAGCGACCTCCGGGAGATGGACCTCCTTCAGATAGCATCCTTCTTGGAAACGCTGCAACAGTTTAGAACCAGCAGAACACCACAGGGATGGTTTCCTCAACCATGGCCTCCGTCGATCCCAGCGGAAAACCTCATAGCAGCCTCTGAAAAGAGTGCGGCCCGCGCGCAGACGCCCGGGTACGAAAAAAACTCGTTCGAATGACCTCATCTGACAGATGTGAGCGCGATGCTTCGGGGGGGAACCGATCCCGTCAGGAAATGGACAGGGGGGCGAGAGGAAGCAGACTCCCTGAGGACCGAACATTGAGGGATGCGGATTGCTTCGTCCGCGGAGCAGGCTCAATCCCGCAGCCCGTTGCATGGACGCAATACTGCACAAATCGAAGAGGTAGCTCTCAGAGGGCGCGAATGGTTAGGATTTCCTTCAAAAGATACGTGAACGGCCCCAGCCTCGCCGCAATCTGGATTGCCACGCTTGGGCTGGTGAGGGTCCTCATGATGGCAGGCCATAGTCAAGAAGTCATAGTGGCCCATGTACCTGATGATGCCTTTTACTATCTTATGGCTGCAAAGAACTTTGCGACCGGCTGGTATTGGAGTTTTGACGGTCACAACCCTGCTACCGGGTTTCATTTGCTCTTTGGTTACCTTGTAGCATCAGCCTATTGCGTGTGGGAATCTGCCCCGCTGCAGGCGTTGCTTCTCATATTTGGATGCGCAAGCATTGTTCTCGTCAGTTTTGCAGCCTATTGGGTAGTTCGAGCTTCTACTTCCGACGACAAATTACTTGGCGGGACAGGTGCAGTCTTTGTGTTTACCTCAACAATTGCCTTGGTGCAGCCCACCCTGCTCATGGAGAGTTGCTTCGTCATCTTCTTTGGCTCACTATTACTGTTCTTGATATCCACAGTCAGCACCTCAAACCCAGACGAGGGAATGGCCTTTGCGGTCGTGTGCTTCTCAACAGGGCTGCTCGGTACATTGTCTCGGTCGGACTTTGCGGTTCTACCATGGACCTTGTTTGGGGTCTATCAGGTCGCGTACCTCTTGAAGCGCGATTACGGATCACCATACCGAATCGTTTCTCTCGCTGCGCTGGGATCTTTGCTCGGCCTCCTGATCGTGTCTTGCCATTGCTATATTGTTAGCGGCAACCTGTATCAGGCCAGCGTAGTTATCAAGAGCCACTGGGGGCAGACCTACGGATATGACCTGAGGCAGCCTATCCAGTTAGTGAGCAAATTGGCACTAATCAGTCCAGCCTCCGGTCCAATTAGCGGTGAAGTCGCCCTATCGGCACTCACGATAATGGCTTTTCTCACAGCGTACAGTAACTGGCACGGGAAAGACAAAGGGCAGAGCCTGCTGGTCATTGGCTGCACTGTGTGCATCGTGGTTTATCTGCTGATTTATGCCCAAAATAGTGGATCGCTCCAAATCTGGTATATTGGGGTCTTCGTTCCGCTGGCTGCCTTCATTGCTAATGTTGCCTTACAGTCGGTGCGTCATGTCTTCTTGAATTTCATCATCTTCACCTACGTGATCGCGATGTCTCTGGCGAATCTCGCAGCAAGCGTTCAGCCCATTTGGCCCCACCAAGCGGCAATGCGCGACGCCGGGCTCTTTCTAAAGGCCCGTCCACATATTCGGCCGGTAGCTTCCTGGAACGCGGGAATTATCGGATTTTTTGCGGAGAGACCGGTAATCAATTTGGATGGGCTCATGAATGATTCCATTATACCGTATGTGCTGAAAAATCAGGTACTGAACTATGTGGAGCAGAACCAAATAAAGTTTATATGTGACTTTCGTGCGATGATCTCTGACCCGCTTCTTGCGGAAAGAGGTGGATACCCGAGCGGAACACTGGCTCGAAGACTGATTCATGAGGCCTTTCTATCAGAGGACCGACCGGAGCTAAGGTGGCACGACACCCGTATCTCTTTGTTTCGAGTGTCCGGAATACGAGGCGAATTCTGACGATTGGATTGCGATTCATCCTTGACGGTGCGCCACTTCGGGGGGTAAAATCAGCTAATTCCCAGCCCCAGCCGAATCAGACGGCATGATGCTTCCAGTCTATTGGAAGCATCAAGACACTCTAGCACCGCTAACGACGTGAATGCCATCTGCCGGCTGCGCGTGGAGTGCTTCAAGGTGCGACTGACCTAACAATCGTTAACCCTTTCAGGGCAAAGAGCTCGTGAACGTCCTCGATTTTGAGGAGCTTCGAGGGCGAATGTGTATCCTTGCCCGTCACCATGACTTTTACCAAACAGGAAGGAGGGGCATAGCATGGCCTAGCAAGCGGCTCCAATGGCGAAGTCTCGCGGTCAACCACTTGTGGCCCCTTCACTCTCCCTTGCCTCTCATCAAGGGGGCAGACAGGATCGAAACGAATCATTCAGGCCGCCGAGGCTCACGGGCACCACAGCCATCTGGAGGGGAGAGGCAGGGGGCATGGGTGATGCGACGGAACGCCTTCCGTCTGCCGGGGTAGGCCGGCTGGCGGGACCGAAAAACAGCAAAAAACAAGACCTAACCGCTTTGTCTGTGTGTGAGGAAAAGCACGATGTCTTCATCTGTTCCTTGCTTAGTTGTATTGGATTTCCCTGGAATCAAGAAGTACGTCTTCGGCACGGACCGGCTCGTGGAAATCCGCGGTGCGAGTGCCCTGCTAGACAGGCTAAACCGCCATGTTATTCCCCAGTGGGTCTTGGAAACGTTCGGCGCAACCCACAGTCGGGTGGTGTTTGCTGGGGGTGGAACGGGGCAGTTCATCATCGATGCTGCCAGCGAGACTATTCGGGAGAAGCTTCATGACGTGGAGGGAGAAATCTATCGGCAGAGTGGCGGGGCGCTTGGGATGGTGGTGGGTGTGGCCGCTCTAGACGGTGATTATCCCTCTGCCCTACGGCGGGCCTTCCTGGATCTAGAGACCCAGAAGTTTCAGAATCCAGTCGTGCATCATGCCCCTTGTCATACGGGATTCATCCGTGAGTGTGATAGCTGCTCTGGCATGGCGTCGGAAGTGTCAGAATTTGCCGGTGAATCCAGGTTGTTGTGCACGAGTTGTGCCCTCAAAGAGAAGATGGGTAAAGAACGAGGACTATGGGAAGAATTCGCAGCGTACTTGAAGACTCACGGGACCGATGCCGACCGGTCGTGGAGGTGGCGCCCACGAGATTTTGAAGAGATAGGCGACCGGTGTCGTTCGCGGAGAGGCTACACAGCCGTCTTGTACGGCGACGGCAATTCCATGGGCCGCATCGTGAAACAGATCCGCACCGAGGAACAGTTTAAGCGCTTCTCCAGAGCGGTGGACATTGCTATTCGAGAGGCGTGTCACGAAGCCCTTTGGCGCCATTGCCGACCGGTCAATGGAAAAATGCCCGTGGATATCCTCCTGTTGGGGGGTGATGATCTGATCGTCTATCTTGCCGCGGATTGCGCCATGCCCGTTGCCGTCGACGTCGCCCGGTTGTTCGAGGCAAAGACTCGCGAATACCTGTTAAGTGGAGATGACAATTCTTTTTTCAGCACAAGACTGGACGGCAAAGGACTGACGCTTTCCATCGGCATCGCCTACGGCAGAACCCACACCCCGATTTCCATCATGGTGAATCAGGCGGAAGAGCTTCTCAAGTCCGCAAAGACGAAGGGGGCTGTTCAAGAAGGGGAAGGCGCGTATACGCCCGCGTGCATAGACTTCCATCTCACCAGCCGATTTAACCAAGCGAGCGCCATCGATAGCCGAAGGCAGCATCTCACGTTGAGAGCTCACCGGAAAGAAGAGGTGCGACTCTATCGTGGTCCGTACACTGTTGAAGAGGCCGAGGCGCTTGTTCAACACGCCCGAAGTCTGAAACAGAGCGGGATCCCGAGAAGCCGACTACACCGCCTTAGCGAGGCCCCCTTTAAGGGGACGGTTAACGGGACCATCGAGACACTCAGCATCTACGGGCGTTGCCGAACTGCGGAGCAGAAGCAAGCTATCTGGCATGCACTCGATCGGTTTGGTTGCTTGTTCGAAATGCCCTGGAACAGGGACGGCACAGAGATCTCCACCGCGTTGGTGGATCTGACCGAGATTGCAGAGTTCGTTCTAACAACAGAGGAGGGAGCCAATTATGGGTCACCACATCAGGCTTGATTTGCAGATTGTCTTCACATCTCGGTGGCATGCCGGATCTGGTGAGAGCAGCCTCATGACCGATCGATTGGTCCGAAGGAATGGACGCAACCGTCCGTTTATTCCGGCCGCCACCCTAAAGGGGATTGTCCGTCAAAGCTGTGAGAAACTTTCTCGCACCCGAGGATTCCCCGACCCCTCCGATCCCCATCAGTCGGACTTGACCGAACAAGGGGGGTTCGTCCCATCTGCCCAGATGACATCTCCCGTCGATCGTCTGTTCGGAACTAGATTTGAACCGGGGGGGCTTTTCTTTCGAGATGCATACATCAACGATGGTGTGGCCGATACCCTTGTGCAGCACCGAGTGGCGCGGCACCGGGTGCTGGGCACAGCAAAGGAAAAACAGCTTTTTACGACCGAGTACAGCATCCCCGAAGTCCTGTGCGCCAGAATCGATGGCTGGCACAAGAAACTTGTGACGCTGGATGACGACAATCCGCCGTACGAATACTGCCTCTTGGTCGCCGGCATACTGGCAGTAGACAAAATCGGCGGAGACAAGAGCACCGGGTCTGGTTGGCTGAAGCAGATCGGTCTCAAGAGCGGCCAGTATAACGGGTCGGCTCTGGACCTGGACAAGGCGCTCGATCTTTTGGACCTCGTGACATGGGAAGACTACTCGGAACTGAGAGGAGAACGATGAAGTTTTTCCAAATCCAAGCGAAGCTTCTTGCGGCACTTATGGTACAGGAAGATCGGCAGTCCAATGCACCCCAAGGATTGCCCTATCTTCCGGGCAGTACTCTGCGGGGAGCCGTTGCGGCTCGCTACCTCCGCATGGGAGGGACGCCTGAGGACGCTGCATTCACCGAGCTCTTTCTGGAGAATCCGGTCTGCTTTCCGGATCTGTTCCCGGCCGACATAGGGGATCAGCTCTCCATACCACTTCCTATGACCGCGTGTTCGTGCAAGCGATATCCCGGCTTCCTTCGGGAAAACGGCCACGGCGTGGCTGATTCCTTGGCAGCTCACTTTGCCGCTCAGCTCGAGGAGCGCCCTCTGCTCGAAGCATTTGTGTGCCGTACATGCAAGCAGGACATGAGACCCATACACGGGTTCTGGAACGGCGCCACAAGACGTCCCCAGCGGTTTGATCCAGTCATCGTATACCAGCGTCACACTGGCATTGATCGCCACACAGGGACTGTGGCACCCTCCATTTTCTACATTACCCAGGGGATCTCCGACACGCGCAAAGGAGAGGACCTTGTAGATCAAACTCAATACCTTACTGGGGGGGTATATCTCAGCCAGAATCAGTTTGAAATTCTGTGCTCTTGCTTTTCAGAAACCATTTTCGCAGGCGCAGACCGGACCCGCGGTATGGGAGAAATGGAGCTTACGCTCAAGGAGTGCGCCCCGCCGAATCGCGACCTGGAGGCCTGGGACGGAGCCTTTCGCAAGAAGGTGGCTGAGCTAACATCCAAACCCCTGCCTTCCGGCCTGTATTTCAGCATTGGACTTCTCGGCCACGCTATTTTGGTTGACCGCTTCCTCAGGCCGTCCCCTGAAATCATCTTGAATCACCATGGCATCACTTCCGCTGGACGAATCATCCGTCAACACCTTGTTCGAGGATGGCAATCGACGAGACAGTTGCCCAAGACCGAAGACACAGCGATAGCTATGGGCAGTGTGTATCTGTTTCAATACCGTGGCGAAGACATCTCTGGGCTTGCGGCCTTTTTGAAGCAATTGGAAGTCGAGGGAATCGGCCTCCGGAGGACCGAAGGTTTTGGGCGGATCGCTGTGTGCGGTCCAATTCACGTCAGGGAGGTAATATGATGGAATCCATTCCGGCTCAGAGGCACAAGTTGGATGTGCACACCATGACCTCCATAGATCTCTTCTTGGAGGAGTATTACGAACAGGGACACACGAAACGAGCGGGCGAGGAGATGGCAAATTGCGGGATGAAGAAGAGCCAAGTGCATGGCCTCGAAAACCTCTTAGTATCAACCAGCCGATTCTCCGAAATCATCAATTACATCAAGAACCAAGTTGGCAAGGACAGGAAAGAATGGCAATCCGTTGGCCCGCTCCTTCTGGACCAACTGGCTACCATAGAGATGAAGGCCCACGAAATGGCAGGCGAGGAGCCCGCCAAGCGCCTGGCGATAAAGTTGATTCTCGCACGAGGCTGGGCAAGACAGGTCGTGGCCCATTACCTTTATGGTTCAGGAAAAGGGGAGCGTCGATGACAGTGAACGAGTTTTTCGAGTCTACCGATTTCCAAGTCTTTTTAGACGAAACCTTGCGACGCGAGGCCATTCGCGCTGCTGAAGTGGTCCTGGACCGGGGCAAGAAAGTCAAGCGACACCAAATGCATGTGATTCCTAGTGTCATCCAGGCGGCAGGTTTGGATGGTCTGCGGAAATTGGCGGACAGGCAGAAGGACAAGAATACGCGAACAGAGAATAAAGCCTTCTGGACGGAGATCTCCTCTCTTCTTTCTTCAACTGCCACAACGGATTTATCCCTTTTCGCTTTTCTTCAATCTTTCCTTCGTGAGAGAGGCTTCCTTGATCCCGAGGAGGAAACGCAAGACAAGGTCACGCAAAAACAGATTCGGAAAAGAAACAAACTGATAACGGAGGGGCTGATGGAAAATGTCATTGGAGTCTATTTCGAGCATTTCAACTGCCATTATTACTATAAAACGAGCAAAGGGAGCGAAAAATGAACCAGACCTCGTTTCGTCAGAAAGTGAGAATCACGGCCACACTGATCTTCGAAACGGCCTTTCACATTGGTTCTGGCAAGGAAGGCGACCTGGCGACGGATATGGGCGTTCTCAAGGACAATCAAGGCCTGCCAGTTCTTCCCGGATCAACTTTGAAAGGCTGCTTCCGGGCAACAGCAGAAAAGCTGGCTGGGTATCTGGGGTTTTCGGCTTGTATGCTCGATTCGGAGCTTTCCGGAGAAAAGTGTGTTGGTGATCAAGGTTATTTCAGGAAGGTCAATGATGAATTTAAGGAAATAAAGACTGAAAAGGGCAAGATCGTGTGGCTTCGCGATCACACCTGTGACGTTTGCCGGCTTTTCGGATCGCCGCTCCAAGCGTCGAGGATCTTCTTTAGTGATGGAACGTTGAAGAAATGGGTGGGTGGCTACCAGGTGCGTGACGGTGTCGCCATAGACCGCGATTCAGGCACGGCCCGCGATGGCCTCAAGTATGATTTTGAAGTAGCTCACCATGACACGGAGTTTGAAGTGGTCATTGAAATGGAAAACCCCGAACGGACTGAATTGGCACTGGTCGCCGCGGTCTTGGCGGAATGGCAGAGCGGGTTCCGGCTTGGGGGATTCACTTCCAGAGGCCTTGGACGCGTAGTCATGACCGACGCCAAGGTCGAGCAGGTGGATTACGAGGATTCCAATCAACTTAGGGAATATCTGCTGAAGCGCCGTATGCAGCCCGCGGACAATCTGCTCGATAATGCCTTGCTGCAAGCCCTAAGCCAATAAGGAGCGAAGTCATGCTCAAAAGAATGATCAATCTTGCGCAAGTAGAACTGAACATTGACCCCATTGACCCACTGCTCATCAAGTCGGGTCAGGCCACCGTGAGTGGAGTGGACATGGCATTCGTGCGGACATACCGATTTGGTGCGGCGCCCGAGCCGTTTATACCAGGGAGCTCCCTCAAAGGGGTCATCAGATCGTACGCCGAGAAAATCTGCCGGAGCCTGAGAGAAAACCCTGTACCTGTCTGCCTTCCATACGTTGAACCGGGACAGGAAAAGAACGGCGAACAAGGACAAGCTGCCTGTGGACTCCGCATCAACAAAATGAACATGAAGTCTATCCCCGCTGCTGACGTCTACCGCATTTCGTGCCCAGCGTGCCGAACTTTCGGTTCCCACAACTTCATCGGCCGTTTGGCAACCTCGGATGGGTATCTGACGCAAGCTTTCAAACAATCCGGAAAGCCCTTGCTGGAGACCAGGGACGGTGTGGCCATTGACCGCCTCACTGGCGGCCCAGTAGGCGGGGCAAAGTACGATCTGGAAGTGTTGACCAAAGGTGAATTCGGCACCAGGATCGAGATTCATAATTTCGAGCTTTGGCAGTTGGGGCTTGTCGGCCTGGTCTTGCGTGACATGGAAGAGGGACTCATACGTGTCGGAATGGGGAAGAGTCGGGGCCTCGGGAGGATCAAGGCATCGGTGAATCGTTTCGATTTGACGTACTTTGGCAAGCCACAACAACAACTTGTTGGGCTCGCGGCCAGTTGTTCAGAAAAGGAGCGAGCGGCTTACGGGCTGCATTCTGAGACTGGGCCTGCTCACCCCTTGCCAGCTCCCCTTCAGAAAGGCCTCAGGTACTCCTATGATTTGACAGAGACGTGGAGGGCCGCTCTAGAGCCGGCAGTACAGAATCTGGCTGCCTATATCAAGGAGGTTCGATGGCCGAGCGACATCGACACCTACAGCGAACGGAGGCGAGGATGACACGCCTGTGTGCTGCTGACATGACCTCGGCAGACTTCTTGTCCATCATTGAGTCACATGCCTGGCCCGAAGATGCCCTCTTGATGGCGTTCACCCCAACAATGTCGAGGTTTGAGAGATTGGTCTTCGATAGGGCCTTTCTTTCTCAGACGGAAGAGGGACGAGTCTTTTGGCCGGCAGGAGAGCTCAAGTGGAGACGAATCCAAGAGCTCTTGCGCGTTGTATATTTGGGTGCGCCACCTGCTCCTCCCCCTCTTACCGATTTTTCCGAGGAGCTGAAGGGGCTATCGCCGTGCCTACGTCAGTACCTGCTTTGGGGCGTACGGACAGACACCCGGAACGAATGGCTGGAACAGCAGGTACCTCACAGATTTTCGTATCCCATCGAAACCGCAAAATTTTCAAGGGGACGTGCTGCCATCGTCGTAGAAGACTGGACCGACAAAGCTGGCATCCCGCGATTCAGCCGCTACCACAGCATCATAGAAGTGACGGGAGGGGAGTGACATGCCGCAGGGGCAAGACTTCTGGAATCCATACCGGTTGGTTCCGGTGAGAGAAACGGTGAATCGATCCGCTCCGTGGACCGATGAACGCTATCGGGGACACAGCGGGCTCATCCGATGTGAGATAGAAAATCTTACACCCTTGTTCGTCGGTGCCCAGTCCAGTACGTCGAATCATCCCCCTCTTCTCAGGGAGAACCGATATCGCATCGTACCGGGGAGCTCATTGAAAGGCATGCTGCGGTCTCTGGCTGAAATTGTCGGCGGCGGGTGCTTTGTGGTCAGTGACTCAAAGAGTCCAGTGCCTCCCGGGATGGAAGCCTGCAAACGGATAAACCAATTATGCATCACGTGCCGGATGTTTGGCGCCATGGAAAGAGGTCAGAATGCACGCGTTCACAAAGGGAAAGTAGCCATAGGAGACGCAATTATCAGGGAGCAGATCCCGAAGACGAAGCTCTTTGAGGTGTTGTTGGCCAACAACGGCGTGCGTCACGAGCAATTCTATCGGTCACCTCACACCGATATCCTCGACGGCAAGAGCCGAAAACTGTATTTTCACCAGCCCAAGCTGAACATCCAAGTGCACGGCTGGCCTATCGACGCGCTGCTCCCTGGCCATCACTTCGATTTCCAGGTTCAGTTCACCAGTCTTACCGACGAAGAGCTTTCCCTGCTCTTGTACGTTCTGCACTTGGAGGAGCACGTTGAAGTTGTTGTTGGCGAAAAAAAGCTGAGACTTGCGGGCCCCATGCGCCACAAGATTGGGAATGCCAAGCCCTTGGGACTGGGGAGCTGCCGCATTCAGTTGAACCGGCTCGAATTCCTCGCGTCGCCTGCAGAGCGCTTTTCTACGATGAATACAGCCTCGAACCGCGTATTGGAATCGGAGGATTTGAAAAGCGAAGTCAAACGAAGAATACAACCTCTAGTGGAAGACCAGTCTCCCACAATGACTGCGCTCCGCAAGATGATGGTTTGGGACGAAAACGACTCGAGAGTTTTTCGTTATCCGACGGTCCATGAGTTTAAGAGTCCGGAAATGCGGGAAACACCCCTGAAAGCTCTTTAAGGCCATAATGCACACAAGGAGGTTTCTTCAATGACGCTGCCGGGTACCCTCGTATGCACCGTTGGAACTAGCCTTTTCTACCCAAACATGAAAATGCTTGACCCCGAAAAGAGCTACCAAGGCGAACGCCCTGTGAGCGATCCAACGGCTGTGGCCGATTGGGATGCGCTCGAGAAAGCAGGTCTGCTCCGGGATCCAAAGGATATGCCCCGCCGACTCCGAGAAATTAAGGACGCTTATGAATCAAGTATGTATGGCAGGCTGGCAGGACTGTTGGTCAAGCTCCCTCCTGAGCTAAGACTTTGTGGAGCGGAGATTAATTCCATTGCAGCCATGGTGAAGAAGGGGTTCTTGCCCGAAAATCGTCAGAGCCTCATCCTCTTGGTGTCGGACACCACGGAGGGCAGCGCTATTGGAGAGATACTCAGCCGATATTTTGAGGCTTCTCACTGCCCGATCCGTTTTGAACGATGTGAGATAGAAACGGTATCCGGGCTTCAGGATGAGCAACCGTTATTGTTCCAAAGGGAAGGTCTGCCCAATCTGGTCCGACTACTCGGCAAGCATTACCGCAAATGGGGAGGCACGATAGCAATCAATGCCACGGGTGGCTACAAGGCCCAAATTGCACTGGCGGTCGCGTTCGGACAGGCAGCCGGATCCACCGTCTATTACAAACATGAACGGTTCGACCAGATCATACGTTTCCCGCAGATCCCCTTCACGCTCGATCTTTCTCTTGTCGAGGAACACAAGAAGCTATGGGCTGATCTGGCAGAGCCCGGAGCATCGTTTGATCGGCAAACAATCAACACCTTGCTTCCGCCAGATGAGAACTTCCGCGAACAAGTGCTCCCCTTACTCGAATCTATCGAGGAAGGCCCCTCCTCGCTCTACAGCCTTTCAGCGCTCGGTATGGTCTATTGGGAAACGTTTCTATCGAAGCATCCAGACCTCACTCTAAGACCGTCGAAAGTTTCGGCGCGTAGGGGGTGCAGATTTCGCGATGACCATTACCCTATTGGATTCAAAGAGCATGTTGAGAGGTTTTACAAAGCCTTTCCCGACTACGTGAGTGAGTGCCACTCAATGCCATACGATGGCCAGGCCGCGATCGAAAACACTTTTTACATCTATAACAAGCAAATCATAGGTGGGTATTTGGACAAAAACCGGTTCGGCGCAAGGTTTGCGGTCATGTCTTCCGCTGAGAATCAGTTGGAGCGACAATGGCTGGTCCAGGAGTTTAACAAATGGCTGCAAAGTCGCTAGCACATACCGGAGAAAATCTCCTCGATGTTTCAGTAGGTTAGAACAAGCAGACAAACTGCTGCCGGTCCTCGACGGGATGGTGGGCGGTATCTGAGTGAGAGGAAACACGTGCTGTACGGAGAATATAAGATCGTGTCGGTTCTTGAAGACCATGCGGTGTTGCCGCCATTCAAGGGATCGACCATCAGAGGGTTTTTCGGTCACGCGTTCAAGGCGGTGGTGTGCGCTTTGAAGAGGCAGGAATGCAAGGGATGTCTCCTGCGACAGCAATGTGCGTACTATCGGGTGTTTGAAACGCCGGCAGAGCTTGTCGGAGGAGGAGCCTCTCCTCCGCATCCGTTTGTCCTAGAACCTCCGCTTTCAGAGCAAACGGACCTTCCAAAGGGGGCGGACTTCCCCTGCAGCCTCCTGCTCTTTGGGGAGGCAAACCGACTGCTGCCTTACTTTGTGTACGCGTTTGATCGTATGGGCGAGAGGGGGATCGGCCGGCGCATCGACGGCAAGAGGCCGGCCTTGAAGCTCCAGACAGTCAGCGCAGCAGGTCAGGTGATCTATTCCGCAGCCGACGGTATGTTAGAACAACCGGGTCCGGAGAGGCTGGACCTCAGTGAGCTTGCTCGGGAGACGCCTCACGCCTCGAAGATCACCGTGATCCTGGAGACGCCGCTGCGAGTCCAGCATCGCGGCCAGTACCAGGCAGAGCTGCCGTTCCACGTCCTTGTGCGGGCAGCCCTCAGGCGGGTTTCCTCCCTGTGCGCTCACTACGGAGACGGAGAGCCAGCACTTGATTACCGGGGACTTGTGGCCCACGCCGCTGACATCCAGGTTGATAACGCAGACCTCGACTGGTGCGCGTTCCGGCGGTACTCAAACCGGCAGGAACAAGAGATGATGATGGGCGGCATAATCGGGTATGTCACCTATCGAGGGGATCTGTCCGACTATCTGCCTGTTCTCCGATTCTGCGAGAAGGTGCACCTGGGCAAAGCCTCAACATTTGGGCTCGGCAAGATCCGTCTCCATGTGGATGAAGAGGGCTGATGAACCATGCCCCCAGGATAAGTACACGATTTCATAAGTACGGTTGCGTACCTCAGCGTCATCAAGAAGAGGAATGATGGTGATCATGCACTGCTTCATGCCCTGAATGGGCATACCGTGAGTAGCCGTGGGTTTTAACCCACCGGAATGAGAAAACAAACAAGCAGGACCCTGACGGGGTCCACCATTGAAATGACCGAGAGCGAAGGCTCATTCATGAACGGCGCCTATACTAGGCGAGGAGAAACCTCTTGGTCGACCCTTTCAGGGTCGGTTGGTGGTTGTGCCGCGCCAAACCACAGGTTGAAACCTGTGGCTACTATAGGTGCGCTCCTTCAGAGCGCAAATTTCCGAGCGAGTCCTGCCGGAAAACGTGACCGCAATTGGGGAGGTCTCGACTAAAGATCTCAAGCAAGGAATGTCCTTCTGAAGGCAATACCCATGTCGCATACGCTTTTCCTTCTGTTCAACCACCGATTCACAGACCTGCAACGTGAAGACGCCCGCAAGTCTCTCGGCGTGGACCACATTGTCGAGCTACCCCACGACTTACAGGCAATCTGGAGCAGTCTCCCGCCGGATGAGCCGGAGCTTGCCCCGGTTCTCGGGCCTATCCGTTCCTGGCTCACGTCCGCGGCTGAACCGGGCGACTTTGTCCTCATCCAGGGGGATTTCGGCGCGTGCTACCTCATGGTCCGTTTCTGCCTGGAACATGGGCTCATCCCCATCTATTCAACGACCGAGAGACACGCGCAGGAAGAGGCGCAACCAGACGGCTCCATCAGGCTGATGCACACATTCCAACACCGCATCTTCAGACGTTATGGGAGGTGATCCAATGGCCAACGTTTACCTGTCGATGCTGGGGAGCACCGCTTACGATCCAAGAGTGTAGCAAGTACGCCACCAAAAGCAGCGAAGGAGCATGAGTCGTGAACCAGGATCCGCGATTGGCACAGGCCAGGGAGGCGCTCACAAGAGAAGCGGCCGATGAAGCCCGAGCGCTCGCGAAGGCCCGCAACACCAAAGGAGTGCGCGACGAGGAGCTTCACCTCGCGTGGGCTGAGGTCCTCGAAGAGCTGGGACTGCTGGAAGACCTGATACTCGAGCTCAACCTCGCCATCCGCGATAACCCCGAACGGTTGGAAACTTACACCCGGCTT
The DNA here is from genome assembly GCA_040753915.1 of Thermodesulfobacteriota bacterium. Lineage (GTDB taxonomy): Bacteria > Desulfobacterota > Desulfomonilia > Desulfomonilales > Desulfomonilaceae > JBFMDN01. Next base: position 2,957 of record JBFMDN010000058.1, on the reverse strand, counting down.
GCGGAGGTTATGATGGACCACGGCGAGCACCTGCGGGCTGCCAAGGTCTGGACCGCTCTCATCAAGAGAGAGCCCGACCGGCCTGACCACTATCAGGGTCTCGGGGAGGCCCTCAAAGAGGCCGGAGAGTACGAAAAGGCCCGGACGGTCTATCAGCAGGCTTTCAACCGCACCGGGGACTCCCGATTCACGGGACTCCTCAAGGAATTAAGCTTCCTGGAATCGCCGGACACCCCTCCCGAGCAGACGGACCGCAGCGAACAGCTCGTGCCTGAAGCGCACCATCTCGTGGCATTCACCACCCTGTTCGCTTCCCGTGAGGGCGTGTATGCGCGCCAGTGGGTCAGCCCCACCGGTGAATCAGGGTACACGCCGATCCACGAGCCGCTGAATAGCAAGGTGGCGGAAAACCACATCCTCGGGAACTATACCATCGGCGCGTACCCGGTTCGGCTCGACAACACGGTGAATTACGTCGCGTTGGACCTGGATGTGGCGAAGTTTGCTCTTAACAAGGCTATCACAAGCCAGAAAGCGTTTTCCGCGCTGATGACCAAGGCGCAGAAAGTCGCCCGTGACATCGTAGACTGCGCCGCGGCTCACGAGCTTCCCGCGTACATTGAGGACTCCGGTTTCAAGGGCCGCCACTGCTGGATCTTCCTGGACACCCCGATTCCCGCGGCCGCGGGCATGAAGCTGGCAATGCTGCTCCGCAACGAGATCATGCCGCTCCCCCAGGAATTGACTGTGGAGCTATTCCCCAAGCAGTCATCCGTGCGAAGCGGCGGCCTGGGAAACCTCATTAAGCTGCCGCTCGGTCTGCACCGCCGCACAGGCAATCGCGCTCTCTTCCTGCAGCCGGACGGGCATCCGGTCAAGAACCAGCTTGCGTTCATGGAAAGCGTGAGCAAGGCAGACCGTCGTTCCATACAGGAAGCAATCCAGCGGCTCAACACCCGCACCCAGGTTGTCGTACCCCCCTGGATGCCGGCACCTGAGGACTCGGAGGTGTCCGAAACAAGAAAGGCCGCTCCTTTGCCAAGGATTGTCGAGACCCCGTATAATCTCGACACAGACCCTCAGTTCCAGTACCTTATGCTCAAGTGTGCTCCTCTGAAATCCATCGTGGACAAAGCGAACAGGACAGCGATGCTCACCAACGAGGAGAGCATGGTGCTCATCCACACAGTGGGTCACCTGGACCATGGGCCGGAAGCGGTGAACGAGCTCTTCAGACGCTGCATGAACGCGGATCCCGCGCTCTTCCTCAAGTCGCAGTTGAAGGGGAACCCTATGAGCTGTCCCAAGATCCGGTCGAGAATTCCGGAGACCACCGCTGCTGTCCCATGCAACTGCGCGTTCGACCTCGCGGTCAACCTCTATCCCACTCCGCTCATCCACGTCCGACAGATGACCGATGCCACCCATGCAGTGCCGCTCGGTCTGACGGTTGACTCGTTGCAATTCCAGAACCTGCTCCAGGATTACCTGAAGCTCCAAAAGCAACTGCGTGAGACCACTATTTTGCTCGGCCGTTACGAGGCTCGGCTCAAGCAGGTCTTTGAAGACGCGGGCGTGGAATTCGTGGAAACGCCCATGGGTCGCCTGAAACTGCTCAAGAAGGAGGGTGAGGAGGTTTCCTTTCACCTGGAGATGTAGACGTGGCCATCTTCTATGTCATGGAGCAGGGGGCCGCGCTGGTAAAGAGCGGCGAACGCCTCGTCGTGGAAAAGAAGGGGCAGCCTATCCATTGGGTGCACGCGTTCAAGGTCGATCAAGTCGTGGTCATGGGGAATGTGCACCTGACGCCCGGAGTAATAGCATTCCTCCTGCAACAAGGGATCGATACCGTTTTTCTGTCCTACTACGGAAAGTACCGTGGACGGCTCGTGTCTCAATTCGGCAAGAATGTGCAGCTTCGACAGCTTCAGTTCCAAAAAATGGGGGAGCCGGCTTTTCGCCTCTCCATGGCCACGGCCTACGTCGTCGGCAAGCTCAACAATTGCAGGATATTGCTCCGCCGCCAGAACCAGGAGGTCAAAGATCCCGAAATAACGCGGGTGATCGACAGGCTTCGGATTCTGGCCCGCCAGGCTCCCCAGTGCGACAGCGTGGAGAGCCTTATGGGCATCGAGGGAGCGGGTGCAGCCGCGTACTTTGGATGTTTTGGCCGCCTCATCCGAGTTGACGACATCACTTTTGATGGACGAAACCGCAGGCCGCCGCGGGATCCCGTAAATGTCCTGCTGAGTCTTGGGTATACGCTGCTGGCAAACGCGGTCCAGACTCAGGTGCACATTGCGGGTCTGGACCCTTTTGTCGGCTGTCTCCATGGTGTGGAATACGGGAGGCCCTCGCTGGTGCTCGACCTGATGGAAGAATTTCGGCCGGTCCTGGTGGACGCGGCCGTGATCTCGGCGATCAACCGCCGGGAGATCAAAGCCCTGGACTTCTTCCGGCCCGAAGACCGGGAGCCCCCTGCCTTCGATTTTGCCGAGACGGAGCCTGCGTACAAGGATTACCCCATTCTCCTCGGCCATCGAGGCATGAAGAAATTCGTCACCGGCTTCGAGCAGAGACTCAACCAGCGGGTGTTGTATTTACCCACTGGGCAGCGATTGACGTACAGGCAGGTGATTCTGGAGCAGGTTCGTCTCCTGGTCCGCACGTTGTCGGGCGAGGCCGGGTACGGTTCCTTCAGTATGCGGTGAGAAGGTGGAAGCTGAATTGGCCACTGCCTCGTTCGCGGGCGCGAGGGGCACGGACGAGCCCCAATACCTTCGCTGGGGGCGGCGCCCGTCTCAACGCGGGGGGGAGTCCTAGTTACCCGGAGGTGGTGGTGTTTGTAGTAGTCTGTTACGATGTGGTAGATGATCGAACCCGCACGCGGTTGGCGAAGCTGATGCAGAACTACGGGAATCGCGTGCAGAAAAGCGTGTTCGAGTGCACGGTGGACG
>JBFMDN010000057.1:0-38813 GCA_040753915.1 Thermodesulfobacteriota bacterium | reverse complement strand
GCGCAGCAGGGCGTCGACATCGGGAAACGCGCGGCGACGTTGCAGAGCACCCAGCTCTTTTGCTTTCTCGCGCCATCCCTCGGGCAAGAAGCTAACCAAGATCGACCAATCATCCTCAGAAACCGCGCCATAATTATTCATAGACGTTCCCTCCGGGAACGTGCTATACAACAAAGCCGTACAAAACGCGACATAAAAGTTAACGCCTATGCGCTTCGGGGGAGAGGGTCAGGGTGAGGGGATGTGACACGATTATCACGGACTGCCGGATTTTGAGACACTTTCAGAAAGCCTGCACTACATGCTTTCCACCTCCCCCGATGTAGGGTAGCCTTTCAGGCTGCCAAATTCCGCATATGTAGGGTAGCCTTTCAGGCTGCCAAATTCCGCATATGTGGGGTAGCCTTTCAGGCTGCCATCTTCAGGTGCACATTAGAATCCCTCATTCCGCGAAAGAGCCATGCCTCTATCTTGATAACGTCATCGAACTTGGCACAAAAAATGCTTTTCCCTTCTGCGAGAGGCCGCACAGCAGTTCCGCCGAGTCGCTACGACCTCACTCAGACGCTCTCCTGACACGACCCGTACAATCCCCGATTTAGGCCTGGCTTCTCAATCATATCTCACCGGAGGAGCATCATGAATAACGACAAGATCGGCGCAGTAATGGTCGTGGGCGGAGGTATTGGGGGAATACAGACCTCCCTGGACCTGGCGGAGTCGGGCTTCAAGGTGTACCTCGTGGAGAGTCAGACCGGTATCGGCGGCCGGATGGCCCAGCTCGACAAGACCTATCCTACCAACGACTGCTCGATGTGCATCTTCTCTCCAAAGCTGTTGCTGGCAGGTCAGGAGCCGAACATCGACATTCTCTCCTATTGCGAGGTGGAGGATGTCCACGGCTGGCCGGGCCATTTCAGGGTGAAAATCCGCAAGAAAGCTCGGTACGTCCTTGAAGATCGGTGCAAGGGGTGCGGTGACTGCGCCGCAGAATGCCCGGTTGAGTTGCCAAGTGAATTTGACGGCAAGCTTGGGGCACGAGCTGCCATATACCGAGTTTTTCCTCAGACCGTTCCACAGGCCTTTGTTGTCGAGAAGGCCGATCGGCCCCCTTGCGTGCGGGCCTGTCCCGCCCACGTGAATGTTCAGGGCTACGTTCAATTGGTCAAGCAGGGCAGATATAACGAGGCGCTCGAGCTCATTTACGAGAAAGTAGCGCTCCCGGGAGTCTTGAGCCGCGTGTGTCCGCATCCATGTGAACAGGCGTGCCGGAGAGCAGAGAAGGACGAGCCCATTGCCGTGTGCGATCTGAAACGCTTCGCCGTCGAACATGCGGATTACTCAACGTTGCGAACCCCCAAGGCGCCGCCACGACTGGAAAAGGTGGCCATTGTCGGTTCCGGTCCGGCAGGTCTCTCAGCCGCCTACTACCTCACCCTGGAAGGGTTCCGGGTGACGATATTCGAGAGCGAGCCCGTGCTCGGAGGATGGCTTCGGCTCGGAATTCCGCAATACAGGCTTCCTCGTACGGTCTTGGACAGGGACATATTCCACATCCTCGGCCTAGGCGTGAGGGCAAGAACGAACGCGAAGCTGGGCAAAGATTTCACGCTTCGAGACCTCAAGGTCGAAGGCTTCAAGGCCGTGCTCCTGGACGTGGGGTGTCAGCAGGGCATCCACTTGCCGGTTCCCGGAATCCATTTCCACGGCGTTCTCCAGGGCACGGATCTGCTCCGTCAGGTCGCCCTTGGCAGACCCATTGCTCCTATGACAAACGTGGTTGTAGTCGGAGGAGGCAATGTCGCCGTGGATGTGGCCAGGACGGCGATCCGCGCCGGTGCCAAAAAGGTGGATTTGGTGTGCCTGGAGTCTCGTGGAGAAATGCCTGCCGGCGAGCACGAAATCGGAGAGGCTTCCGCCGAAGGTGTAGTGATCCACAACTCCTGGGGGCCCAGGCTCATCCGCGGCGAGCGCGGGAAGGTTCGAAGCGTGGAATTCAGGCGGTGCACGAGCGTGTTCAACGAAACAGGGCGATTCGATCCACGCTTCGATGAGAGCGAGCTCATGACGCTCCCTGCTGATACGGTGCTTCTCGCCATCGGTCAGATGGTCGACCCGGATCTGTGGAAGAGGGTCCCTGGAATAGGAAGGACCGATCGAAATACCATTCACGTGAGACAGTTTACCCATGCCACCATCGTGGATGGAGTGTTCGCTGCAGGTGACGCCACAACGGGCCCTGCCACGGTGGTAGAGGCAGTCGCAAGCGGGCGGGAAGCAGCGACCGCGATCTCTCGGTATATCAGGAAGCAAGACCTGGCCGGCATTCGTCCAACAGAGTTTCCGGAAAACCCTCAGTATCGGCCTATACCTGAAGTAGCCAAGGCGCCCCGAATCAAAGCCCCAGCCATTCCTGCGACAGAGCGCACCGGATTCTCAGAAATAGTTCAGACGCTTTCCGAAGAGGACGCTCAGAAGGAAGCCAGCCGATGTCTCAATTGCGGCCTATGCTCCGAATGCATGCAATGCGTCAGGACGTGCAAGGCTGAGGCCATCGATCACACACTACGCGATCAATACGTGGATATCGATGTTGGGGCCATCGTGCTCTGTACCGGATACGAAATCATCGATCCAACTCACTTGCGTGGGGAGTTTTCTTACGGAATCGCACCCAACGTGCTGACCAACCTCGATCTGGAACGTATGCTGAGTGCTTCCGGGCCCACAGGAGGGGAGGTGCTTCGTCCTTCGGACCGAAAACGACCGACAAAGGTGGCGTGGATCCAATGCGTGGGATCGAGAGATCCCCAGAGGGGGGTTGCCCACTGCAGCTCAGTATGTTGCATGGCCTCAATAAAAGAGGCCGTCATAGCCAAAGAACATCACGCTGCCATTGAACCTACTATTTTTTCGATGGACATACGTGCTTCCGGTAAAGACTTCGATGCTTACTATGAACGCGCCCAAGAACATGGTGTCCGGTTCATCAGATCTTTGGTCAGTCGGGTGGTGGACGATCCCCGAACACACAACCTGCTCCTGACATACGTCGGTGAAGACCAGCAATTGAACACGGAAACCTTTGACATGGTGATCCTCGCTGTGGGCATCAGACCTTCGGAGAGTTCCCAGCACCTCGCAAAGAAGCTGGGCATCGAGCTCGACGAGGCTGGCTTCTGCAAGACCTCTTCGTTCGAGCCCGTACGAACCTCACGGTCCGGAGTGTTTGTGGCCGGGATGCTCGAGAGCCCGAAGAGCATCCCGGGCACCGTAGTGCAGGCGTCGGCCGCGGCTGCAGAGTGCTCCAGGCTCCTGGCACCCATGCGGCACACATTGACCACTACCAAGGATTTTCCGCCTGAGAAGGATTTCTCGGGCCAAGAGCCTCGAATCGGAGTGTTTGTCTGCCGGTGCGGGGTCAATATCGCTGCAAACGTGAATGTGCCCGAAGTAGTGCGTCGAGTAGAATCCCTGCCGGGAGTTGTGTACGCGGGGGAAAACCTGTTCACCTGTTCTCAGGACACGCAGGTCAAGATCAAGCAAGTCATCGAGGACAACGACATCAACCGCGTGGTAGTTGCCTCGTGCACTCCTCGCACCCATCTGGCCCTGTTTCAGGAGACAGCTCGAGAAGCTGGTCTGAACAAGTACCTCGTCGAAATGGCCAACATCCGAGAGCAGTGTGCCTGGGTCCACATGCGCCACGATGGTGATGGGGCGGTGCAGGCCGAAGACCCCGCAACAGACAAGGCTGTGGACCTCATCACCATGGCTGTGGCTCGTGCCAAAGGACTTGAGCCTCTCCAAGACCAGCAATTGCCGGTTACTCAATCCGCGCTGGTGATCGGGGGGGGCGTGGCAGGCATGGTGGCCGCACTGAACATAGCCGAGCAAGGCTTCAGCGTGGACCTTGTGGAAGCCGCGGCACAGCTCGGAGGGAACGCGTTGCGGATCCACAGGACCATGAAAGGCGAAGAGGTTAAACCATTTCTGGATGAGCTGATCGCGAAGGTCACAACTCATCCGCGAATACGGCTCCACCTCGACACGCGAGTGATGGACTCGCATGGGTTTGTCGGCAACTTCACCTCATTCGTTGCAACGAATGGCTCCGAGCCTCTGCAAATCGATCACGGTGTCGTAGTTATTGCTACAGGAGCGACCGAATGGAAGCCGGACATTTATGGATACGGTACCGATCCCAGGATCAGAACTCAGCTTGAGATGAGCGCGGCTCTGCATGCGTCGGATCCCGCGGTAGTCGATGCCCGGACCACTGTGTTCATCCAGTGCGTGGGCTCGCGCTGTGATGAAAGACCGTGGTGCAGCAGGGTGTGCTGCAATCACACGGTGATGGATGCTATAGCGCTCAAAGAGGCGAATCCGGACGCGGACATTTGGGTGCTCTTCCGAGACATCCGGACTTTCGGTCTCAACGAGCGTTCGTACCAGAAGGCCAGACGACTGGGCGTGAAATTTGTCCGGTATGTGCCGGAGCAGCCTCCAACTGTGGAGGTCGGAGAGCAGATCCGCGTCTCCGTGCCAGATCCGGCTCTTGGTCGAACCATCACGTTGGAAGCTGACAATCTGGTCCTGGCTGCAGCGATAATCCCCAATCCGTCCAACAAAGAGCTCGGCAACCTGTTCAAAGTTTCCACACATGCCGACGGCCACTTCCTTGAAGCACACATGAAGCTGCGACCGGTAGATTTTGCCACTGACGGCGTGTTCCTGGCAGGATTGGCTCACTATCCGAAGTCGATCGACGAGACGATAAGTCAAGCTGAAGCTGCTGCATGCCGTGGCGCGGCGATCCTCGCCAAAGGGTACGTGCAAGTCTCGGGCGTCGTGTCCGTGATAGACCCATTTCTTTGCAGGGGGTGCGGTCGGTGTGAAGAGGCGTGTCCCTTTGAGGCTGTGCATCGCCGCGAGGTGGAACCGGGAAAAATCTGTTCCGAGGTCAATCCCGTCCTATGCCGTGGGTGCGGAATATGCGGAGTAGTCTGTCCTACAGGTGCGGCGCAGGTAAGTCATTTCCGAGACAAACAGGTGGAAGACATGATCGAAGCAGCGATGGCGGAGCATCGTATCTCGGCGGAGCTTGAAGCGGTTGTCGCTGAAGAGCACGTGGCACTACCTGAGCAACCGCTGCCGGAGGTCGAGCCTGTGGAGGAGGTACCGGAAGTCCAATGGGATTACGAGCAGGTGCAAGATATGATCGAGTTGGCTCTCCAGGACCAGAAAATGCGGCACATGATCGACCTGGCCGTGAAGGACCAGACGGTGAGAGACATGATCGATGGGGCGCTTCGAGACGAGAAAGTCTGGCATGTCGTTGACGCTGCTTTACATGATGAGAGAGTCAGAGAGCTGATGGGCTTGCTGGTCGAGGATGAGAGAATGCGAGACATGATTGACGATGCTGTGCGCAATCACTAAGCATCTGGGGGTCAGGCTTGCTTCTTGACGAATCTATGATGACGATGGTCTGTGAATAGGACACCGGCGCGGTCCAGCCCTGGCTGGCGAGCTTAACAGGTGACAGAAAGATCAAGAAACAAGCCTGACCCCAGTTAGGCCCAGAGAAGGAACGGAATTGCGACCACCACCAGGCTCGCGACTCTGAGCACTTGGCTTAGCATAAGAAGCTCACTGCCAAGGCCGAGACTGAAGATCCCTGCGTGGGTCGGGAGCTGATGGCGTATTGCCCGGATGGGCGTGGCCACGATCGTGCCGGCGATCAGCGCGAGCACTGTCTGTTTCACGGTAAGAGCTCCGGATTGCACCAGGGCCCCTGCTGCTGCCATTCCCGCGCTGAATTCCGCAGCCAGCGTGGCTATCAGTATCCCAGCCGCTTCAACGGGGAAAAGCTCGCCTGAGATCCAGGTTCCGATGGACGTCCTCATCCAGAGAAAGAAACCCCATTCGTTTACGAGGAACACCAGCACATAGACAGGAAAAGTGTACGCTACAAGCCTCCCGAAACGATCCAGGAACTTTCTGCCAATCTGCCGAACAACCGTTGATCTGGAAGCGATCTCTTCTCTGCCTGGTCGAGAAGGTTCCGATGGATCGGGTCTGGGAAGCATATACCGGCAATAGAGCAGCACAGACGCGCTCCTGCAAAGCGCGGCCAGGAAATTCAAGGATATATATAGGATTCCCGCGCTCCCCGCCAGAGACGCTGAGACGAAAAAAGCAGTGGGCAGATGGACCAGATAGAGCGGCAAGCCCGAATTGAGAAGGTAGGTCAAGGTGAGCTCTTTTCGAGTCAATTTGCCTTCGAGGTGGTACTGCATGAGAAGGGTGTTCGCTACGATTCCGGAAACAAAACCGGAGACGAAGGCGGCTCCACTCTCGTCCCTCAGGTGTGCCCATCCGGAAATCGGCCTCGCCCATCGTCCCAGCTTCTCGGACCATCCGAATGACTCGAGCATCTGTCCAACAAGCAGGCCGATCGAGAGGTATATCAGGAGGCGAACGAGGGGAAGCCCAATACCGCTATAGATTCTCTGGGAGGAGATCGCCCCTCCTTTTCCGGACAAGCCTATAACCAGGGCCGTGACGGCAACCGCCACAAGTACTGCTGGGGCGATCCAGCTTTTCCAGGTTCCGGCTCGATGCTTCATGAACCTCAGCACGTGCGCTGTCACGATGAGCCAACCACACGTTTTCCTAAAATCGGTTGCGAAATTGCCTCAACTCTGACCAGGGAAGGGCTGATTTGAGGAACTGTCTCGGAATTGCAACAAATGTTGAGATCGTGGCACGTTCCTCTTTTTTCACCCCTTCCCTCTTCCGAAGGGAGCGGGGACTTGCAACCGCCCGGAATGACAGAGCCCTCTCCCTCTGGGAGATGGTGGGGTGAGGGCTCCATGGGCAGTATCCTCCCTCACCGTACGACTTTTTCCGCTGTTTCCCATGTATTGAGACACTTTCTTCAAACCTGTCCTCGCCTGAATATGGCCCTCGCCGCCATTCTCCAAGCCTTTCACTGCTATCCGGTCACCCGCTGTGCGTGATTACGCGACAGATTTCAGCCTGTGGTTCGGGTTGATTCTTCCGGGGTTTCCTCCTTGACTGTGAAATGCTATCACATCAATTGACTCATGTCAGGCCTGGGACACGGTTGTGTCGGCGGAGGTTCGCTTGCCATGATCGGATGAGATCCCCGTTGAACGCATTGAGAGAATCGACCGAGACAGCGCAAAATGAACATTCTCTGGTCCGAACGCCCGCTTAGTCCGGGATTTCATAAGTGCGGTTACGTATTTGGGAAACTGCTCCCTTTAGGGGGGGGCAGGTTTGAAGAAAATGTCTCAAAACTCGGGACACACCAAGCATCGTAGCACGATTTGGCGTCGATGCGTGGAAAGGGACCCTCACCCCAACCCTCTCCCAGAGGGAGAGGAGCTGGAAGAATCCCCTCTCCCCCGCTTCGGGGGAGAGGGTCAGGGTGAGGGGGGGTGCCACGATTATCACGGAGTGTCGGCTTTTGAAACACTTTCTGAAATCTGCTCCTACTGTGGGATGGAGCGTCGATTGTTGCGGCAGAAGTACCGGAGCAGCAGATGGACGTACTGAATATTCATGGGATATTGCCTCGAAGCCGAGCCAACGGCCCAGGCACCAGAATGGTGATCTGGTTTCAGGGATGCTCCTTGAGATGCCCGGGATGCTTTAATCCTCGAACCCATCCACAGGCTCCGAAATTGCAGATGCCTGTGGTCCGGCTCGTGTCTATGATTGAAGATGCCCAGAATGAGCTGGAGGGGATCACCATTAGCGGCGGAGAGCCCCTTGAGCAGGCAGAGGGATTAAGCTCGTTGTTGACCGCAGTGAGAGAGAGAACCGCGCTCTCGATCATCCTCTTCTCGGGATACACGCTCCGTGAAATCAAACTGATCCCCCACGGCCGCCTGGCGCTCATGCACGTGGACGTTCTTATTGCAGGAAGATTTGTCAGCGCCTTGAGGCTCTCTCGAGGGCTGAGGGGATCGAGCAATCAGACAGCCCATCTTCTCTCCGGTCGCTACAATGTGCGGGACATAATCGATACCCCGGTGGCGGAAATATCCATTGATCGCCAAGGCGTTGTCTCGGCCAGCGGTATCGATCCTCCCGATGTGGCACCTGGGGTCAGGTCTTGTTTCTTGACGAATCTATGATGACGATGGTCTGGGAATAGGCCAATAGCCTGGTCTAGACCGAGCAGGTGAGTTCAAGAGGTGACAGGAAGATCAAGAAACAAGACCTGACCCCTCGCTCTCTACCAGCTCACCAAATAAATCCGGCCCGTGAGAGCCAGTAATCACAACACGCCGGATCTCCCCGGGAACTGAATTACCACTTGTGATGTACAGCGCACCGTCGATCTCGGGAGCCTGGTCCCAAGTGCGACCTTGCAGCAGCAGGTCTGTTTCTGCTGCAACCCCCTCGACAATACAGGATTCCGTAGAGCCGATCCGTTGACGATTTCTTCTCCGAGTCAGTCCTGCATGGATTTCCGCCAACTGGTCCGCCCGGTCCAGCTTGATCTCCTGAGGAACAGGATCCCCAAGGTCGTAAGCGGGTGTACCCTCTTCGGGAGAGTACGTAAAGATTCCCACGCGCTCTATTTCATACGCCTCCAGGAATTCGCGGAGTTCCTGGAATTCTTTTTCTCCCTCTGTTGGATAGCCGACCATAAGGGTGGTTCTGAGAACCAGCCCGTTGATGTCATTCCTGAGTCGGTCTATCAGACGCCTGATACGATCCCCTTTCCACGGCCTGCCCATTGCGCGGAGAACCTTGGCGGATATGTGCTGGATCGGTATGTCCAGGTACGGCAGCACCCGTGTGGATTCATTGATCAGACGAGGCAGGTCCCGCGGGATGCCGTCCGGATGAAGATACATGAGGCGAAGCCAATGGATTCCCTCAATCCCACCGAGCTGGTCCACCAGGCGGGTCAAAGCGTTCTTCTCCGCACGGTCCATCCCATATGCCGTCAAATCCTGGGCAACGAGAATGAGCTCTTTCAGTCCTTGGGACACGAGCTCCTCCGCTTCTCTCACCAGTCGGTCCGGGTCGGTGCTGTGGAGTCGACCTCGGATGGAGGGAATCGTGCAGTACCTGCAGTTCCGGCCGCACCCTTCTGCGATTCGAAGGTATCCGTAACCGGGAGTGGTGAGTATCCGAGCTCCCGGCTTGGCAGCGCGAACGCCTACTTCATTTGCCGGGGATCTCTCCGATTTGGAAAGGACGACGCTGAGCATGTCCGGCAACCTGTCTATCTGCTCTGGGACAATGAACAGATCTGCCTCCGTGAGGGCTGCTTTCAGGTCTTCTCCATATCGCAAAGGCAGACATCCTGCGACCACAATGACCGAATCGGGGTTTTCCTCGCGGTAATCGAGCACCGTGTCGATCGACTCCTGAGCGGCCGGCTCAATGAACGCACAACTATTCACGATGACAACGTTCGCTTGCCGGGGATCGTTTGTGTGCGCGAAGCCGGCAGATGTCATTGCCGCGAGAATTCTCTCGGAATCGACGCGATTCTTGGGACATCCCAGGCTGGCAAGTGTGAAAGATTGGGGGTGGGTCACTTTTCTTTTTCTGGGGATGTTAGTAACTCAGCGGGCGACGGCGCCGCAGAAAACCGGGAATCGGGGATTGTCTCGAGAAAGACCGTGTCGGAAAGATCGAAACGATTGTAGTTGCCTAGCGCATCGTAAATGACCGCTCGCCTGATTGCGTGTTGCTTCATATCGATCCCGAGGATTATCCGGTACGTGCTCTGGGGTGACTTCTGATCGCGCAGCTCAAGGAAAGTGAGATTCTCCAATTCGTCCTGCGGCCGAGACGGAAACTGAATCGAGAAATTTCGATCGAGGGCCCCTATGTTCGCAAAAAAGCCGAAAAAGTGCTCAACGTCGATCTCCGGAGGGCATTCCCCGCGAACAGCGTTACCGTCTGCGTGAAAATAAACCGAATAAGAGCGTCCCACGAGGACGACGGTCTGCTTCTCAGGCCAAACGACATCCAGTGCGATCCTGTTAGGCTTTTTCACGTACATGGTGCCTCTGAAACGGTCCTTGAGATCCATGGCCACGTTCACCGTTAACTGATCGAACGTGGCACGGAAGCAACAATGCGCGGCGTAAGCCTGTTGGACCTTTTGAACGATCTCCATCACCTCTGGTGAAGGGGGTGGCTGCTCAGCGCTTGCAATCGAGCAGACAATCACGGACAGAACGTATACTGAACCAAGCAGTCTTCTGAGCGGACGAGAGGCTCTCGGCTCAGACATGTGTCGGCCCCCTGCTTCAATACATGAGGTGGTTGGAACAGATGGATCAGTCATGCCTCTCCATTTTCAACCCGCTTTCCGCAGGGCTCGCTGTGAGGATTTCGCCGAGGAGCTCGGCCAACGTCGAGACTCGGAAATCGTCGCACGGAATTGGATATCCCTCTTCCCGCAGCCGCAACACAGCGACTGCGATTCCGGGAACGAATCCTCGGAGGTCGCGATCCGCGATCAACCTGGCACAGACCTCGCACGGTTCCCCAAAATCACGCCTGCGCCCGTCATGAAGTACGAGCAATAGGTCCAAGAGGGGCAAGAACGGCTCCATATCATGGGACACTATCACTGCGCTTCGAGATCCTGTTGCCACGTAGGCCTCGATCGTTCGCACCAGATCCGCGATGGACGGCGGATCCAGACCCACAGCCGGCTCATCGAGAATGAGCACCTCAGGTTCGTTGACCAGTACCCCTGCCAGTGCGGCCTTGCGCTTTTCCCCATCGGAAAGATTCCGCGGGTTCTGCCACTCAATTTTCTCCAAGTCCAAGCCCGATACTTCGCACGCCCACTCTACCCTCTTCCGTATTTCTCCCTGGGAGAGATTCGAAAACCGGTGAAGCACGAACGATACGTCTTCATAGACAGTTTCTGCGAAGAGCTGCCGTTCGGGTCTTTGGAAGACCACGCCGACTCGTCTCCTCAGTTCCGGCCCCCAAGACAGCGTGTCACGACCCCCCACCAGGACCGTTCCTCTCGTGGGCAAGAGCAAGCCATTGAGGTTCTTGATCAGCGTCGTCTTTCCGCTGCCCGTCCCGCCCAGCACCCCAAGTACCGCCCCGGTGGGGACGCGGAAGTGTACGTTTGTTAGCGCTGTTCGAGCCATGCTCGTACCGGCCCCGTACGTGTATTCCAGGTTTTCTACCTGAATTTCCATGGTAAAGGCCCGTTGCTAGAAAGAGAGTTAGCTAATTTCCTTCCCGCACCTTCCACACCGTGCCCTGCGGGGTGTCTTCGAGAAGGATACCCTTTTGCGCGAGCTGAGCTCGTATCTCGTCGGCTCGCGCGAAGTCCCTGCCTTTTCTCGCCTCTGCCCGGGCATGGATCAGCTCGTCGATCTGTTCTTCGCTAATGCCAAGGTCCGCCACGCCCCCGTGTCTCGCGGCTGTGAGAAATTCCTCGGGGTTCTCGTTGAGCAATCCCAGGGTATCTTGTGCAAGAGCCCGAAGGTCTTCTCCAGCTTTGGCGAGAAGATCGCTGCGTGGAACATCTGCAACGGTCTGCTTCTCCGTTGATATTCGGTTGATCGCGCGAGCAGCATCAAAGAGTGCGGCCAGGCAGCGGGGGGTGTTGAAGTCGTCGTCCATGGCTTCGGAGAACCTTTGCCGCAGCTCCGTCAGCTCGGTGGGCAAGGTCTCGGAAGTGCCCCCGGCCTCGAGAAGATCGTTCAGAGTAGCAACAGCACCGTACAGTCTCTCGAGTGCAACGCCGGCTTCCCTGATGGAGGTTTCGTTGTAGTCGAGCGGACTCCGATAGTGAGCGGACAGGAGGAAAACCCTGAGGGATTCCGGGTGGACCTTCTTGAGAATGTCCCGGATGGTGACAATATTGCCCAATGATTTTGACATCTTTTCGGCGCTGATGTTGACGAAGCCATTGTGGATCCAGTACCTGACAAACGGGACGCCTGTTGCCCCCTGCGATTGGGCTATCTCGTTCTCGTGGTGGGGGAAGCAAAGATCGGCTCCTCCTCCGTGAATGTCGAAGGATTGCCCGAGATATTCCATGCTCATGGCAGAACACTCGATATGCCAGCCAGGACGACCGGGGCCCCATGGGCTTTCCCACGCGGGTTCCCCTGGCTTTGCTGCTTTCCAGAGCGCAAAATCCAGTGGATTGTTCTTCTTCTCCTGAACGTTGACCCGAGCACCAGCTACGAGCTCGTCAATTCGCTTTCCAGAGAGGTTTCCGTACCCGGGAAAGCTCTCGACCGAGAACATCACGTCCCCGTCCGTCACGTACGCGTGCCCGAGCTCCAGCAGCTTCTGAATCAGACCCTGTATCTGACTGATGTGCTCCGTGGCGCGAGGTTCGTGGGTAGGTCTCAAGACTCCCAGAGCATCCATGTCCACGTAGAATTCATGCACGAATCGTTCGGCGAGATCCTTCCAGTTCTCACCTACCTCGTTGGCTCGGTTGATAATTTTGTCGTCTACATCGGTGAAGTTGCGCACATAGGTAACGTCGTACCCGGAGGTTCTCAGGTAGCGAAAAATCACATCGAACAGAACAATGGAGCGGGCGTGACCGATGTGGCACATGTCGTACACCGTGACTCCGCAGACGTACATGCCCACTTTTCCTGGCCGCAACGGCTGGAACTCTTCCTTCCTTCGCGTCAGGGTATTGTAGATTCTCAGGCCCATGATTGCTCTCCTGATCACGCCCTGGTCGTCTCAGAAAGACGCGGACGAGCTTTTTCTGACCGTGATTCCGCATGTGCTGCGCGCGTATTCATCGCTGACGGCCACGCTCCAGCAGGATCACGCAGAAAGCGGCGATGCCTTCTCCTCGGCCTGCAAAGCCCATGCGTTCGGTCGTTGTTGCCTTTACGTTTACTTGTTCAGGCTCGATCGCTGCCGCGGATGCGATACTTGCCACCATGGCAGGCTTGTATCGTGACAGACGAGGTTCTTCGGCAACGATCGTGGCATCTACATTGACTATATGGTAGCCCAGGTCTTCGATAGCCTCACATACTATCTTGAACAATCCAATGCTGGATGCATCTTTGTACGCGGGATCGGTGTCGGGGAAATGCATCCCGATGTCACCCAAACCGGCAGCCCCCAGGAGCGCATCGATGATCGCGTGCGTCAGCACATCAGCGTCCGAATGTCCTTCCAACCCTCGATGATGGTCTATCTCGACTCCCCCGAGAACGAGCTTTCGTCCGTCCGCAAATCTGTGGGCATCAAATCCTTGGCCTACCCGCACGCTCAGTCTCCCACTCCTTTTCAATTGGGGCAAGCTTAATTCATCCCTGGGGGTTCGTCAAGAATGGCAGACTCCTGCTATTTCGGCCACTAATTGCGCAATTTCGTAAATGCGGTTGATTATTTGCTTCAGCTATGTTCAGGGAGAGGGCAGGTTAGGTACCCTGCTCTCTCCCTTGCCGAAAACCCCATGGGCCGCACCATAACAGCTCGAGGAAGGTCTGCAACGACCTCTATATCTGTATGGCGATTCTCTCCTTGACGAGGGTTTCCACAACCGACGGGTCCGCGAGAGTCGTGGTGTCACCCAGATCGTCAACCTGGGCTGCAGCTATTTTCTTGAGGATACGTCGCATGATCTTACCGCTGCGGGTCTTGGGAAGGCCATCAGCCCACTGGATGGCGTCCGGTGACGCGATGGGTCCGATCTGTTTGCGCACAAGCTGCACCAGCTCCTTCTTGAGCTCATCGGTCTTTTCCGTTCCAGTGTTTAGAGTGACAAAAGCATAGATTCCCTGTCCTTTGATAGGATGTGGGAACCCTACGACAGCGGCTTCGGCGACCTTTTCGTGCAGAACCAGAGCCGACTCCACCTCCGCAGTGCCGAGTCGGTGCCCCGAGACGTTGATCACATCGTCGATTCTGCCAATGATCCAGTAGTATCCGTCCTCATCTTTCTTCGCCCCATCGCCTGTAAAATACAGTCCGGGTATGCGCGAGAAATAGGTTTCTATGAATCGCTCGTGGTCGCCGTACACCGTCCTCATCATGCCCGGCCACGGCCTGCGAATGAACAATGCTCCCTCCTGGCCGGGGAACTCGACCGGTTGTCCCGTATCAGGATCGAGGATAACCGGGTCCACGCCGAAGAATGGAAACGAGCAGGATCCGGGTTTGATGGGCGCTACGCCGGGCAGGGGGGTCATCAATTGGCCGCCGGTTTCCGTCTGCCACCAGGTGTCGACAATCGGGCACCAATCGCGACCGACCCAGTGATAGTACCATCTCCAGGCTTCGGGGTTGATCGGCTCCCCGACTGTCCCCAGCAGCTTGAGCGAAGACACGTCGTGCTTGAGCACATATCCCTCGCCCTCCTTTGCCAGGGCGCGAATTGCAGTGGGCGCTGTGTAAAACTTGTCCACTCGACGCTTCTCGACGATCTCCCAGAATCGACCATAGTCCGGATAGCTGGGAACGCCCTCGAACATGACGCTGGTATAGCCGCAGCAAAGGGGACCATAGACGATGTAGCTATGACCGGTGACCCAGCCGATGTCTGCGGTGCACCAGAACGTCTCGTAATCCTTCAGGTCGAAGACCAGCTTGGTGGTCATGGCAACGTGCAGCAAGTATCCGCCCTGGGTGTGCAGAACACCTTTCGGTTTGCCGGTGCTGCCGCTGGTATAGAGAATGAACAGCGGGTCCTCGGCCGACATGCGCTCCGGCTCAACATAGGAGGGGAGGGATGGATCGGCCATCAACTCGTGCCACCAGAACTCCTTTTTCGGGTCCAGCTCGAGGCCAAGGTTGGCACGATTAAACACGATGATTTTTTCGACGCTCGGACAGCGGGTAAGCGCTTCATCAACATTTTTCTTTAGGGCCAGCGGCTTGCCGGCGCGGTACCCGCCGTCAACGGTGATCACCATCTTCGCCTGCGAGTCCTCGACACGTCCCGCGATGGACTCAGCGCTGAAGCCTCCGAAAATGACGCTGTGTATAGCTCCTATCCGCGCGCATGCAAGCATTGCGATAGGCAGCTCCACGATCATCGGCATATAGATAACGACCCTATCGCCCTTTCTGACTCCTTGAGCTTTCAACACCGCAGCCAGCTTGTTGACCTGGTCGTAGAGCTCTTGATAGGTGACAGTTCTCGACTCGGCTGGATCATCGCCTTCCCAGTAGTATGCGACCTTGTTCTTCAAGGCCGGCAGGTGCCTATCCAGGCAATTATAGGTCACATTCAGCTCTGCTCCGCCGAACCACTCAATCTTGCCGGCCGTAAAATCGTACTTGAGAACGAAGTCCCATTTCTTGTACCAAGAGATGTACTCCTCTGCCATCTCCGCCCAGAACCGGTCCGCATCGTCAATGGACCTCCTGTACATGTCCTGGTACTGTTCCATGCTGTTGATAAATGCGATCTTTCGATACTCGTCAAGATGCGCATCGTACCATTTGGGAGCATTCTCCATGTGTCAATCCTCCTTCAGTTCTTGGCCGTCAATCGGTATGAGGCACGGGCAGTGGGATTCCTTCCCGGACTGCCGATTCCGAACGAAGATGCCATTCACCCCAAAGATCATTCAGGCTATCGTGGCCTCAAAAGCCACCTGCGAGGTTTCTCGAAAGATCGACAGAGACTAGACCGTACGAACGGTTTGGACAATTTAACGGACGACGGGCAGGGGGAGGTTCCCTCCTCTACCTAACTTACGGTACGATGATCTCCTGCTTCCCGAAGAAGCGAATTCGCTACTCTCTGCAGGATGTTGCACGAATGTTCACTATGATGTATGGTTGGAAATACTTAAACGCTCCCGACGCCGGATGTCAAGCGCGAACGTTATCTTTCCTCAATAATCGGGCATCACAGGAGTCGGCGGCCCGCATTTACCGGCCTACGGTGGGGAGTCTCCTAACCTTTCTCCAGTTGATCGGACGGGGCCCGGTCCGTCCAGGGTGTGACGCTGCGTCGAATGTGGAGAAGGATCATGCGGTTGAGGGAAAACGCGTATGCCGTGGTTCCACGCGCGGTCTACGAATTCCTGAGTCAGTGTCTGCCTTTCAACGACCTTGACCGGCAAACGCTTGAGGATGTTTCCCGGCACTGCGTTCTCGCCTGTTTCCCAAGAGGAACCGTTGTTCTCAAGCAAGGGGACGGTGATATCTCCCACGTCTACCTGATCCGGACCGGCGGCGTTCGCATCAGCATGACCACCGACCAAAGTGTGGTCATCTTAAAGGAGTACGGAGGACAGGGGGAGTCATTCGGCGGTTCGGAAGTTCTCCAGGGCCGTCCCGCCGAGTTCGACGTGGAAACGGTGGAAGACACGTTTTGCTTCCTCATCGCGAAAGAATACTTTGTCGCTCTGGTCAATCAGAGCCCCCGATTTGCCGATCATTACAGGGAGACGATGTCGGAGCACGCGTTGGGAGCGGTTTACACGGAGCAGAGATTCGGGAGGGTGGGGGCCCGTTCGGAGCAGTCCCTCCATCTGTTCAACGCGCGGGTGCTCGACATCGTCAAGGAGCCGCCCGAGACTGTGCCGACCTCCGCATCAGTGCAAGAGGTAGGAACGATAATGGCTGCCCGAGGGGTGACCTCTGTGCTCGTCCGGAACCCCGAGGGCGCCATCGTGGGCATACTGACGACCCGAGAGCTGAAGACGAGAGTTGTGGCAGTGGGGCTCGACTACGGCACTCCCGTGGAACGCGTGATGGTCTCCCCTGTGAGAACTGTGCCTGCTCTGGCCCTCTGTTTTGAGGCACTTCTCACCATGATACGCGAACAGGTGGATCAGCTTGCAGTCCAGCACCGCGGAGAGATCGTCGGCATGATCAATGCTCGGGACATGATGATCTCACTTGGGTCGTCACCCCTCTATCTCTTCCGGGAGATCGCCGTACAACGGACGATCCAGGGATTAAACGAGCTGGCACAGCAAATGCCGATTCTGATCCGGCGTCTTATTGAGGCAGGGGCGAGAGCGGCCAACATCTGTCAGATGATCACCGTATTCACGGACAACCTTCTCGGTCGTATCCTCGCGCTGGCACAGGAGGAGCTGGGGCCTCCACCGTGTTCGTTCTGCTGGCTCGGTCTGGGGACGGAAGGCCGCAGAGAGCAAACGTTCCGGACCGACCAGGACAACGCACTGGTCTTTGAGGCGCTTCAGGAAAGGAGTCAACTGGTCCGAGCACAGGAATACTTCCTCGCCTTGGCGAGAAAGGTGGTCAATGGGCTTGAGCTCACCGGTCATCCCAGGTGTCGGAACGATTTCATGGCATCCAATCCCCGGTGGTGCCAAGACATTGGCACGTGGGAGCGTTATTTCAGCGACTGGATCGTCAAACCGAAGTCGCGAGACATATTTCTGACAATGATTTTTTTCGATTTTCGTGCAGTGGCCGGCAATGCAAACCTCGCCGAAAGATTGCGGACACAAGTCCTGAGCAGAATAGGTCTGTTCCCAAAGGTTCTCAAGTTTCTTGTCAGGTATTTTTTGCACAATGAACCTCCGGTATCGTTCTTTTCAGATTTTCTTGTCGAAAAAGACGACGCCAAGACAGAAGTCCTCGACCTCAAGACAAGGACGCTGACGCCCTTTGTGGAGTTTGCCCGCATCATGGCCCTGCTGTACGGGGTTCGCGAGACCAATACCTTGGATCGGCTCGCTGTTCTCGCATCAAGAGGAAACATTCCACCGGATCTCTACGTGGACGCAAGTCAGGCCTACGAATTCGACCTCCACCTGACCCTTCTGCATAGGCTCAGGATGGTGGAACAGGGACGCAAACCCAAGGATTTTGTCCATCCGGCGGAGCTGACCGAATTGGAGCGGCGAACACTCAAATTCTCGTTTTCTGTCATCGAGCGCATGAGGGAGCTTGTCCGGGCAGCGATTCCGTGAGGAGCGCGCCTATAGTGGAGCGCATTGAAAGTAGGTCCGAGCCCACTCCATGACATGAGTGGAAAACGACCGCGTGAAAACACTGCGCGAGCTGCAGCATCGTGTTGGCCCAATCCAGGAGCTCAGCAATCGCGGTTTGGAAACCCGGCCCTCTGCGACAGGGACATGTCCATCGAACGCTCGTTGGCTTTCAACTGCGATGAATGCCACGTAGTGAATATGCGTGGCAGTGTGACGAGGAAGACCATGGCGAAGAAAGAGGAGATTCCCGCAGCGGATCCGGGCGTGGTACGAGAGTTTCTCAGCCACACCCGGCCGTTCAAGGATCTCGACCCGTCGGTTCTCACAGAGCTTTCGGAGAGATTCACTCAAGATTTCTATCCGCGGGGAACAGTCATCCTGAAACAGGCAGAGAGTGAAGTCACTCACTTCCATCTTGTTTCTCGGGGCGGGATAAGGGTTCAGCATCGGGAGCCCGACGGGTCCGTGAAGCTGATCGATTTCCTTGGCGAGCGGGGCTATTTCGGCGCGCTCGGGATCATCAAGCAGTCCAAAGCTAATCACACGGTGGAAGCAGCCGAGGATACGTTCTGCTATCTGCTCGACCGGGAGGAATTCCTCAGGCTGGTCCACACGTATCCTATGTTTGCCAAGTACTTCCTCGACAGGTTCTCCGGCGACATGCTCGGCGTGGCCTACGCGGAAATGCGTGACCGGAAACCTTTTGTGTCGGGTCAGCGCGGGCTGTATCTTTTCGCCGCAAAGGTGGGGGACATAGTACAGAGGCCGCCGGAGATGATGATTGGATCTGCCACGGTGCAAGATGCCGCGCGCAAGATGACGGAGCTCTCCGTGGGATCCCTTCTTGTCGTGGATGAGGCAGGCACTGTGATCGGGATTCTCACGGACAATGATCTGAGAACCAAGGTCGTTTCCCAGGGGCTGGATTACGCCACTCGCATCGACTCGATCGCCTCCTCACCTGTCAAGACTATCCCTGAAAGTGCTCTGGCGTTTGACGCTCTTCTCCAGATGATGAATAACCAGGTTCACCATCTTGCGGTTGAACGAGACGGGCAGCTAACCGGAGTCATTACCGCGCACGACATCATGGTGCAACAGGGGACCTCTCCCATTTCGCTTTTCCGGGAGATCGTTGCCCAGCGACATATCGAAGGGCTTTACCCTCTGGCGAACAAGATTCCCCTGGTCGCAGCGACGCTCATGCAAGAAGGTGGCAAGGCGACGGATATCACCCGGATGATAGCGGTGCTCAACGACCACATCGTGGCCAGGGTTCTGTCGCTTCTCGAGGACGAGCTGGGGCCCGCTCCGCATCAATGGTGTTGGCTAATGCTGGGAAGCGAAGGGCGGCGCGAGCAGACTTTTTCTACGGACCAGGACAATGCGCTCCTGTACGACAACCTTCCAGATGAATGGGATCGGATCAAGACAGCGAAGCTCTATTTTCGGCGGTTCGGAAATGAAGCGGTGAAGCACCTTGCGAGCTGTGGATATGCGCTGTGCAAAGGCAAAATGATGGCCTCCACTCCGAACTGGCGAAAGCCCTACAAAGTCTGGCAAGGGTACTTCGACCGCTGGATGGCTTCTCCCGAGCCACAAGCAGTGGTTCATGCAAGTATCTTCTTCGATTTTCGACCGGGTTACGGCGCGTATTGGATTGGCGATCGTCTCCGGGATCACGTGGCAACTGCCGCGCCGAGACATGGAATCTTCCTGATGCACCTCGCCAAAGACTGTCTCAAGGGGAAGGCACCCCTGACGTTCTTTAGGGATTTTCTTGTAGAAAAAGACGGTCAGCACAAGAATCGTCTCGATCTCAAGACCCGTGGGCTCGTCCCGTTCGTGGATTTCGGACGGGTTATGGCTCTGAAATACGGGATCAGAGAGACGAATACTCTCGCCAGATTCAAAGCATTGGCCGACCAGGGATACCTTTCCAGCTCCTTTCACGCGGAGATACGCGACGCGTACGAATTCCAGATGCAAGTGAGGCTGGTTCATCAGTTGAGAAGACTCTTGGCCGGACTACCTGCCGACAACTACATTGATCCGGTCGATTTATCCGATACTGAAAGACAGACGCTCAAAGAAGCATTCGGAGTTATTAACAGCATTCAAACTTTTCTCAGGGACGAGATCCGAATCGTAGAGTAGCTCGAGGCTTAATTGAGGGAACGTGACAGAAACCAGGCGTGATCTGCAAACCGGGCGGTCGAGGTTCGCAGTGGAGGTTTCCGAGTGAAGCTCAGGTGGCCGTGGTCGAGAAACGAAAGGCATCCATCCATTACGGCGAACCACGAGTACTTCAAGCGGTTCGACTCGCGCAAGCCGATCGAGTGCTATGATTTCGTCGCACTCGACACGGAGCTGACCGGCTTGGACCAGCGCAACGACGCCATCGTGGCAATCGGCGCGGTCCGAATCGAAGGACTTCAGATCGTTGCAGGGAAAAACTTCTATTCCCACGTACGGCCCAAGCGATCACTCCCCAAGGGGAGTACGCTTATCCATCGTCTCACACCGGATCAACTGGAAGATGCCCCCGAGCTAAAACAGGTGCTTCCCGACTTGGTTGATTTCATTGGCGCTGATCTGATTGTGGGGCATTGGATAGGGTTGGACATGGCTTTTATCAACCGGGCTGCGAAACGACTCCTTAACGGACCGTTGCATAATCCGTACATCGATTCCATGAAGCTCGCCCGGGTATATCAGGAGAGGCAGAATCGGGGGTACTATGCGGGCATCGGCGTGGGCTCGCTCAGTCTCACGGCCCTGTCCAACACGTACAATCTACCGAGATTCGAGCAGCACGACGCGCTTGGTGACGCGTTCCAGGCAGCTTGTCTATTCCTGTTTCTCGTCAGGAAACTGCAGACTCTGGGCTGCCGAACCTTTACGGACCTGCGGTTGATCCAGACAGTGCTCGGTGCCTGGTATTAGTCTGCTCCAGCGGAGACCCCGTAGCGCATGGCAACCTGCTCGGGCCGCTGGTGGAGCAGAAGGGGCTTGGCGGCGGCCGGACTACTCGATCATCTTTTTCAGTCGTTCTACGATTTCCTCCAGTTCTTTGTTTCTCGCCTTAAGAGCTTCTTCCGCCTTGCGTTTTTCATCTTTGAGGCGGAGAGTCTCGAAAGCCAGATCCACCAGTTCCACGAGCTCCGCGGGGTTTACCGGCTTGCGCAGGTAGTGAAATGCTCCTTTCTCGAGTGCCAGCACAGCGCTATCGACGTCCGCGTACGCCGTCATGAGCATACAGACAGTCTCGGGGGTCACCCGACTCAGCTCGGAGAGGAGCGCTGTGCCGGAGCCGTCAGGAAGTTTCAGGTCCACAATGGCCAGCCTCGGACGGACCTTCTCTGCCACCTCAACAGCTTGAGCTCGGGTAGAAGCGAGAGCGACCTCGTACCCCTCGCCTTCCAGCACATCCTTGAGACTGTCGCGCAGGTTAGGGTCGTCATCCACGAGGAGAATGCTGCGTAACTCATTGTCGGGCGGCGTGCGATGAGGGAAAAGTTTTCTCAGAAAGGTCGTTACCGACATGGTCGTCACCTCTCTCGTACCGTTGTCTCGTCGAGCGAACCACTCGAGTGGAAGCACGGGTCGTTTTCTTGTCCTCTCCGCAAAGGACTTCCGCTCAGTTCAGGGAAGGGCAGGCTTCAGGGCCCGTTCCATTACATCCAGCAGAATCTCAATCTTGACCGGTTTCTTGAGAATGGCAAATGCTCCTTCCGATTCCGCCAAACGAATTAGGTCCTCCACAATGTGGGCAGTGCACATGATAACGCGCACATCCGGTTTAATCTGCTTCATCTGCACAAAGGTTTCAACCCCGTTGATCCCGGCCATCTTTATGTCCATCAGCACCGCGGAGAAATCCTGACCTCTTATAAGGCCCAGAGCTTCCTCCCCGCTTTGCGCGGTAATTACTGCATATCCTTCTCCTTCAAGCACATCCCGAGCGCTATCAAGAAACATGACGTTATCGTCGACGAGAAGGACGGGCTTTCTCAAACTGGCTCCCTCGTTGGATCCCCGTGAAGGGGATCGGATTCGTCGTTTCCCTCTTGATCTATCGAAAGGAACACCGAGACGCTGGTCCCCTGTCGGAGTTGACTCGAGAGGAGTACCCGTCCTCCATGCTCTTCAACAACCTTCTTGACCACGGCTAATCCAAGCCCGGTGCCTCGCGGCTTTGTGGTGAAAAGGGGTTCGAATGCTCTTGACGCGGTGTCGAGATCCATACCCATACCGTTGTCCGAAACCTCTATGCAGAGTGCTCCATCAACCAGCGAGGTGGCGACTCTGAGTACCGGTCTGTAATCACTACCCTTTTCGGCCTCAACCCGGGAACGGACAGCCTGCAAAGCGTTCTCGACGAGGTTGATGACGACGCGACGTAGCTTCTCCCCGTCGAATCGCACAGGCGGAAGTGAACGACCGAGGCTCCTGTGTACTCTAATGCCTTCCGGGATGGCCATCTGATCGAGCACCTGTTCGATCCACGGATTGATCTCTCCCCGTACAAGCGACGACTGAGTGCCCCGCGTATACTCGAGGAGCTCGTCGATGATCAGGTCACAGTGACCTACCTGCTCCGCGATCCGATCCAGGTGCTTGACGATCTTTTCGTCTGGATCTTTGATGTTCCGCTTCAGGTAATAGTTAGAAAAGCTGATGACTCCGAGAGGGTTCCTCAGCTCATGGCTCACCACACCAGTGAGCTGACCGAGAACGGAGAGGCGCTCTCGCTTGATGAGCTCTTCCTGTGCGGCCTCGAGATCCCGGGTGCGCTCTCTAACCTTTTCTTCCAGCTCCGCTGCGTGCTGCCCGAGAAGTGCTTCCCGTTCCTGATAATAGTCGATGCGCCGTTGAAGGTCTTCGGGAGTAACTTTGAGCCCTGCAAGGATCTCGCTGTACACCTCTGACAAATCCCGTGCTTCGCGGTCTGAGAACAGGCCCGATTGAGTCAACCACCTGTGCGCGGTGGCTGCTCCTACCGATCCGGAGAGGAAACGTTCCACTTCGTTGTGGATTCGAGCCAGCTCAGTAATGGAAATGCGGTCTTTCCCTTCCACCCCTGCTTCACGGATGCACTTCGTCGTCATGGCCTTGGCCTCTTCTTCTGAGAAGAATTGGCCGAAAACCTTCAGGATCGTCTTTGCCTTCGACGCAAGGTCAATATAGGATTCACGATGGGTTGACTTCGTCAGATCTGGTCCCGCAGTCAAAGCACCCACGAAATCTTCGGCAAGGCTTCGTTCGGTCGGACTTTGCTTGAATACCAGGGAGCCGAAGACATAGAAGCCAACGTTGAATACCGTGGACCAAAATACCGCCTGAGCCAGCGGGCCCAATTCGGTAATCCCAAAGAGTCTCTCGGGTCGGAGAATGGCTATTCCAAAGGGGCCCTGATCTAACAGAGCATAGGAGACCCACCCGCTGCGTACGAACGCAGGAAGCAGCAATGTGTAGAACCAGACAGTGAACCCCGCACCAAGCCCCAGAAGTGCTCCCATCTTGTTTCCACGCCGCCAGAAGATTCCATGGAGAATGGCTGGCGCGAACTGAAACGCGGCAGCAAACGAGATCATACCAATATTCACGAGCATGTACGACTCACCGACGGCCTGCTCGAACCAGTATCCGCTAAGAATCACGATCGCAAGAGCAGCCCACCGGCAGTGAAGGAGCCTCCTTCTCAGGAACGCCAGCCACGGAATCCAGCCGACGAGCGGCAGGAGGAAATGATTGGTGATCATGGTGGAGACCGTGATCGAGCTTATCATGATCATGCCCGTAGCAGCCGAAGCGCCACCGAGAAAGACGAGGACCGACAGCCAATTCTGGCCTGCTTGGAGCGGCAAGCTGAGCACAAAGGTGTCTGCCTCCAGGTGACTGTGCCCCTTCAAAATCCCGCCCATGGCAATTGGAAACACGAAGACATTGATCAGCAGCATGTACAAAGGAAATACCCACATAGCAGTCCGGATGTGTTTCTCGTCGAAATTCTCTACCACGCTCACATGAAACTGTCTCGGCAAGAACATGATCGCGGACATAGCAAGAACAAGGTAGGTCATCCACGTCACCGACCACACCTGGTCCGCCTTCCACATCTCGAGAATGTGCTGGGGCAGCTCCATTCTAACCCGAGCCAGAATGTCCCCGAAGCCGTCGAACATGAAATAGGTGACGAAGATCCCCGCTGCCAGAAACGCGACGAGCTTGACCAGGCATTCAACAGCAATCGCCATAACGAGGCCGGGATGACGCTCAGTGGGGTCAACACGGCGCACCCCAAGAACAATGGTGAACACTATCATCAGTGACACGGTCACGGAGCCCAAGTGTGACGAGATCCACGACGGCTCAGCGCCCGGCTCGGAGGTTATGAGGGCAAACGTGGAGAACACCGCCTTGAACTGGAGCGCGATGTAGGGCATCGTGCCTATGAGAGCAATAAAGGTGGCAAGTGCCCCCACTGCAAGGGATTTGTCGTACCGAGCTGAAATGAAGTCCGCTATGCTCGTGATGTGATGAATGGTCTTGATACGGACGAGCTTGCGAAGGATCGTCCACCACAACATGATCGCTATGGTGGGTCCGAGGTAAATTGGCAGAAAGAGAAGCCCCGACGTGACCGCTTTGCCCACACTCCCGTAATACGTCCATGCGGTGCAGTACACCCCGAGCGAAAGAGAATAGATCAGAGCGCTATTGAAAGGCCTCCCTTCCTCTGAAGATCTTCGCTCAACCCGCAGAGCGGTAAGAAACAGCAACCCCATGTACAAGACGAGAACCGCCAAGACCGAAACGGCGTCGAGCATGGGCGTTTCCTATGATTCTGTGTGATCCCTCATCTCAGGGGACTGGGTAACATTTAGGCTCAGGCTGATCAGAAACTGGACAACAATGACCAAAGTCCAGCATCCGAACAGGTAGATGAACGCCGAGGTGACAGAATCAAGGTCCGATGCCGAAACCAGAGGCCAACTGAACAACAGCAGCCCAAAGCAAAAGGCCAGTGCGTGAAACTCACGTTGTGCAAGCAAGTCCCGAAGTCTTTTCATCGGCGTGCCTCAACCAGCCTGAGTTGCCTTTACATCGAGCCAGCGACAACGCAGAACACGTTACCACCAACTCTATTATACCGATTTGTGGTCAAACAACAGACAGTTGCCTTGCATGCACCCTTTCTCCCGGGGCGACACGGGGCGGGGAAATGTCCCCTTTCCCTTTGAGGAGGGATTGGGGAGAATTCCCCATCTGCCGTGCACGCGAACCAGCGTGAGGTTTCCTGAGCCCGGCGACAGGCCGTATCACGGAATTTGGCGAAGGCCAGTCCGGCTGCCGCGGTGTTCATTTCCGTG
Source organism: Thermodesulfobacteriota bacterium (assembly GCA_040753915.1). Taxonomy (GTDB): domain Bacteria; phylum Desulfobacterota; class Desulfomonilia; order Desulfomonilales; family Desulfomonilaceae; genus JBFMDN01. The sequence goes on along the minus strand of JBFMDN010000057.1, from coordinate 13,492 downwards.
GAAATTAGCGCGTAGTATCGCCGGACGCACGCGGGGGTGCTAGATCCCCAGGCGCGTGCACTCCTGTTACCCTTTCTTACCGTATCCAATCGCCTTCACTGCGACGGCTATCTCATCGAGAACGGCGGGATCATCAATGGTCGACGGAACCGTGTATGATTCTCCGTCCGCAATCTTCCTCATCGTGGATCGGAGCACTTTTCCTGAACGCGTCTTGGGGAGCCTATTCACGACAGTTGCACTCTTAAAAGACGCGATAGGTCCGACCTCATTGCGGACCATCTGGATAACTTCCGAGATGATTTCATCATGTTTCCGCGTGACACCCGCCTTTAGCACGCAAAAGCCTATGGGAACCTGCCCCTTGAGACCGTCTTCGACTCCGACCACCGCGCACTCCGCCACATCCGGGTGCTTGGCCAGGACCTCCTCCATACCTCCCGTTGACAGGCGATGTCCTGCAACATTGATGACGTCGTCAATGCGGCCCATCACCCAGACATATCCGTCCTCGTCGATATGTCCGCCATCACCCGTCAAATAATATCCTGGAAATGGATTCATATACGATTCCAGGAATCGCTGGTCGTCATTCCACAGCGTCGGGAGGCACGCAGGGGGCAGAGGCAGCTTAATCACGATTACGCCCTGCTGATTGGGGCCGAGCTCTTCCCCAGTGTTGGGATCCAAGATCTTCACGTTCATTCCGGGCATGGGCTTCGATGCGGAGCCCGCCTTGACGGGGAATTCCTCAAGCCCTCTAAAATTACCGGCTATGGCCCACGCTGTCTCTGTCTGCCACCAGTGGTCGATCACCGGCTTTTTCAGGAGATCTGCGGCCCAGTAGTACGTGTCGGGGTCAAGTCTCTCACCGGCAAGAAACAGCGTGTCGAATCGAGAGATGTCATATTTCTTGAGGTATTCCCCATGCGGATCTTCTCTCTTGATGGCACGGATCGCGGTGGGAGCCGTGAAGAGCGCCTTGACGCCGTGCTCAGATATGACCCGCCAGAAGGCGCCGGGATCTGGCGTTCCAACCGGTTTACCTTCGTAGAGGACAGTCGTGGCACCCGTGAACAGGGGCCCGTACACGATGTATGAATGGCCGACCACCCATCCCACGTCCGAGGCTGCCCAATACACTTCCCCCGGACCGATGTTGTAAATGTGTTTCATGGTCCATTTGAGCGCCACACAGTGACCCCCGTTATCTCGAACCACTCCCTTGGGTTTGCCGGTAGTTCCTGAAGTATACAGGATATACAAGGGATCGGTTGCTGCTACCGGGACGCAATCCGCTGGCCTGGCGTTAGCTTCCAACTCTACCCAATCCAAATCTCGGCCCGGCTTCAACTCCGCGTTGGCCTGTGGGCGGGGGAAGATTACACATTTCTCTGGAACGTGTTGCGCTATTTCGATGGCTTCATCCAGGAGCGGCTTGTACGGGATCACGCGCTGAACCTCAATGCCGCAGGAAGCGGAAAGGATCACGCGAGGTTTGGCGTCGTCGATGCGGACAGCCAGCTCCCGGGGCGCGAAGCCGCCGAACACCACTGAATGGATTGCTCCCAAACGGGCACAGGCCAGCATGGACATCACGGCTTCAGGTATCATCGGCATGTAAATGAGGACGGTGTCACCCTTTGCCACGCCAAGCTCTCTCAGGAACCCTGCTATCTTGGACACCCGGTCCTTGAGCTCGGAGTAGGTGATCCTTTGGACGGTTCCTGTTACGGGGCTGTCATAAATGATCGCGCTTTGTGCCCCTCTTCCTTGGTCAACGTGGAGGTCCACCGCGTTATAGCAGGTGTTCAAAATCCCGCCCCGAAACCACCTGTAGAACGGTGGGTTCGAACGATCGAGCACCAGGTCCCATCTTTTGTCCCAGGCGATTGCTTCGGCTGCACGGCCCCAGAATGTTTCCGGACTTTCGAGGGCTTCTCGAAACGCTTCTTCATACTTCATTCATCCCTCCAGACACCTGTCGTGAGATTGCTGCTCGTTCGGCTACCGGTCCGAATCACCTCGACAACAATGCGATCGCCCTCCGAGTCTCTGTCATTCTCATGCGGATGCTTCCACCCGGTTGACTATGTGCTGGTTTGCAGACAAACGTTTCCCATTGTCTCGGTTGCGCGTCTGCAACAGGGGATCGGAATCTGAAGGCGTCGACCTCTTGCGCCGGCAGCGGTCAAGGTCGAATCTGCCCATTCCGGAAAGCTCCCCAGAGGGCATGGACTACTCTCAAGAAATCCCAGGGAAAGTCAATCGCTTGTTTGGTAACTATCGTTGCGTCTCTGCTACAAGTATAACGGGGCAGGTACCAATCATGACAGGTCTGTCGCTGGATAGCAAGTCTTCTTTGCGAACGTGGACTGGCCCTCCAGACGGGCCGCCAAGAGTTGTGCATGCCAACAATGGGCGTTCAGCGAGCGCTCGTTTTTTTCTCACGTGAATGTCAAATTCAGTATGGCGAACAGGCCTCGTCTCGGGACAACTAGACTAACCTCTGCAACATTGCAACAGAAAAGTTCCGCGGCCATGACCGCGCGATGATTTCCCGCGTTCACGCAGAGATTCCACAAGACCTCCACGAGCGAAAAACCTACGAAAATAAGGGTTGACAGAGGCTCTCGTCAGACCGTATAGCGTACATGTGGTAGAGTGCTCCTGGATCAAAACGAGTTCTCGACGTGACACGGTAACCGAAGGAGAAGGAGGTACGAGATTGGGGGAGTTCCTCGCGGGTATATTCCCTGCTGTTGCGTTTCCGTAGGGAATTACACCTGAACTTCGCCCTGACGTACTGTGTCCCGGGTTGAGAGTCCGAGGTGGAGGTTTCCTCCGAAAGAGAGGAGCGGCCCCGTGCCTTGCATTGGGCGAAAAAAAATCTGCCGACGATCCCCTCAGACAGATCGCAGTGAGACCGTGCGGGTCTCATGGGTCGGTCCTCTTCGACTGAGACCGGTCACCTCGGATCTTGCCATCGAGTTGCTTCCCTTATGGGCTACCAAGAGTGACGAGCCCATAGACCAGATTCCCGCCCCCACTCATATGGTCCACCCGATTAGTGCGCGTACGGTGCGCGAGCTTTTTCGTAATCTGAATCCTCGGGTCCTAGCCCCGAAACGTCGTTTTGCATGTCTTACGATCGTGGCTCTCCTGGTGATTCCAGTCCCGGTGCTTTTGGACTGGATGGCTCCTTCTTTTAACCGCCGCTCATTGGCTCGACGGGCCTCCTCAACCAAGGCCGGCTTGATGGTCGTTGCGGTCTATCGAAGCGAGAGGCCCTTCTATTTCCGGTTCGAGACTCCTGAAATCCCTGGAAGAACCCGCTTTCTCATCATTGCCATCGGACGTTCCCCGCCAGTGACTGCCTCCACCACCAGATAAAGCTCTTCTTGATAGCGAAGATGGTCAACGGGGATGTGAAAAAGCATGCGTTGACTATCAAAGGAGTAGTTTGTCCTGAGAGAACGGGGCATGGGCAGACTATTCCCGCCTAAGAAGCGCGGTCGGTCTGAAAACAAGGTGCTAACAGCTATCGTTAAATGCTCATGACCGCGGCGAGAGGGAGAAGTCTACCCACAGCCCGGTACATGCAGTATGGAGGACATACGATGGAGAAAGACCAGCAACGGTTGACGCAGTACTGGCATACCAACCTACGGTATGTGTTCATCATCTTGAGCATATGGGCGTTGGTCTCCTATGTGCTAGGGATCATCTTTGCCAAGCCCTTAAACGCGATCCATCTCGGCGGGTTCCCGCTCGGTTTCTGGTTTGCCAATCAGGGGTCCGAGGTGATCTTCGTGATTCTCATTTTTGTCTATGTGGCTCTGATGAATAAGCTGGATCGAGATTACGACGTCCATGAATAGGTCCCTGTGTATCCAGGGCAGATGAGTGGCTTTTGAAAGGAGAGGCACACATGTCAATAACACAGTGGACCTATATCGTGGTGGGTTTGACCTTCGCGCTCTACATATTCGTTGCTTGGCGGACCCGTGTCATGACGACCAAAGCTTTTTACGTGGCTGAAGCCGTCATCCCGCCGGTGTACAACGGTATGGCCACCGCGGCGGACTGGATGAGCGCCGCGTCGTTCATCTCCATGGCTGGTCTAATTTCATTCATGGGGTATCCGGGATCCATGTACTTGATGGGATGGACCGGAGGATACGTACTCCTGGCCACGCTATTGGCGCCATACCTCAGGAAGTTCGGGAAGTATACGGTCCCAGACTTTGTCGGCGACCGGTACTACTCCCACACGGCTAGAACCGTGGCGCTCATTTGCGCGATTTTTGTATCGCTCACGTACGTCGCAGGTCAAATGCGCGGTGTGGGAATCGTGTTCAGCCGGTTCCTCGAGGTCCCGATCAATCTCGGGGTCATCATCGGCATGTGCATTGTGTTCATTTACGCTGGGCTGGGTGGCATGAAGGGGATCACGTGGACTCAGGTCACCCAGTACTGCGTGCTTATCGTGGCGTACTTGATTCCCGCGGTGGTTCTCTCGTACAAGTTCACCGGAATTCCCGTTCCGCAGATCGGGTACGGAGCCAGCGTGGCCGACGGAACCGCTGGCGGAAAGTGGCTCTTGGACGTCTTGGACACTCTCCATCGGGATATGGGGTTTGCCGCGTACACCGAGGCCTGGGGTAAGGGAAGCAAATCCATGCTCGACGTGCTGGCCATCACCTTTGCCCTGATGGTAGGGACCGCGGGCCTTCCCCACGTGATCATTCGCTTCTACACGGTGCCGTCTGTCAAGGCGGCCCGCTCGAGCGCCGGATGGGCACTCCTGTTCATAGCGCTTCTGTACACCACTGCCCCCGCGGTCGCGGTCTTTGCCCGGTACAACATGATCACTTCTTTGAACAACGTGGCGTACGAAGCGGCTCCCTCCTGGTTCAAGAACTGGGAGTATACCGGGCTGGTCGCCTGGGTTGATAAGAACGGGGACGGCAAGATTCAGTATGCCCCAGGACCGGCCTTTGTGGGGCCGCCGAAATTCTCGGCAGAGAAGGGCAAGTACGGCCAGAGGATGGTCACAAACAAACTGGCCGACAACAAGAACGAGCTGTACGTAGACAACGACATCATCGTGTTGGCCAACCCGGAGATTGCAAAATTACCCAACTGGGTCGTGGCCCTCGTCGCAGCAGGGGGGCTTGCAGCGGCGCTCTCGACAGCGGCTGGGCTTTTGCTCGTCATAGGCGCTGCAATCTCCCACGACCTCTACTATCGTATGATCAATCCCAACGCCACTGAGAAGACGCGCATGCTTCTCAGCCGTATTATGATCGGAGTTGCAATCTGCGTGGCTGGATACTTCGGGATCCATCCTCCAGCGTTCGTCGCCCAGGTGGTGGCGTTCGCCTTCGGCCTCGCGGCCTCCTCGTTCTTCCCCATCATCATTATGGGGATTTTCTGGAAGCGCGCGACCAAAGAGGGGGCCATCGCAGGAATGATTATAGGTATTGCATTCACCGCGTACTACATCATTCACGTCAATTTCCTCAAGGCACCGTATTGGTTCCTGGGGATCAGTGCCGAGGGGATCGGAACGGTCGGCATGATCTTCAATTTCCTCGTGATCTGGATCGTGTCGTTGCTGACCTCGCCTCCGCCCAAGGAGGTCCAGGACATGGTTGAGAGCATCCGCTATCCGCGAGGGGCTGCCTCCGCGACAGGAGCCCACTAAGTGATGAGACGGAGGGATATGCGGTTCTGAGATCTCAGTCCTGCTGATAGCGAGCGCCTGGGAAGTCCGGGCGCTCGTTCTCTTGCGGCCTGCGTAACGAATCGGCGTAAAAAAGTTACGAATGACAAAGTCCCTTTTGCCCTTCAACAACGAGGGGCGAAACGAAAAGTCTCAAAACTCGGGACACACCAAAAATCGTAGCACGATTGAGCGTCCATGCGTCGAAAGGCACCCTCGCCCCAGCCCTCCCAAAGGGAGAGGGAGCTGGAAGAATCCTCTCTCCCCCGCTTCGGGGGAGAGGGTCAGGGTGAGGGGGTGTGCCACGATTATCACGGAATGCAGGCTTTTGAGACACTTTCAGACGCCCGTCCCACCGGTCTGCAAGCCTCCTAAAAATGCTCTCGACACACGGCGGGCGGACAGAGCTCTTGGCAGTCGCCACAGCTACGGAGGATGTGGTGGGTTCGAAAAGGGTCTGAAGGCATTGGCTTCTGCCCGAAGACTGCCGGGCTCACGGTTCACAGTTCGCGGCGGAAGCCGTGAGGGGCGTGCCATCGAAGGAGATGCAAGCTCACGGAACTATTTCCCGATGCGTTGCGCTCGATACTTCTGAACACGTACGCCTACCGCGCCGACAATCCAGACAATGAGAGCGACCCAGCAGGCCACCGAAAGCTCAAAAGGCGCAAAATACCTCTTATGCATGATGCCGTAGAAGATTGCCACGATGCAGATGGAAATCGTGACGATTTTGCCGACCTGTCTCAAATGCTCCATGATGTGCGCCTCCTCTGCACGAGCCTTCGATAGCCTTCCTGAGGAATTCCCTGAACCTACAAGCTCCAAACCACCGTTTACATCCTCTCTTCAGGTATGTGCTCATACGCGTTTTTCCACGATCGTGCGCGCAGAACTCCCTGGCATGAAAGGGAGGAACCATTGGTAGGTTGCAGCAAACCGGATTTTGCCCCCCGCTTTGCACAATACCCTACGTCGGGAATCAGGGTCAACGACGGTGGTCAGAGTTGCTTCCATGTTCTCGCCAAAAGCTCTCTTCACCTCTCCCGCATCGAGTACATTCATGGGAGGATCGCATACCGGCGGGGCGGGTGTCTCGCCAGGTACTTTCAAACAGAAAAAACGGACATTATTATGGGCAACCGCTGCAGAAGACGTGCATGCTTCTCAAAAAAACATCGCAGTGAAGGGAAGGACACGCGAATCGATGTGCTGTTCACGAAGAATTCGCACAAGGTCAGATCCGAGTCATCATGTTTGATACCTCATGAATATCGCTCAGATTCGCTTAGCTTGAAACCTGATGACATAGTAAGAAGGGAGCGGGCAACGCCTTGATCTGATCTGTCTGTCTTGCGCCAAGTGAATGCACGTTGTGCATTTCTCTGTCGCAACACCCCATACGCAGGGAGTCGATCGTGAGATTCGTAAGCCCCCGAGCTCCCTCATTTGTCTGGATTGTAAGTAGGCGCGGCCTTGGGTGATTTCCCTTTCAGGTGAGTGTGGTAATACGCGTACGTAAGAGGCTCACCGTTGCGCAAGACCTCTGCTGCAACCACATCCCCCACGAAGAGCGTGTGGGTGCCGACGTCGACTTCGTCGATGACTCTGGCCTCCAGCACACTGAGACTATGCTCGGTAACCAAAGGTACCCCAGTGATGCCCGGTATGAATTGGACCTTGGAGAGCTTATCCTCATTTCTTCCCGACTTGAATCCGAAAAGGCCAATGAAGGTCATGGGGGTCGAAGTGTCGAGGACCGACGCCCCAAATACCTTGCTTTGGGAGATGAGCTCATGAGTGAGATTGTCCTTGTTGATGATTACGGCCACGCGTGGAGGTTCCGATGTCACCTGCAGGATCGTGTTGACGATTTGACCGTTTTGCTTGCCTTCGACTCGGGATGTTACAATGTACAGACCGTAGCTGATCTGCGTGAAAACCTGTCGATCCAGACGCGATACCATATAGTCCCCCTTAATTGCTCAGGCTAGGATGGGGCAAGTCATCGAATCCAGAGGTCTGCCACCCGTGAACCTTTCCGATGACTCGCCATACTTTTGAGAGCGTCGCTTTACTCCTGTGGAGTGAACCTCCACTTTTCCGTGCCACAGCTTGGACACACCCAGTCATCCGGCAGGTCTCGGAATTTTGTTCCTGGCTCTATTCCCCGAGAAGGATCCCCCTCCGCCGGATCATACACGAACCCGCAGGTGGGACAAACGTATTTTGCCATGCTTCCTCCACGAATTCTTCTGGATTACGAGAGAGCAGAAATCTGCCCCTCTGAAAACGCGTTCGCGCTCGGCACTGCTCACCGAATGAGGGGCGATATTTGAAACAGCCCCTCTACCTGTTACAAATCCTCACGAGGGCCCAGCTCCTGCGGGCCTCCTCAGTGCACTGAGCTTGCTGATTTGTTTGTGGGTTTCCCCCACACCGCGTAAATCGGATCGCTGGGGATTCCGAGATCATAGTATTTGTCGTCCTTGGGACGCGGTTTGCCGGTACTTTCGTAATAGCCTTGAATAGCAAATCGGCCACATAGGGAAAAGAATCTGCGGACAAGCTCCACCCTCTGCTTCTCACTACTCCGTTTCCAGATATTTACTGCCTTGGGGGGAAACATCCGGTTTGAAAACACCACTATGAAAAGCCCCTCAGGCTTTAGCACGCGCGACACTTCCTTGAAGACTTCCAGAGGTCTGGTCAGATAGTCCACAGATACCGTGTTGACCACAACGTCAAAGGTGTTATCCGTGAACGGGAGCGACGGATTAGTGTTGAGATCGTGGATCACGTGCTCTGACAGGATGGGATTGCCTTCCAATTCCGCTTTGTTGAGGCCCAATCCGACAACCTTCAGTGGATTCTTGAGTCTACCGAGATGGGATTCCGGTCCGGCCATGAGATCCAGTATCGTTGAGCCAGGTGGAGTCAAACGAGCATAGAGCTGTTCGACCGTCTCAAGGGCATGCGAGTCCAAATGCTCAACGAAGCGGGGCTTACCATAGAACTCGCCATCAGGAGTCTCGTCGTCCCGAGCAAGGTCTTGGGAATCAAGCCAGGAAAGGCTGTCCGTCTCGTCAGTTTCTTCATCTACGACAAGGTCCTTCAAGGCATCAGCCGACCAAACCGGCGCGGGTCCGCAGGCGCCGCGTGGATCCATCCGGCATCGGTAGCCCGTCTTCTCAATCCCCTGGTTTTCCAGAGCCTCCCAACTCTTCACAAAATAGCAGCAGCCGTCATTGAAACAGACGTAGTGGAGCTCTCCACCCCACGTCGAGTCTATTGGGGTACGAATTGGATCCATTTCAGATCCACAATGGGGACAAACGTGTCCTCTAGCCATTACGATCTCCCTTCTGTCGTTGAGGCGCATTTATCTAAACAAGACTTACCGGACCAGCATTTCCACGACAGAGCGTATCAGCAAAAATCACCACGTGAACGTCATTCTGATATCGGCTCGCACGTTCCACGTGAAAGGTAGTGAAGACCATCTTCTGTTATTATCCAGTACCATCCTCGCCCAAATAATTCTGACAAACTCCTCAATTGCTCGATGCCTGATCCTTGTCTATAATTTCCAGGTGGGTGCGCACCGGTCGTCTGTCAAGTGCACATCTCTGAAAAACACCGGTCCTTGACCGTTCAAGAATGCCGACCGCTATGGCATGGGTCTGATAGTGACCATGCAAAGATGCCCGCGCCTGGCGGCGGAATGATCTCAAGCATGATTTCGGAGCTGCAACTCGATCGGATGCGGCTTGAGATAATACTGGTCTCTCAGATACGGTGGATCGTATTTCCGGACATAGTGGTTGAGCAGGGTAATGGGAACAATCAGAGGAAGATGGCCCTCACGATACTGCTCGATGATTTCCAGCAACTCTCTCTTTTCATCGGATGATAGGACTTTCTTGAAAAATCCCATGCAGTGCATGAGGACGTCGGTATGTTTACGCCGCGTCGTCTTGAGCCTCAGAGACTCCATCAGCAACTTTTGATATTGGGACCGGAAATCGTCAATGCTGTAGTTCTTGACTTCTGCGACCAGCTTGCCCATTAGCCTCATGTGGTTCGGGCTATGGGACATCACCAACAGCTTGTGTTTCGTATGGAATTCCACGAACCTTCGGCGCGCCGGTTTGGGAGAAAGGCTCTCTCTCCATCTCTTTAAGACGAAAATCGCCTCGATAAAATTTTCCCTCAGTTTCGGGTCATGAAGCCTCCCATCTTCTTCAACCGGCAGTAGAGGAAAGTGTTCCATGAAAGCGCGGGCGAACATACCGATTCCATGGTTGGATGGCATACCTTTGGTATTGTAAACTTTGACGCGCTCCATGCCGCTACTGGGGGACCCCTTCTTGAAGATGAACCCGTACAAATCGAGCCCCTCCAATTCTCGGACCTTCCTCGAGCACCATCCAAGCATTCTTTCGGTCAGATCCTGGTTCGTGTTGCTCGTCACCAGACGAGGTGCCTCAGGGTCGCCCACGAGGCGCATAGCCTCTCGGGGGATTGGCAAGCCGCACTCGACCTCTGGACAAACCGGGAAGAATTCAACGTATTGGGAAAGAGTATCCGTGATGAATGGGTCCCGACTGTGGCCGCCATTGTAACGGACGTTCTGACCCAGAAGGCACGCGCTTACCCCGAGCTTGATCTGCTCTTCCATTGGTATTATCATCCGTTTTCAAGAAATTAACTGAGCACTTCTTCGGACCGGGATCTATCTTCCAAGATTACTGCATATCTCAGGCTGCGGGTCAAGAAGTGATGCGACAACCAGTCAATTTTCGCAAAGATGAAAGCTGCTGCGGGGCAGGAAAGTGACACAGGTGCCCGATTTTCGAATTCAGAAGTGCAATGACCACGGGGAGAACCCATGTGGTGACTATGTCTTGTACTGGATGATTGCGAACCGCCGAGCTCATTGGAACTTCAGTCTGCAACGGGCTGTCGAGTGGTCAAACCGATTGGAGAAGCCCCTCTTGGTTTTCGAGGCTCTGAGATGCGGGTATCAATGGGCATCGGACCGAATCCACCGATTCGTTATGGAAGGAATGCAAGACAACGCAGCTCGACTCAAAAGTACAGGGGTATTGTACTATCCATATCTGGAGCTCGCTCAGGACAAAGGCAAAGGGCTTTTGCGTGAGCTGGGCAAGCGCGCCTGTGTCGTGGTCACCGACGATTTCCCGGCCTTCTTCTTGCCGAGAATGGTGGCTGCAGCGGCCCGACAGTTGAGCGTGCTTATGGAAAAAGTGGACTCGAACGGCCTCCTGCCTATACGGTGGACAGATCGGGTTTTCTTGACCGCCTTCTCATTCAGACGCTTCCTGCAGAATAATATCGAGCCCCATTTACACTCTTTTCCAAAGCCTGATCCCCTCGCCGTAGGAGTCAGATCATTCGATGCCCAAATGCCGGCACACGTCCTCGAGCGATGGCCGCCGGCACATGAAATGCTCAAATCCCAGAATGGGGAGGTGTTGGCCTCCTTTCCCATCGACCACTCCGTTACTCCGTCTGAGATCCGAGGAGGAGAGCAGGCAGCAAACCGAGCCCTGAAGAACTTTCTCGAGGATGTCCTTGATCGGTATGCTGATTGCAGGAACCACCCAGACGAGGCTGCTACGAGTGGTCTGTCGTCCTACCTTCATTTCGGTCATATCTCAGTCCACCAGATACTTCAGGAGCTGATACGCCGCGAAAAATGGTCAGGATCACGGACGTTCGAAGTGGGGAGGGGACAGCGTGAAGGTTGGTGGGGAATGAGTCGGAATGCTGAAGCCTTTCTGGATCAACTGATCACGTGGCGGGAGGTTGGGTACAACATGTGTGCTCATATGCTTCTGCACGATCGTTACGACTCCCTGCCGTCATGGGCGAAGGAAACCTTGGACAGGCACAGAAAAGATCCTCGACCCTACCTATATGGGCTCGATCAGCTCGAGGGCGCGGAAACTCATGATTCGCTCTGGAATGCAGCGCAAAGGCAACTTCGGCGAGAAGGACGACTTCATAACTACCTTCGCATGTTGTGGGGAAAGAAGATCTTCGAGTGGAGCCGGTCACCGGAAGAGGCGCTGGACATCATGATCCACCTAAACAACAAATATGCCCTTGACGGTCGGAACCCCAATTCTTACACCGGAATTTTCTGGACATTGGGACGGTACGACAGACCGTGGGCACCAGAGAGGCCAGTTTTTGGGAAAATCAGATACATGTCCTCCCAGAACACTGCCAGGAAGCTTAAACTAAAACAGTACCTCCGAAAGTATTCGGAATGAACATTTTTCGGAATCGACTTTGTCAAAGGGGTCCCGATAGGCACTCATCTTGAAAGCGGGATTCCTTTGAGCTAACATTCTGTGACGCCGACCAAAGTGGCGGGATAAGCATGGGCAATGGAGGGACCTTGATCTTTCGCGGGGGGACCGTTCTTGATTAGCAAGGAACTGGAAAGAGATAGGATCGATAATCGGGAGCGGAATGAGAAGGAGCTCCTGCAGTCGATTCTTGATGCTCTGTCTGCACACATAGCGGTGATCGACGATTCCGGAAAGATCGTTGCAACGAATCTGGCCTGGCGAAGATTTGCCGAGGCCAACGGCATGACGTGGGCTGGTTCGGGGCTGGGAAAGAACTATATCGAGATTTGTGAGCAGGCTTCTGGGCCTTGTTCTGAGGAGGCTCACGACATAGCGAAGCATATTAGGCTCATCCTAAATGGGCAGATTGGAGACTATTACTGCGAGTACCCGTGCCATAGCCCCGACGAGAAAAGGTGGTTTCAGGCAAGGCTCACCAGTTTCACGGATAATGCCGGACGGAAGGTAGTTGCTTCCCACGAATCAGTCACGGAGTTGAAGAACGCTCAGGAAACGATTCGAGCCAACGAAGAACTGTTCAGAACTGTCTTCGAGAGCGCCAACGATCTAATTTTTGTCAAGAACCGAGACTTAGTCTATACCAGAGTTAATCCATCAGTCGAGCGATTGTTTGGTCTGGCTGCGGACGACATAATTGGCCGTAAAGCTGAAGGCCTTTGGGGACGAGAAGCGGCGGGTCACATGGAAGCAGCCGAACGCAGGGTCCTCAGGGGGGAATCCGTTGAAGAAGAGTTTACTAGGACAGTTCATGGCGCCGAGTTGACTTTCCACGACACAATGGTTCCCTTGCAGAATTCAGAAGGGGAAATCGATGGAATTTGCGTAGTATCCAGGGACATCACGAATCGCCTCAGAGCCACGCAGGAAGTCCACATCATTGAAAGCGACTATCCCTCAGAGGCCATGCGAATTGCACTGAAAAAAGCGCTAAGAGCAGCAAGTGTTGACAGCATCGTGCTCTTGCTCGGAGAGAGCGGGAGCGGAAAGGATTACTTGGCCCGCTGGATCCACGATCATTCGCCAAGAGCTCGTAGCCCCTTCTTTGCCATCAACTGTGCCGCCGTATCTAAGGAGCTGGCAGAATCCGAGTTGTTTGGACACGAGCCAGGGGCATTCACAGGCGCGCGAACGCGCAAACGAGGTCTCTTAGAGCTTGCCGAGGGAGGAACACTCCTACTGAACGAAATTGGTGAATTACCGTTGTCCTTGCAGGCTAAGCTCCTCACGTTTCTGGATTCGTAACCGTTCAGCGGGAAGCCTAAACGAGAGAGGGAGCAGGTAGTCCGTTGCGGTATGCAATGACGGATTCGAGAAGAAAGTGGAAAGGGTTCCTTCCCTGAAGGATGCAGGATCTTTCGGC
>JBFMDN010000056.1:0-39354 GCA_040753915.1 Thermodesulfobacteriota bacterium | reverse complement strand
CGTTCTCAATCGGATTCCCATTTTCATCGACCTCTACGATAATGATTCCTGAGATTCTGCCAGCGTGGGGGTTGGGCTTTGGATTTCCGTTTTCGTCCTTCCCCTTGAACTTCCGCTCGATGTCTACTCGGATAATCATTCCCCTTATCGGCGTGCAGACCGGTTCCCCTTTGCCGTGTGATTTCTCGTCATCACAGTTTTTCCAGGTCCACAATGCCTGGACATCGATACCTTTGTGTCGACCGCCATAACCGCGAAGGTAATTTAGTTGGTCGATTGGTATGGTGGGCAGCATGGTATGCACGAGTTCATGCAACTCGGAAGGAATCGGGGTAGGCATGTTTCTTGTCTCCTTTCGTGAGATATCGGAAAATCGTTAGGTATTATTTGCTACCCTGGGCCCGACCGACGTCCCTCGGTTGCCTCAGCGCAATCGCTAAGAGGATCACGGTCGTCCCTTACTCCGTCTCCTCCGCGGGTGAGCGGTCGCGATTCAGGGTTGAAATTTTAGTCAGATAGCTTGTCGTTTTGATAGACCTTTGTAGGGACTTCACCAGACAAGTCGTAGACATATGAAATGCTCTCTCCACAACCACAGCACCTCAAGATGTACGTAAAATGAAGTTTGTCATTCACTGAAAACACGAGATGGTCGTCTGTGCACCACCCGTCGAATCGGAAGAGACGGTTGTTGAGAAACAACACAACGGGCCCTATGTCCTTTTTCCATCCTATTATCTGGTCGTTGAGCTCAAACCTGAGCACAGTAACCGGTCCCGCCTTGAGCGCCTTCGGCGGAGAATCCGAAAGGGGGTTGTTTTCAATGTCACCAATTCGTTCAACAGACTTCGGTGCGTTAATCATCCAATCTTTCAGGAGCTCCCGAGCTCTTGATTCCATTTCTTTCGTTGCGGGCGGTTGATCATCTTCCCACGGAATCAGCCGTACTGCTCCGGGGTCGACCCCCACGACTGCAACGCTGCCGTAGCATTTCTCAGGGACATCCAAGACTGTCGCTTCAATCGCCGAGCCGCCTGGAACCTCGTAGTGAAACCTGTATGAGGTCATTCCCCCACATACTCCCCTCCTAGATATCAACGCTACATCGTAGCAACCGAAGAGCGGAAATGAATCTGCCAAGCAAAGCCCCTCCGGATACTTCGGACAGGGATCACTCTGGGTGGCAAAGAAGGGAAGTCCAAATGAGAATTTGCGTGGTGGCTCAGGCTGCTGCTCTCCGTACGCGTAGCAGGTCATGGTGACCAACAGAACCGCTAACAGGCGTAAGATTTTCATCGCGATTGCTCCCAAATTTCCTTTAGGTCGGGGCGAGGCCATCTTGCGTTGGTACCGAGACGCATGTGACTCAGAGAACTGCTTGCAGGCCGTGGTGCCACCGACCAAGCGCGGCGAATTTTGTTCCAGAATCTCCAGTTGTGTCATGAACGCCACCATTTGCATGGTACCGGCCGTTTCGTTGCTCTTTTCCAGAGTCAGACCTTCTCAATCCCATTCTCCACAGGCGGTTCCAGCTTTGTCCCCCCTTCCTTCGCTTGCAGCTCCAGCCAGCCCTCCTGCTCCCGGGCTTCCGCCCAGCCCCTTATGCCACTCTCTCGCCTGCAAATGAGACAGACTTCCCGGCCGCACATCTCCCACAAACACCTCTGACGGTTTGGACTCGGGACGGGGCCGGGTTTGCCCAACGAAACAAGGATATCCACCAGGGCTGTCTCCACCATGGTCCCCTTAGCCTATCGTGCCGTTCCTTCAAAGCCACGACACTCTTCAGGCCGCAGGCCGATGAACCTTCGATCGTGTCCTGGCAAAGCTGTTCCCGGTCGCCCTGAGAGCAGCAGGGTCTGCCTCGGATCCGTGCCTGACATGAGAGTTGCAAGCAGGCTTCCTGTCGAACCCTGCGCATCGTTCTTCCTCTTTGCGCGTGACCCTCTTGGGCGGGGCCTGTCGCTTATCTTGGTTTTCTTCAGGGTTTGCCACGTCTATCCTCCTTAAAAGAGTAAGAAGTCACCACGGAGGGCACAGAGACCGCAGAGAAAGAACCAAGAAATGGGATCCACAGATTACACCGATTACACAGATAGGAGAGACAGGCCAATTTCATCTGCGGCCATCTGTGAAATCTGCGGATAATTCCTCTCTTCGCCTTCACTCCTTCTCACTCCGCGCACCACGCGATCTCCGTCCCGGAAATCTATGGTCCGTGGACCCTTATGGGGAGCGGTTCGTCCAGACTGGGGTACTGACACCGGCTGCATTTATTGCTGCAGCCTTTAATAGGGCTCATTACCATCGGATTTCCCTATCTTCCTTAATGCAGCGTCTAACACGCGTGCTTCTGAACTGTCATCACCTATGCGGTCCATTATTGTGCGGTTCTGCGAGCTCACTTCAATTCCAGTCGCGGTAGGCTCCGCCATGCGCGGCCTTCGTCGAGGGGAGCGCTCTCCGGCGGGGCAAAAACCGTGGCTTACAGCCACATGTCAGACAGACATACACATAGGGAAAAAGTACCATGGGTACGGCCGGTGTCAAGTAATTTTTTCGCTAGGACCGGATCCAGCCAGGGAAACCGCACAACAGGGGATGTCCCGACAACCTTGGAATCACAACTCGTTACATTTATCGCTGTTACGACCACCAAAGGAGCCTCCTATTGTGCATGCAACAAAACTTGGCCCAAAGAGCCGCTATTTGACAAAAAAGGCACAAGAGAGATGGGCTCCAAGAATTTTTGGCCCAGAGTGAAACGTCCATCCGGCTGGGTTGGCACCTCTCCCCCTGGCTCTAGGTCATGGAATCTGGCTCCAGACCGCCGAAAGACTCCCCTAGAAGGTCCACCAGTACCGACCCGACATCGGGACAAAAACAGCGCTGCACAGATCCCGGAGCGTCTTGCCCCATGCCAAGGAAGTTCACGGATACTATGCTTGCACCGGCTTACATGGAGGAAGGGAGTACGGTGTCCCCACCTCCCAGATGCAGCATCCACATTACCTGCAACCCTATCCGTCTCTAGGATGGTGTCGCTGCCGGATCCAACACGTAAGATGTATGTGTCATTTCCTGTCTCTCCCCGCAAGGTGTCACTGCCTTGCCCACCATCTAAAATGTCATTCCCAGCACCGGCTAAAATAGTGTCATTACCGGCACCTGCTACCAAGAGTGCGTCGCCCGTTTCGTTTATGAGTACCTCGTTCCTGGACGTACCATAAATGACATCATTTCCCGCATGACCGTTGAGGTACCCGTCTCCCTCGGTGAGACTCCCTCGAATAGCATCCGCATTGTCAGTGCCCTCGATATGGGGCGACCACGGCCGTGACCCCTGACCCGTGTGCTCTATGACCGATAGACCACCCGTGTCGAAGATCCAGCCAAGGGAAGGGTCTTGTTGGATGAAGGCCTCCCGGACTGCGAGGTAACAGTCCTGACGAAAATACCCGAGGCCCCGGCGGGTGCGGGCGAATTCTGAAAGCATCTCTTTGCCATTGTCCGGGTTGGTGGCGATCGCCTCCTGAAGAGCACTGACGACAGCGCTGAAATCTGCCGTGTACTCTTGCTTCACATCATTCCAGGTGTAGGTGATCTTCTCGTACAGCTCCTTGAGATGCGTCTGCACCATCAGGGTCGCGTATAGAGTCTCACATAGCTCCCGATAAGTCTCTTTCCACGAGGTCGCCAGTCGGGCATCCGGATTTCCACGTGATTCACCGTAGAACTTTTCAAGGACAACCACGTGCCGTCCATCCATGTACGGTCCCCGGCAACTGGCTGGGACGGAGTTCTTTTCCACCGAGAGGCCAGTTGCCAGATGGATCATCCACCCATGTTCGGGTTCCCGGACCATCTGTACTGGATCCAGAATGGAAAATCGTGCCCACCCATATCCCCAATTGTTCATCATAGACCTTCTGACTCATAATCCCCATGTGCCCTCGGGGTTGGCCCTCGGCTTGGAAGACCATTATGTCGCCCGGTCCAGCTTCCTCGATCGGCACCTCGCAAAAGAAAATCGACTTGTACCAATCCCACTCCTTTTGAATGAGTTTTTCCGTAGAAATTCCTAGACCTTTCATTAGGTAGGTAGCCGTAAGAGGCGGGAAATAGCCTGCCTCGAGAAGGGCTCTAACAACGAGGTGCGAGCAGTCAATTTCGTACCTGCCGTTCCCGTCTCTGTCTACCGTTCCGTCACCACCCACGAGCGAACGTCCTTCGGGATCGCTCCCGAATTCGTACACCGGCCGGCCGTCGGCTCCCAGCCTCGAAAATATGCGTCTTGCGGATTCAAGAATCCTCTCATCGGATGAAATTGGACAAGAGCAGGGCCACAGACCCATGTTTTACCTCCTCTGCTGAATCTTGATCTTTTGTGCATTCGTCGCATTATCGGTGCAGGAGAATCCCCAGTCCCATGAACTGCCGCCTAAAGGCGGATCTTGCGACTGTCATCGAGCTCTCTTCATCTTCGGCTCACTGCCTTCAGAAGAAAACTGTTAGGGTCGCGTGCGGTGATGGATCAAAGTCGTTGAGCTCGTAAATCACGGAGCTCTCTGAGACTTGCCGCCGGCTTTCTTCGGGTAAGTTTACTCTTATCTTTCCAGTGCCCCCTATTTCGGAAGCGTCAAGGATGAACCTGGCCTTTCCGATAGGGCCTTTCCAATGCGATCCGGTCCCATAAATGTAATACGCTGTGTTGCCTTCAGCGGGACCGTAATAGTGCGCTTCATACTTGACTCGTGTTGTTGTCTCCTTATGACCTGGGAAGGTTACCTCCTTAACCAGCCATCGGTTATCTTCTATGATGTAGGAAAAAATACTGCGCAGAAACATCGGCACTCTGCTCCAAAGCTCCCGTTCTTCTCGAAAAGGAACCCGCTGATCGCCCACCCACGTCTCGAATTGAATAAAACCCCTTGTCCCTGTGAAGGTTGCTGAAGATCCCAATCCACGTTTCGGAAAGCCAACCCATTCCGTGGTAGTATCGCCGGTGTTAAAGAAACGAAAAACGGCATCCACGGTGTAACTATCCTTGTGTAATCGGATCGTCACCTCTTCGGAGTCCATCCGCACGGTAGTGTGCGAAGACTTCGGAGTTGCGCCCCCTCCCATGAGCCACACCGGCGCATCGTCCGCACTCCCTGAAGTGGCAAGGAGACAAAGTCCTGTGCAGAGCAAGCTTGCCACGAATCGCCACACAAGTCTCATATGCGTTCCTCCCAGACGGCCACGGTGACAGGCAATTCAAGTTCTTCCTCACCTGAGTTTCGTCTTGCCTTTGGCTTCTCGTGACCACTCATACCTATTGAAATTGGGCAATGCCCCTCGATATTCTGCCAACATCCAGGTGCAGCGCATGCGGACGCTTTCATCCATGGCCGCCTGAGAGTCTCAAGCGGCCGCTCTGGAACCCTGCGCATCGTTCTTCCTCTTTGGGAGCGAACCGTTTCTCAGTGGCCGGTCGCTTCTCCTGCTGTTTCTGACCCATTGATACGTGTGTTCCCCCCCTTACGGGAAGAGATCTCAAGAAAGGACTGGGGGAGCGAATATCCAGCGTACATGACCGTATCTCCTCTGCTTTCATTTTGCTTAAGATTACCACGTTGAGCTCTACCGATTTCCGCGGGCCTCTAGAATCGAGCATTAGGCCTCTACCATCACCGAGCCACGGCCGGGCCTCGTCCTGTTTCGAAATGAACTGGTCGGCTACTGTCACTTTTTCAAATCGGACATCAACTCCCGATGAATTCCGAATCAACACATTGCTCGCACCATAGAAGTAATCACGGACTGAATGTACGAACAGTATTACTCCAATCAAACGAGCAACAAGGAAGATAAAGTGAAAGCGTGGCATCAACTGCCCCACAGTGCGTGTTGACCTTCGAGGGGAGCCCCTTCGGGGTGAGGAAGCAGCCTTCGCCTTAAGCCCCACGCCTCAACAAACACACATATGGGTGAATGGTGCCACGACCATGGTGAATGTCAAGACATTCTTTCGTTAAGTGACCAACGCGTAAGCATGCGTCAACATCGTATGCGACTAGTGTGCTTCCCAGGCTGTCAGTCACTACCTCGGATCCACTCTCCAGGTCCTAGTTCTGTCGAGAACGCCTCGGAATTGAGGCTCGCGGCACACAAGCGCGAATCATGACAGGTTTGCATCGTGGATTTTGAGTTGCGGCCATGGTGGACATTCTCAGAGAAAGATGCGATATTTTCGGCTGAATGGATCTGAGATTCAGCACTAGATCACCGGCACTGTGAAAACAGGTGAGGGCAGAAGTTTCCTACCGAGTCAGAGGTGTTCATCCCAAGTCAGCGTCTATTGGAGGGCAGGTAGGATGGTGGGTCTTTGGAACAGGAAGATATTGCTTGCATTAACCTTGGCTTGTTTGACCGCAGGGTCAGCGCACGCTGTCGATCCGGTCCGGATCGGCGCGTCCATTTCGCTTTCGGGACGCTACGCCCGGTTCGGGACCATGTATGCAGACGGACTGCGGCTCTGGGCGAAGAAGCAAAACGCAGAAGGCGGAATATTGGGACGGCCGGTAGATCTCGCAATACATGACGACAAGAGTGATGACAGGACTGCCGTTAAGATCTATAGCGAGATGCTGTCGGGTGGCCAGTTTGATTTCGTGTTCGGTCCCTATTCCAGTCCGATCTCCAAGGCTGTCGTTCCTCTCTTGGAGCACCACCATTATCCAACGTTGATGCCGCTGACCGCGGTCGAGAGCGTGTGGGACTCAGGTCCTCGGTACGCTTTTGGTTTGAGCATTCCAGAACGGCGTTGGACCAAAGAGCTCTTCGCTCTCATGGCCTATCACAAGATCGATAGAATGGTCATCCTGGTGGACGAGGATCTTCTGCGGCTGGGGACCCCTCGGGATGCGGTCAAATGGGCCCACCGCTTTGGCCTCCAGGTTCTCTGCCTTGAACAACTGGACCGGCAGAACCTGGGGGCGCAATTGCGCCGCCTTCAACAGACCGGCGCCCAAGCCCTCGTAATGTGGGGTTACCTCGACGACACTATTGCGGTCAGGCGGACTCTTGCAGAACTGGGCTGAACCCCACGATTATTTTTTTCGCAGGTGGCCCCTGCTCTCGACGAATACGGAAGAATATTGGGGGATCTCGCCAATTATACTTTGGGGAGTGGTGTGTGGGATCCCGAAGTCGGGCCCGCTTTTCCAGGAGGAACCGAATTCTTGAAATCGTTTCGTGAGGAGTACGGGCGTGTTCCGCCGTACCATGCAGCGAGCGGCTATGCTGCCGGAGTGATCCTCGCGGAAGCCATATCACGCGCGGGGACCACAGATCGGGAAAAAGTTCGAGAGATACTGTCCAACCTCGACACAGTCACGCTAATCGGCAGATACGGTGTGGATGCAAAAGGAGTCCAGATACGCCAGCATCCGATCATCTATCAGTGGCAGAATGGCCGTAAGAGGGTGATATGGCCCGAGTCACTGAGCACCTCCTCCCTCCAATTCCCCCCGCATTCCGGAGAATAAACTTTGCCGGAAGCTTGGCGGTCGAATGGAGGAGCTTCTTCGCCGGGCCAAAGAACTGAACATTTGCAGTGAGTACAGTCTCGCCCTCGAACTACATAACGAGGCCATTGTGGTCGAGATCTCTCATAGCGGCAAGATTCCTCTCAAACCGCATCTTACAGGGGACGACGTGGTTCCCGACCCAACCGCAGGGCTTGACGGCATGGAGCTAGTTGACCTGGACTCGCTATGGCTTCATCTTGTCAAGAAGTAGCTGGATCGGGGAGCTCCGCTGGTTCAAAAGCGAAAATATGCATTACTGTGATGCGATTCTCGTTGCCTCGCCCTAGGCGATTCATTGCTTCCTACGAGATCTGACGCGGCTCACGCTGCTGCTATGCTTTAGTCCGAAAGCAACTCTCAAGTTGCCCGCTTCTGGGCCGACATCCGCCTGGCCTGATAGAATGCCAGTTTCCCGGTTTCATTGCTCAGTCATCTTGAATCGCTGGGCATAGACGCCGTCGATATGTCTCACAATGAGGATTTGGCGGAGAGAGAGGGATTCGAACCCCCGGTACGAACGAGCGTACAGTTGATTTCGAGTCAACCCCCTTCGACCTCTCGGGCATCTCTCCGCCGGAAGGTCAGTCATGCATCGTGCGGCGAAGCTCGGAGAAGAAATTCCTGAGGAGATCTGCGGCTTCTTGCTCCAGCACGCCCGGGATCACTTCGATGTCACGGTTAATTCTCGGGTCGTGAGAGAAATCGAAGAGGCTGCCAAAACCTCCCCATCTCCTGTCCGGCGCCCCGTAAACCACGCGAGGCACACGGGCGAGGGTGAGTGCTATCGCGCACATGACGCACG
Organism: Thermodesulfobacteriota bacterium; assembly: GCA_040753915.1. Lineage (GTDB taxonomy): Bacteria > Desulfobacterota > Desulfomonilia > Desulfomonilales > Desulfomonilaceae > JBFMDN01. The sequence continues at coordinate 30,978 of JBFMDN010000056.1, read as the reverse complement.
GTTCTAATGTAACATAGAGGACGGCTCGGGGCAATCGCCAATCGCCCACCGATCGACAAGCTTCTCGAAGTGCCAGGATCTCGGCATGGGCCGTTGGATCGTTTGCTTTCTCGACCAGATTGTGACCCGATCCGAGAACTCGGCCATCCTGCACTACCACGGCGCCCACTGGCGTCTCGCCCAGCCGCGCCGCCTTTCGTGCCTCTTCCAGGGCTAGGTGCATGAACCGAAGCTCAGAATCGGAGACTCTGCCCATCGATCCTCTATCCCAACACTGCACCCTGAGCCGCGGAGCTCACCTGCGCAGCATACCGCGCGAGGTACCCTTCCGTGATGGAAGGCGGAGGAGCAGTCCATGCGCCGCGGCGCCGCTGGAGCTCGTCCTCGGCGACATTCACGTCGATCCTCTTTGCCGGTATGTCGATGGTGATCTTGTCACCTTCTTCGATCAAAGCGATCACACCGCCGTGCGCGGCCTCAGGGGAGACGTGTCCCACCGCAGCACCCCTGGTGCCTCCGCTAAACCTGCCGTCCGTCACAAGAGCCACTGACTTGTCCAGTCCCATGCCTGCAAGAGCGGAGGTCGGGTTGAGCATCTCACGCATTCCAGGGCCTCCTCGAGGGCCCTCGTAACGTATCACCACGATGTCTCCGGGCCGTATGGCTCCTTCGAGAATGCCTTTCACCGCGGTTTCCTCGGAATCGAACACGCGAGCCGTCCCCGTGTTCTTGAGCATTGACGGATCGACTGCAGACTGCTTGACGACCGCGCCGTCAGGTGCCAAGTTGCCGCGCAGGATCGCTATGCCCCCTATAGGGCTGTGCGGCTGGGACAGAGGGCGGATGACCTCCGAATCCGTAACTTCTGCTGTGTGGAGCGTCTCTCCAAGACTAAGCCCCGTAACGGTCATGACACTGGGGTCAGCAAGCCCTCCATCGACGAGTTGCTTGAGAACCGCTTGAACCCCACCGGCAGCGTCCAAGTCTTCCAGATGGTGCGGTCCGCCAGGGGATAGCGCGCAGATGTGAGGAGTTGAAGAGCTTATTGTGTCAAACAGCTCGAGGTCTATTCGGACCCCTGCCTCACGGGCGATAGCTGGCACATGGAGCACTGTGTTCGTCGAACACCCCAAAGCCATGTCCACGGCAATGGCATTGCGAAATGCCTTGGCCGTGGCTATATCTCTCGGGCGGATATTCTTTTCCAGCAGCTCCATGACCTTTGTGCCGGCTCTTTTTGCAAGCCGGATTCTCGCTGCATGCACCGCGGGAATCGTACCATTACCGGGGAGCCCCAGCCCCAGGGCCTCAGTGAGACAGTTCATGGAATTCGCGGTGAACATGCCCGCGCACGAGCCGCATCCCGGGCACGCTCTCTCCTCGAGGCACCCGAGCTCGTCAACGGTCATGGTCCCAGCCTTTACCTTCCCCACCGCCTCAAAGACTGTAATGACGTCGACTTTCTTTTCTTGAAAGCGGCCGGTCATCATCGGTCCGCCGCTCACTATCACAGTGGGAATGTTGATTCTCAGAGCCGCCATGAGCATTCCCGGGACGATCTTGTCACAATTGGGGATCAGAACGAGCGCGTCCACCGGGTGTGCCTGGGCCATGATTTCTACGGAGTCGGCTATGAGCTCCCGTGACGCGAGGGAGTATTTCATCCCTCTATGCCCCATGGCTAGGCCGTCACACACCCCTATGGTCGAGAACTCCAGAGGAGTCCCTCCAGCCGCGCGAATACCGGCTTTTACCGCTTCGCCTATCCGATCCAAGTGAACATGGCCGGGAATATATTCGTTAAAGGAATTGGCCACCCCTATGAGAGGCCGCTCCATTTCCTCTTCGGTAATACCCATCCCTTTGAGAAGGGCGCGGGAAGGTGCCCTTCCGACCCCTTTTGTCATGATATGGCTTCTCAAACCTCTATCCTCCTGAACCGGCCAAGGCCGTGATGAGTCGCGGCCGATTCCCCGGCTTGAACAGATTATTTCTTTAGTATGGGCTCCACCCTCGGGGCATGAAGCCGCTCGTAAACCGGTAGATCGCTTATGAGAGGTCTCGCGTAGTTCTTGAACTCTACCGTGACGCCGTTTACTCCTTCAATGAAGGATGGGGGCATCTCTTTCGTCTCTCTCGCCACTTCATCGAGGGTGCTCACATTGTACCGGACACTGTAATCACCGACCCGCTCGATCGTGATCGATCCATCCATACGGTGCCAGGCAGCAACCTGAACAGCGCGCTCACCTACTTCCCGCGCTTCGTTCGCGTCCACTTCGCTGATGCACCCGAGAAACGACCGTTGCAGATAACCGAATGTGTCCGATCTGACTCGCTTAATTTTGAGGTTGGTCTTGATGAGATCCATCAACGCATCACCGAGCGATGTGGTGCCGGAAAGCTGAACATTTCCGTGGGAGTCCCTTTCCACCTCGTGAACTAAGGTCGTCACCACCGGAGTCCCTTTCGCGTCCTGTATTCCTTCGGATACTGCTACCACGCAGCGGCCGAACCTCTTGTACACGTGCTCCACGCTCGAGAGAAATTCATCTCGATCGAACGGTCGCTCAGGGAGGTATATGAGATGGGGACCGTCATCATCGTATTTGCGTGCGAAGACCGAAGCTGCTGTCAGAAATCCTGCATGACGCCCCATTACAACGCCCACATAGACTCCCGGGATGGATCGGTTGTCCAAGTTGACTCCGGCAAAGGCCTGAGCGACAAATTTCGCTGCAGAACCGTAGCCAGGGCAATGATCCGTGACCCTCAAATCATTGTCTATGGTCTTGGGAATGTGCATGACGCGCAGCTCATATCCCTCCTCTACTGCGAAGCGGTTGACGATCCTGCACGTCTCGGCCGAGTCGTTGCCGCCTATATAAAAGAAGTAATGAATGCCGTGAGCTTTGCACACGTCGAAAATCCTACGGCAGTGCTCCTCATCGGGCTTCACTCTCGTGCTCCGGATGGCTGCCCCGGGGGTTCTGGCCACCATTTCAAGGTTATTCCGTGTGGCTTCGGAAAGATTGACGAACTGCTCGTCAACGAGGCCCTCTACCCCGCGAAAGGCACCATAGAACTGCGTGATGTGCGGATATTGACGAGCCTGTAGGACGGCTCCCACGAGAGATTGGTTGATGACTGCGGTGGGGCCTCCCCCCATGGCTATGATTGCTTTGCCGGTCAACTTTTCCATCTCGGTTACTCCTCGCTCGGACAATCGCGTCGTACCTTCGCGACCCAGGTGTTCGGATCAGAGAGCGACGGGCGCAGGTTGACTTTAGTCCATGATTCTGCTTCCCGTCAACCGTTGGACCGGAACAAATTGGCTCGGGTGCGTCCCTCGTTTCATCTCGGGCTCCAGACTATTGATTTACTCCTGTGCAATGGCTAGACTGTGCTCATGGATAAGTCCGATGTGGAGGAAGCAGCACGCATCATTGAGGCGTTCGAGGCGTTGCCGGCGAGACGACGGAAGGACATCTTTCGAAATCTGTCAGCGGCGGCTCGGGAGCAATTGATCGGCGCGGTAGCGCGACCGGGGGAGATCATGCGGATGATTTCTCCCGAAGAAGTGTTCTACACGATAAGGCAACTTGGCGAAGGGGACGCTCCTAATCTTATCGCCGCGACCACAGCGCAACAATTGACATTTCTCTTGGACCTTGAGCTATGGAAGAACGAAATGTTTGAAACGAGTGCTGCAGCCCGCTGGTTACACATAATCGCCTCGATCGGCGAAGACAAGATATTGCAATTCCTGCAGACTGCGGATCCAGACTTGATCGTCACGGCCATGAACCGGTTCGTCAAGGTACACACAAGGCTTCCAGAGATCGACCTGACGGAACAGCTTGATTTCCTTCCTCCCTACACTTTGGACGACATATTCTTCATCGAATTTCGGGCTCCAAACCATGAGGAGACCATCAAGCGGGTGCTAGAAACATTGTTTCACTGGAACGTGGACTACTATTTCGGATTGATGGAGGAGCTGTCCACGGGGATATCCACGGAAAACGAAGAAGCTGCCGGCAAGCATCGCAGGTCCAGGTTGGCCGATCGAGGATTCCCCGAGTTCGATGAAGCGCTGGAAATCTATCGCTACCTCCGTCGAGAAGCGGTTTCGGACGACGAACGGGACGCGTTCGATGACTTCTCGCAGCAGGAAACGGAAGAAGTGAAGCCCGGGCTGTGGTACCCTCTCAAAGTCCTCGACCAAGAGAACTTGTTTAGGCGCTGTCTCAATGAGATCTCGGAGGAATCCGAGAGCGATAGGCTCTCCACCGAGTTGGCCCATTTGGCCAACAAGGTCATAGTCGCGGATGGAAGGGATCCCGGTTTGCGTGAGGAATTGGAAGGAAGCCTGAAGAAAGTGGGAGGATATATCAACATTGCGTTAGAAGACCTGTGTGAAGATGATTTCCGGAGAGCTGCTCGCGTGCTGAAATCGAACCATATGGAGATTCTCTTCCGGAGGGGATTCAGCGTGATCATGGACTTGCGCAAGGAAATCCATCAACTCCTGAGAAATTATGAGGGCGGGGTGGAAAACCTTGGCCACCCCCTAGCCGGTCTTGCTCAAGGAGTGCTCCAAAAGAGGCCGTATTATGCGGAGCATGTGTACGGTGAGAAGAAGGCTCGTGAGTTCGAAACTGTCGACGATATTCGCAGAATTAGGAGCATGATCGACCAGCTAGCCGAAGAAGAGACCTGGGAACCTATCTGAGGAAAACGAGTTGAGCGATAAAATCATCTTCTGGGAGGATCGCGGACGAGGCGTCTGCTTTGCAAAGAAAAGAATGAAAAGGCTTCTTGTCGCAGAGAGCTGCTCACCACTTCCTCGCAAGAAATCAGGTCCCTTCCCGCGGTGCCGGTACGTGACCGTTGTGCTGGAGTATGAAGGTATGTCGCTGCCGGCAAGGCCTGACCGCCTAGAAAACTGTTCGTCGTAAATGTCTCGACCCGCCGTCCCGCTTATTGCAATTTTCTCTTCGATGGTTTAAATTTGAAGGCCACCCATCGTCTTTCCAGTGAACAGATTGAGGAGACCCGACCAATGGCAGATTTTGAGCCCACAATCGTCGCGTTTTGCTGCCATTACTGCGCATATGGCGCTGCTGATTTAGCCGGCAGCATGAGGCTTGAGTACCCTACCAATATACGCGTGATTCGCTTACCGTGTACGGGAAAAATAACACCGGTCTTTCTTCTGCGAGCTTTCGAGAAAGGGGCTGACGGCGTCTACGTGGCCGGCTGCCTTGAAGGCGATTGCCACTTCATCCATGGCAATTTGGTGGCCAAACCCAGGGTTAATTACACCAAGAAGCTCATCGCTGAAGTCGGCTTGGAGCCGGAGCGCCTCGAAATGTACAACATGAGCGCAGCCATGGGACCCAGATTCGCGGAAGTCGCTACAGAATTCACCGAGCGTATCAGAGCTCTTGGGCCAAGCCCCTTAAACAAGAAATACCGAGGCGTCAAGAATGAGGCAGCCTGATTGGTTGCCAGTTCCCTGAAAGCAATGACTCCCTGGAGGCACAAACATGGTCATAGGCGAGAGGAAACCCTTCGATGAGATAACCGGCATGGTGGAAGGGAACAAGAAAATACTGGTGTTGGGATGCGGGGGGTGCGTTACCGTATGCCTCACCGGTGGGCATGATGAGGTTCGCGTCCTGTCGAGCCAACTCCGGATGGCTCGAGACAAGGACGGTAACCCAATAGAGATTATTGAGAAAACCGTAGAGCGGCAGTGCGACCCGGAATACGTGGAACAGATCAGCGACATCGTGCCCGATGTGGATGGCGTGCTTTCCATGGCCTGTGGTGCCGGCGTGCAGTACGTGGCCGAGAGGTATCCGACTATCCCCGTATACCCGGCGCTGAACACCTCGTTTGTGGGCGGCTCCACCAAAGAAGGTTACTACGTGGAGAAATGCCAAACCTGCGGCTCGTGCAAATTATATTTCACGGGCGGCATCTGCCCCATAGCGCGCTGCTCCAAGAGCCTGCTTAATGGTCCATGCGGCGGCTCCACAAAGGGAAAATGCGAGATCGATCCCGAAGTGGACTGCGCGTGGCAACTTATACTGGACCGACTCAAAGCTCTTAACAGAATGGATCTGTACGACGAGGTGATGCCGATCAATGACTGGAGACCCAACAGGGACGGTGGTCCCCGTAAGATGGTGAGGGAGGACTTCCAACGATGAACGCTGAACTGAATACGGACAGCCGACTGGAGAAGATTCTCAAGTCAGGCCAATTCGCCGTTACTGCCGAATGTGGACCTCCCCGGGGAGCCGATGCCAACGTCATCCGAGAAAAGTGCAAGTTGCTGAAGGGAAACGCCGACGCTTTCAATATTACCGACAACCAGACTTCGGTAGTAAGAATGTCTTCCATAGCCTCTGCGGTCGTCATGATGCAGGAGGGAATGGAACCGATCATGCAGATGGTCTGCAGAGATCGAAACAGAATTGCGATCCAGAGCGATATCCTCGGCGGTGCGGCACTCGGAATCAAGAACATGCTGTGCCTCTCGGGTGACCACCAGAAGTTCGGTGATCATCCACAAGCCAAGAACGTCTTCGACATAGACTCTATCCAGCTCATCAGTACGGTGCGTCGCATGAGGGATGAGGGGAAGTTCCTGGGCGGTGAAGAGATCAAGGGAGTCCCGAAGCTGTTCGTGGGGGCCGCGGCCAATCCCTTCGCTGACCCGTTCGAGATCCGAGTGCCTCGCCTCGCGAAGAAGGTCAAAGCTGGCGTTGAATTCATTCAAACCCAGTGTATTTTCAATCTGAAAAAGTTCGGCGAATGGATGAAACAGGTCGTCGATAGAGGGCTCCACCAAAAGGTGTACATCCTTGGAGGGGTGACTCCGTTCAAGTCCTTCGGCATGGCACGTTACATGGCCAAGAACGTCCCAGGAATGGACGTTCCCGACGACCTGCTCCAACGCATGAAGGACACGCCCAAGGAAAAGCAGGCGGAAGAAGGAATCAAAATCGCAGTGGAAACCATTCAACAACTGCGTGAGATGGCCGGCATCGCGGGTGTTCACATCATGGCAATCGAATGGGAAGAGAAGGTGCACGAGATAGCCTCAAACGCCGGATTGCTCCCTCGCCCGCAGGTCTAGAACCGATTTCTGTCCGTCGAGTTGCCAGTGGGTTACAACCAATATCCCTCTTGACTTCTCTGACGAATAAGTCAAGGGGGATATTCGCGCATAATTGCGTCCCGGCCTGCCCTCCCCTCTCGCAACGGCTGCGTTCATGTATGCATGGAATGCCTTGGCGGCACATCAAGAGCCCGTTGCCCATCCACCGGGGCATCGCGTTCAATTTACCTAGGAAATCTCCGGCTCGGTTAGCTTCCCTGACTTCAGCGTGAATGTGCGATCTGCTATCCAGAGGGCATCTGGACTGTGAGTCACGAGAACAAGAGTAGCATTCTTCTTGGCCGAAACTTCATAAATCAGCGACAGGATTACCTCGCCCGTCTCCTGGTCCAGATTTCCCGTGGGCTCGTCGGCAAGAATCAGGTTTGGCTCCTTGATCAAAGCTCGAGCTATGGCCACTCTTTGTTGCTCGCCTCCTGAAAGCTGCTCCGGGAATTTGTCTCCATGGCCGTTGAGACCCACCGCAGAGAGGATTTCCCGAGCCTTGCGGCTGTCAGGACGGCCGAGGAGATCGAGAGGCAACATAACGTTTTCCCTTACGGTCAAGGTTGGGAAAAGATTGAACGACTGGAATATGAACCCGACCTCCTTCCTCCGGTAGTCGGAAAGCTCGGATTGGGACAGATTCGTTATTTCTCTCCTATCAAAGAAAATGCGACCGCTGGTCGGTACGTCCACCCCTCCCACTAGGTTCAAGAACGTGCTCTTGCCTGATCCGCTTTTTCCCAAGAGCACAATCTTCTCTCCCCGACCGATCTCCAGGCTCACATCCTTCAGGGGGGAAATTTCACAGTTTTGTCCTGTAGGAAAGCACTTGCTCACGTGTTCGAGACGAAGAAATGAACCCATGACCTTTCTCGGACTTATCGCGATGCCCGGATGGGCGGCACTGGAGGATGACTGGAAGCTGTACACGCCGCGCAGAGGAACCCTACTTCTGCGTTCCTCCTGCAGCCGCGGGCGGCCTTTGATCCGGAAAAATCTCCTTCAGCCGTCGGTCCCAGTACTCGCTTCTCTTCTTCCTATACACCAGGTAATCCTCCTGCCTGGGGAGGTCGTTTCCTGTGACCTGCAGCCACAATCGAGTGACGGTCACTTGTTCGAGAACCCAACCCAGCCGCATGCAGATCAATTCTCCCTCAGAGAGCTTGCCCATTTCCGAATCGAGCTTCTCTGCATTCTCGCCCGCGTGACGGTAAATGGCGTTTCGAAACTGGACGTCTCGCATCAATGCCACCGGACCTTGCTTCTTCTTGGCTGCAAGCTCCCGTGCCGCGACCACAATCCTGTAGAAGTCGCGTTTCATGAGGGGAATGCCGTATGAGATGATACGCTTGGTCACAGGCACCAGGTCGAGGACCTTTTTCTTCTCCGCAGACGAAAAGGTAATCACATACGGGAACGATTCGATATTCTCTTGCGCATCGCGAAGCTTGTGGACCCATTCTTCAAGAAAGAACAGACTGTTCAAGGGACCTTTTTCCACCTGTTTGGTGAAGAAGATCAGCGACGGATGGCTGTTCAACAGATGTCTGGTAACGTGCTGGTTCACTTCGGTGAGCTCTGCTTTGAGAAACTCCTCGATGATGGCGCGATTGGCTTCCTTCTTGATCTCCGCAGAAATCTGGGCGTCGGACAACTCCCTGGCTTCACCGAAGACTGGTTGAAGAACAAGCACCACCATTACGCACATCACTCTCCCGAAGAAACCGGCAGGGCGACTGAGATCGTGCCACATGAACATGAGTCCTTTCGATGACGGGGATTGCGAATCACCCCACGTCAGCTACTTTCGACGAGAGCCACTCGGTGAATTCGGCGATCCCCTCCCCGGTCTTGGCAGAGACAGGAAAAATTTTCATCAAGGGGTTCATCGCGAGGACCGTTTTCTTTAACGCGTCCACGTCGAAATCCGTATAAGGCAACAGATCAATCTTGTTCAGAATGAGCGCTTTCGACTCCGTGAACATGAGGGGGTACTTCAATGGCTTGTCGTGACCTTCGGGAACCGACAGGACCATGACTTTCATGTTTTCACCAAGGTTGAATTCCGCGGGACAAACGAGATTTCCTACATTCTCTATGATTACGAGCCCCCTGCCGTCCAAACCCAGGCTGTCCACGGCAGACAGGATCATGTTCGCATCCAGATGGCATGCGCCCTGGGTATTAATCTGGACCACGTCGACGTTGGCCTGCTCTATTTTCCGGGCATCGACATCCGAAGTGATATCGCCTTCAATCACCCCGATTTTCAATTTATCGGACAGCGATTCTATGACCCTGAGGATTACCGACGTCTTTCCCGCGCCCGGGGAGGCCATGAGGTTCATGACAAAAACCCCCGATTGCTTGAATCTCGACCTGAGGCTTTCGGCAAGCTTGTCGTTCGCGCTCAGGATCTGCTCGTTCACATTCAAAATCCGTATGGCCATCACCTTCTCCTCTTGCCCTTGCGTTTGGCTCTCTTCTTCTCCGCGTTTCTCACCGCTGCAATCGTGTCCAAGAATTCCACATATTGTACATAGGCACAATCCTCCGGGAGCCAGTGCAGATTGCGTACCAAATCCTCAGTGAGACTGATGCAATCAGGTTCCACCTCATGCCGTCTGTCGTAGACCTTACATAGTCGTGTCTCTGTGTCCAGATGAATGCAGGGTTCGTCCGTGTAATGGATGACGCCGCCACCGAGATCCACTTTTTCGTAGCAGCATTTCCCGCATTTTCTGCAAATCGCTTCCCACTGCTCGTGGTGCTTCGTCTTCATTTGCCCGTCGTATCCCGCATTCAAGTCTGGGTTGAACGTAGCACAATTCGCTCCGCGGAGAAAGGGACCGGTAAGCCGGTCTCATCGGCTCGATCGCGAGGAAGCCTCTTCCCAAAGTCTCTCAGTCCGGGCAACCCATTCTCGAATGGCCTTGAGCGCTCTTTCGGCCAGGAGCTCTTTTCTTCTCCTCTTGGGGGTTCCGGAGGGAGGGGGATCCATGATACCGAAGTTCACGTTCATTGGCTCATACTTTTTTGCAGTAGAATTCTGGGTATGCATCATCAAGGCCCCAGTCGCAGTCACCGGCGGAGGAAGCTCCGGTGTTACTCCTTTCAGAAGCAGGCCAGCGAGAATTGCCACGATGAGCCCGGAGGCCGTGGATTCGATGTATCCCTCCACCCCGGTGATTTGACCTGCAAAAAACAGGTGAGGAAGTGACTTCGCGCGGCAAAAGGCATCAAGGACCGATGGGGCATCGAGATATGTGTTCCGGTGCACAGACCCGAGGCGGACGAACTCGGCTCGCTCCAATCCCGGAATCGTGCGAAAAACCCGCTCTTGCTCCCCGTACGTCATCTTAGTCTGGAATCCCACGAGATTGTATAAGGTCCCCTCGTGATTTTCGGCCCTTAGTTGAACAACAGCGAACGGCCTCTTTCCCGTCGATGGATCGACAAGCCCGACCGGCTTCATGGGCCCAAACGCCAAGGTGTCAGGACCGCGCGAAGCCAGCACCTCCACTGGCAAGCACCCTTCAAAGTGAGGAATGTGCTCGAACGGGTAAGGATCAACCTTCCGGGCAGCCAGGAGCTCGCTGACAAACGTTCGGTATTGTCTCTCATCCAGTGGAGCGTTGAGATAATCCCCTTCTTCGTCCCCGCTTCCATACCGTGACGCGCGAAACAACTTGGAGAAATCCAATGATTGAGCAGTCACGATCGGGGCAATAGCGTCATAGAAAGACAGACCCGATTCCCCAAGGAGCCGCTGAATGTCATTGGCGAGGGGATCTGAAGTGAGCGGCCCGGTAGCCACAATTGTCACACCAGCTTCTGCTGGAGGAACCTCGAATGCTTCCTGCCGTTCCACGGTAACACGGGGGTGATTCTCAAGGCACTCGGTCACGTATCGAGCGAACAGGTCTCGATCCACAGCAAGAGCCCTACCGGCTCGCACGGCAGTTGTGTCTGCGGCTCGCATAATGAGCGAGTCCAGAACCCGGAGCTCTTCTTTCAAAAGGCCTGCAGCAGAGGTCAGGGCCGACGATCGTAAAGAGTTGGAGCACACCAACTCAGCCAAGTGCGGTGATGTATGCGCAGGGGAATAGGCGTGGGGCTTCATCTCCCGGATCAGAACCGTCACTCCCCGCTTAGCCAATTGCCACGCGGCTTCACACCCGGCGAGTCCACCTCCCACGATAGTAACATTCATAGCTCACCTCAACGTGCAACCATGCCCCGCCCTAGTGTGCTGCAAGATTCCCGATTTGCGAATGTTCCGAAATCAAGCAAAAAGCCCTCGCTGCAAGGGACCTCATCGCAAATGGACCCTGGCGTAACTCCCAAGCTGCGCCACAGCCAAGCGCGTTAGCACGCCCTCCGAGACCCACTGTCCTGTTGGCCAGATGCAAGGGTTGCATAGCCGCGCGAGAGATCTCGAACCCTGTGATCGCAGGTCGGCCATTGACGGTTCACTGGGTTCCACTCTCATGATTACCACGCGTGCTCTCTTCGCTGCACCACGTTGCGCCAGGCCACGGCACCTCCTCCCCGGATATGTTGCTCAGTTATTTCTGACCCGTCAAGGGGAGCCATCGCTACGCGGCCGCACCGCCGAGCTTGCCCGCAGGATTGTCACAGGCCACGGTGCAAGGGCGTCGAGGACAGAGGGCTGGAGACCTCTCAACTTCCCAGCAAAGCCAGAATGCGAGTCGGTCCACCCGGATAGAAGGGATTCGGGGCAGGCGGTATGAAAGGCTTTCGGGGGCCGGCGTCTGCTTTCTTGGCTAGAACGGAGCTTCCAGGGGACAGAACCGTGACTTGCACCGGAACGGTACCGGGTTTGACCATGTCTAATTTCGTGGCCGCTGCCAGGGAAAGATCGATGACGCGGTCCCCCACGAAAGGCCCTCTGTCGTTCACTCGGACGGTGACTTCCCTCTTGTTGCTCAAATTCGTGACCTTCACCACCGTGTTCAGGGGCAAGGTGCTGTGCGCTGCGGTGAGATCGTACATATTATAAACCTCCCCCGATGCCGTCTTCTTACCGTGAAACCCAGGCCCGTACCATGATGCCACCCCGGACTGGATGAATCCGGAATGAACCGATTTGAGCGGATAGTATGTCTTCCCCTTAATCGTGTAGGAGTGGCGCGCAGGCTCTGCGACGCGGGTCTTGGTGGCAGCGCACCCAGTGGCAAGGATTAGGCAGATAGTTATGATGGGGAGATGCGTTAATTTCATTACTCTTTTGTATATGATATGGATATATCATGTTGTTATCTAATGATTTTCTATCATAAAAGTCGTGCGCTGTCAATGATGGGAAGACGTAAATCTCAGCCGACCGGCTTCGATTGGAGTAACGGGGGAGCAGACCGACGCTCCCTTCCTCGGGGGCATGGAAATCATCCCCCTTGTGAATTGGTACAAGAAAGCCCTGGAATGGTCGCAACCACGGGCTGTCCGTTCTTGACTGAGATCGCCAACCCAGTGTAATCTCAGCACAGAAATTGAGGTCGGATGGAGTTGGCGCTCATGAACATCAGGACCGTGGTAATAGTTTGCTGTTTTGGTTTCAGCCTGGCTCTAACGGGTTGCGATCCAAAGGAGATGGTCAACAAGAAGGTTCCGGCGCCGGTGAAGGAAATCCTTTCATCGGAACAGGACGGAAAGAAGGCGGGGACCTCGAAACGCGGGGACACGTCTGCAGGTCTTGAAATCATTTCCCCACAGCCTGACTCCATTTTTCCTTCAGGGCAAGAGATTGTCTTCCGCGCGCGAGTGCAGGGGGCCTCAGGAGATGGCTCCCAGCCTGGTCAGATCACGTGGACACTGCGAGGAAGCCAGCATGCCGGCCCTTTAGGTCGAGGACAAATGGTGCGCAAGACGCTTGAGCGAGGACAGTATCAGGTCCAAGCCGTATTCTCGCGCGACCAGGTAAGCATAGAAAAAACAGTTCGATTCCGGGTTGCCGATCAGATCTTCGGGAGAATCGTTACGTACGAAGGAGATGCGCTCCCAGAGGCCAAGCTGTCACTCAGTGAAGTAGGGGCAGTCAAGCCCCTTTTTGAGGCCCAGTCGGGCAAAGACGGCCAGTTTGCCATCGAAATTCCACCGAAGGGCTCCTATGTGCTGAGTGCCAGCAAGGCCGGATACTCTTTCTTGCCGTGCAGCCGGATCGTACAGTTCGCCAGCCCGCCGGTGAACCAAGATTTCAAGGCGGCAAGTGCGGAAATCACGGCCATCTCTTTCACAGAGACCGGCTCGGACGAAAGGACCGTAGATCTGGTCTGTCCCCTCGAAGAACGTTACGTGAGGTTCGCCATTCGGTCGGAGCCAAAGCCCAAGAGCATTGAGGCCCAGTTGGTGAGAGTAGAAGAAGGGGTTGAACGCTCTGTGCCACTGGACGAGGTTTCCGAAGACACGGACGCGACGGGAGAGACCCGGGGGGAGAAGGTCTTGATGAAAGTTCTGGTCCCATCAGCTCTGGTGACTGGTCCTTCCAACGCGTCTTACAGACTGAGGGTGACTGTGGCGGATGAGAAGGAGCGCACCTACGCGGCAGAAACCTCTGTGACCTTCGATTATGATTTGCAGCGTTGCTTCCGCAAGACGCTGGCGGACGGGATAGAGCACCATCGCAAGGGAAGGCTGGAGCAGGCTATAAACACCTACCGCCTGTTGTCCAAGTATCAAGACCAGGCAGACGACCGGGCTCAGTTTGCTCCTCTCATGAGGCAGAGCACGTTCAACCGGGGACTGGCGTACCTGGCAATGGCAATCGAGAAGCCCGCAGACGGCATTGAGCGGATCACGCTTCTCAATAAAGCTGCGGCCGATTTTCAATCACTGCTTGAATCCAACAAGAGCGATCTGGACGCCATGTTGTTCCTGGGCTGGACCTATGCGCTAGCCGGAAACACTGGAAAAGCCGAGGAATTCTACAGCAGAATTCTCGATGTCGAGCCACTCTTTGCCGGTGCGCGGGAGCTGAGGGCGCGGGCTCGATTGGAGTGGATCAAGGATTCGATAAGAAAGGCAAAACATGATATCTCCAAGCTGAAAGTGCAATCCGAAAATGTGATGGAATTATCGAAGAAAATCATGGAAAGATTGAATGATCTCGAGAAGCCGGTGAAGGAACGAATGCTCGGTGCTGTCGACGATTACACGGAGGCGCTCACCACTCAAGCAGCGGATCAAAGCCTCAGAGACACGAGACGGGAATTGCTGAACATGGTCCACAAACTGAACGAGTCGGAAGCAAACATTGCAGATTTCTCTAACCAGATCAGAAACTTGATGGCAAAGAAGGATTACGAAAGCGATCTTGCTCACCCCTTGCTGGCCGTTGACGTTACCAAGATTCAGATACGGGATTTGGACAAGGTGCTCGACCCGGCAGGCAGGATTCGACAGTAGGACGCGTTGTGACCGAACAGTGTTGACACCCCTGAAGGACGATGGTGGGAGTCGCCGCGCCTCGGAAAATGTCATGTTTCACGAGCACCACCGCACGAGATAAGCGGATGAACGTAGCGACTCTTGCTTCCCGAGAATTTTCCGTGATCGTGTTGCGCGTGGCTCTCGCCTGCGCGGCTTTGCTACTGCTGGTGAGTTGCATTGGGACGCGCGGCCTTTCGGAGATTAGCTCGCACCCCTACCCCTTGATCTACGAGGATGACTCGTCCGCCAAGTTTGCTTCTCAGCAAGACGACGTCTTCATTGAGATCCGCAAAACCCCTGTTCCTCGTCCTCTCGAGCATTTGGCCGTGCACTACGCGTCGTTGTTTCCTGGTGGTGAGATCGTCAAGCCGGACGATCGGGAGGAATACCTCACGATCAAAGACAAGAAGGCATACAAAGTGTCCTTCCGCACCAAGTACATACGGAAGAGGAAGCGGCTCGACGAAAGCCCTGGTCGAAGCGGTCCGGAAATCCCGGAAGGTTGGACGAAAGCCCAGTTGAGGGATCCGGTGACGGGTGAAGTGGTGCCTGTCCTCCACGGTCCCGTGATTCCACAGGAAAAGGTATTGTACCTTGTGCAAGGAGACCAGTATATTTATTATATCGTTTTGAGTGCAGATGGGGACGCTGTCAAGCCGGCACGAGAAAAATTCGAGAATTTCGTCAGGAATGACATCAATTTTCATTGAACTGACGGCAACAATCCACTCACTGACATCAGCGGCCCCACTAACAGGACACGTTGAAAGGAAGATAACAGTCGTGAAGTATATCGGAGCTATCTACAGGCCTCCCAGCGAAGCACAAAGCCTTATTATTCAAGCCACCGTCGGATGCAACCATAACAGGTGCACCTTTTGTGGCAGCTACAGGGACAAACGATTTGCTATCCGCTCTCTGCAGGAAATACGGGAAGACCTGGCAGATGCACGCTACGTGGGCCCCGTGCAGAGAGTGTTTCTTGCCGATGGCGATGCGCTGTGCATTCCACAAAGGAAACTGGTCGAGATCCTGGACGCAGTGAATGAGTACATCCCCTCTGTGGAAAGAATCGGGATTTACGGAAACGCGAAAAATATCCTCAAGAAGTCATTGGAAGATCTTGTAGCTCTGAGAGAAAGGAAACTGGGTATCATATACCTGGGGGTTGAGACGGGAGATTCGGCCCTCCTTGAGAAAATTTGCAAGGGCGCGACGTACGATCAGCTCGTGGAAGCAGCACAACGGGTCAAGCAGGCCGGCATAGTCCTTTCGGTCACCGTTCTACTGGGAATCGGTGGGGAGACAGGCAGTCTTAAACACGCCCGTGAAACAGCAAGAATTCTGACTGACATGGATCCGGATTACGTGGGAGCGCTCAGCGTCATCCTCGTTCCTGGAACTCCTCTTCACGATGAATTTGTTCGAGGCGAATTTAGCCTCCCCGATCCTTTTGGATTGATCGAAGAACTAAGGATTATGATAGCGGAATCCTCGTTCAGTCACTGCGTTTTCAGATCCAATCACGCGTCGAATTACTTGCCTGTCAAGGCGACCTTGCCCGCAGATAAGTCGGCTATTCTCGCAGCCATCGATAGGGTCCTGAGCCGACGAGACAGAGATTCTCTCAGACCGGAGTTTTTACGGGCACTGTAGAGGATAACGCTACGCTCCGGATTGTATTGATAGTTCTCGAGCCACAGCACGTGGCCTAACACACGTGAGGAGGAGAGAAGCGAGGCTGAGCCTCTGCGCATGGTACAACTAGGTAAGCTTCTCTGACGTCGTCAAAGCGGGGGCGTCTTCTTGAGGGGGTAGATTGATGAGAAGGTTCCTTGGAATTGATTGCGGATCCGTCAGTCTTAACGTGGTGCTGCTCTCAGACGGACTTGGAGACCCCATCACGATTTACAAGCGGACGGGAGGACGACCGCTGGCGGAGTTGATTGCCGCTCTTGATGAGCTAACCAGGTACGTCGGCCCTGGCTTGACCGTTGAATCTGCCCTGGTCACTGGGAGCGGAAGAGAGCTGCTGTCATCGGCTCTGGGCATTCCGGCAGTGAACGAGATTAGCGCCCACGCGGACGGAATCTACCGTCTCGTCCCAGAAGTCCGGACAATTATCGAGATTGGGGGACAAGACTCCAAATTCATAAGTCTGGAGCCTCTCGCCGGGGCCGATACGCCTCGAATCTCTGCATTCCGTATGAATGAGATTTGCGCGGCCGGAACAGGGGCCTTTCTCGACGAACAGGCCGAGCGGCTGGGCATTTCCGTTGAGTCGTTTGGATCTCTCGCTCTCCAGAGCCGTTCCCCTGCACACATTGCTGGACGGTGTGCAGTCTTTGCTAAGACAGACATGGTGCACCAAGCACAGGAAGGTACTCCGCTCCCGGATATCCTGCAGGGCCTCGCTTTTTCCTTGGCGCGCAATTACATGGCCACTCTCGTACGGGGGGAAAGCATCAGGCCCCTCGTATCTCTCCAGGGAGGGGTCATGTGTAATGAAGCGGTGGTACACGCCTTTCGCACCTTACTGGAGCTGCCGGAAGACCAGGTGATAGTACCCGATCATTTCAGGGTCATGGGAGCAATGGGATGTGCGATTCTGGCCTCGAGGAAACCCCGCGTGGGTAAGATTGCCCTCGCCAGTCTTCGTGATCGCGCTGCCGGGGCCTTGGAGAAAGTGGTATCACCCTCCTTCCTGAAGGCCCTGCGTCGATGCGGATCAACGCCCGTACCCATGGGCCCGGCCGAGATCGAGGCGAAAGGTCCCGTGATTATGGGACTCGATATAGGATCCGTCTCCGTGAAAGGGGTTCTTGTGGACTCCGAGGGTCGGATCGTTCGCCAGAAGTATTGCCTGTCGAGATCCCGTGTTCTCGAGACCGTCGAGCAGGTTTTGGAAGATCTGCTTCGAGGTGAACCGGAGCTCGAAGCGGTGTCCGTCACGGGGAGTGGCAGATACCTGATTGGCAGGCTCCTTGACGCAGATCTCATCATCGATGAAATTTCGGCTCAAGCTGCGGCCGCGCTGAACCATGCTCCCGATGTGGATACCGTCGTCGAGATTGGCGGACAGGATGCAAAATGGATAGCCATTGACGATGGTACAGTGAAGGATTTCGAGATGAACAGGGTCTGCGCCGCGGGAACGGGCAGTTTTCTCATGGCGCAGTCTCTGCGACTCGGGTTGACGATGGGAGAGGAATTCTCTGACGCCGCGTTCTCTTCCCGCCGGCCGGTCGACCTTGGGACGCGATGCACCGTCTTCATGGAGTCCGATCTGGTTCATCACCAGAACAACGGTGCCTCTCCGCAGGATCTCGCTGCAGGCGTATGCATAAGTGTGGTGCACAATTACCTGGAACGGGTTGCAAACAACCGTCCGCTAGGGGAGAAGGTTCTTCTTCTTGGAGGCGTTGCTGCCACACCGGCGGTTCGAGCCGCGTTCGAACAACAGACCCGTCGAACATTCATCGTCCCCGACTATTTCATGGTTTCCGGCGCGTTAGGAGCGGCACTTAAGGCACGCGAGCGAATCCAGATCGGGGACCTCCCGATTCGTGGAGTGCAGAGCTGCAGGTTGAGGCTCGACGGAATCCGGAGCGAACAGTTTACGTGCAAGGGTTGCCCGAACCGATGTCGGATCTCCCGGTATCGAGCGCTCGGCCGAACCGTCTTCCACGGCGGCCTATGCGACAGGTGGGAGACGGAATCCACAGCGTCCGGGGCCGTTGAGCCCGACCCGTTCAGCTTCCGTATGGAGCTTCTCGAAGAATATGCCAGTACACCATCTGATTCGTTGCATCTGAGGTGGGGCATGGCGCGGTCGCCTCAGTTCTTTGAATGGCTCCCCTTCTGGGCTGAGTCATGCGCGGAGCTCGGGATATCCCTCTCCGTGAGCCCGCGGCCCGACCGCACCCAGTTCCAGAAAGGCTTGGACTGCCTTCGGGTGGAGACATGCCTTCCAATGAAGTCGTTAGCTGGGCAAATTCGTGCGCTGGTCGATTCAGGCATCCGGACTATCTTTCATCCTTCGATCTTGAGCGAGCCGATTTACGGGGGACAAGAACGTGTAGTGGAGCACTGCCCCTACATCCAGGCATCTTCACTTTTTTACAAAGGATCGTTCCCGGTGGAGTGGCAGGAACCGGTAATCAGCTACGCGCTTGATCACCACTCATTGGAGCGAGAGCATATGAGATTCGCCGCGGGCCTCGGCTTTAACCGTTCCCAGGCTGCCCATGCGTATGCAAGAGGACTGGCGGCTCTCGACGATTTCAGATCGAGGCTCCGTGCAAAAGGCGAGTCCTTTCTCCAATCGCTTGGAGCGAACGAGCAGGCTGTTGTCGTGCTGGGCAAGCCGTACCATACCGCGGAAAGCTTCCTCAACATGAACCTTGCAGCGGTTTTTCGCCGCTTGGACATCAAAGCCCTGCCCGCCGATCTGTATCCTCTCCCACCGGACACTCCCTGGTCAGACTTGTATTGGAAGTACCAAGGTGAATTGGTTCGGGTGACACGGGAAATTGCTCGGGATCCTCGTCTGTTTCCCATCATGATCACGTTTTTCGGATGCGGTCCCGACCCCTTCACATTGCGACACATACGGGAAGCTTGTTCCGAAAAACCTCTCCTCGTTCTTGAAATGGATGAGCATTCTTCCCGAGCGGGCATGATCACGCGTATTGAGGCCTTTGTAGAACAGATCCGTTTCCGGAGGCTCAAACCCAGAATTCGGAATCGGGCAATCCAAGCAGGCGCCTCGATGATTCCCCCTGCTGCTCGTCAGGCGAGCGTGGGCGAGCCGACGGCTTCCGAGCTCGGGCACCCATCCCAATCTGCCACCATGAAGCAAGCCCGAAGAAGCACAAGAGCCAAGATCCTCTACCTCCCCTACATGTGCGAACATTCCTACGGATTCGCGGCGGCAGCGAGATCCGTAGGAATTGATGCGCGAGTTCTGCCCCCTCCAGATCGAGAGTCGGAGACGTTGGGCCGCCCTCACATGGTGGGAGGCGAGTGTCACCCGTACGCGTTGATCCTTGGAGATTATCTGAAGGTTGCGCGCGAGGCGGATCCGTCAGACGGCCCTGCCTTGTTCTACATAATCGGATCGGACGCGTGCAGGCTCGGCCAGTTTCCAGCATACCTCGACAAGATCAGGAGAATGTTGGGATTACCCATGGGTGTAGTGTCAGATGTGGATGAGGGGTTGGCAGCCTTCGGGATATCAGAGCGAAATCGTCAGCGCTTGTACCTCAGAGGATGGGAAGGATTGAACGCTTACGATGTCCTCCTTCGCCTCTTTCTTGAAATCCGAGCACATGCACAGGATAAGAGGCATGCAGAACACGTGTATCGGCAATGCCGAGATCGGCTGTTTGAGGCCCTGTGTGAGGGGAATATTCGGCAAGGGATAGAGGAGGTGGTTCACGATCTTCTTGCGATCCCTTTGCGGGACGAGGCGCCGAGCCCGATGGTTGCCGTGACAGGTGACTATTACACACGGGTTGTGGCGTATGCCAACAATGACGTGTACAGAGAAATTGAATCACTGGGTGGCGTGGTTTGGCCCCCTCCCACGTTTTCGGACAGTCTCAAAATGGCGACTCTTCGGGACTTCACCTGGAACGTTCTGAATTTTCGCTCTCGGGAAGCTGCTCAGAAGGGACTCCTCTACGCGTTGCTCGCGCTGGGCGAGCTCCGGGTGAAAGGCTCGGCGTCCCTGAGAAGACTGTTCAATGATCCCCTGGATCTTCTGGGGCGCAGAATCTGGAAGACCGCGTCCCGGTGCGCAGAGACGCGCCTACCCGCAGGAATAACAGCGCCTATCGCCACGGTGATGCACCAAGTGGCCGCGGGTGCTGATGGTGTGCTGAATCTCATGACCCTGAACTGCTCGTACGGTACCGTGGTCACAGCAGCGCTAGTATGTGCCTTGAAAAAGTCTCGGCGAGTTCCCATGCTTACCTTGGTGTACGACGGACTCAAGAAGACGAATGAGCGAACGAGGATCGAGGCATTCATGGAGCAGGTGCACGATCATTTCAACATGGCGCGAGAGAACAGACAAACGCGGCTTCTTCGGCGCAATCACGTGTAACTTTGCAATACGTCGTGTTATAGTGGCCAAGACCAGGGGATTCCCACCCTGCCTACAAGCTGAACGCTTTGCGGCAGAGATCGTTTCGCTCGGATGTTGGTAACGGACGCTGAGCGAGGTCTGCCGGGATGTTGCATCCACCAAGGCTATTCGTTATTCTTGATTTTCCGAGTTGCGTACAGCGGCGGCGTTGAACGCTGTCCCTGGGGAAAGGAGCTCGCTTCAATGCGCGTTATCACGGTGTGCGTGGGCAGTGCCTGCCACTTGAAAGGTTCGCATCAGATAATAAAGTACTTTCAGGAAGCGATAAGAGACGCGGGTCTCGAAGGAAAGGTCGAGCTCAAAGGCACTTTTTGCATGGACAAATGCACGGATGGTGCAAACTTGCTCGTCGACGACGAGCTATTCCACGCGAATACCATCGATGAGGCGCGGGAAATCTTCGAAAAGGAGATTCTCAAGACTCTCTAAAGGGTGAAGGTGTCATGGACCCAGGTGTTACGAAGCGAGTGCCGTGGAAAAGTTGGAGCGATTTCACAGGATGGGCTCAGGATTTCTCTTTGAGGCAGAAAGTCCTCGGTGGTTTTCTGGGGGCAGTGGTCTTGGTCGGACTCGCAACAAGTCTTGTGGGTACGCGATTAGCCCGAGAGACCATCATCAACACTGCCCGCAGTCGTCTCCACAGCGACCTTGCGACTGCTGCCTACGTGATGACGAATTCTCAAGAGACTCTCGACTTGAAGATCCGGCTTATGGCCGGATCAGAGCGCATGACGTCTCTCGTGAAGAAAGGAAATCTTGAAGAGACAAGGAACCTCCTCGCGTCAATGGCACTCGAGAACGACCTGGAGTTCCTCTCGGTGACAGATGAGAAGGGGAATGTTATCGCGCGCGCTTTCGTCCCTCAGCCGGGAAAACGCACAGACCTCTCCCAGGACCCTTACATAAGTGCCGCTTTGAAGGGCAAGAAATCGTCGGGTCTGAGACTTGTGCAGGTGGAAGAGCTCACTGCGGAGAATCCGTCCTTGGCTCAACGATTCAAGGACCTTAATCTCTCAACCGGGATGGTTGTAGAATCGGCTTACCCCCTCACGAATCAGGACAACATTGTCGGGACCCTCTACGGCGGAGTTGTGCTTAACAACAACAATGCGCTAGTGGACCGAATTGCTCAACTCCTGTTCAAGGGAAGCACGATTTCAGGCAGGGATGTGGGCGGGGTCACGATCTACCAGGGTTCGAAGGCCATCAGCACGTCTCTCAAGGGGGAAAACGGGCTACCCCTGCTCGGTAGCATGGCAAGTGAACAGATTCGTGAATCAGTCAAAGAAAAGGGAGAGCGTGAGACAATATGGGAAACCCAAGCAGGTGTGAATTACCTCGCAGCGGCAGATCCCATACGCGATTTCAGTGGTCAAATAATAGGTGCGCTTCACGTTGCCACCCAGGAACGGCCGATAACCGATATCATCGACCGTTTGCTTGCCACATTCCTCGTGATCGGGATGCTCGGCGTTATTCTCATGGGAGCGATCACGTATTTTCTTGTCACGTGGATCAACCGCCCGCTGGAACAAATGCTCAATGCTGCCCGAAGAGCTGCGGAAGGAGACCTCAGCCACGAAGTTCCCGTAATTGCCAGAGACGAAGTGGGAGAGCTGGCAGCCACATTCAACCTCATGATCCGCAATCTAGCCGAGTCGCGCAACAAGCTTGAGGCATGGGGCAAAGAACTGGCCTCAAAAGTGGCCGCTCAGACGGGCGAGTTGGACCAGGCACGGGAGCAGGTGGCACGCATAAAGAAGCTCGCATCATTGGAAAAGATGGCTGACGGCGTGGCCCATCTGATGGCTCACATTGCAGATCCGAGAGTTGGATTCGCCCTGTCGGAGGACGGAAGCCCCACCAGCAGAGTCCTGGTCCTCGACACGGATGAGAAGGTCCTGGAGGTCTGTCAGCGCATTCTGGAAGACGAGGGATTGGAGGTCCATCTCACCCGTTCGGTAAAGGAAGCTTTCACCGAGCTCGAAAGCGAGTTCTTCGACGTCGTCGTGGCCGCTGTGGACATGCCGGACATGGGAGGCATAGAGCTATACAAGGAAATCAAGTATCGACAGCCCGAAATTCTTGTCATCATGACTGCCCCGTTCAAGGATACCGAGGAGGCCATGAAGACCGTTGAGCTCGGCGCGTTCGACTACATACCCAAGCCATTCGGTCCTCATCAGATCTCTCTCATGGTGTTCACTGCATTGCAGACGAGACAAATGCTCGACAGATCTCGCCACGAGCACGCCCAACAGAGGGCAGAAGTGATCTTTCAACGAGTGCCGGTGGCAATTGCACTTGCCGATGACGCTCACCGCGTTGTGTACCATAACCGGGCCTTCCTGGAGCTGGCCGCCGAGCATGGGCAAGAAAACGTGCAGGGGCGAACATTCAAAGAGCTCTTTGGCGTCGATCCGCTCGATTTTGAGGAAGACGTGGGAGGCTCGAAGTGGCTGGAGCTCCAAAAGGTCGGCCGCACCGCTAAGCTCTACAATTTTCAGCTCCCAGAAGAAGACCTTAGCGTGCTGATGCTTTTGGATGTAACGGAAACCGTCAAGAAAGGCCAACAGGCCGATGTGCTGCGTGCGGAAACACTGACAAGAGCACAACAGGTGATTCATCAACAGATGCGGGTGGCTCAGGAGATCGCAGGTTTGCTCGGAGAAACTACTGCAGAGACAAAGGCTGCCCTGTTCGAGCTTATCAAGCTTGCCGGAGAGCAGAGTGAAGCGCGATGAATGAGAAGCTTTTCATCGAATCAGGCGGTGCGCACATCAGCAAGTTTGGAGAGATCCTGTGCGGTGATTCGCTCTCGATCGCTCCAATCGACGGCGGCAAGCTCATGGTTCTTTCGGATGGGCTGGGAAGCGGCGTAAAAGCCAACATTCTGGCAACTCTTACCACGAAGATAGCAACGAGACTTATGGAGCGCGGGTTACCACTCGAAGAAGTGGTCGATACATTGAGCGATACGCTCCCTACGTGCAAAGTTCGGAAAATCGCCTACAGTACCTTCACCCTGATAAAGGTCCAGGACGATGGCAGAGCCTACCTCGCCGAGTTCGACAATCCCCCCACGTTTTTTCTTAAGCGAGGATACGTAAGCGAGCTCAAATACAAGGAGCGCGTCTACGGAACGAGGACGATTCGAGAAGCACACGTTCATGTGGAGCCTGGAGATTGGTTTGTCGCCGTGAGTGACGGAGAGATCCATGCGGGTATCGGAGGGCTCCTTAATCTGGGCTGGGATTGGGAAAAAATAGCCAAGTTTCTGGAAACACAGGTGTACGACGATGCGTCCGCCCAGAAGATTGCACAAATCCTCGTGGATCACGCGAATCAGCTTTACGAAAGCAGACCTGGCGATGACACGACCGCGGGCGTCCTGAAAATCCGCCCGAAGCGTTTTGCCTCTTTCATGATCGGCCCCCCTGTCAATAAAGGAGATGACGCAGCGGTGGTCGAAAAGTTCATGGCAGCAAACGGCCGAAAAATCGTCAGCGGTGGAACAACCGCCGCAATTCTTGGGAAGGCTCTGGGCAAGGACGTGGTCGTCGACCTCTCCAGCATGACCGAAAGAATACCACCCACGGGAAAGCTCGAAGGCGTGGATCTGGTAACCGAGGGAGTCCACACGGTGAACCGAGCGCTGGAGATACTCCAGTCCGTGAAAGACATTGACGCCCTAGTCGGACAGCGAGATGGAGCGAGCCGTCTCGCATGGGAATTTCTTTACGCGGATTCAATTGTGATTTACTTGGGACAGGCCATAAATCCCGCGCACCTCAATCCGAACCTTCCTCAGGAAATGGGATTCAAGAGCCGGAGCGTCCAGGCAATTGCCGCCCTTCTCAGGGAACAGGGCAAGGAGGTGACCCTGGAAATCCACTGATGGCAGTTCAGCCAATCTTCCGGCGACTATCCTCCGGACATCCCTCTATCGGTAACAGGAAGGTGAAGAGAATGAGTGCACTTTTTCCCGTGTGTGAGGCTGAGAATCGTTCCGTAGACGGGTTCGATTTCCTAACCGTCCTCGGCCTTATGAAAGAATACAATCTTAACGAAATATGGAGACGCTATCTCTCCCGCGAATCCCAATCTCCTGACACGGTCAGCCTTTATCTGCCCGCAGAGCGTTACTTCCTCGAAATGCACGTCCAAAAAATGCGGCGCATCATTCTCTCGGAAAAGTTCAACACAAATCCCTTTTTCATGCAGCAGGTGATCCAGAGGATCACAGCGTCTCACGATCACGGCCTCATAGTCAGCAAGATACGCAATCAGGGGATCGACACCGGAGACAATCCCATTGCTCTTTCTTGCTCCCTCGGAAACACAATCATCGACTTGATTGCGAACAAGAACGACCCCTTTCCCAGCTCAGTCGAGTTTAAGGGAGGGACCACGTTCATAGAAAATCTGGAACGTCGTCCGCTGGATATCTACGATCTCTCGTCGATTCTCTACCTGTGTCAACAAAACCTTACGGAATCGATCTTCCGCCGTTACTTGCCGACGGAGGTGGAATCGACCAGATCGGACAAAGAGGTGAGTGTCAGAACAAAGGTGGGAGCGTACGAGGTGTCGCTCAGGTTTGCACTCACGCGAACGGACAAGGAGAGCATCATCCCTCCGCCCGGGAACGCGTCCGTCTCCACGATAAATCAGGTGTTGCAGAGAATGAACTTCGGACACAGGACTGATCTCATTCTCCAAGAGCTCAGCAGGGTGGGATTGGCTGTTTCCTTGGAGGATGTGCAGACGTCTTTCGAGCTGAGGCGCTATATCAACAACACCTTCTTGGCCATAACGTTCGTGAGGATAGATCCCTCGTGATCGGAAGTCCATTGTGGAGCCTACACTCTTGTGTCATGTCGTTGCTCGGCTCTCTCTCGGGAGTGGGACCTTGAGCGCAGGTTGTTTCCCACACCGGATGGGATCCGGCGTGGGACAGGCTTCTCGTCGCCTTCGGGCTGCCCAGAGAGCACCCGCTGGGTCAAAACGTTCTCAACATATAGCTCAGGTCACTCTCAGGATTCTGCGGGCTCCTTTGGAATTGGAGAAAGTCTGAGAAGGCGTTCTGTCGATTCCATTTCCAGTACATGAGGGGATCGGGTTTCAAGCGATAATAGAGCCACGCTTGCCCAGGAGCCTGGGGTGTCGGTTGGGGCGGGGGGACCGCGTAATAGGGTGAATAGTAGCCGTAATACTGGCCCGGGCTGGATCCCGGAATCAGCAGCAGAAGCGAAGCAATAGCCGCCATCACTACGATTATGTGTTTCATGACATACCTCATGATATCAGCTCTGATACACGATGGTGCGAGAGGGGGGACTCGAACCCCCAAGGGTTGCCCCGCCGGATCCTAAGTCCGGTGCGTCTGCCAAATTCCGCCACTCTCGCTCTGGTTCCTCCTCATCTCGTGTCCGCACAGGGGAACAATCATCTGAGGCATTATACCCCGAGTCGACCGCTCGAACCATCCCAAACTACGTTTCCGGACAAAGTTCCCAGCCTTCCCTGCCTCTTGCAGGGTCAGAGGCCCTTTACAACATAAGACGCGCAAACCGGCCGATAGGTTCCAAGAACCGGACGTCCTGGACCGATATGCTCCTTTGTTCCTCCGTAGCTGTCTGCCGGATCGACCCTGCCCTCCCCCCGCCGGCGTGCGCCTCGGGAGGTACGCTGCACGTGTGTGAGCTTTCCCGATGGTATCGTCGCGACTGTCGCCTCTGACACGTAGCGACTCAGCGTCCGAGAACTTTTGTGAGCGCTTGGACAGCTTCGTGGGAAGTTTAATCGCATTGCAGTACGAAGAAATTCGTCCCTTGACAAGGCCGCCAAAACCTTGTAGGGTGGCGGTTTGTGGGGATGTAGCTCAGCGGGAGAGCACCGCGTTCGCAACGCGGGGGTCGAGGGTTCAAATCCCTTCATCTCCACCAGATAACTGGCTGATATTATTAGATGCCGGGTCAAGCAAGTGCTTGGCCTTTCTTCTTTGGAGATGATTTTGCTACCCTGTTGCTACCCCTGGCGCTTTTTTCGGCTCCCAGACTAGATTTTGCCACAAGAACGACGCTTTCTCCGTGATCGAAGCTCATTTTGTCTATGGCTTTGACCAGTTCTTCATCAGAAATGAATCCGTATCGGTCGTTGACAGATTTTCCCTTGAACCAGTGCCCGAGGATGCTTTCCGCTATTTGGGGATCAACTCCGGATCTCCTGGCATTGGTTCGCCATGTGGCCCGTAGGTCGTGGAATCGTGGCCACGGCTTCGGCCATGGGGTGATAGTCGGGTCCTTCTCCGCTGCTTTCTGTAGTTCAGCGTCGATTGCTTCGAGTGCCCGCAGCCAACAGTTTCTGACCGCTTCAAGCGTGGGCACCCGAGTGCCTGCCTCGTCTGTGAGCAGAAAGACGCGATCATTCCCAAGCGCTGATACCTTCATGGCGTCTTCGAGAACGGAACCAGCTCCCGGTGAATTGGGACCCTCTTCCAGTGCCCCTCCTTGGTATCCTCTGGTCCGAGGTAGATCATCCGCTTGGACAGATTCACCCGGTTCCGAGTAAGATCGACAATCTCCCCTCGCCTCATTCCGGAATAGTAGGCAGTCCACAAGATCGGCCTGAACCACTCCGGGCACTTTCCGGCGATCTTTTCCACGTCCGAGAACGAGAGGTAGACCTGTCGTTCCTCAGACTTCTGGCTGAGATTCTTCACCTGTCGTACCGGGTTCGACTCCACGTGCTCAAGTTCAAGCATAACTTGGAAGAGCTTTGACAGAGTTCCCTTTTCCCAATTGACTGTGGACGGTGAAGCGCCTGTTTGAAGCCTTTTGGCTTGGTATGCCCTCACGTCTGCCACTTTGATCGAATTCAACGGCCTGTTTTTGCCCCATGCCTCTATGATGTGACCAAGCGCGTACGTATACCTCTCCTTCGCTTTCGCGTTCCTGACAGTCGGGTAATCGAAAAAGATCTTCGCAGCGTCCCACAGGGTCAGCTCTCTTTTTGGCTCTTCCCGTTTTTTGACCAGATCTTCGGGAGCCGTCCACCCTTGGTTCTCGTAAATCCGCAGGCAGACTTCCCGTGCTTCCGGCCACAGCGAGCGGTAATCGTCCACTCTGAGAGCTATCAGGACGGCCCGCTCGATCTCCCGTGCTTCTTGCTTCGTGCCCGCCAGTGTCCGCACCCAGATCGGGTGCCCGAACGGTTTGATTTTCAGATACCAGGCTTTCCCGCGACGCAGGATCATAGCGTGCTCAGCTCCTTTCTGATGCTGGAAAAGCCTTTCCTCGAATCTTCCTGTAAGCGCGACTTCGTTTCACCCCCTCTCTGGGGACAGGGTACCGGAAATGCAGCATTTCGGTCAACCTTCTTCCGCGTAAGAGACGTAACCGTGACTTCGTTCAGGAAGTCCTGAATATGCCGTCTCGCAAAAAGTCGCTTCCGTGGAGAGATTTGATAGAAGTCGATTCTTCGTTGCTGGCACAATCGCTGAATTTCCCGGACCGAGATCCTCAAGTAATCGGCAGCCTGTTGTACGGTAAAAAGCTCGTCTTCCATGATCAACCATCCATCGCGTGACTCGATTTTTCTCCTCGAATCCGACAATGCCCCACGCCCGCGCTCGGGAGCCGAGTCGCGGACGGGGAGCGCTCAACGTCTCGTTATGTTACCCAGTGGCCCGGGAGCGGCTCCTGGTGATGGTTTTCTCAGGTCTCATCCTGCTCGCTCCACGAGACGGGCCCTCAGCGCCCCGCTTGGCAGTCCGCTCTGCTTCGATGAGATCCCACAGGCTCCTCTCCGGCATGCACGCGCCTTCAGCTCGCAATGCGGGTTTGCACATCTCAGGCTTCTCTTTCACCGATTCTCGATCCAGCCATTCCTGGATCTTTTTTTCAGCGATGGACGGGTCCTTTCCGATGTAGATTGACTTGAGCCTGCCGTTGATTCTCTTCACGGCTTTGTAGCGTCCCCGCATTTTGTCATGAAAAATCGTCCACCCCATGATGTTTTTGGGTGACTCGTCTCCCTCGGGGACAACACCCTCGGGGACAACAGGCTCGGGAGTTCCCAGCTCGTGACGCGCAACCGTCTTAGGATAAATTCGGATACGAATTCAGCGAGGCAGCTTGGGTCGCAACATTCGGCCTGTAGAGCCGTGCAACCTCGCTGATATAGTTCGGGAAGATTGCGCCTCAGAAACCGACTGAGCGTATCGGCCTTGATTTCCCCGTAATTTGTGGCCCTGAGCCATGTCTGGCGCCAGTCCGCCCCGTGTTTTGGGGGACGAATCCGTCGATGATCTAAAACGCAAGCCAGAATTCTGGTGTCTGCCCGCCCCTGGTAACCGATCTTTCGAGCCACTCGTCGAATGTTCTCGATGAGCCTGGTGGTTTGATTGTTCATTGTCTTTCCTGGGTGTCGGGTCGCGGTACGTACCGTACCTTTAGAGTACGTAATCTTGAAAAATTCTTACGAAAAAAAATATACAGACTCGCCGCGAACCGATAGCGAAGCGGACCCCCCTTCAAGGGGGGATAGGGGGGGTATTGTTCAATTCTCATTTTCCAGATTCTCTTCTTAACTGAACTCTTGCGAATTGAGTTTGCCTTCTCAGGATGCGATGGGGTGAGCGATGCGAAGAAAAAGTATGGTAACCGCGAAATAAATGCTTGCAGATCGCGAGATGCTGCTGCTATAGAAGGTCCAGCGACGCGAGGTGAGCCGCAATGCCTCTGGTTACGGACCTTCCCGATGAACTGGCCAACTGCCTCGGCCTGTACCGCAAACACTTCGGTGCCCCGGCCTTTCGGCATTTCCAGACGTACGCCTGCGGCCTGATCGTCGCGGACAATCTTACCGTGGAAGGTATCAACCGTGCATTCCTTCAGCGGAGGCATCCGAGCTCCCTCAATCGCTTCCTCACGTGGAGCATATGGGGATACGATGATGTAAACGATGCACGGCTGGAGGCCCTCAAGGCCGAGGGAGACCTTCAGGGCAAGGGATGGCTCGTCATCGACGATACGCTCACCCACAAGACCGGCAAGGCTATTGAGGCGGTAGGGATCTACAAGGACCACTGCGAGAACCGATACGTCCTCGCCCACAACCTCGTCACCACCCTCTTCATCAAACGCGATGGTACGGTCCATCCTCTCCATTTTCGGCTTTACCTCAAGGAGGACTACTGCAACGAAAAGGGAGTCCCTTTCAAGACCAAGATCGACCTGGCGAAAGAACTTGTGGAGCAGGCCCTTGGTCTGGGGCTGGAAATCGAAGGTGTGCTGTTCGACAATTGGTATGCTTCTAAGGAGTTCATAAGATTTCTCCACGGCAAGACGCTGAGATGGGTTACCCGCCTGAAGTCCGATCGGAACGTGAAAATTCGCGGCACCTACATGCGGGTGCGCGACTTTGCCAGCACCCTTTCCCGGGACGCCTTCCGGAAGGTGATGGTGGGTGAGACACCATACTGGGCTTTCTCTAAAGCGCTCGATCTCAAAGGGGTCGGACGGGTCAGGATTGTGATCAGCCACGACAATGAGGAGCTTCAGGGTGAGCCCGCATATTTTGCCACGGACAATCTCCAATGGGAATCGAGCAGGATTCTCACCACATACGCTCGACGTTCGAAAATCGAGGGGTTCTACCGGGATGCCAAACAGAATCTCGGCCTTGAAGACTATCAGCTCAGGGACCTGCGGCGTATCAAACGTCATTGGTGTCTGGTCTTCTTGGCGTACAGCCTCCTGGTGCGAGGTCTGCGGGACACTCACGGAAGCCCCCCTGACAAACGCACCCCTACGTTGGGGGACGGGGTAAGATCTGTTACAAAAACCGTTTTCACAGGGCTTGTGCGATGGATTATCACGATGTCGAATCAAGGCCAGTCTCACGAGCAGATCTCCCGGCTCGCTTTCGGCTACTGATCGACCACCGTGCCATTTACCAAAAGAAACAAGCCCAGGATATACTTTTCTCTTTCGCTTCTTGTTACGCCTATTTCGCAAGAGTTCAGTTATATAGTCGCGGCACATATTTTTTTTTGGGGAAAGAAGTTATAGTGAGCGGTATAAAAGTACGCGCCAAATGACGCGACAAAGCGGCAGCTTTGTGCTATGAGAGATCCCACTAATTTCCGTGGGGAGGCGTTGGTATGCC
The DNA here is from genome assembly GCA_040753915.1 of Thermodesulfobacteriota bacterium. GTDB lineage: Bacteria > Desulfobacterota > Desulfomonilia > Desulfomonilales > Desulfomonilaceae > JBFMDN01. Next base: position 25 of record JBFMDN010000056.1, on the reverse strand, counting down.
GCGACCAGGTCTGAGACTTGCCGAA
>JBFMDN010000055.1:0-39748 GCA_040753915.1 Thermodesulfobacteriota bacterium | reverse complement strand
TTCGGGGGAGAGGGTCAGGGTGAGGGGGTGTGCCACGATTATCACGGACTGCAGGCTTTTGAGACACTTTCCAAGGGGTGCCCCTACGTCGTGGCAGATTACGTGACCGTATTTAGGAAATGGAGCACTAAGTAAGCTCTTGGAGCGGATCAGGATTCGTCCGGGTTAGACACGAAGCAACTGGTGATACGGATTCATGGAAAGCATTGCGTTACGCAATAGCCTCGTAGCTTCTTTTCCGGCAGGCTGGGTTCAGGGCGTTTCTCAGAAGCCTTATGGAATCCCTGCCGTGACCATTGGAACAACAATTGAGCAAACAATCCTGAACCCCTGGCTCCCGTGAGGACGCCGGCTTAATGGGATCGTGTCCAGTCCGAACTGGGAATCACTCGGAATTCGACCCAGGAGTCGTCTCCCGCGAGGTTTACGAGGCCGTTGCCCCGCTCGAAAGTGTGTCGATTTCGCCGAGACTCGCGCGTGCTACCCTGACGGGGAATCTCGTGTAAGGGCAGCGTAAAGACGAAAGTAGCCCCCTTCCCGACACCGTCGCTCTCTACCCAGATTTTTCCCCCATGAAGCTCCACGAGTCTCCGGGTCAGCGCGAGACCCAACCCCGTCCCCTCTGTTCTCCGGGAGAAAGAGGAATCGACCCTCTCAAAAGTACCGAAAATAAGCTCCTTGTGTTTTGGGTCAATACCGATGCCGTTGTCAGAGACACTTATCTGGAGTTGACTTTGGGCCTCCAGCGCTTCGATCCGTATCCGCCCCCTTTCCGGTGTAAATTTGGCGGCATTGGAAAGGAGATTGAACATGATCTGTTTGAGCTTGGTTTCGTCCGCCTGAATGGCACCACGGAGGAGTCTGTCGTGAATCATGCATTCGATACATAAGTGGCGCTTTTTCGCGTCTTCCTTGATCATGAGAATGCTGGCCCTAAGAAGGGCACGCAGCTCCACCGCCGACGTGTCCAAGTCCATCTTGCCCGATTCGATCCGGGACAGATCGAGAACATCGTTAACAAGAGAAAGAAGGTGGTGCCCGCCATTCACGATATGCCGCACGTATGAAGTCTGCCTCTCATTGAGAGAACCGAAAAGCTGGTCTTCTAGTATTTCCGAAAAACCGATAATAGCGTTGAGTGGCGTCCTCAACTCGTGGCTCATATTGGCAAGGAATTCACTTTTCGCCCTGTCCCCGGCCTCGGCCCGTTCTTTGGCCGCAACGAGTTTTGCTTCTGCGAGCTTCCTTTCTTCCACTTCTCTCAACATGCTTTCATTGAGCGCCTCGGCTTTGCTCTTTTCTTCCCAAAGGGATTCTACCAGCGCTCCCTTCTCGAATCGCAGGCGTAAGGCTTCGCTAAAGGCCAGATTCATGCGCCGAGCAGTGGCGATGAGGACGATGGCGAAGAGGATTATTGCGAATCCCGTAATCATATGTGTCTCGTCCGCCTCGAAGATGAATCGCGCTGAAAGAGGTGTCAGGCAGCCGACCAGAGTGGGAACGTAGCATTCGGTCCGTGGAGCGTACACTACTGCCGCAGCGGCGCTAATTCCTGAAATGAAGAGGGCCAGGAGAAACTGGTGGAACGGCGAGTCGACAGGAAACAAGAACAAACCAGCCAATCCCCAGAGCAAGCCTGAAAGGACCGTCAGCGCAGAAAACCAGGCTCCCCACCTGACGGTATCTTCGTCGCTAAGGGTTCGTTTGGCGAAGGACCGGACCAACAAGTGCCGCGAATTTGCAGCAGAAGATAACTGCCAAGCCACATGGCAAGCCGCGCGTGAGGCACGACATCGCGAAGAGCGTACACGAGGATTACCGCGCTTATCGCAGTTCCTACCAACGCTGTCTTCGACTGAGAGTAAAGTTGCCTCACCTGTGCGGCGCGAAGTCTAACATTACGGTTCGGTGGGTCCGGTTGCTTCGGCCCCGCCCTTTCGTTGATAGCCTTCGTCCGTGCCCCAGATCTAATCAACCAGGAAAAACACAAGAACTCACCCCCCCATCGGTGCAACGCTCTCCGAGAGAAGTAGCGCATTAGCGGCTTCGGAAGCAGCCCATACTGCTCACATGCCCTCCTTGTTAACTATTGAGCATAATTCACTGCATCTTATTGGTCAACACGTTATGGGGAAGTGGACCGATACCATCATTCTCCCCCACAAGGGACGGCCACACTCGAAAAGGCGAAGGGAAAGACGCGTCAGACCTGATCCTCGCGTCCTCTCACCAGGCGAGCCGTCCGGCCCAGCAGTCCCATGATTCCACCTCGAAAAGCGAAAACTGCAACCATGAAAATGATTCCCATGATGAGGCTCCAGCTTTCCGTATAGTTGCTGATGATGTCCCGAAGCAGAATGATGAATACAGCGCCGATCACAGGACCGAAAAGAGTTCCCATCCCCCCCGTGATGGTCATCACCACTACTTCACCCGATGTGGACCAGTGCAGAGAGCTCAAGGGTACCATGTTGAGAAGCAGAGCATAGAGTCCGCCTGCCAGTCCGCAGAAAAACCCGGAGATCACGAACGCTATGAGACGAAAGCGGTCCACGTCATAGCCGATGCTCATTGCTCGGTCCCGATTTTCTCTCAAGGCCTGAAGGACTGCTCCAAGCGGCGAGTGGACTATCTTGACCATCAGGAGAACGGAAATAGTGACAAGGGCGAGAATGAAATAATACAGATTGATTTCCGAATGGAGATCCACAGGCCCTAGTGCAGGCCGCGGCACGCCCTGCAATCCGTCGTCTCCACCCGTCAATCCGGTCCATTTGAACGCAATGAAATAAAACATTTGGGCAAAGGCCAGCGTAACCATGGTGAAATAGATACCATGTCTGCGAATGCTTGCGTACCCGACGAACAGGGCAGCCGCGCTACTTATCAACACTGCTGCTCCAAGCGCAAGAGGCACGGACGGAACGAGCCTCAGCAAGAAAATCCCGGTGGCATAGGCTCCTATTCCGAAGAACGCCGCATGGCCGAAGGAAAGCATCCCGCTGTAGCCGAGGACCAGATCGTACGCCATGGCGAAAAGAGCGAAAATCAGCACTTCGCTGGCCAATGCCTCATATGGAGCCAGGTGAGGAAAAATCAGGGCCAGCACAAAGAAACAGCCAATAGTCAAAGCATCCGAACGTGGCATAGGGCATCACTCGTGAAAGGCTTCTCGACCGAAAAGCCCTCTGGGGCGCACCAGCAGAAACGCTGCCATAAACAGGTATATCATTGTGTTAGCCATTGGCGGCCATACCATGACTCCGATCGCTATGATCTCGCCCACGATCAATCCTCCGATTATGGACCCGCCCAAGCTCCCCATTCCTCCGATCACCACAACGACGAAGCAGTCGATGAGAAAATCCATTCCCATCAGTGGGCGAACATTCTGTATGGGAGCAGCGAGAACCCCTGCCAGTCCTGCCAAACCCGTTCCCAGGCCCACAACAAAGGTGATGATCTTCGAGATATTGATTCCGAGCGCGTCAACCATTCGCGGATTGTCCGTCCCGGCTCGAATAATGCTCCCCAGCCTCGTCTTGGTGAGAAATAGCCACACTCCGACAGCAGCAACAGCAGTGACGAGGATCAGGAAAAGACGGTACGTGGGGTAGTACATGAACCCCAAGTTGACCGCACCGGTGAGGCCTTCCGGGGTCCCAAAAGGGACGCCCATGCTTCCGAAAATGATCCGGGCCAGATCCTGGAGCGCGAGCATCAAGCCAAACGTGAACAGCATGATGTACAATGGTGGAACGTCGTACAACCTCCTGAAAAACAGCGCCTCGCACACCGCGCCAAAAAGAGCCATAAGTAGCGGAACGCATACCAAAGCTACCCAGAAATTAGGAACCAGATGCGCGGTAATCGTGTACGCTGCATAGGCACCTAACATGAAAAAAGCCCCGTGCGCAAAGTTGATGATGCCGAGCATGCCAAAAATGATCGACAAACCGAGTGCAAGGAGGACGTACAAGGACCCGAGAATCAGGCCGTTGAACAATTGCATGAGAAGCAGTTGGGTGGTCATAAGAACTTCCGCGCTTATGCAGGGAGCTGCACTAGGATCGACCTGCCCAGCTCCCCCTTTGAGATTCCGGCGGTGGCTATTCCATCTTGCAGCCGGTGTCTTTCGGATCCTGATAAGCCTTGTCCGGTGGTATGGTTCCCACTATGGTGAACACGTCCCAATCATCTTTGTCCTTCGGCTTCTTGGCCTTCAAGATGTATGCGTTCCCTACCTGCATATGGTCTTCTGCCCGGATTTTGCCGGGATTGGCGAGGAGATCCTTGAACTCATGCCCTTCCAGAGCTTTTACCACAGCTAACGAGTCCTTGGATTTGGCTCGCTCCACTGCCTTCAGGTACTGAGTTACTGCGCTGTATGTGGCTGCATTCATCCAGTTCGGTGGTTGTCCGAACTGTTTCTGCCACTTCTCCACGAATTCCTTGGATCCCGGGTTCTCACTCTTCCAATACCAGGCGCCGGTTACGTAGTCGCCTTCAAACACGTCCCCCGCTGCCTTGATGTTTTCGATAAAGAGCAACGCATGGACGATCTGGGTCTTATTCTTGAGTCCGAATTCCATCGCCTGTTTTGTGGCATTCACCGCATCCTTGCCCGCGTTGAGCAGAACCAGAACCTCCGGGTTGGTCCCCATTGCCTTGAGTATGTACGGGCTGAAATCGGACGTGCCCAAAGCCACCATCTCATTTCCGAGGAGGGTTCCCCCCTTCTCCTTGAGCGCATCGGAGAAGTGGTGCAAGAGATCGTGCCCCCATGCATAATCCGCGGTGATGGTGTACCATTTCTTGCCAAGATTATCGGCAGCCCACAAGCCCACGGCAGTTGCTAACATGTAATCGTTATATGCCCATTTGAAGGTGTAGCGGTTACACTCGGGGCCGGCCAGCCTTGTGGTCCCAGAACCGATGGCGATAAACACCTTCTTGTGCAACTTTGCTTGATTGGCCACTGCGAGTCCTGCAGCACTGTTCGGGCAGTCGAAGATTACATCTGCCTGCTCCTTTTCGTAGAGCTCCTTCGCCTTCTGATTGGCCACATCGGGTTTGCACATGTGATCCCGATAAACGAGCTCGATGTTTTCTCCCAGGATCTTGCCGCCGAAGTCTTCAATCGCCATCTTTGCCGCGTCCACGTTCCGCGCTGTTATGCCAGCGTATGGTCCCGACATGTCAGTTAGCACCGAGACCTTTACCGGTTCTGCTGCCGCAGAAAAACAATGGCAAAGGAGCAGTACGGACAAAGCCACGATCAAACCAAAGGTTTTCTTCATTCCATTCCTCCTCGCTGGTTTGCGGCAGCCTCTCTCCCGGAGCGACTCCCGCCTTTGTCTAGACCCCCAAGTATCGGGATTTCACCTCGTCGTCCGCCTCGAGCTCCTCATTGCTTCCCGAGTAGGCGATCCGACCGTTGTAGATCACGAAATGGTAGTCGGCCACTCGTACTGCGAACCGTGTATTTTGCTCAACCAGGAGGATGGTCATGTCCTCCTTTTTCAGTTGTTCCACTATGTGGCCTATTTCTCGCACCAGCAGTGGAGCAAGACCTTCGGTAGGCTCGTCCAGGAGAATGAGCCTCACGTTCATGGTCAATATGCGGGCTATGGCGAGCATTTGCTGTTCGCCTCCCGACAGCTTCGATCCCCCGTGATGGCTTCTTAGCTTGAGTACGGGAAAATGATGGTAGATCTTGTCGATGTCCCATAACCCTTTCCGCCCCTTGGAAAGGGGTAGCGTCAAATTCTCGTACACGGATAAGCTGGGAAAGATGGCGCGCTCTTCGGGCACGTACCCGACCCCCAGATTGGCTATCTGGTGAGGTCTCAGTTTCGTGATGTTCGCGTTCCCCAACCTTACGATCCCTCGGGCCGCGGGGAGCAGACCCATAATGGTTCGAAGCATGGTGGTCTTGCCCGCTCCGTTCCTTCCCAGAAGCGTGGCTACTCGTCCTATGCCTAACGAAAAGCTCATTCCCTTGAGTATGTGACTATCGCCGTAATAGGCATGCACATCGTCAACGGACAGCACGTCAATATCCTCCCAAATAGGCTTCCTGAACATCCTCGTTCGCCTGTATTTCCGCCGGAGATCCCGCGGCGAGCAACAACCCCTGGTACAGCACTGCGATTCGATCTGAAATTGCGAGCACCACGTCCACATTGTGCTCTATGAGAACTACGGGAATCTCAGTCGATATCTTTTTGACGAGCCGCAATATGTTCTCCGTATCTTCTCCACTCATTCCTGATGTTGGTTCATCCAATAGGAGAATCCGGGGATCGGTCGCTAGGGAGATCCCGATGTCCAGACACCGCTGCAGACCGTAGGGCAGGTTCTTCGCTGGCGCATCCGCCCATTTCTCGAGGCCGACGCCTTGGAGGATTCGCTTCGCTGATGCCGCGATTCCGGGTAGTCGATTGCTGGAAACGAGAAAGTTGTAGCGCGCGCTCACGCGGGATTGAGCCGCGACACGGATGTTTTCGTACACGGACAGCGCAGGGAATATGCTTGTTATCTGAAACGATCTCCCGATCCCCAATTGGGAGACCTCGTAAGGAGCGAGCCCGGTTATGTCGCTTCCCCGATAGAAGATCTTTCCCTCGTCAGGAGTCAGGAAGCCACTCAGCAAGTTGAAAAAGGTAGTCTTTCCGGCCCCATTCGGTCCTATGATGGAGTGCACCCCTTCGCCGATCCGCAAGCTGACGTTGCTCACAGCGGTAAGCGAACCGAAATGCTTCGTAAGATTAACAACTTCCAGGACTGTATCTGGAGAGGGATGCGTCATTGGTATTCCATGCTGATATTAGATCTCCGACAATCGCCGCAAATACTATCGGGAGAGCAAGTCTCGCAGATGCCGTTCTGTCACGGAGCCTTGGCCCCACACGAAGGCGCTCTTTCAGTAAAACCAAGCCGGGCATACGAGAGCACGCTCCGGTCCAGGCCGGTCTGAGAAATCACGTTCTGGCTGCAAGACCTTGAAAATAAACCAGCGATTCGGGATTCATCATCGAGTCCGTGTTTACGGCCTTTTCCACCGGAACGCCTGACAAAATCTTCTTCACCGGTACTTCGAGCTTCTTTCCATTCAAGGTTCGCGGAATGGACCGAACTTCATGGATCTCATCCGGGACATGCCTCGGAGACAGCGATTTGCGGATGGCAACCTTGATCTTGTCTTTGAGTGCTTCGTCAAGCTGAAGAGACTCTTTGAGCACCACAAAGAGGGGCATGTTGTACCGCCCCGAAGAATCCTCATATCCCACAATAAGGCTATCAACTACCTCCGGCAGTTCCTCCACGACACCGTAGATCTCGCTGCTGCCCATTCGCACGCCCATGCGTTTCAAGGTGGAATCGGACCGTCCGGTGATCACGGCTGATCCGTACGAGGTAACCTTCACCCAGTCTCCGTGACGCCATACGCCCGGAAACATCTCGAAATAGCTTTCTCTGTACCGCCTGTCGTCCTGGTCATTCCACAGATACAGGGGCATGGAGGGCATGGGCTCCGTTATGACGAGCTCGCCCACCTCGTCTCGCACGGGATTTCCCGACTCGTCGTACGCTTCGGCCTTTACGCCGAGGCACCGGCACTGGAGCTCGCCAGCCCTTACCGGCAGCAAGGGACACGACCCGAGAAAGGCGGAGCACGGGTCGGTTCCCCCGCTGACCGATGCAAGCAACAGATCGCTTTTCACACCGTCGTACACCCATTTGAATCCCGCTGGAGAGAGGGGAGAGCCCGTGGAGCCGACGGTACGCAGAGCTGACAGATCGTGGGATACCCCGGGCTTCAGACCCTCAGCCATGCACGCGGTGATGTATGCCGCGCTGGTTCCAAAATTTGTCATACGGGCCTCTTCCGCGAGCTTCCAGAGTATGTCCATGTCCGGGAATCCGGGGCTGCCGTCGAAAAGCACTGGCGTGGCGCCCAGAAGAAGGCTCCCCTGAAGGATATTCCACATCACCCAACCGGTGGTGCTGAACCAGAAGAACACGTCTCCAGGCTTTACGTCCACGTGCAATCCGATGAATTTCCAGAATTCGATCAAGATTCCGCCCTGGCTGTGAACCAGCGGCTTCGGCAATCCGGTAGTCCCCGAAGAATACACCACCCACATGGGATGATTGAACTCCACCTGGTCGAAAGTGAGACGTTCGTTTACAGTCAGCAACGAGTCCCATTTCACCAGATCGTGGAGGTCCGAGGAATCCTCACCCGGGTACAAGTACGGCACGAGCACCGTCCGCTGCAACGTAGGAAGAGACTGCTGCAGCAGCGCGATTGTCGGTCTGCAATCGAATTTCTTCCCGCCGTACTGGTACCCGTCGACAGCGAAGAGCACCTTCGGCTCAATTTGACGGAACCGGTCAGTGATACTGCGATGACCGAAATCCGGAGAGCAACTAGACCAGACAGCCCCTATGGCTGCACACGCCAGAAAAGCAACTACGGTTTCCGGAATGTTCGGCATGTATGCAACTACCCGGTCCCCTGCGACCACCCCCATGTCCCGCAGTGCGGTAGATACGGATGCGACCCTTTGGGACAACTCGTCCCATGACATGTCGGTCAAGGGACGAATCTCCGACTGGTATTTCAGTGCAGGGGTCTTGAGGGATGCCCATCTGAACACGTGCTCGGCATAGTTTAACCTTGCTCCCGAAAACCACCTCACGCCAGGCATGTCACGGTGATTCAGGACCTTCTCATACGGGCGAGAAGCTTTGACCTGGTAGAAGCTCCAAAGCGAGGCCCAAAATTCCTCAATATCGGTGACCGACCAGTGCCATAGCTCTTGATAGTCTCTGAAATTACGGCCTTTTTCTTTTCGCAGCCACTCCAGGTACTTGGTCACGTTCGCCTGGCGCTTCCATTCCTCGGACGGTTCCCACAGCAGCGTTCCTTCTGTCACCGCGTTGTTGGCCATACCTGCACCTCTTCATCTAGATCCGACCTCAACAAGCCTCCGATGGGATTGAGATCCTACAAACCATTTCTAGAAGTTTACCTTGTCCTTACCCTTCAGTCCGAGCATTTGCCTTGTCTCGTCCGGGGTAGCTGGCTCGTACCCGAGCTCTCTGGCGATCCTCACCATCTTCTCCACGAGCTCGGCATTGGACTTGGCCATGACGCCTTTTTCGAGCCACAGGTTGTCCTCCAGGCCGACCCTGGCTCCGCCGCCGAGGAGCACAGAAACGGTGCACATTGCTATCTCGTTTCGTCCCGCTGCTATGGTGGAGAAAATAAGGTCTTTTCCGAACAGGTCGGACGCTGTTCGATGCATGTGCGAGAGGTGGGGGATAGTGGCCGCGATTCCACCGAGGATTCCCATCACGAACTGAACGTACACCGGGGTTTTCAGTTGGCCTATGGAGTAGTAATAGTGTGCATTGTGGAGATGCCCCACATCGTATGCCTCGAGCTCCGGCTTCGTGCCGGCCTCCTCGAACACAGTGAATATCCGTTCCAGGTCTCGGAAGGTATTCCGGAAAATGAACTCTTTGGTGAATTCCAAGTACTGCGGCTCCCAAGGATATTTCCACTCCTTGTATCTTCCTATGGTATGGAAAAGACCAAAGTTCATGGATCCAAGGTTGAGCGACGCCAACTCGGGTTTGAAACGGGGTATCGCAGCGATCCTCTCGTCTACCGTCATGTTCATCCCGCCGCCGGTAGTGATACAGACCACGCCGTCGGACTTGGCGTTAATCTGGGAAACTATCTCGCCCATGATGTCCAGATTGGAAGTCGGAATCCCCGTCTCCGGATCTCTTCCATGCACGTGAACCGTGGAGGCTCCTGCAGAAATGGCATCAATAGCCTGTTGCGCTACATCTTTGGGTTTGATGGGCAGATATGGGGCCATGGTAGGCGTATGAATTGCGCCCGTGACGGCACAATTGAGTATGAACTTGGGCATCAGTTTTCCTCCTATGGAAAATAAGCGCCAAAATTTTCGGGCGCTTGCACTTCATCACCCTGCTTCCTCAGGAAGCAACTTTCCCCAGCGGACCAGTTGCTCGAGCGGAAGCCCTGTGCGTGAGTTATCTAAGGCGTGTCCAGGTGAGAGAGACCGGTGCTCTCATTTTTGCCCTTGGCTGGGGGCGAAGTGCCTTATGTCAAGGATATGCCCCAGTTTCTCTTCTTCCCAGACTGCCTTCACTTTCATACCATTTCGCACCGCGGCCTTTACGGTCTCCAGGTTGTCCAAGGGAACGCCTCCGATGAGGTGGAGAAAGTTTGTGTCAGTTCCCTCCAGGCGGATGAGCCCGCTGATGTACGGCGGCTCGATAGGCATGCCGAAGTACCGGTAGTGGACCAGGACCCAGGCCTCGATAGTCCCTTCCTGCGAGACCTCGACCCAGTCGTCAGTATCGACGAAGCAACGCGGGCAAAATGTGCGGGCTGGTACGAGTACGCGACGACATTTGCTACACCTCGACCCGTAAATTTTCTCTTCTTTCAAGCCCTCGAAAAAACGTGTCCATGTTGCTCCGCATGCCAGCCGGTACGGCAGGCGCACTTCAGTCTCAATCGTTCGGTATTCTTTCGGAATGGTCATAATCTACTCCTGTAAGCCGAACCTGTCCAGTCGCAGGACGGGAGGCCGGAGAGAGGACAGCATGATTGTCCATAGCGGCATTTCCGTATCACAGCTCCGAGCCGAGGATAATAATGCCGTTGAACTGGTCTATACCACCCATGGCATGAGCCAGGGCCAGCTCGGCGCCCCCGACTTGATGCTCCCCTGCCTTTCCCGTGACCTGCATGGCGGCCTCTGCCGTGCGAATGAGTCCCGTAGCCCCTATGGGGTTGGTGCAGAGCACTCCACCCGAGGGAGAGCAGGGCAGGGTCCCCGTACGATCAAAGAACCCCTTGAGTACGAGGTCGGGCGCTTGGCCGAACTCACAGAAACCGAAGCACTCGTAGAAGAGCATTTCTTGGTAGGTGAAGGGATTGTAGACCTCAGCGACGTCCAATTCCTCTGCTGGGTTGGTAATACCCGCCATTTCATAAGCCTCTCGCGCGGCTTCCACTGCTGAGGGCCAGATGGCCTTGTCGCTGTCACCGAAAAACTGCTCCTCCCCGCGGTAGCCCACGCCCTTCACCCAGGCGGGCTTTGCTCCCAACCTGTTCACCCACTCCTCCGATGCGAATAAGACTGCGCACGCGCCGTCGGTATTAGGGCACACGTCATACAGTCTTATGGGATACGTGATGATAGGCGCGTTGTTCACGTCCTCGGGGGAAAGGCGGAGCTTGATGTGTGCATAGGGATTGTCGAACGCTGAATCGTGGTGATGAACACTGATGTGGGTTGCAGCCTCGCGAATTTTCTCCTCGGGAATATTGAATCGTACGGACCATTGCTGGCTCTGCATGGAGAAGACGCCTGGAGCTCCAGCAATGAAATACCTCTGATAGAAGGGCTCCAATACGGTGGTCATCGTAGCCTGACTGTCGCCTTCGTTCATCTTCTCGTGTCCAACGGCAAGAACCAGATCAGCCTGCCCCGAAGCAACCCAGTAGTACGCGGTGTGAGCGATGGACACGCCGACGGATCCGCACGTTTCGGTCTTCAATATGGGCTTTCCGACAGCGTGCATTGCGTCCGCCATGTAGAAGTGAGTCATGGCAATGCCCTCCATCATCGAGGGCATGGTTCCACACACCACTGCGTCCACATCATCGGGACTGACACCGGTGTCGCGGTACACCGCCATGACCGCCTCGCGCACCAGGTCGGGATAAGAGATTTCCATCCTTTTGCCGTGCCTCGTCTGGCCTGTACCAATAATCGCGACCGGTCGTTGGCTCATAGCATCACCCCCTCATACCCCAACTACGGCTACTGCATGGCATTGGCCTGCCAGGCCGTGACAGCCGTGTGCCAGGGCGGTTTTTACTTCGCGATCCACCTGGTGTTCACCAGCCTCGCCGCGGATCTGCAAAACGCACTCCACTACCCGCGCCAACCCCCGGCTTACGTAGGGATTGGTGGCAAGCGTCCCGCCCGAGGCGTTCACCGGTAGATCCCCATTGGTGGCAGTGATTCCGCTGTCGAAGAGCCTTGCGCCCATGCCCCGGTCGCAGAACCCCAGGTCCTCCAGCCAGAGCAGTTCCTGGAACCCGTAGGGCTCGGTCAGCTCAACCAGATCGATTTCCTTTCGAGGATCCGTGACTCCGGCCCGAGCATAAGCCTGTCGTGCTGCAGTAGAGAGTTGTCCGTTAAGCAGATCTCGATCGCCAAGATTGAACGTATCCAGCGAACAGCCGTATCCCTTAATCCACACGGGCTTAGCAGTCATCTGCTTTGCCTTTTCTTCGGAAGCCAACAGCACTGCCACGAACCCTTCACTCTTGGGGCCGCACATAAGGTCGGTCAATGGCTCTACCGTAAGGGGTGACGAGATTACCTCCTCCACGGTGAAGCTTCCCTTCCGATGAGCATGCGGGTTGCGCAAAGCGTTTCGCAAATTCTGGACCGAGACCATGGCGCACTCTTCCGGGGTAATTCCGTACGCGTCCATGTAGAGCCGCATCTGAAGGGCAGCCGCGACAGTTTCGTTCAGCCCGAGGGGACGTTGATAGAAAGGATCTGCAATGAACTGAGTGATAGAGTCGTTGGCAGGGTTTTCCGAACCCTTACAGAGGCCAATGGCAAGCACGGTGTCGAAGTGCCCTGTCATGATCTTCATCGCTGCATAATAAAGGGCGAAAAGGGATTCCCCGTCCTGGCGGGTTCCTGCCTTGAGGAACGAGCCCACGGCCTCCCAATAGTAGGCGTTGGCGCAGGAGATGCCTCCGTGGAATACGTCCGACGAGGCCGAAACAATGGTGCCGAGCTCGTGTCGGGATAGCCCCGCCTTGTCCAGGATCTCTTTAGTCACCCGGAAAGCCTGGTCGTAGAAGTTATCCTTGGAATCCGGCCCGGCTAACTGAGCCACCTCAACGATTGCTACCTTGGTTCCCATGTTGTCTCCTTTGTCGGCCTTAGAGGCCTTACAGGTCAGCGAACACGAATGTGCTCGCGGCCGGGACAGTAGGGTGAAGCGCTCGCGGCCAAGGAGTCGGCCTGTCGACGGTGTCGCGGGATGGTTCGAGCGACTCCCCATCGCGTGCGCGAGAGTGCACGCAACTCTGGAAGGGGATATTTCTGAACGAACGTTCAGATTTTTTACCGCTCAGGTATCAATTTTGTCAAACTTATGTTGAGCTCCTCGGTCAAACAATTCCCGTCATCCGGTTTCCGGCAGGCGAAGAGCCAGGCCGCGGCCGGCAGCATGATTCTCGGACAGCTCGCTGTTGAAGGGCTGTGTGGTTCCAGAAAATGTCTCAAAACTCGGGACACACCGAAAATCGTAGCACGATTGATCTTCGATGCGTGGAAAGGCACCCTCACCCCAACTCTCTCCCAGAGGGAGAGGGAGCCGGAACAATCCCCTCTCCCCCGCTTCGGGGGAGAGGGTAAGGGTGAGGGGGTGTGCCACGATTATCACGGACTGCCGGCTTTTGAGACACTTTCTCCATCTCTGCCAGTCAGTCGAGCTATTCTCCCGCCCTCCAGGGTCACGATCCTGTCCGCACATCGGCCCGCGGAGAGACGATGAGAAATAAACACGATGGTCATTCTTCCCCGAAGTTTCTCCAGAGCTTCCACAATGCGTTTCTCATTCTCGAGATCCAACTGGCTTGTTGCCTCGTCGAGGATCAACAGGGTGGGCCTTCGCAAAAGGGCGCGGGCAAGGGCCAACCGCTGGCGCTCTCCACCGGAAAGCCTGACTCCCCGCTCGCCCACGACCGTGTCGAGCCCATGTGGAAGTCTTGGGATGAAATCCACGGCGGCTGCGAGGTTCAGAGCTTCCCATAGATCTTCCTCGGTGGCATCCGGCCGCGACCAGAGCAGGTTCGCCCGTACGGTATCGTGAAACAGGATGCTTTCCTGTGGCACGTACGCTATCGACTTTCTCCATTCATGTACAAGATCGCCTTCCAGAGGCGCCCCGTCTACAAGGACCTGACCTCGGTCCGGTCGCAATAACCCGATCATCAGGTCTGCGAGCGTGCTCTTGCCGCTTCCCGAAGGTCCCAGGATAAGCGTAGTCTGAAACGCGGGGAAGAAGATGTCCACATGATCGAGGATCGAGCGGTGCCCGCTCTTTTCATATCGAAATGACACTCCGCGTAGCGCCACGCCGCGATTCAAGGTCACCGGACGGGAGGATGCCGGCGGTGGAGGCTCCTGGACCGCCCGAAAACTGTCCAACATGTCTACCACGGCCTCATAGGCCGGCAACATGGTGAGGATATTCTGCCATGTGCGCTGCATCCACGAGAACTGAGGGACAATGCGCGCAAAGAGGTACACCATGATGAGGAGCGGCGCTGCCTCCATGTTCAGCAACTCGCGAGCAACATAGAAAAATGTGCCGAGCAGCACCACTCCGCCGATTTCGTGATACATTTGCGTGGACGAGAGCACCCCGGCAAACCTGTTCGCCTGACCCTCCAGCCCTGCGCTGAGATGGTGAAACCTCTGGATGTGCCGGTCTTCGGCTCCGAAGCTCTTGGCTAGCTTCATCCCCCCGAGGTACTCTGCCAGCTCGCTGTACAACCCGTTCATGGTCCGCCTCCAGTCTTCGCCGAGACGATATGACTTCCCGTTAAGCGGCCGCATCACGAGGAGGAGTAGGACGGAGCTGCCCAGGGCTATGCACGTCATGGGAACCGACAAAGCAAGCGCCACCCCGATATGGACAACGATGACAATAACGGTACTAACGAGCAGAAACATGCCGAAGGTTCCATTGTCCACGGAGCTGAGATTGGCGGTCATCGTTTGGTTTATGTCTGAAGATTTCACGCGCGTGAAATGAAGCCATTCTGCCCGAGTCATAGACTGCGAGAGCTGGTCTCTCAATTGACGGGTGAACGCGTGTGACACCCTCGCGTTGACCATGGTGGACCACCGACTGATGCACGCGTACAGGGCGACTATCGCGACCCACGCCACCAAGACCCCGGTCAGGCTCATGGGCAGGCCGAGCCCGTTCCAGATCTGCCCCACAATAAGAACCAGCCCTGAAGGAGCTGAGTCCGTCAGTCCGAGAAGCTGC
Organism: Thermodesulfobacteriota bacterium; assembly: GCA_040753915.1. Taxonomy (GTDB): domain Bacteria; phylum Desulfobacterota; class Desulfomonilia; order Desulfomonilales; family Desulfomonilaceae; genus JBFMDN01. The sequence continues at coordinate 24,598 of JBFMDN010000055.1, read as the reverse complement.
AAGAAGGGGATGAGCATGAGGATGCCCACCCCCTCTGTCAGTCCGACGAGCACCAACAGACCGATCGCCAAGAAAGCTCGAGCCCCTGCAGATCGAAAGAATGCCTCGAGGTAGTGACGAATACCGTGCCGGTTGAGAGCTGCTCTGTTTTTCACTTTCGGTCCCCCGTGTGAACGCGTGCGCGTGAGGTGCGTCGGAAGGAATGCGAGCCGGAAAGCTCGGTTCATGATACGTATAGGATATATTATACGCCCATTTATAATAGATACTCCTATTCCTTTAGTCTGTCCTCGATGGCTGCCCAGAAATCTTTCACCGCGTCCAGCCATCCGGTGAGCCACTGTATCGCGAATTCATTGAGCTGGTCTTCGTCCGATTCCGGATTCGTCAGGTCGTCCGCTTCCAGCGCATCAATGAAGTAATGCCCCAGGATGTCGTCGTGGAGCGGGATCGTGGGGTCGTAAACTCCGTCGCGATCCGTGGGGACGAACCGGCGGGCATATTCCAGGTCTGGGTACGATGCTGCCTTGGCCCAACGGAGGCCGGCCTCTCTCCCCTTGACGAGATAGTCGCCCTGCAGCCGGGCCTTCTCTCTTCTCAACCGTTGAATAATCTGCTCCATCTCTTCATCTCCTTCCAACCTTGCTTCAAACTCTTCCTGCTTCCTGATCCGTTCAGAGACCGCGTCCTGGAAAATGGCCGACAGGCTCCCCAGGAGATGGCGTCGCTCTTCGATCTTTTCGGCGAGATCGTTCGGCACTGAAAGGTTGAACTTCCTGACCATGGCGCCTCCTTGTTGTCTGGGCGTATAAGGCAAATATATACGCCCTCTAAGAATTGTCAACCCAAAAGATGAGGGGCGCCCGAAATCCATCAATTTCCTCTCTCCGGCTGAAATCGATTTACGGGGAGCTCGTAGGTCCTTCGCCTTTACCTTCGAGCGAGTAGACGATTCCATAAGCGCGGGTAGGTATTGGGTAAACAGGTTTCAAACGCCCTCGCCTGAATTCGGTGCTCGCCGCGATTCCCAACGCGTGCCACCGCAATCGGATCAACCACGTTGCCGTGAACAGGGCACCGTCGTTGCGAAATCGGTTACTAAGTAGGCAATTTCATAATTACGGTCACGTATTCTGCCATGACTCCGTCAGGGATTCGCGCACCGTAGGGGCACCCCTTGTGGGTGCCCTGGGCGGGCACAAGGCCCGCCCCTACAGTGCGAACGATGCGCTTACCACGTACACCGCGCTGCACATACGGTACCGTATTTGTGCCACCGGCCACTAAGGAGTACAAGAGACCGCAACGCCCATATTGGGCGCGCAACGTTGGTTATCGTGGAGACTTTCTCTCGGCCCGCCTTTTTATGGGAAGCTCCCGCAGATCCTCAGCCATAATCAACTCCAGTCGAGAAAGGATACGCCGGTACAAACTTTCCCTTATCCCCAGGTGTCGAATGGAGTACGGAGGTGGCGCCATGAAAACTTTTCGCTTTGTCACGACGACACATCATGACGTGCATGCCGAAAGCGTTGAGGAAGCCATCAAGGCCTTCAAAGAAATGAAGGAGAAAGGAATTCTGTCGGAGCTAGACAAGGTCAACAGGATCGAAGTCCAGGACGAGAGCGGCAACTACATTCCTGTGGATCGGCCGTTGCGAGCCGGGGATTTGGATGCTCCGAAGCAGGAGTGGATGCACTGAGTGAGGGGTTCGACAATCCTCTCGTGCTGCGGCTTGCGCTTCTTTGAAGAGGTTTCGCGGCAGGGGCGGGAGCCAGAAAATGTCCCAAAACTCGGGACACACCAAAAATCGTAGCACTATTGAGCGTCGATGCGTGGAAAGGCACCCTCACGCCAACCCTCTCCCAGAGGGCGCGGGAGCCGGAAGAATCCCCTCTCCCCCGCTTTGGGGGAGAGGGGCAGGGTGATGGGGTGTACCACGATTATCACGGAGTGCAGGCTTTTGAGACACTTTCGCCGCCAAGCCCGCCCCTGCCGCTGCACCATCACTCGAAGCAATCGGCCGTGTCTCCAGAAAACTGCCTTTATGATGCCGCAGGCAAGAAGAAACTATCTGCCGGCAGGCTGGTGCGTTCCGGGGAGAGGTTACGGTTTTATCTTGTCTGCCATGGCCTGAAGAGTCTTGGCCAGGAACGATCTGGCCTCGTGGGAAGATTTTGTTGCACTTTCCTCGAGGAATCGGGCCATTTCCTTGATCTTGCCACCGGCCTCTTCGGTCAGGGGCCCCAAAGCCTTTTCCAATGCTTCCCTTCTTTTCTGAGCTTGTTCCAACGTCTCATTGAAGATCGATTTCAGTGCTTCCGTGACGTCGAACTTGTCCCGCGCCGGTTTCCAGTCGGAAATGGGCCCAAATTTCCGCTTGAGGAGCTCCGATCTGAATTTGTCATCTTTCATTGTCTCGCCCTCCTGGTGATTAGGACCAGCTCTGGTCTCAATAGTTTCCGGCACATGCTTGCCGGTAGCAGGAAATGATTTCCATCTCGTTGCCGTGATTGCCTGCCGGTCGGTGTTAAAAGGATCCCCGTGGCAGGAAATCCTTACAGTACACACAATCAATTGGGCTGAGTTGACCCAATTGTCAATCCTGCGCGGATCCGATCGTGCAGGCTTGGTCCCTCGACATATCGCGAGAGCCGGCGCTGATGACAGGTGTCTGCAAGGGGAGTGCTCTGATCGGGACGGACGAGTCACATCTTGTGCAGGGTTTTTTTCCCAGGTCGGCGAGCCAATTCCTTGACAGAGTGGTTGAGGGGTGGCAGGGTGACCGAGGTCGGCCCGCCTTCGCCGATGAGTGCCGGGTGCTGAACGGCAAAGAGGGCACCAATCTCAGCTTGGTGCGAACATCACATGTTTATCAAAGACCTATTTGACGAAATGATACGGAGAATGGAATGGGCCAGGGACCGCAAGCTCATGCCCGAAGTGTCCCTCGGACCTCTCGGATACACGGTGTCAATTCCAGTAGACAAATCTCTGAAATACGTCGTGAAGATCAACGGAATTGAAGATAGAGGCGTTTTGGTGACGTCATTCTTTCCAGACGGGGAGCCGCATCACTGCATTGGCATATCGGGGATTAATCCGCGAGAGGCTGCTGCACTGGTCGATGCCGCTGCTTTAATTGCCTATGGGAAGCTCCTGATTTCCGGAACAGAAGCGCAATCGTAGGAAGCCGTAATCGGTGCGCACAGACGTGGAGCTCCATTTCACACGTGCATGCAATTACTGGGTGCGTGTCGCAGAAAGTAGATAACCCTCTTCATCGTCTCTGATCAGTTCCACACGGAAACCTGCCGCTTCAAAAATCCGTTTCATTTCCGGTTCGGGAGGGATCAGATCGTTCAGTACGGACGCGTGCGCCTTGCGGTGCATGTCGTTGATTTCCGCTGCATTCATGAAGTGAAAGACGATGAAGGTGCCTCCTACCTTGAGCGCGGATGCCAGGTGTGCCACGGCTGCGGGCTTGTTGTCAAAATGGGGGAACACGTTATGGCACACCACCACATCATAGCTCTGCATATCGAAGGAGCATCCCTCGATTGCTGCACATTCAACGCTAACATTAGGACACGTGCCGACGCGCTGCCGGGCTGCCTCGACCATTTTCGGGCTGATGTCCAAGGCATGGACGAACCCCTCAGGCCCTACCACGTCAGCTAGGATAGCGGTGAGGCGGCCGGTGCCGCAGCCGGGCTCGATCACGCGCATACCTTCTCGAATTCGGGCCTGCCTCAGCATTCGATCAATCTTTGTCCTCTCCACAGGGCCGAATTCTGAGGCAGCCCAAGGCTCTGCAACTTGAGAATCAAAGAAATCCGCCTTCGTCTCGTTCATCCCTCTCCTCTCTTGAGGATACCGTACGTTCGTGAACAGGGCTGCGAACAGTCCGCGTCAGAAATCCACTTTCAGGGTTATCTCGCCTCCAATCACCGGATCGATGTCTCGGTCTGGCCTGGTGCCGAACGGATAGAACGGCGTTGCGTCCGTTTGATTGTCCCATCCGGGGACACTTCTGTCTATGCATGCGTAGTTGAACCACTTCCCCGGCTTCCAATAGGACAATATCCCGCCGAGCGTATAGCGATCGAGGAGCTTCCAGTTGAAGCCGGTTGTGATTTCCCAGCCAAGGGCAGTGTCGGGTATATTGGGTGCTCCGGCATGTTGCCGATACGTCAGTATAGGGGTCCACACAATGCTGTCAACTATGGCGGTGCCTGCCTGATTGAGCGATCTGGTTACTGTAGCTGTTTGATTAGGCCTCAGGTATCCCCAAGGATAGCCGTGTGAGCTTCGCTCAGCCCATAAAAAGCTTCCAAACACCTGCAGGTTGGCAGCGACCGCGTAATCGACTCGAGACGCGAGGACCCACGCTGCGTTGATATATCCATACTGATTGATATTGAAAGCGTTCACTCCGGAACCGTACGCGTAGCCCAGGAGATAGCTATAAGGTTTGAACACGTCGTAAGCCCCCTGGCCAGGACTATTGGTATACGGCTGCTTGTTGATTAGGGCTCCGGCCCGTCTGTCTGGACCAGGCATGAACGCGTAGAGGAATCTGATTGTGCTTGGGCCAGCGAGAAGACCAGTCTCGACCATGTACCGCCACGATTCCCTGTACCGGGGTCCGGGAAGTGCAGCAGAAAGGGTGTTAATTGTCTCAAGATAATAGGCCAACTCCGTGTTGAAAAAGAATCTCCCGTCGAAGTATTTCACATAGAATGCTCCCAGGTCGATTACTACGTCGTATGGATTGAACGTGGGGCGAGTTCCGGGCAAGACGCCACCCGCAACTGTTGAGGTAATACCTTGCGATTCGCTCCCCGCGTGCCAGCGCATGGGTGCCCAGTTAACGCCTGCATCGATGGGGCCGTTCTGGTACGTCACGAAAAAGCGCATACTCAAGCGACGCAGGTTATTCTTGTCGAGGATGTTAAAGAAATTGTATTTGGTATTCAATTCCGTGTCCGACTGAAGGAGCCATTGGGGCCGGACCATCCAACTTATTCGTAATGGTCCGTAGGGGACTATCCATCCCACTCCATCGGTGGTATTGTTGCTTGCGCCGTTGAATTGAAGGCCTGTGCCAAACATCTCCGGTCTCTTACCGACCACAAACTGACCCCACGGAGTCTGTGCCACTACCCACCACTGGGTCCACTGGCCGTCCGAGGCGGCTATGTTGGTTCCTGGTCGAGTGTTAGTAAGGTAGTCGGAATTATTCGGGTTTCCATATTCTCCCAGCCTATACTTACCTCTGAACCGTATGGCTTGGTTTATTCGAAATTCTGGAAAGAGCTCGAGACTTTGGCCGTGCTTTACGGCATCTGACCCGGCAGCGAAATCATTACCCTGTCGTCCGATCTGTCGACCAACCCAGCCGTTGAGCCGGGCATAATCGCCAGGCGCCAAGCCTCCGACCCCCACGCTTCTGTCTACATTGAACGGTCCGAAGAATCCTCTATCGCCTTGTTGCATGTAGTACTCGTAGTCGGAGTTGAAGGAACCTTCCAGGGCGAATTCCCACGCGTGCCCGTGGGAGCTCAGGAAGGCCAAAATGATAAGACAGGCCAACACGGCGACGTTAGTACGCCAACGCATCCTGGTACCTCCAGTGGGTCCGGGGTGCTGTCCTCGCACGGAACTGGAGTCAAACGGACCCCCAGAATCGCCGCGAGGACAGACCGCTCGGAGCACGCAATAATAAATCATGGCATGAGATGCTATGATGCTACAATACGTGCCACCAGATGATTGTCAAGTTCTTTTTCGTACTATCGGACCGATGGATCTTCGGCGTTGGTGAAAGAAAAGATGTCAAAAGTACTGAATTTGGTGGTACTTTTCCCTAAAGGACCCCATCTCGTCAGCGACCCGCCGCACAGGACCAGAAGAGAGAACAGCGAGCCCCCTCACTCAACGGGGAAAACCAAGGTCTTGCCCAGGGGGCCGAATTGCTTTTCCATCTCGTGATAGACGGGTTTTCCTAAGAGCCCGGCGTAGATCTGTTCAGACTTTGCTTTGAGATCTACGTCGGCGAACCTCTTCGGAAAGAGTATCTTCCCTACGGCATACGAATCTGCCAGAGCGGTGCAAATATTCGTCACGTAAGCGATAAACGGGTAAACCAGATAGACTCTTCCGTTGCGGAAAGCCTTCAAGGACCGGTAGAATTCCGCACGCTTGACGATATCCTGTTCCACGACGCTCATGCCCCCTGCATCAAGAAAGATGACATCCGGGTCCCATCGAAGAATCTTCTCCTTGTCCACAAAGATGTGACCCTCTTGAGCCACTTGCTTTGCGAGGTTTCTGGCCCCAACCCATTCCATGGGCGCGTAACTCGCGTCCGTGCTCTCAATTCCTTGGAGTCCTTTGTAGAGAACCGCGCCGGCATAGGCTGCGGGCTTGGCTCCTTCTTCAATATCCTGTGTTCTTGCCTTTAAGTCCTTTCTGAAACCCTCAATGAGGCGCACTACTTCGTTTGCTCTTTGTTCTGCCTTCAGAATTCGACCGGCGAGACGAATGGAATCGTAAACCGTCTCATCGAAGGTGGCGAATTTCCCATGGGTGAGGATGACAACGGGAATGCCGACCTTGTTTTGGAGGGCGTCTGCTCGTGCCGCCTCCATGTAAGAGATGAAGATCACTTGGGGCTTGACTTCGAGCACCTTTTCCAAGTCCGGTTCCTTGTTGATGTGGCCAGGACCCCCAGGGGAGACGGTCGGCAAGGGAAGCAGGTGGGGATTAGCAAGCATGTACGGTCTTGTAGCGGTCCTTTTCCGTTCAAAGTCTTCGATGCCGACGACTTTTTCCGACTTCTGCAGATAGCAGATTTGTCTCAGTGTCCCGGAACTGAGGCAGATTATTCTCTCGGGATCGAGCGGGACTTCCACCGTGCGCCCCCCCATGTCGGTGACGATGATTGTCTCTGCGGAAGAAACGGACGCTGTTAATGCCAAAAAACAGGCGATGAGAGAGAAACAAGTCGGCCACGTATGACAACTCTTCACTTCGATCCTCCTTCATGAGCTTCACATGTCGAGCAATGAACCGGCATGAGCCAGCGGAAAGCTCTCGATGCACCAATCATTGGGTCCCTGAATCCACCGTCGGTGGCACGTTATCATAGAACGTACCAAACTTCCAGGGTCTCCTAGGACCCAAGAAGAGACTCAGGACCTGGCGTCAGATGCAGCGGCGCTGGAGTTGTGGCGAAGCGAAAGTGCGAAGACTTCTCAGTTGGTAGGTCACAAGAAGCTCATGGTGTGCGCAAGATCGTGTGCGCAGGGGAACAAGCGAGCCCCCATCCGCTCAACGGCGGAGTTTCTGAAGCAACGACCCGCGAGGAGGAGTGTCACCATCCGCACACCTCGTGCGGAGTATCTGGCTCACGGTTGTAAGCTGCTCCGTGTAGCTTGCCAGGTCCGCTTCTTCCTGGGGAGTCAGGCCGGACAGGAGGCTCTTTTCCTTGCGTTTGAGGGCACGAGTCTTGACGAGGAGGGGAAAAAGCACCTTTCTCAATTCTCCACAGCTTTTTCCCGCGTATTTTGCCTCGTCCGCTTTTGAGGACTTTAATCCTTGGGCCATTGTTTCGGAATCATAACCGATACAATCGGCAGCTTCCTGCCTGAAAACTTCAAGCTCCTCTTTCAGTTGCTTGATCTTATGATTCAAAGCGTCCGCGATGCGTCGATCCCCCCCATCATAGGTGGCCTGGAGAGCCTGCAAATACTCTTGCAGCCTTTTTTGTTTTTCGGCGAGCTCTTTCTTGATCTCGCCGCACCAGTTTTCCGGCCCCGCGGCATGTAAGTGATTCGTCAACGGCATGACCACTACGGAAAGGACGAAAACTAAGAATCGAAGCCGTTCCATCAGCAGCCCTCAATCAACGGTGAAGTATCTAGAATTCTTTTATCATTTAATGACCGGACTTGGAAGTCGTTCCCCTGTGGATTACCCCGAAATTCTGCATCCTTTTGCAGAGATCCGCATCTATAAGAGCAAATTGGCGCCAACCGGGCCAAGACACGAGCTGATAACAACCTATGATAGGAGAGCATACCATGGACGAAAATAGGGAACGCTACCAGGAATTCGGGGTTGAATCTTCCCATCCCGAAGACGACTTCGCTCGTTGGGTCGCGGAGAAGAGACGGAAACAGGGGGATGTGCCTCCCGTGGTTGACATCAAACCCGGGACGCTTCGGGAATTCATGTACCTGTGCAGTGGATCTCCAAGGCGATAGGGCGAGGAAGGGGCTTGTCACTCGGGGAGATGCAACCGCAGGGGGACCATCGCGGACGGTGCAAAGCCATGTTTTTCGTAAAAGCGAATGGCCCCGGAATTTGTCCGATCGGTGAGGAGGGTGATACGAGCGCATCCGGCCTCCTGAGCCGTCTCAATTGCCGCTCTAAGAAGCAACGACCCGCAGCCGCGGTTCCGGTGCTCGGGCCGGACGATCATATCCTCCAGAAGAGCGACTCGGCCTCCACACGCTGTGCTGATCGTGTAAAGGATGTTGACCATGCCGAGGACGGCGGCAGCATCTCGCGCCACCAGGATGCTCCCGATCTCAGGATTCTCGATGATGTGGCGCAACCCTGCGGCTTGTTTCTTCACGTCCGGACGGAAATCGGCCTCCTGAGTGAACAGGAGAGTCAGTAAATCGCACAAATGCGGTACATCAACTAAGGTCGCGTTCGCTACGGTAACCATAGAGCATCCTTTCTACTGCGAGCGTACCGGTTCTCGCTACGGGAGTCGGGAGGGAAAGCGAAGAGCTTTCCCTCCCGCAAGAGCGCCACGGCAATGGGACGGGTTGCGTTGACGCTCAACTCAAAATGCATTTCCGCAGCTCACTCCTTATACGGAATCCACGGCCTGGGATTTCCGTGAGAAGATCACATACATGCAGGGCATGAGAAACAACGCGACGGGCACAAGCATGATTAGGCCACCTATGGCTCCAACGGCCATTGGCTGCAGCATGTCCCCTCCCTCTTCAATGTTCAGGGCCAGAGGCGTGAGACCGAGAATGATGGGAATTGTCGTCATGAGACGCGGCCGCAGCCTGATTTTTGCCGCAGCAACCACCGCTTCAACCGCTGACCATCGATTCCTCGCACGTAGCTCTTCTGCGAAGGTCAAGAGTAATACGCCTTCATTCACGGTAGCGGCAACCACAATCAGCGCTCCGATCACTACGGTAGCCCCCAATGGCAATCCAGTGACATAAAGCCCGTATATCAAGCCGACTTGACAAACCGGGACGCATCCCAGGATCAGGAACGGCAGCTTCAGGCTGTTGAATTGCACAGCCAGGACTACGAATGCAAAAAAAAGGGCAAAAGCCAGGACCGTCAGTGTGGTCTGCTTCATTTCAGCCATCATCAACGCCTGTCCGCCGTACGTGAGCTCGTAGCCAACAGGTCGCTCCATTTGCTGGATGGCCTCCCTCAATTCAGCGAGAGCCTGTCCGACAGTCACCCCAGCAGCGTCGCCCCTGACGACTACGGCTTTGACTTGATCCTCGCGAACGATCTCCACAGGTCCCACCGCGGGGCGCACCTCCGCCAAATCCCGCACTCGCAAGTAGCCGCCCTGGGCGCACTGCAGGACGAGGTGCTCCACATCCTCCTTCGATTTGATGTCCCGTTCAGGTACCACCACACGCACATTGTAATACCGGTCGCCATCTCTGAAACGTGTCGCTACCGCCCCCTGAACAAGGGAACGGACCGTGTTGGCCACATACTCGATTGAAACCCCAAGCTCCGCTGACCTTTCGCGGTCGACGTGGATCTGGTATTCCGGCTTTGTCATGTCCATTGAAACATAGACGTTCGTGAAATGGGCCAAGGTTGTCATGGCATTGGAGGTCTTTCGGGCAAGGTCGAAAAGCTCCTTGATGTCCTGTCCTTTGATCTTTACTTCGATGTCCGCGTCGCCGAGCTTTCGGATACCCTTGACAGGCAGAGGCATGACCATGGCCATGCCTCCGGGGATGCCGACTTTGGCCACTACCGGCCGCATCTTGGCCACGTACTGCTGCGTGCTCAGCGCGCGCTCATGGCGGGGAACCAACTGAATGTCGATTTCCCCTTCATTGGCAATTTGGTACGTGTACAGGCCCCAAACCTTGCCTCCCACGAGGGTGAAATACGACTCTATAAGCGGATCGTTGGCTATCAAGGACTCGATCTTGCGCAGAGCCTGGTCGGTCTCGTGTACCGATGCGCCAGTGGGAAGCCGCACCTTTATCATCACACGACCATCGTCCATGCGCGGGAGGAATTCGGTACCGACTCGTGGAATGACGAATGCCCCGCAGGCAAGCACGAGCACTGATGCCCCTGCAGCAATCCATCTTCCCCGCAACACTTTCTTGAGGATTTCGCCATACCGTTCGGTTACGCGGAAGAAAAATCGCTGGAACCGGGTGTCCTCGTCGTGATGCGACTTCTCGCCGAGAAGAATTGTGGTGAGCATTGGCGCAAGAGTGACAGCCGTAAGGAGGCTGATCGTGACCACGCCAGCAATGACGAGAATAAGCTCTCGGAAGAGCAGGCTCACCAATCCCGGAACCAGGAGAAATGGGACAAAAATGGCAATGAACGAGAGGGTCGCCGCGATGATGGCCGGCCCTACCTCGGCCGTGGCCTTCACAGCGGTCTTCGCTGAAGGGTCATTGGGGGACTCGTGCTTCAAGCGCGTGATGTTCTCGATCACCACAATGGAGTTGTCCAGCACCACTGCGATAGCAACGACAAGTCCTCCCAGAGAGAAGATGTTGAGCGAAAATCCTGCGATCTTCATAAGCCCGAAGTTGAGGACCATGGTGATCGGCAGTGCCAGAGCCATCACGAGGGCCTGACGCCAGCTACCCAAGAAGACGTATACGATGAAGATGACGAGGAAAGCCCCCTCCAGGGCAGCGTTTCTTACCCCCGCGAGCGCAGCCTCTATGTAATCGGCTTGGTTTTCCACCATGCCCAGTTGAATACCGGCCGGCAGCGCCGGCTGGAGCTCCTCGATCTTCTTGTTCACCGCCTTGGCCACTTCCACCGTGTTGGCATCGGCCTGCTTGAGCACACTGAGCTTCACGCATGGCTTGCCGTCGACACGGGTGATGACGCGAGCTTCCTCGTGCGAGTCCTCGACCCGAGCCACGTCCCCCACGTGAACCTTGCCTTCGTCTTTGCGAGCGAGAATCACCTGTCCGATCTGGTCAATGGAGCGGAATTCGCCAGTCGTCCGGGCGATGAACTCACGTGGGCCCGCGGTGACTCTCCCGCCGAACTGCTCCACGTTTTCGTCTTTCAGTCTCTTGATTACTCCGGCGAGAGTGAGCTGGTGTTTTTCCAGGGCGGTAGGGTCCAGGTGCACTCGGATTTCGCGTCTCAGACCTCCGACGATCTCAGTTCCGGCAACGCCTGGTGCCGACATAAGTCGATCCTGCAGCCAATCCTCAGTCCAGGTCCGCAGCTTGACGAGGTCCCATTGATCAGAGCTGACGGTCAACTGAACAACGGGAAGCTGCGAAGGGTCAGCCTTGATCACGATTGGGGGCTCTATGTCTTTCGGGAGGTTTCGAGCCGCGCGGGCCATTGCTGCGAGAGTATCCTGGTAACCAATGTTGACGTCCACACCGTACTGGAAATTCACCAGCGCGGTGTACATTCCTTCAATGGTCGACGATTCCAGGTAATCAAGTCCTTCCACACTCGCTAGTTGGCGTTCAATGGGATCCGCAAGGTTCTTGTCTATCTCTTCCGGCGTGGCTCCAGGCCAATAGATGTGCACCCTTATGAGGGGGTACGTCACGTCCGGCAAGAAATTCACGGGGAGTTTCCACAGACCGAACGCTCCCAGAACGACGAGCGCAATGACGATCACGCTGGTGGCTATCCGGCGAGTGACCGCGGATTCTGTGATTCTCATGTGCCGGCCCCTCCCGCGCTCCCATTGCTCTTCGGATTGGGCTTTTCCGGACTCTGTTTCTGCTCGCCCCGCAGTCGAACCTCCACACCGGTTTTCAGTTTCTCGTTGCCAGCGATGACGAGGCTTTCCCCCTCATGCAGACCGGAGAGGATCTGCACTTTGCCTCCCGCTTCGATCCCGGTTTTCACCTGGCGTTGAACCGCCTTGCCTTCCTCAATCACGTATGCCACACGCTGGCCATTTGGAGTGACGAGGACCGCCTCGGAGGGAACCACAACAGTGTCATTCGCGGACCTCATCTTCACGGTGAGCCTCGCGAACATCCCGGGTACGAGCTGCACATCATCCGAGACCATCACCTCCGCTGTGCGGGTTCGCATGCGTCTGTCCAATTCGGGATAGATCCGGGAAATCTTGCCATGAAAGACCTTTCCACCGTGCGCGTCAAACCTGACGGAAACCTCCATCTCAGGGAAGATGTCCTGGCTGTGAGCCTCGGGAACGGCCGTACGAATCACAAGGGAGCTTGGGTCGAACATTTCCACTAAGACGCTGCGGGCCGCGACGTAATTCCCGTCCGCAACCAAGACCTTGGATATTATCCCGTCCCACGGGGCTTCAATGTCATAGTCCTGCGAGCTCTCCTTCACTTTCTCGAGTTGCGCCATCGTGCGGGCTCGACGCGCCCTAGCCACATCCAACTGATCCTTGGGTATGGCTCCGCTCTGAACCAGCTTCTCTATTCTGCCGAGCTCCTCGGTTTCTGTTCTCAATTCTTGCTCAGCCGATCGGAGCAACGCTTCGGTCGCTGTCTTCCGACCAATTCTCAACAGCTTCTGTCCTCGCTTCGCAGTGTCTCCTTCTCTCACCTGCGAGTCATGGATCGGTCCCTCTGCAGGAGAAGCAAGACGCGCTACTCGGGTTGCTTCTACCGATCCTGTCAGTTCCAAGGTGCTAGAAATCTCGCCCTTCCGAACCGGCTCCGCCACTACAAGAGGCTTTGGCTTCTTAAGCGGAGCATTCTTGAGACCTTGATTGGGTGTCCCGAATGTGGCTATCACCCATGCGCCCAATCCCACTACGAGAATGCACCCGATTGCTATTGCTTTGGATTTCATGGTGTCTCTCTATCCTGAGAGCTCGGTTTACGGATGTCATCGTTTTTCGCCTGTAGCCAAGCCCAGTTGTGCCAGAGCAATGTTGTAATCCGCCAGGGCACGGTAGTAATTGGACTCAGCTTCGAGCATGGCGGACTGCGCGTCGAGGACGTCGGTGATAGTCCCTTTGCCGAGGTCATATTTTTCCTGCTCGATGCGGAAGCTCTCCTTGGACTGCTCTATAGACTTGCGAGTGGCCTGGACTCGCTGTCGAGCCGAAGAAACGTTCAGGAGCGCGGTCTCCACGTCCAGGCGAATTTGAAGCTCGAGCTTCCTCAACTGGGCCTGCCCCGAAGCAAGCTTTGCCTCCTGGTCGCGGATCTGTGACGAGATTCTTCCTCCGTCAAAGATCGGGTAGTCGAGCACCACTCCCAGGCTCCCAACAGGCAAGTTCGAATCCGGGTTGGGCCATGGGCCGCGGAGAGGCTTGATTTGCGCTTCATTCAATCGTTTCGTATATGCAACCCCATTATCGTCAATTCCTGCCGCGGCCCGCAAGCCGAAGGCTCCATCCACGGAAATCGTTGGCCACAAGGCGGCCCGTGTGCTTCTCAGCTTCATGGCCTGCGCATCGAGGGACGCTCTGGCGGCCCTGTAATCTCCTCGCTCTGCAAAAGCCATGGCCAATGCACCGTCGAGAGCGGGGGCGGTGTGCCCCAAAACCAGCTCCCCCTGAATATCTACCGGGACTCCCCGGTCACTGATACCTATGAGAGCGGCCAGCAGCCGTTTCTGAATTTCCAGAACATTGGTCTCGCGAGCCAGCCTTTGGTCAAGGTCCGCAATGCGGACTTCGATACGGAGGACGTCGACTCTTGCAGCCTTGTCTGCTGCCATCATGTCGAGAACGCGACGTTTGTGCTTGGCAAGCACGTCCCGAGAGAAATTGAGAGACTCTATGAGACGGCGCTGACCCAAGATCGTGTAGAATGCGCTCGAAATATTGAAGATGAGCTCTTCCCACGTCCGTGCCAGACGATTCTCCGCGGCCAGAGCTGCCAGCTCGGCAGAGCTGATCTCGCTTCGAATGCGGCCGCCGGTGAACAGGGGCATGTTGAGCGTGAGGTCAACAGAGAGAATGCTTGACGAGAACATTCCGGGCTCGGCATTCAGCCTTGCAGCCTGGAGCCGTTGAGGCTGAACATAGTTCCGATAACTGTCTTTCGTGCTTATCTGGGGCCACCTCTGGGACGAGGCCACGTTCCTTTGGGCCCACAAGCTTTGCACGTCCCACGTGCCGGCCGCAAGCCCAGGATTGTTTCTGCGCGCGAGCTCGATGCACTGGTCTAGAGAGAGCGAACGTTTCTCGGCGGGTGAGGGTGACGGTGGCCTGTGCCCAGGGGCCGAGACGGCCGGCACGGGTACATTGGTGACGCGAGGCGCAAAGATGCGCGGCACTGCTATGCAGCCACAGAGCAGCAGAGCACACAGTCCACAGATCAGTTGCCGAATTGCAGCCATTCTACCTCCCAGTCCTCCAGGGACTGAGTCATGTATTCGCTCTGCAGTCCCCACGGGATCCGCTATTGCACCTGCAACCGGCTCCGAAAATAGGCCTTGTTCAAAGCGCGGTACAACAGCCTAGACCTGTATCAAAAGCTATGGCAATCGGTCAATCAGATCCTCCGACGATGTCATTCGACGGGGGAAACCGGGGTATCTTTCTTTGGGAGCGTCTTGACCCCAAGACTCTAAAGCAATAATATTAACGGTACGTTATTAGAGTCGTGCCTTTTGCCGGATTGCTGAGACACATAAGGGGCTTCTCCCGTGGCCAAGCTTCGAAAGCCGCTGTGTACAGGTGTTCTTCTCGGGACCGTTGTTGTGGCATTGCTCTTCACGCTGGGAGGATGCGGCAGGGAAGGGGAAACGAGAGTCGTCGATTTCTCAAAGACGGTTGCGGTGAGCGTGCCCGATACTTCCGCCCGCGGCCCTGACGACTTGAAGGTTGCGGTGGCCTCTATGGTCTCTCCGAAGGAGAGCTTTGTCTACTACCGGGAATTGTTGGATTACCTGTCGAAGAGGCTCGACAGGAAGGTCGAGCTCGTTCAACGGAAGACATACAGGGAAGTGAACGATCTCCTGAAGCGAGGACTAATCGACCTAGCGTTTATCTGCTCGGGGCCATACGCGGCAAGCAGGGGCGAGGACGGATTTGAGCTGCTGGCAGCCCCTGAAATCAGCGGAAGCCATTTTTACCAATCGTATTTGATCGTTAACAAGTCGAGCCCTTATCAGGACCTCAGCGATCTCCAAGGCAAGACCTTCGCGTTTACGGACCAGGAGTCGAATACGGGGAGACTGGTACCGCTCTACTGGTTGGCCTTAATGGGCGAGCGACCGGAGACTTTCTTCACCAAGTCTGTGTTCACATACAGCCACGACAATTCCATTATGGCCACCGCCAAGGGGCTGGTCGATGGAGCCGCTGTTGACGGCTTGATCTGGGAGTACTTCAATCAGACAAAGCCGGATGTGACGTCCAAGACGCGAGTCATAAGAAAGTCGGAACCATACGGGATGCCGCCGGTTGTGGCATCCTCGTCTCTTTCTCGGCAGATGAAGGATCGAGTCCGGCATGTGCTTCTCACCGCGCATGATGACTCCGAGGGGAGAAAGATACTGGATGGATTGAAGATTGACCGTTTCATCGAACCGCGGGACGATTGGTACGATTCCATTCGAGAGATGATAAAGAGCATGCAAGGGCAACCGGGAGAGCGGAATGAACGTGCAGAGCCTTAAGGGAAAGCTCCTGCTGGGCGTGGCCACTCTCGTGATCGGGAGTGGGCTTTTACTCTCTCTGGTCGTCACACAACATTACAGCAAAAGCCTCCGCACATCGCTGACAGCCCAGGCGCAGAGTCTTGCCCACGCGGCTTCTCTCGAAGCTGCTGAAAAGATACTCATAAACGACGTGGTTTCCCTTCAAAAGCTCCTCCAGAACCAGATGAGTAGCAGCCCTGCAATCTCCTATATGTTTGTGGTGCGGGATGGAGAGGTATTGGCTCACACTTTTCCCAATGGCGTTCCAGTGGACCTGATTGACGCCAATGAACCGATCGTGGCGATGCGGGGGAACGCGGAAGAGATTGCCTCCACCCAGGGGGACCGATACGTGGACATAGCCTGGCCGATCTTTGAGGGAAAGGCGGGGACATTACGATTGGGCATCTCGGAGAAGCCTTTTGCGGAGCAGGTACGGATGCTCTGGTTTGAGATGATGGCTCTGACCGCTGGCATCCTAGTACTCGCCTGTGCTGGGAGTCTCCTGTACGTGCGCAGAATCACTCGCCCCCTCGGGGAGCTTGCCGAAGCTGCCAAGCGGTTGGATAAGGGCACGCTGGATCTTATGGTTCGGCCTCGCGGGAATGACGAGGTCGCTGCTTTGGCGTCAGCATTCAATAGCATGGTAAACCGCGTGAAGGACTTTACCAGGCAGCTCGAAGAGAAGACGCGAGAGGTCGAGCGAAGCCATGAGCAGACCCGTGCTTTCTGCGACATCGTGCGAGAAATCGGCTCCCTGCCAACGCTGGGTGAAGTCGGCTCAGCGCTCATCGAGAGAATTGCGGGTATCTTGAAGTGCCGTCACATAGCGCTTCTCGTCCTCAATGACAAGCAGGACAAGCTCTATGTAGCGTCTGAAAACAACGTCACAGCGGTCAAGGAGGAGGATCTCCTTCAGTCATTTTGTCAGACCCTGGATGGACTCGGATCCACGGTTCTGTTCCACAGGCATGTGCTCGAGGCTCCACTGGTTCCTGACTTCTTTGGGGCCGCGTCTCGGCAGGCGATCATTCCTTTGGAGAACGAGCACCGGATGCGGGGCGTGCTGGCGATAGCGTGCCCGAATCACTGCGAGTGCGACCTGAACGAAATTGACTGGGTCAGTCTGATTCTGGCTCAGAGCGCGGGAGTAGTGAGGCGGGCACTTCTGCAAGAGGAGGCGGCCGAGGATCTTCACAGGCGCATCGAACAGCCCGCAGGATTCTGGGGGCTGTTCGGTAAGGACCCGAAGATGCAGACAATTTACCGGCTCATTCGAGACATAGCACGAACGGATGCAACAGTATTGATCCAGGGGGAGAGCGGTACCGGCAAGGAATTAGTTGCCCGCGCGATCCATCTGGAGAGTGACAGGAAAGACAGGGCCTTCGTGGTGATAAATTGTTCAGCATATCCGGAGGCTCTCCTTGAGAGCGAGCTTTTCGGACACGAGAGAGGGGCTTTTACCGGAGCGATCAAGAAGCGTGCAGGTCGCTTCGAACAGGCTGATGGCGGCACGGTCTTTCTCGATGAGATAGGAGAAATCGCTCCCGCGGCCCAGGTCAAGCTCCTGAGGGTTCTGCAGACCCAGAGCTTCGAGCGGGTGGGAGGTGAAGAGACGCTGAACGTGAACGTTCGCGTGATCGCGGCAACGAACAGAGACCTGGCGCGGGAAGTGGAGCTCGGGACGTTCCGAGAAGATCTCTTCTTTCGATTGAACGTAATTCCTATCCACGTGCCGCCTCTGCGGGACCGAAGAAACGACATTCCTGCACTGGCAGGCCATTTCCTCCAGCGTTATGCCTCAGAGCAAGGCAAGAGCATTCAAGGACTGAGCGCGGATGCAATGCGAGCCATTCTCGCGTATTCGTGGCCGGGGAATGTGCGGGAGCTCGAAAACACGATCGAGCACGGGGTCGTCCTCGCCAAGGGAGACGTCATCGAGCTGTCCGACCTCCCAGCTCCCGTGTGCATAGAGCCTCTGCGAGACCGGAAACGAAGCATGTCAGTTCTGGAAGAGAGCGAGAAGTCGGCTCTCGAGCGGGTGTTGGCACAATGCGCTTGGAACAAGAAGGAAGCTGCCAAGCGGTTGGGAATAGGCCGGACAACCCTGTATGCAAAATTGAAAAAGTATCGAATTCGAGGACCGTTAATTCAGTAGGCACGGTTATGGAGAATGAACATGCGCGGCGCCGAATCCCGGGGGTCTCTTTGCATGGGTAGGTGTTCAGAGGGAGGGATTCGGAGGAGGAGTGTGTGCCGAATCAGGACATGGTAATATCTTGGTATCATGGTAGATTACGAGTAGTTCTCCAAATGTGTTCAGATCCGGAACACGAGCACTGACGAGGGTCCCCGATTCACTTCTCCATTCTTCTTCCACTTCTCGACCCAAGCACGATAAGTCCGAGGCGCTCCATCGAAAAAAGATGCTCATGTCAACCAGTTGGCAAACCCGGCTTCTCCATCCCCAATGAATCTTCCTATCTTTCCCTCTCCCTGTGCGATCCGGCACGAACATTGAAACAGGCCTATCGATCCTCCAACAGTCACCGATCGAGGCCGTTCCCATGGAGACCTTGATAGCTCTAGTCGACGCATCCAGCAAGGAATGGCAGCAGATTGCCGGGATGTTGAAGGAGCATGGCTACTCCGCAATGTCGACCGGGAAAAAGGGATCTCTGGAACGGTTGATCCAGAAAACAGAATGCCGAGTTGTGATCGTGGATCTGGACTATTGCACGGCCGACAACCGCTTTTTCAGGTTCTTGAAGACAACCAGGCCCCAGATGAACATCTTTGCCATATCCGGCCGGCCCTTTCACCCTGAGCTGAAGGAGGCACTTGCGACTCACATTTGTGCGTGTCTGCGAAAACCGCTGGATGCAGACGAGTTGCTCTTCTGGTTGAAGGCAGTATTGCCCGGCGGCGCGCATGCCCGGGACCCGACTCCTCCGCACGGTGAATGAACCTCGCACCGTGACTGGTTTGAACGAGAAGCGTGATCTGGAAAGGAAAGGAGCTTCCCCATGAGTCAAGGAAAAATGCCATTGGACAGGCGAGAGTTTCTTCTCGCTGGCGGGCTTGTGGTCGCGGGCGCGGCGGCCGGGGCTGCTGTAATTGTGAAGGACCGGCTTCCGGGCCCCCCGCAAGACCCGACAGGCGAGCAAACGATACGAAACCTCAACGTGCTTCAAAATGTTAAGGAACGAGCAGACGAAGACGATCATGTGCGGATGCAACGGGAGCTGGCCCGAGCCATGGGAAAGCCTGTGGAGCAACGGCATTGGATAATGGTCATCGACATAAGAAAATGCATCGGATGTCAGTCTTGCACCATTGGTTGTGTCGCGGAGAACAAGCTGCCGCCGGGGGTGGTGTACCGGCCGGTGACGACACGGGAATTCGGAACGTATCCAAACATTCGGATTGAATTTCTTCCTCGACCCTGCATGCACTGTGAGAACCCGTCGTGCGTCCCAGTGTGTCCGGTTCGAGCGACCTGGAAGAGGCCGGACGGGATCGTCGTGATCGATTACGACAAGTGCATAGGGTGTAGATCGTGCCTCAACGCCTGTCCGTATGGGTCGCGTACCTCTGACTTCGGAAGGTTCTATTCAGATGGTGCTGCAGAGGGCGCACCTGCCGGCGCCGGCAGGGCTTTGGATGGACCCCGGTCTCCCTACGAGCATCAACCGAACAATGAGTACTCCAAGAACTGGACACGGGAGGGCCATGCTTCTCCAGTGGGAAACGCGCGCAAGTGCCACTTCTGCCTCCACAGGTTGGAAGTGGGACAACTACCCATGTGCGTAACAACATGCATAGGCCGAGCGACGTATTTTGGAGACTCGAACGATCCCAAGAGCCTGGTCGTTGAACTGGTCACCAAGAACAACGTCCAGGTACTCTTGGAGCATTGGGGCAATAAGCCGCAGTGTTATTACATCGTGTAGGGAGGGCACCGTCATGGCACAGGCTTCCGCTATCTCGGACGTAAGCAGCTCGGAAAGCAACACATCCATGGGGTCCGGCCGGGCCTTGGTGATGTGGGTAATTTGGATATTACTCTTAGTGGCCGGCTTGGCCGGGCTTTGGCAAAGGTTCGTGTACGGTCACAATGCCGCTGGATACGGCTCCTACGTGCCGTGGGGCATTTGGATCGCCTTGTATTTCATGGGAGTTGCCATTGCAGGAGGCACGTTCGTGTTTGGGGCTGCGGGGTTCATACTCGGGTGGCCAGGGTTTGACACCAAGGCCGATCTTAGGCTCGCAATTGTCCTGAGCGTTTCGGCCATCCTCCCCGCGTTCATGGTCATTTGGTTGGATCTGGGACGCATGGATCGGTTGTACATGGTGTTCACATCGGCCACGTTCACCAGCATGATAGCGTTCAACGCGTGGATGTACAATTCCTTTCTCGTCGTGGCGGTGCTCAGTTGGCTGCTGAGCTTCAAGAACGAGTCGGTCTGGCTGAAGCCCCTGTTGTGCCTCGGGGCCTTCCTGTCGATTCTGTTCCC
The DNA here is from genome assembly GCA_040753915.1 of Thermodesulfobacteriota bacterium. Taxonomy (GTDB): domain Bacteria; phylum Desulfobacterota; class Desulfomonilia; order Desulfomonilales; family Desulfomonilaceae; genus JBFMDN01. The sequence continues at coordinate 4,190 of JBFMDN010000055.1, read as the reverse complement.
GAGCCAGAGTGGAGTTTTCTTTGAGGCGGTCGGCACCAAGGAGTATTGGAACAGTCCACTGCTGTCCATGATGTTTCTTTCGTCGGCTCTGGCTGCTGGAGCTGGTTCACTCTTGTTCGTCCGAGTTCTTTTTGGGGGAAAAGTGGGCGCGTCGGAGTCCGAAGGCGATAAAGCAATACGGAGGCTCCGAGTCATCACAGTGCTCGCGTTGGTCGTATACCTTGCCTTCGAGTTTGCCGAGCTCTCTATCGCAGTATGGAGACCGTATTCCGAATCCCGGGCCGTCGACTTTCTCATTCAGGGAGGATACTGGTGGGTCTTCTGGATCGTGCAACTTCTCATAGGAGCGGCAATACCTCTGGCCCTCTATGTGATTTCCGACAGCAGGGCAGCATGGGCTGTGTCGTCAGTCCTCTTGATTGTCGGATTTGTGGCTGCTCGCCTTGGGATCCTCGTTCCCGGCCAGGTCGTTGGCCAGATCCCCGGCCTGCAGGAAGCTTTTCAGGACATGAGGCTTGTCTACTCGTATCATCCGACCTCAATGGAATATCTCATTGGCGCGCTGATGGTTGCGGTGGGCATGGCGGTATTCTACGTGGGGCGGCGGCTGACCGTGGCACTGGCTGCCAAGACAGAGCAGAGAGCGTGAGGTGAGAAATGAGAGTAAGTGAAGACAAGAAGACGTCCAGGAGAGCCTTCCTTGCAGGTGGAGCCTTGCTCGGAGCCGGACTGCTCGCCTCGCACCCGCAAGCCTCTGCTGGGGGAGATGTGAAGAAGGCTGGTGCTGTGATGATCAGCGACAGGCCCGATCGCCCGTACGAGCTGGCGAAGCCGGAAAACATGATTCATACGGTGTGCCTGCAATGCAACACTGGTTGCGGGATACGCTGCAAGCTACAGGAAGGAATCATCACCAAGGTAGACGGGAACCCGTATAATCCGTGGACACTTCTCCCACACCTCGACTACGACACACCTCTTGAGGATGCAGCCGCAGTTGATGGCTCCATATGTCCCAAGGGGCAGGCGGGCTTACAGACCGCGTACGATCCCTACCGCATTCGTAAGGTCTTGAAGAGAGCAGGAAAGCGTGGAGAGAACCGCTGGGCAACCATTTCATTCGAGCAAGCAGTAAAGGAAATCGCGGATGGCGGAAAGCTCTTTGCCCACGTGCCGGGGGAGGAAAATCGGCATGTTGAAGGACTCAAAGACCTCGCGGTACTGACGGACCTGGAAGTATCGAAGGCAATGGCGGATGACGTCAGCCGCATATTGAAGGAGAAAGACAAGGCAAAGAAGCGAGATCTCGTTGATTCCTTTAAGAAAAAGTACGCCGAACATCTCAACAAAATGATCGATCCGGACCACCCCGATCTCGGGCCTAAGAATAATCAGATTGTCTGTGCGTGGGGCCGTATGAAGGACGGACGAAAGGAGCACTACACCCGATTCGCCAACGCGTTGGGAACGGTGAACGCACACGGCCACACGACTGTGTGTCAAGGGTCCCTGTATTTCACCTGCAAGGCCATAAGCGAGCAGTACCAGGAAGGAAAATTCGGGGGCGGCAAGAAGTTCTATTGGCAAGCGGACACAGAGAATAGCCGCTTTATCCTCTTCGTGGGTGCTAATCTTTTTGAGGCCAATTACGGTCCACCGAACAGGTCGGTTCGTTTGACCGGCAATCTTGTGTCAGGCCGCACGAAAATAGCAGTGGTCGACCCCAGATTCAGCAAGCTTGCGTCCAAGGCCTGGAAGTGGTTGCCGCTGAAACCTGGAACAGATGCGGCCGTCGCTCTCGGAATGATCCGGTGGATGATCGAAAACAAACGCTACGACGAGAAGTTCTTGAAGTGCGCCAATCAGGCGGCCGCCAAACACGCTGGTGAGTCAAGCTGGTGCAACGCGACGTGGCTCGTTCACATTGAGGATGGCAAGCCCGGCAAGCTGGTCCGTGCTGCGGACCACGGTATAGCTGCTGCAGAGACGAGAAAAACAAAGGACGGCAAAGAGTACCAGGAGAAATTTCTCGTAGTAATGGACAACGGCAAACCAGTTGCCTTCGACCCAAACGACAAAGAAAAGCCTGTGATGGGCGATCTCTTTGTTGACACGCAATTGGAGGACGGAACAAGGGTCAAGAGTGGGCTTCAGGTGATTTATGAGTCCGCCAAAGAGCATACCGTCAAGGAGTGGGCGGACTTGGCCGGCGTGGACGATTCAGTGCTCATCGATATCGCACGCGAGCTGACGAGCTACGGGAAGCAGGCAGCCGTGGACTTGCACCGCGGACCGGCACAGCACACGAATGGCTTTTACAATGTGCTCGCCTGGATGACAGTCAACATCCTGCTCGGTAACATCGACGCGAAGGGCGGGATGATCCTGGCGAGCAAGTATGATACCAGCGGCAAGAAGAGCAAGCTGTACGATCTGGAGAAGCACCCCGGCAAGATCAAGAAATTCGGCATCAGCTCCATCCGGCACGGGATCGCATACGAAGACACGACCCTGTTTGCCGGCTACCCTGCAAAACGCAACTGGTATCCGCTGAGCAGCGACGTGTACGAAGAGATAATACCCTCTATTGGAGACCAGTATCCGTATCCTGTGAAGGTATTGTTTCTGTACAAAGGGGCTCCCACCTATGCCCTTCCCGCGGGCCACACCAACATCAAGGTGCTTTGCGATACGGAGAAGCTACCACTGTTCATAGCCAGCGACATTCTCGTAGGATCGGCATCGATGTACGCTGATTACATCTTCCCGGATTTGTCGCATTTGGAACGATGGGAATTCCAGGGGAGTCATCCGAGCATGCCCAATAAAGTCCAGCCGGTGCGCCAGCCTGCCATGGCCCCCATTCCGGAGGAAGTGACTGTGCTGGGACAGCCTGTCCCCATCTGTTTCGAGTCCATGATGATGGGAATAGCGGAGTACATGAAGCTACCCGGATACGGCAAAGATGGATTGGGAAAGGGACTGGACTTCAATCATCCCGACGACTTGTACTTGCGAGGAGTGGCGAATCTTGCTTTCGGCGAAAAACCTGATGGATCGGAGCAGGTACCCGACGCGAACGAGCGTGAAATGCAGATTTTTCGAGAAGCCAGGCGGCATCTGCCGAAATCCGTGTACGACGAAGAGCGCTGGCGCAAGATCGCAGGGGAGAAATTGTGGCCCAAGGTGGTGTATGTTCTCAACCGAGGGGGACGTTTCGAGAATCACTCGAAAGGTTACAAAGGTCAATGGGTCGCTCACCCGTGGAACAAGCTTCTAAACTTATATCAGGAAAAGACAGCCACTACGAGGCATTCGGGGACTGGAGAGTACCACCCCGGACACGCAACCTATCTGCCGATCAGAGACTACCACGGTAAAGAGCCAACGGATCTGAGAAAGGGATATGATCTTCACCTGATCACCAACAGGACCATCGTTCATTGTAAGAGCCGAACTATAGCAGATGCGTGGCTGACTCCCCTGTTGCCGGAAAATGGGATTATGATGAATCCTCAGGATGTCAGACGGCTAGGCCTTCGTGACGGACAACAAGTGAAAATTGTCAGTGCCACAAACCCTGAAGGAGATTGGGATTTAGGAGCTGGCAACAAGAAGGCGATGGTGGGCAAGGTCAATGCCACGGAGACCATGAGACCCGGCGTGGTCAGCGTAGTACTTGGATTCGGGCATTGGGCCACCGGAGCCTCGGACCTGACTATCGATGGCACACGGATACGGGGCGAAGCGAGGCGAGGGACAGGCGTTCATGCCAATGCAGCCATGTGGATCGACCCAACCCTGAAGAACACCTGTATGCTCGATCCTGTAGGGGGCAGCGTCAGCTTTTACGACACTCTCGTCCGCCTAATCCCTGTTTGACACGTGGGGGCGGGTTTCAGAAACTGTCTCGGAATTGCGGCAAATTTTAAGATGGTGGCACGCTTCTTTCTTATCAGCCTCACCCTAGCCCTCTTCTGAAGGGAGAGGAGACTTGCAACCGCCCGGAATGACAGAGCCCTCTCCCGCTGGGAGCATAGGCGTTAACTTCGTGGATGACATGACGTGATTTCAGTCCGTTGACTTAACAAGGACCCCGTCACCCCGGCGAAAGCCGGGGTCCATAACATATTGGAAGGACTGGATTCCGGCTTTCGCCGGAATGACGAACAATTGGCCGTTCCACTTCT
>JBFMDN010000054.1:0-40452 GCA_040753915.1 Thermodesulfobacteriota bacterium | reverse complement strand
CCAGTCCTTCCAATATGTTATGGACCCCGGCTTTCGCCGGGGTGACGGGGTCCTTGTTAAGTCAACGGACTGAAATCACGTGATGTCATCCACGAAGTTAACGCCTATGGCTTCGGGGGAGAGGGTCGGGGTGAGGGGGTGTGCCACGATTATCACGGACTGCCGGCTTTTGAGACAGTTTCCAAGGGGTGCCCCTACGTCGCTGAGGGAGCGCGAATCCCGGACGGAGTCATGGCAGAATACGTGACCGTAATTATGAAATTGCCTCCTTATGAGGCAGAGAGACTTCCGGAGGGTAATCTGGGAAAGTTCACATTTTTCTTGCCAGTCGCCGAGATCGGTGAGCCCGGGGCGGGAGGCGGTGTCGCGATTCGTCACACCTGTCAACGTAGTTGACACATCTCGTGCAGTGATCTCAACAGGTTAGCAGCCGCCCTGTCTCCGTGACAATTTTTGTCACTCCTTGGCCTGAATGGGGCGCAGGTTGTGTTCCTCACTGAGGCTTCCAGAGCCACTTCACGGAGGTCTTTCCCTTGGCATCCTTCTTGCTCTACCACTAAGCGGAAAAAGAAGGTTTCTCCAAAATCAGCGGCTGCTACATGTTCGGCACTGGGTGCCGACAGAAAATTCGATGTATAGAGCGAAGGAGGAAAACATGCTGGCCAAACTCAGAAACAGGAAGGGGTTCACCCTGATCGAGCTCATGGTCGTTGTCGCGATCATCGGCATCATCTTGGCGATCGCCATCCCCTACTATGTCTCTTACAAGAGAACCGCGTGCGACAGAAGCGCATCTGCTGACGTGGGCAAGGCTTCGGCAGGCCTTGAGCGGTTGGCCAATGAGCTTGTCGACCTGAACTACAGATTCGATGAGGAAGTGGCAAATCACATCGCCACCAACAACGCGCTGCAGTGGATGGTCGGCCCCTTCTACGGATGGCGTGGTGGCACCCAAAAGTGCACGGTTCTGATCAGAATGCAGCAAGGTACCGGCGGACGCTGGGAAATCCAAGGTTGTGCTGAGAAAGGGAGCCATCCGCGGACCGATCAGCGGTACATCTACCGTGCGCCTTTCGCCGGTGGCGGCGACTTGCCTGCCGAGGTCGGTACCTGCACGTCTGCTGGCAGCTACGCCTCGACCAATTGGTATGCCTACCCAGTGGACGGGGCCTGCTACACCGAATCGATTGTTGAAACGACGGGCACCGCCAGTCCCTTCCCGCTTCGGGGAAGCATGACCAGCAAGGACTGCAACCTGATCGGCGCTCAAGACTAAGATCAGGAATTCCCGCCACGAGAAGAAGGCCTCCTTTCTCACAAAGGCGGCCTTCTTTCATTTGATCTGTCGATCTACCGTCAAGACATCTCGCTGCAAGCACTTTTGATTCCCGCATTACTTTGGCTTGTGCTTCCTGAAAACGCCATCCCCCGATCGATCAGAAATCCCACAGGGTTCCTTTCCAGGCCTCGATGAGGTCCCGGCGTATGACAGCCAGAATTGGGACATTGCGTCCTGCGATGTCTCTCCTGATGAAGAATCCGGACGGGAATGCTCGCCCCGTGAATCCAATCGTAAAAGGATCTTCGTACGAGAACAGCGGAACATAGTGTTCAGCGAATCGCCTATCCTGAAAGAATCCGTACATCAAGGTCCAGGTGCCGTGAGTAAATATGAACGTAGGTTTGAGCGACTCGAAGACGTATTGCCGAAACTCGCTCGGATGTGCACGTCTTCTCATGCCCTTGGCAATGAACGGATCGGTCAGACCTCCAAGGTCGTGCACTTTCAATTTGTCCACGTATAGCGCTCCACCTATGTCTGGTGTCAAGACAGAGCCCCTCTCTTCTCCCAGCAGCTCGGCATAGGTGCTCAGCTTATGCCCGACAATCCGTGCGACCTGATCCATGGGCAACGTGGGCGTCCGGGAAAAACGAACCGAACGATCCCAGTGGTGGACCGCGGTGCCGACAAGACAAAACCCTGCAAGAGCCACCAGAAGAGGGGTTCGGACAGCCTGTTTGATCGAAATCAACGCCAAGGAAGCTCCGGTCACTACAGAGGCGAAGACGTAAAAAACGACGATCAAGAAGGTGGCAAACCTGAATTCCCCCATCCAATCGCCCGGAAGAAGCATGTTCGAGATCGCCGCCAAGATCGCGAACAGACTCAGAACGCTGTATTCGGAACGCCACTCTCCCTTTAGTGCGAGGCCGAGGGACATCAGGATCATCATCACAATGATGAGGCCACCGGCTCTCCCCGCGACGCCGTTTACTACCGCGAAAAGGGGGAGAAATCTTCCAGGCTGGAGGCTCGCGATCTCACCCAGCTTCTGCGTAATGCCCACGTCCTTGGCATAGTACGGGAGGGGAAATAGGTCGTTGAAGTAGCTAAGCCTGAAAACGAAATAGGATCCTGCCACGACACAGAGGACGGTCCCATAGAGAAGGAGCTCTCGCAGGAGTTTCCCGCTGTCTCGAGGAGCCGCAACTCGGAAGGCAATACAACGTGCCGCGGGATAGGCGACGGAAAAAATGATGCCCTCCGGTCTCGTAAGCGCGATCAGGCCCGCTGTGAGGCCTGCAATTCCCGCATTGCGCGCTCTGTTCTCCGATGCCGCCACATCATTCACGGATTGAAACATCAGGAGACAGAGAAGGGCCACAAAGAGGGGGTTTTCAAGGCCGGATACGTTCCAGACCACGAAGGACGTGTTCAGGGCCAGAGCAGCGAGGACGAAGAACGTCAGCAGCCTGAAACCTTCAGGTCGTGCTGTCTTGATAGTGTTGGCGATGAGAAAGAACGAGATGCCAACGAGGATCAGGCTCAAGATTTTCGGGACGATGACCGGATGGAAAACGCCGGCGAGAAAAAAAGGAACGAAGAGAAGAACCCACGTGAAGTTCGAGTAACCCTCTACCGGCGGCGATCCCGGTTGCGGCACAAGCCCGTTGCCAAGGGCAAGGTTTCGTGCGTAGCTGAACGAAATGCCCGCATCATCCACGATCCACTCGGAAAACATAAGGCTGTGCAACACAAACAGCACCGCTGGCACGGCAACGACCAGCGCGTTCAAGACGACCGCGGTGCGACCGGATTCGTTTGCGCCTTCAACGTCTATGCGCGTAGTAACGTTACCATCCATATATGATCCCACACATCTTGCATAGAAAGCCTGATGTTGGTCTTGGTACCCGCGCCAGTATTCGGTAACCGCGGATCAGACAAAATAGCTGCCAACATCTTCTTCCCTGCAAGGGTTCAGGGAGGACTTGTAGCGGGATTTCAGCTCCTTGACGCGGCCCAAGGCCTCCTCCACCCGGGAAGCGGATAGCTGACCTGATCGCAGGGCTTCGTGGACCGCCGAGCGACCGGCGAAAGCCTTGTCAACGGTTCGGCAGACAAGAAGTATATCCACTCCCGCGCTGAGGGCGCGAACCGCGGATTCCTCCACCGTGTACCGGGCCGCCACTGCGCCCATATCAAGATCGTCAGTAATGACCACACCCCGATACTCCATGTCGCGTCGCAGCAGATCCCCGATCAGGGGCCGCGACATGGTGGCGGGCCATGCGGCATCCAATTCGCTATAGAGAACGTGCGCTGTCATGACCATTTCGACCTGCAGGTCTGTCGCAGCCCGGAAGGGCTTCACGTCCCTCTGCATGATCGTGTCCGCGTGCCTCGTGTCTATCGGCAATTCCACATGAGAGTCGACCGTGGTTCCCCCGTGGCCGGGAAAATGCTTCGCGCAAGGGATAACTCCGGACGCCCTGGTGGCTTCAATCACTGTCCTGCCCAACCGAGCGACCAAATCGGGATCGGACCCGAAGGATCGATCTCCTATGACTGAGCGCTCAGGGGTATCCTCTGAAGAAAGCACATCCAGCACAGGAACGAAGTTCACATTGAATCCAAGCAGCTTCAGTTCTCTCGCAGTTGTATGAGCGCATTTGCGAACCGCTTCCTCAGGATCGTGTGACCGGGCCATTTCCAGGGCAGGCGGGAACCGGGAGAAGGGCTCCGTCAAACGGCAGACCCGACCACCCTCTTGGTCTACGCCGATGAGCAGGCCGTGCGACAGCCTCTCGTGCGCATACATCTGAATACGACGGTTGAGCCGAGCTACCTGGGCCGTGCCCTCAATGTTTCGAGAGAAGAGAATGACTCCGCACGGGTCCAAGTCATCCAGGAGATCGCGAATCTCTCCCGTGAAGTCCTGGCCGTCGAATCCGACCATGAACAGATTGCCCAACTCGCGGAGATCCACATGATCCGCCATGCCTACTGCTGCCCCACGATATTCTACGCTACCTTCCCGTAGCGCCGGCGTCTCGCCGGTAATCTTGTCTTGGACCTGCCTTGAGACGAGGACGGGTTTGAAGAAAGTGTCTCAAAAGCCAGCGGTCCGCAATAATCGTGGCACACCCCCTCACCCTGACTCTCTCTCCCGAAGCGGGGGAGAGAAGATTCTTCAGGCTCCCTCTCCCTCTGGGAGAGGGTTGGGGTGAGGGTGCTTTTCCACGTATCGACGCCCAATCGTGCTACGATGTTTGGTGTGTCCCGAGTTTTGAGACAGTTTCTTGAACCCCGCCCGACATCCGAAATAAAGCTCAATGCCTGGCGCTCAAACTCTCTCGGAGGCCTCCTACGCTCGCTACCCCGGGCCGCGGTCTGCCGGAGAATCAGAAGTAGCTGTGAAGTCCGGGCAGGTAGTTCACCCCGAAGTAAGTGAACAACACCGCGCCGAAGCCGACCACGGAAAGGGCAGCCGTCCTCCTGCCTTTCCAGTTTCTTGCTAGCCGGGCATGGAGAAACATTGAATAGACCATCCAGGTAATCAACGACCAGGTTTCCTTTGGATCCCAGGACCAGTAGCTTCCCCATGCGTAATCCGCCCATGCTGCGCCGGTGATGATACCGATTGTGAGCATGGGGAATCCGGCAAGGATTGACTTGTACACGATCTCGTCGAGCAGGCGCTGGTTGGGAAGGTATGGCTCCAGTGAATTGAAGCCTCTGCTAACCAAGTACAGGCACGCAGCAACGAAAGATACGGCAAATCCGGCGTACCCCAGGAAACAGGTGACCACGTGGGCAACAAGCCAGTTTGACTGGAGCGCGGGAATGAGCGGCTTGATGGTGGGATCCAATAGAGAAGTGGACGCCAGAGCGATGAATGCTACAGGGAGACCTATCAGCACCACAATGTCCGTTCGGAACTTCATTCTCACCAGAATGAGCCCGAGGCCGATACACCAGGAAAAGAACACGAGGGATTCATATAAATTCGAGAGGGGCGCGCGGCCGATTCCCATTTGGTACGATTCCACCCAACGCAATCCTATGGCAAAGGTGTGGACGCACCATATGATAATGAGTAGACCCAGAGCTCCCGAGCGAAACCCGGACTCCTGCTCGGTCGATATGCAGGCGAGCAAGTATACCACTGCGCAAATGAGGTACGAAAAAGTCACGTAGGTAATAAGCTCAATGCTCGTCATGGGTTGTTCCTGAAAACCAAGGTAATGACACACCTCCTGAACGGAGGACTGTTAAGCACCGCTGGAAGACTTTCCCAAGCTCTCACGTATGGTGGCTTCCACCTGCTCTCGAAACTGGGCTCTGTCCCTCCGGCTGCGGCCGTGAACTCGTATTTTCGTGCGTCCGTCTCCCTGAGTCAACCGAATGGACACAGCCGACAGATTGGTAAAGAGAATGATGACGAAGCCCGCTATGAGCAAGCCACATCCACTCCAGACAAAGACAGTTCCTGGGTCGTATCCGATCTGGAGCCCGGTGGCGTACAAGGGCTCATACCCGAGGAAGCGGATCTTAGCATCCTCCACCTTCGCGGGGTCCGAGTCGTTCCGGAACACCTTCACAACCCGATCCTGCTTCCCTGCTCGCTCCACGTCGATTTCTACTCCTGCTCCTCGGGACGTGGTTCCCGGGTCAAGGCTTGCCAGCTTGATCTGGAGCTCACCTCCAGGCAAAGGAATGGATTCACCGGGCCGAATGTTGATCTCCTCTTCCGCCCCATCAACACCTTTGACGCTCAACCGAACATGCTTGACACCAACGACTTGGTAGTTTGCCTGATAGAGCGAGATGCCTTCAAAGGTCATCGGTTGGTTCACGCGGATAGGCCCCTTGAGCTCCTCCTTGCCATCCTTCAAAATCACGACGTCGCTGCGATATTCTTTGGGCTGTCCTGTCTCGTATCTCGTCAAGGTGAAGGAATCGACGGCAATGTCAAAAGGCAGAGTCGCAATGGCTCCTGATGGATAGAGCACGAATCGGTTTCCGACTTCCCCTTCCCTGAGCTGAATGTTTCCCTTGAAGCCGTATAGCAGACCGATCAGTCCCCCTACGAGGATGACGATGATGGCAATGTGGATGAGGGGAAAGCCGAGAAGGAATATCCGGTGCTTAACCCACACGAGCTCCGTGGCTTCGCCACCTTCGACAACGGTGGGATTCTTGTTCATCAGCTTGCTCACGGACTCCGTGAGCATTCCTTTCACCTCATGGATGGGGCGTGAATCGGACCGATGAAAGCTCACTGAGCCTTTGTCAGCAGCACCTCGCCATTCCTTCGGAATCTTCGGGAGTCTCTGGAGAAGACATCCTAAGAGGTTGGATGTGAGCAACAAGAGCAGCACAATGAACCACCAGCTACGGTAAAGATTGTGCAGATCCAGAATCACCACAATGCGAAAATAAAATGGTGAGGCCGTGCGCCTCAGGTCTTCGAGATTGATGTTCTGCGGTATGATCGTTCCCAGGATGGAAGCGATAGCCAAACAACACAGGATGACTATGGTTGTCCTCACGGACGTGAAAAATGACACTATATCCGACAGCACTGACTGTTCCTTGCCTGCGCCCTCATCTTTGATTCTTGAATCCACCATCGATCCGTCCAGTATAGGGCCTTTCGGATGATTCACACGCCTCCTCCGAAAGCGCCCGCGTCGAAAGCCTGCCCGCTGCTCCGACGATCTTCGGTTCGCAGCAGTGCGTGAAAGAAGCAGTTTATACTTCTTCCCTCGGGAATTCAACGACCACGCTGTCAGGGCCTGCTTCCGCCTGAGATAGGGTGGGAGCTGCCATGAGAACCTCCGCGTGCGAAAGGAGAGGAGAGAGTCATTTGTGGGGATTGGTTGGGAGCTGCGATCCTACGCGTCCGAATTCGCTACCCTGTAATCCGTTATGAATTCAGCAACATAGGCTGTGACAAACTCGGAGATCCTTACAGGAAGCTCTTCCGCTGCAGTAAAGCCGATTGATCCCATTTCCCATGTGGCAGAGCTTGTCATGATCGCGGGCTGGCGTCTGAGCGACACCTCTTGCTTCAACTGCACGTCAATCGAAAAGAAATAGCTGGTTACCACTTTCATCGTGTTGATGCTGACGTACAACCAGGGGCGTCCGGTAGCGGTACGCCACCGTTCGTGAGGCATTGCGTAAATACCAGCCCCCTCCAACTGCTCCTCAACGTTCGCCTGGAGCTGTGCTGCACTGAGTCCGTCCGCTTCGGCGTCTTCTTTAATGTTCTCCACGATTACCAGTACGCCAGCCAGTCCCCGGAGTGTCTCTCTGGTGTAGTCTCTTAGGCTCATGCGCAAGCTCCGGGCAGTTCCCTCTTGCCGGGTGAGGGTGGAAAAAACGAGGCCCGGGAGACCAGACCCGGGCCTCGTCCGTTCAGGATCGTTGTGATCTCAACATTGGGATGCGTGCGTATACTCGCCAAATACCCCCCGCAAGACGTCGCAGATTTCTCCCAGGGTAGCCCGCTTCTTCACCGCATCGAGGATCGGGGGGACGAGATTGTCAGTGCCCAGAGCGGCCTTTCGCAATTCGTCCAACGACGAGTGCACGTCATGAGAATCACGTTCAGATCTAATCTGGGCCAATTTGCGCATTTGTGTCTCACGCACAGCCGGATCCACACGCAACAGGTTGGAAGGAAGATCTTCCTTCACCTGAAAGCGGTTCACTCCGACAATGACCTGCTCATTCGACTCCACGGCCTTTTGGAAACGATAGGCCGAATCTTGGATCTCTTGCTCCACATACCCGCACTCTACCGCCTTAACAGCGCCTCCCATCTCGTCGATCTTCCTGATATATTCAGAGGCTTGACGTTCGATCTCGCTTGTGAGCGCCTCTACATAATAAGAGCCTGCCAGAGGATCCACGGTGTCGGCCGCGCCCGTTTCGTAGGCGATGATCTGCTGAGTGCGCAGCGCTATCTGGACTGATTGTTCCGAAGGGAGCGCGAGAGCTTCGTCCCGGGAATTCGTGTGCAGAGACTGGGTCCCTCCGAGCACTGCAGCGAGAGCCTGGAATGCAACGCGCACCACATTGTTGTCCGGCTGCTGGGCAGTAAGGGTGCATCCTGCAGTTTGAGTATGGAACCGGAGCATCATGGCTCGCGGATTCTGTGCCCCGAACCGCTCCTTCATGATTCTTGCCCACAGGCGCCGCGCGGCCCTGAACTTTGCCACTTCCTCAAGAAAGTCCTGATGTGAATTGAAGAAAAAGCTCAGGCGCTCTCCAAAACTGTCCACGTCGAGTCCCGCTTCAACGGCTGCCTGGACGTACGCTATGCCGTTGGCAAGCGTGAAAGCCACTTCCTGCACAGCGGTCGACCCTGCCTCACGAATATGGTAACCGCTTATGCTTATAGTGTTCCACTGGGGAACGTGCCGATTGCAGAACGCGAATATGTCCGTAATGATTCTCATGGAAGGGGCGGGCGGGAAGATGTACGTTCCTCTGGCAGGATACTCCTTGAGGATGTCGTTTTGGATAGTTCCCCGGAGCCTCGACACGTCAGCCCCCTGCTCCTCTGCCACAGCTATGTACATTGCAAGCAAGATCGCCGCAGGGGAGTTGATGGTCATGGACGTGCTCACAGAGGCCAGGTCGATCCCGTCAAAGAGCATCTTGAGGTCCTCCACCGTGTCGATGGCAACCCCCACTTTTCCCACTTCTCCCGCGGCAAGCTCATGATCGGAGTCGTAGCCGATCTGGGTGGGAAGGTCGAAGGCGACTGAGAGTCCCGTTTGGCCCTGCTCTATGAGGTACTTGAATCTCTTATTGGTCTCTTCTGCACTGCCGAATCCGGCGTATTGGCGCATGGTCCAGAGCCGGCCGCGATACATGGTAGGCTGTACGCCACGAGTGAAGGGATAGGAGCCTGGAATTCCGAGGTCGCTCTCGATATCGAAATCATCGGCATCCCAGGGCCAGTACACCCGTCTAATCGGGATTTCCGAGACGGTCTTGAACTCTTTCTTTCTTTCGGGGCGCTTTCCCAGTTTTTCGTTAACGCCTTCCTCCCACTTTTCCACCTTGTCCCTGAACTGGTCCGACACTGCCCACCTCCCAGGAATACTTGAAGTGCTTGCCACTGCCGGAGGATAGCGTGCACGCCCCATCGCGGCCTGTCTAAGTCTTTATTCTCGCTTCTCTTTTTCCTTCCGCATCCGCTCCACTTTGCACGAAATGCCCAATCCTTGTTTGCCAGTCTCGAAGCACCCACTGCACGAAATACACGCGGCCCTTGCAGTGTCCCCCGATTTCCACCTGTTCATCAGGTGGGGTTCGCGAATGAACGGACGACACATGGCAACATAGTCCGCCTTCCCATCGACAAGGATGTCGTTCACCGTGCTCCAAGAACGAATGCCCCCGACGGTGATGACCGGTACGCGGACCGCCTGTTTGATCAGGATGGCAAGATCGAGCAGGTACGCTTCGTCCTCTTCCTTGACGATGTTGGTTCTTGACGGTGACTTGTCTTTGGGAGCGCCTGCGCTCCCCGCGCTGACTTCGATGGCATCGATTCCGTCATCCGCCAGACGCTTCGCAATCTCAACAGCCTGATCCGGGACAATTCCTCCGTCGAGGTAGTCGTGGCCATTGAGCTTTATAAGAATGGGAAAGTCGTCCCCCACTTCTCCACGGGTTGCTTCGAGAACCTCGGCCAGGAAGCGGTATCTGTTCTTGAGGTTTCCGCCGTAGCTGTCGCCCCGCCTGTTCCAGAACCCTGACAAAAACTGGTTAATTCCGTATCCGTGCGCCCCATGAAGCTGAACTCCGTCGAATCCCGCCACTTTCGCCCGTCGCGCCGCTGCTGCGTAGGCTTCGACGAGCACGTGAATATCGCTCTTCGTCACCTCTTTGGGCATTCGGCCGCTCACAGGGTCGGCAATTGCAGAGGGAGCCCAGATGTCTTGTCCCTCAGGAATCAGCTCGGGATTAGCCCGGGATCCAACGTGCACAATCTGGGGAATGATTCGCCCCCCTGCTTCGTGAACTGCAGCGGCAAGACGGCTCAAACCTTCAATCTGCTCGTCTTCGTAGTTTCCAATCGCGTATTGGAGTTGGCGGCCGTTTGGAAGAACATGCTGATATCCGGTGACAATGAGTCCTATTCCCCCCGCACCTAGCTCTCTATAGAAGGACACCGCCTTGTCAGTGACGTATCCCCGTTCGTCGCCCACGCCGCTCCAGGTCGCGGAGCGTACAGAGCGATTCTTCAGTTCCAATGGGCCGATCCAGGTTGTCTCAAATAGTTCGGACATGGATATTCACGGAAATGACGATACTGGTTTCAGGGGAAGACTCACGCTGAACAAATATGTCAGTCACTCACGTCCGCCTGTCGGACATTCCGTCAGATTGTAGCTACAGCCCTGCCCCTCCCCTTGAGCCGGTGCAGGTCGGGCGTCTGGAAGTCGTTCCCCCTCGCCAGCCTATTCGAGGATTACGAGCGCGTCGCCCGTCTGGTAGGATTCTCCGACCTTGGCCCGGATCTCCTTTACGGTTCCGGCTTCAGACGCAACCACGGGAAGCTCCATTTTCATGGCCTCTATGATCAAGAGCTCCTGATCTTCTTGAACGCTGTCACCTACCGCCACTTTGACATCGATGACCTTTCCGTTCATCGGCATACTTACTTCCGACATGTCCGCTACCTCCTAATGTCGACTAACTCATTACAAGAACTTACTCACTGAGAGATACTCGACCCTCAGAAGCGCCATTTTGACGTATCCAAGGGCCGAAAACGAGTTGTAGTGGGCACAACGCAGAAGCACTGCGATTCACGCTCTCTGTACAGAGACACTCAAATACCGTTGCGAAGAACACCTCGGGAGGCTCTCCGCTAGAGCGTCCAAACCCACCTTTCCCGGTTATGTCCGAATCGCCGGCTACTTTTGCAGATCCGCCGTCGGCTGAACCAACTCCATGAGTATTCCGTGCGTCGCCTTCGGATGCATGAACGCGATAGACATGCCGTGCGCACCCTCGCGTGGTCTTTCATCAATGAGTCTGACGCCCTTCTCCTTCAGCTCAGCCACAGCCTGGTGGATATCGTCCACTTCAAAGGCTATATGGTGGATTCCTTCGCCGTTCTTGTCTAAGTACTTGCGAATCGCAGAGGTTCCTGACACATCCTGGAGGAGCTCGATGGAACTGTCTCCCACGGGAATGAAGGCGATCCTCATTCCCTGGTAGTCCTCAGTGTGAGTCATTTCCAGGGGGAGTCCTTCCGTGAAGAACTTCAACGCTTCATCAAGGTCCTTGACCGCCACCCCGAGGTGAGCGATTCTCTTGATCTTCATTCGAGCTTCTCCCGGCTGCGTCCCGGAACACTCACGTATCCGAAGACGTCCCTGAGCTAGAACTGTTGGCTTCGGACGAAGACTCTTTCTTTTCGGCCGGCTTAGAGGAAGGGCAACTCGAGCCCCGACCATAATCTGTGACGTACCACCCCGTGCCCTTGAGGACAAACGAGGACTGGGATATCAGTCGGCGGGTTCGTCCGCCACAACAGCTACACCGCTCTACGACGGGATCAGAAAACTTCTGCCATTCCTCGAATTCCCTTCCGCACGAATCGCAGCGATACTCATAGATAGGCATCTCTAGCACCTCCGAAATAGCGATCTTAATTGGTGTCCGGTGACTGACAATTATAAAGATCGATAATGTGGTCTATTGGTGAAATTCCCGCGAGGATTTCGCGTGTCATGCTGTGCACGACGCGCTCCTCCTCATCGCGCTCCACACTCGAAGCAAAGAAATCGACGTTAAACTCCCGGAAACGCACAATATGGATGAGCTCATGGGTCAGAATGAACAACCCGAGAGCCCACAAGTCGTGACGAGACGATCGAAGCAGGGCCAGCAAGATGTTGGGATCGTGCAGGACTATCCCGTACAAAGATTTTGCTCTGAGATTCCTCGCCACGGGATGGGACGCCTCGATTCGGACGATGTTGGCAAAGGCATCGTCATGAAACAGGGTCTTCCCCACCTCTCGCCGAGTGAACAGAGCATAGGGGTTACGCATCCAGACGCCTCGGTCCAGGTTGAAAAAGCGCTGCGTGAGGCCTTCGGCTAGATGAGCGGCTCTTTGTAACGTGGCACGATCGGATGGTGTGAAGTAACCCACGGCCCGCATGACGACGCCTCTACTTGCTCTTGTGACGTTGCCTACGACGCAGCTTCTTATGCTTGTGTTTGCGCATCTTCTTTCGACGCTTCTTTATGACGCTCCCCATCAAGCCCTCTCAAGCTTTTGTGAAGTAAACACGTTTATCACGTCCCACCCCCACTGTCAACGAGGAAGGTGATTTGGCGCGTTTTTCCCACAAAAACTCTCCGGAAAAACGAGCCACAAGATATTCGAAACAAAAAGCTTCACGCCCGAGTGCTCGATGAACAGCACATAAACAGACGCAACTCTCCACCTTGAGAATACAGGCAGTACATGCCAACAGCTTCTCTTTTTGTCAAGATCCGCACCCGCCCAAAGCGACAGATGGTACGATTCCGGACGGTACTGCCCCCCGACCGTCGTCCCCCTTCACGGACCTCGAGTGGTGGCACGCGTCGCACCTAAATCCTTTCCGGCCAACCCCTATGTAGCCAATTACATAATTTCGATCACGTATTCTGCCACGACTCTGTCGGGGATTTGCGCTCCTCCAGAGCAAGAGTCACAACAACAGCCGTAACAGAATTCCACCGCCGGGCACCCCTTGTGGGTGCCCATGGCGGGCACAAGGCCCGCCCTGGGGACTACAGCGCCAACGATGCGCTCACCAAGTGCACCGCGCTGCAGACACGGTACCGTATTTGTGCCATCGACCACTAAGCTCTGACTTTCCAGCATGCTTGCACCGAACCAGCGGTCCCGGCCGAGGGGACTCTCCGCGAGGTCCGCCCGGCGGATCGCTGGCCGCCCAGCACAACGCTTCGAGCACAAAACGGGTTCGCCAATTATCTTGACATTCCAAGTAAAGTTACTTATAACACCCTCAGCAGATTCTTCAATGCATGAGACGTTTTTCTCGGGGATTCTCCATGCGCATTACTACGACGAGCAGATATGGAGTTCGGGCGCTCTTTGACGTCGCATACCATGGCGGTGGACAACCCACACAGATCAAGGATATATCGCGGCGTCAGAAGATCTCTCAGAGGTACTTGGAACAGATCTTCAACAAGCTCCTCAAGGCAGGGTTACTGAAGAGCCGTAGGGGACCGAGAGGCGGTTACATGTTGGCCAAGGACCCTTCCGAGATATCCGTGGGAGACATCGTCAGGGCAGCCCAGGGTCCCATCGTTCCCGTCCGCTGTTTGGCCGAGGATTATCCGAAAAAGAAGGGCTGCGATATTTATCCAGGCTGCATTACGCGGCACGTCTGGAAGGAAACTCAGCGCCTCTTGAGCGATTATTACGATTCCGTCTCCATCTCGGATCTTTGCCTTCTGGCCCGGAAGCATGGCGTCTCCAGAGACCTTGACCACAAATACATGTACTTCATTTAGCCGAAGGATCGCGGAGCTCTTGATTAACACAAGGAACAATCTGTTGTCGTATGTGGGACAAACTCCCATTGTCAGGCTGAAGTTTCCCGAAGAGAAGGGCGCTCAGGTCTGGTGCAAGTTGGAATCGAGAAATCCAGGCGGTTCCATAAAGGACAGGATGTGCCTTTCGATCATAGAGGCAATGGAGCGCAATCAGGATTTGCGGCCTGGTGACTGCTTGGTTGAGGCCTCTTGCGGGAACACCGCCGTGAGCTTAGCCATGATCTCGGCAGCCAAGGGGCATGCCCTCAAGCTGGTTATGCCGGACACGGTGACCCAGGAGCGGAGACAGCTTCTCTCCTCGTACGGTGCTCAAATTATTTTGACTCCCGCTTCCAACGGGATGCGCGGGGCGGTCAACAAGGCCATGGAGATTCTTCACAAGAATACTAGAACCTTTATGATCAATCAGTTCGAGAATCCCGCTAACCCCGAGGCTCACAGAAAAACCACGGCAATCGAGATCATCGAGGCCTTGGGGAGAGTTCCCGACGTGTTCGTAGCGGGCGTAGGAACTGGGGGAACTATCACCGGTGTGGGCGAAATCTTTAAGGAACGGAGCAAGTCTGCGCGCATCGTTGCAGTGGAACCGGAAGAGTCTCCCGTTCTCTCGGGAGGGAATCCGGGTCCGCACATGATTCCCGGAATCGGCGCGGGTTTCGTCCCCACGATATTGAATACGGAGATCATTGACGAGGTTGCCCCTGTTTCGTACGAGGATGCCGTGGCACGAGTGAAGTTGCTAGCCAGGACTCAAGGCATCTATGCCGGTCTTTCCTCAGGAGCTGCCTTGCACGTGGCACTCACGGAAGCCGCGCGGCTGGATCCGGAGCAGATTGTCGTCAGCATTGTGTACGATTCGGGTGAACGATACTTGTGTTTCGGTCCGTGAACCGCTCCCCCTGACCCAGGAGCTACAGTGGCGACCATGGAGAGCAGGTCCGAACCTGATCCGTACACCGAGTTACTGACGACCGTGTGAAAGCACTCGCCTCGCCCTCTTGTTATTCAATGCGTGGAAGTATACCTGCCGGGGCTCGAATCATCTGCGCGGGCATGTATCCGTCTTGTTCACCTAGACCGGAAGGTAGTCATATCCCTTTGCGCGTTTCAGATGTATTATAGACGCATTTGGGCGTCACCGAGGCCGGAGCGGCTACGGCTGCCCGACCCGGGCTTCGCGACCGTGCCTTGAGTGTGACTGTCTCGGACGCCACCACTCCATCGGGAGATTGCCATGATGCGCTTCAAGATACTCTTGGGTCTGGTTTGTTTCGCAACGGTCTTCTTCACCGTCATGGACCTTCGATCTGCCGTTCCTAGTGCGCCAACCACGCTTGGGAGCCAAAAAATTGGCATTTCTGATTCCTTTCCGAGCCCAGAGATGCCTGAGGGGCCTACCCCCCGTTCTGCTTTTCAGGCCGAAGGATCGATGGCGAGGCTTTCGGCCGCCCGACCGTCGGGTCGTATCGGTCAAACTCATGACGCAGGCCAAGCTTGGCGGAGCGAGGAGTTGCCCATATTGGGAATCGGGATGGGTATCGGGGACGTGGACGGAGATGGCAAGAACGACGTAGTGATTATTAGCCCTTCCGCCGTGCACCTTTACCAGATCTCTGGTGGAGCCATGACTCTTCTCACCGAGTATTCGGCAGGCAACCTCGAGCTCAAGAGCGTGGATGTGGCAAGCATCAGGAAAGGACCGGCCCGCATCTATGTGTCAGCGCAAAACCGCGGAACCGTGTCTTCCTTTGTGCTCGAGTACAGAAATGGTGCTCTCGTTCCCGTGATTCAGGAGTCTCCCTATTTCTTGCGCGTGATCCTGTACCCTACTCTCGGGCCTGTGCTTTTGGGTCAGGAGAAGAGTCAAAGAAAGATGTACGACGGTCCCATAGTTCGTCTCGCGGACAAGGGTGATGCTCTACAGTCTATGGATCGCTTCGGGGTCCCGTTAAAGATTCCCATTTTCGGGTTTGCTATCGGCGACCTGTCCGGAGATCGAAAGCCGCTCATCGTAGTGTACGACAAGAGCGACCACCTGCGGGTCTACAGACCCGACGGTAAGCGCCTGTACGTCTCTCAGGACTACTATGGCGGTTCTGACGTGCCATTGAGATGGGCTGGAGTGGAGCGACGCACCCCCCCTGCTGGCATCGTCGAAGACGATGACACTGTTTTCTATAGGCCCAGAATCATGTGCCTAGATGTCACGGGAGACGGCATATATCAGGTTCTAGCTATAAGCCATCATTCAAAGACAAGGAGATTGTTGAGCAGATCCAAAATGCTCGAGGAAGGCCAGGTCATAGGATTGAGGTGGAACGGTGACGCGCTCGAGGAATTGTGGAGCTCCCCAAAGATTGAAGGGGTGGTCACCGATTTTGCTGTGGACTCCTTGCCGGGGATTTCTGGAACACGATTGATAACTTTGGAGCGGAAGAAGACGGATTGGCTGTCTTTCATGCGGTCCAGGAGCCAAATTCGAGCGTACGACCTCCAGTCTGTGCTGATGGAAGGGAAAAGGGGCAAGGATTGATCGGGGGCTTGGATAAAAAGAACTAGGCGTATGGACGGGGGCGCGAATCTTGCGGCAAGCGCTCCGATCCCATCTGCACGGCGCGGACCGGCTCGGGATCGAGGATAGCAGGGGGGAAATTATCCTTGACACGTTGCCGGGTCAAAGGAATAATCGAGCCACTCGTTTCACGGCATTTTCGGGGTGATTCGGCTCGACAGGCTCGATGGGTGTGGGTATGCCGTCAATTTACGACATTTACGAGAGAAAGAATTACCGCAATCGGATCCCTCTGGCTCATTCCGTGAGCTTTGAGGTCGAGGTGCGTGAGACCAACCTGCATGTGCAGGCTCATTCTGATTTGACCCCCAAAGTGAAAGATGCCGTGTTCCGGTATCGGTATCAGATCGAAGAATACTTGCGGCAGCACCCAGCTTTTCGCGAGACCGTCTCACCGATTCAGATATATGGATCTGCCCCTGAAATTGTGCGGTACACCGACCTGTCATGCCGCAAAACCGGCGTGGCACCAATGTCGTGCATAAGCGGAGCCATAGCTGATTTTGTCAGCCGGGACCTGGCTGCTGATTCGGCAAACCTCGTGGTGTCCAGTGGTGCGGACACATGTATTCGAAGCAGCTATCCCGTAGACGTCCACCTGTATGCGAAGGGTTCCCCCCTTCACGAGCGACTAATTCTCGCACTACCCTCATATAAGCTGCATTTCGGGATATCTACGTACGTTCCAGGCCACGGAGTTCACGCGGTAACGGTGATATCGAGATCCGCGTGTCTGGCTTCCGCCTTCTGTCGAGACATCGGTGATCGTATTGCGTCGGGCGAGTCGGTGACTTCGGTCCTGAACCGTGCCGAATCGTATGTTGATGTGGGCGGAATTATTCTTATTGCAGGGTCCACTGTTGTAGTCGGAGGAGACTTGGTGATCAGGGCGTCGAATGCTAGCGCAGACTGACCACAGGCATTAGGCGGAATAATATGAAGATAGGAGTACTTTCCGACACGCATCTCAGGACTCCCAACGCTGCTCTCGAACATATCCTGGAGGTGATTTTCGCCGACACGGACATGATCCTCCATGCTGGGGACATCGTAACACGAAGCGTGCTTGACCGACTGGAGGAGCGGGGCGTCCTAGCAGTGTGCGGAAATATGGACGACCACGAGGTTGCCGATTCGTTGCCTCCTACGAGAATTATTGAGGCAGCAGGGAAGCGGATCGGCTTGATCCATGGATGGGGATCGGGAGAAGGGCTTGCGGCACGAATTCTGGCCAGGTTCGGAGAGGACCTACCTGACGTCATCGTGTACGGTCACTCGCACGACCCTTTTTGCGGAATGGTGAACGGGACTTACATGTTCAATCCCGGGTCCGCGAGCAGGAATCGGTACCTCAATACCCCTACTGTGGGCTTGCTTGAAATCTTAGACGATACCGTAACCGGGAGAATTGTGACCCTGTAGTGGGAACAAAATTGCTTCCCGGCACATTGGATACATAAGGACACATGGAAAGACTCTGGGCCCCCTGGCGAATCGACTACATTCTGGGAAAAGAGAAAGAGCAAGAATGCATTTTCTGCACAAAACCGGTCTCAAGAGAGGACGAAGAAAACCTGATTGTCCATAGGGCTCAAGGTGCCTTTACTATTATGAACAAATATCCTTACAATAACGGCCACCTGTTGGTATGTCCGTACAGGCACGCGTGGGACATTTGCCAGCTCAATCCTGAAGAGAACGCTCTGCTCATCCAGGAGGTGTGCAGAGCTCTCCAGGTACTCAGAAAGGTGATGAGGCCCGACGGATTCAACGTGGGGCTGAACCTGGGCTCTGTAGCGGGAGCCGGCATCGAGGAGCATCTCCACTATCACGTTGTGCCCCGCTGGAACGGGGACACCAATATGATGCCAGTCTTGGCCGACGTACGGGTTATTCCCGAGCATCTTCGAAGTACATGGGGTAAGCTGCGAGAGGCGTTCACGCGTCTGTATCCAGACATAAACGGATCGGAGGAAAAATGAGGCTGCTCAAGAGGATCATAGAGCTCGCGTTTGTAATATTCGTCATTTCCTTGTTCATGAAGAACAAGGAGATCGTGATGCAAATTAACTACTTCGGGCTTTCCGAGCCAATAACTGTACAGTTCTGGGAACTGGTGACCTTTTGTGTAGCTTTGGGAATTATCATAGCCGCGGTAGGCGACTTCGTGACCCAGTTGAAATGGGTGCGTGAGCGTCGCAGAATGATTAAGACAGACAAGGAGCATCAGGGCGTCGTGGACGAGCTGAACGGGAAGATTTCTGCTCTCGAATCGGAAGGTGTGCGTCTCAAGAGAGAGCTCGAGCAGAAAGATAGAGAGATTTCCGATCTCAAGGCTCGCGTCGAGAGTCAGCCCGCGTCCTTGAGCTCGGAGGAACCCGCAGAGCCCGCGCGGGATTGATTTCGTTTCTGAAGGGACGGCAGAAAACAGTCAGCACGTATGGAAATCATTCGCGTTCGCGAAAAGATTTATCACAAGTTCGCAGACCCTTCCGTAGCCCTGGGGAACTTTGATGGAGTCCATCTGGGCCATCAAGAGATACTCGGACGTACTGTGGAAAGTGCTCATCGGAAAGGTCGCGATGCCATTGTCTATACCTTTGATCCCCATCCGAGGGTCGTACTGAATAAGGTTCCTGAAATCCCGCGTATTACCACCCCGCGGGAACGTGCTGCCATCCTCGAGCATCTGGGAGTGGATGTCCTTATCCTGGCGGAATTTACCCTTGATTTCGCCGATCAGACTGCTGAGGAATTCGTGGAAAACGTGCTCGTCGAAGAGCTGGGAGCGCGGCACGTATTTATTGGAGAAAACTATCGGTTCGGCAAGCATCGGGCTGGAGATGCTCACGTGCTCAAGAAAATGGCTACTCAACTGGGCTTTTCCTGTCACGTCGTGCCGCCGGTAAAAAAGGGCAACGTGATGGTCTCTTCAAGCAGAATACGCGAACATCTCTTGCGAGGTGAGATTCGAGAAGCCAACGAGCTTCTAGGGCGTGAATTCACGGTCGAAGGTCGGGTAATTCACGGGCATCACCGTGGAAAGGGGCTGGGATTCCCTACAGCCAACATCAAGCCCGAGGTGAAGCTTCATCCTCCCGAGGGAGTGTACGCGGTATATTGTCGTGTCGGTGACACCATTCATCGAGGGGTCATGAACATCGGGTACAATCCGACTTTTCGGGATCGCCGAGTCTCCTACGAGGTGCATATTCTCGATTTCGACGGGGATCTCTACGGCCAGAACATTGTTGTTTACCTGGTGGAACGGCTGCGCAACGAAGTGAAGTTTGCATCCGTCCAGGATCTTAAGGCCCAGATCGCTAGCGACGTGGAACGAGGA
This sequence comes from Thermodesulfobacteriota bacterium, assembly GCA_040753915.1. Lineage (GTDB taxonomy): Bacteria > Desulfobacterota > Desulfomonilia > Desulfomonilales > Desulfomonilaceae > JBFMDN01. The sequence continues at coordinate 20,637 of JBFMDN010000054.1, read as the reverse complement.
CGCGAGATCCTCATCGGGCGGCCGGCGATACCCTGAATGGGCGAAACGATCCTGATCAACTAAGTGTCCGCTCTCTCGGCCGGGTAAGTCATGCCTCACATCGACGATAAACAAAATGAATTCCTTCTTCCCGACGATCTGGTGGACAAGGTCCTCAGCCTGTCGAAAGCTCTCGGAACCTCCCCGAGACACATCGTCATTGCTGCAGTCGAACACCTCACTCGGATCCCTGAAGAACAGAGAAAGGCAATTCTGAAGGGAACGTCAATCCGTCGGGGATGGTAGAAGCACCCCTATTCGCAAATACGGCCCCGATTCACGGCAAAGCAGTTTTCCTGATTGCAGTGTCACACGCCGAGAATTTGGGGAGCGTGACCGTTTTCAAGCAACAGTACGTCTGAAACCTGTCCGTGCGGCGAGGATCTTGGCGCCAATTTCCCGTAGCGCCGGCGTCTCGCCGGTATTTGTTTCTTGAACTTACCTCGAGATGTGGGTGGGGATCGGGCCCGCTCAAATGGAGGGCAGAAAAAGGGTCACGGGCTGTGCTTTCGCTCCGGTGCAATTGCAGTCAGAGGATTTTTTTTCTATAGTTGCTCGCCTTGAATCACCTTCGCAGATGACCGAAGCTCTGGAGAAGGATCATGCGCTTCATCCATACCGCAGACTGGCATCTGGGACGGTCCCTGTACAGCGTTCGCCTCACTGACGACCAGGCCTATGCGCTCGACTGCCTGATCTACGTGGCTCGAGATGCCAAACCAGACGTGCTGATCGTCTCCGGAGACGTGTACGACAGATCCGTTCCCCCACCTGAGGCAGTGGAGCTGCTGGACGACGTGTTCTCGCGATTCGTGCTGGACTTGGGGATTCCTGTCATCTGCATTGCGGGCAACCACGACAGCGCCCCGCGCCTGGAGTTTGGCTCACGGGTGATGGCTGGAAGAAACCTCCACGTTTTCGGGACAGTCAGCTCCCAACCTCCACCGGTCACCTTTGCAGATCGGTGGGGGCCCGTGGTCTTCTATCCTATACCTTTCGGCGAGACGTCCGTCCTGCGGGAGCAGCTAGCCTGCGAAAACATCAAGGACCATAATGACGCTCTTCGAGAGCTGGTTCAGAGGATACGATCTCGACGATCCCATGAAGAGCGAAGCGTGATTGTCGGTCACGTCTTTGTGGCAGGCGGGTCGGAAAGTGAGTCGGAGCGTCCTCTCTCTATTGGGGGATCCGACAGAGTCGATCCGGCATGCTTCGACGGCTTCAACTACGCGGCGCTCGGGCACTTGCACAGGCCGCAGGAGGCCGGAACGCCTCGCATACGATACCCGGGGTCGCTGCTGAAATACTCCTTTTCCGAGGCAAATCACACGAAATCAATCGATGTAGTGGAAATGGATGCCCGGGGATGCACCCGCGTCGAATCGGTTCCCATCTTACCTCGAAGAGATGTGCGCGTCATTTCCGGATACGTGAAGGACATCCTTAAGGGTCCCGGGCCCGGAGAGAATCGAGAGGACTACATGATGGTCCTTGTGCAAGACCAAGGACCAGTCTTGGACCTCATGGGAAAGCTTCGCGAGGTGTATCCCAATTGTCTCCATGTGGAGCGTGCGCAATCCGCTGCGAGTCCCGCTGCCTTGGAGCGTGGCTGCGACTATCGGCGTATGAGGGATGCGGATCTCTTTGCGCTCTTTTTCCGGGAAGTCACTGGAGAGGAGCTATCCGAGCAGGAGGCGGAGGCGTACGAGGTCATCGCGGACAAGGTACTCCGGCAAGAACGGGAGGTGTCGAGCTTATGAAGCCGATAAAGCTCGTGGTCCGCGCCATAGGACCGTACTCGGGAGAGGTAGTCCTCGACTTCGAGGAGCTGCGCGATCGAACCCTGTTTCTCATCCACGGTCCCACCGGATCGGGCAAGACAACGATTCTCGATGCCATGACTTTCGCGCTGTACGGGGAGTGTTCCGGCCCGGAGCGGGATGTGAAACGCATCCGGAGCGATCTCTCTGACCCGCAAACTCCAACAGAGGTGATCTTTGATTTCCGCCTCGGCACAGAAAGGTACCGCATTCATCGGAGACCGGAACAGCAACGTCCCCGGCTTCGCGGCACGGGAAGTGCAAAGATTCGCGCCGAAGCAACCCTGACCCGACTGGCCGAGAACCCCGGCGACGAGAATCCTGGTGAAGTAATAGCCTCACAATGGTCGAAGGTCACCAGGGCGGTAGAAGACCTCCTGGGATTTCGAGGAGATCAGTTCCGTCAGGTCGTTGTGCTGCCGCAAGGGCAATTCCGCAAGCTCCTGCTTGCGGATTCCAGAGAGCGCCAGGCGATCCTCGAAGTCCTCTTCCAGACGGAGCTGTACAGAAGGGTCGAAGAAGCCCTGAAGCAAGCGTCAAAGGAGATCGAGGTCCAGGTGAGAGACCTGGGAAGCCGCCTGAAGTTCATACTGGACCAGGCTGAATCGGAAACGATCGGAGATCTCAAAGATCGTGAGACCCAGACATGTGAACAGCTTTCAGATGTTCAAAAAGATATCCAAATCCTGAAAGCCCAAGAAATTGAAGTCCAGGAGAAGCTTGCGGAGGCCAGGCGGACTGCCGAGAGGCTGGCGGAGCTTGCCGATGCCGAACGAGCCCTCGCCGATTTGGAGCGCCAGATTCCGGTCTACCAGTCCAAGAGTGGTGCCCTCTCCCGTGCGAAGCGGGCCGCAACGCTCATCTCTGAAGAGAGGAGTGTGGAGCGGAGCATCCAGGAGTCTGCGAAGGCGTCCGAACGACTCAAGACTGCCAGGGATGCCTTTGTGAAAGGGAAGCTTACTGTTGAAGAGGCAGAGCAAAACCTCGAAGCGGAAAAGAAAAGAGCCGGAGAGCGTGAGGAGGCTCGCCGGACTTTGGGGCGCCTAGCGGACCTTGCGGCGCGAGTGAAGGACTTGGAGCGAGCGGCACGGCGCTCCGATGAAGCTCGGCGAGCTCTATCCAGCAAAGGGCAAGAACTCGCGCAGGCCACGCGTCGCCTGGAAGCCTGCGCAGAGAAAATCGGGCAAAACAAAGAGCTATTGAGGGATCTGGAGAGAGTGGCCGACCAGCGTGAGCTTCTTCAGCACAAGGTGGCCCATGCTGAGACAGTGCAACGGAATTCTCGGCGCCTTCAGGAGCTCGTCCAGGGGGAAGCCTCTCTGAGGTATGCGCTCGATGGCGCGGAAAAGCGGCTGAAAAAGGCCGTGCAAGCGCTCGATAGCGCCATGTCCGAGCTGGAAGCGCTGGACCGCGCCTGGGTGGAAGGACAGGCCGCGGTACTCGCTCAAAGACTGGAGCCGGGGCTCCCCTGTCCTGTTTGCGGCTCCACGGACCATCCTGCCCCCGCGGTGGTGGACCATGGTATACCAAGCGATCGCTCTCTAAAGGCCAAGAAGTCGCGCGTCACCGAGCTGCAGCAGGAAGTGGAGAATATCAGGGATGAAAAAATGGATCTGGAGCGTCGGATTGCGGAGGTCGCAGCAACCTCAATCGTGCTGAGGGAAACCTTAGGGGATGAGATCCGCGATCCGAAAGAGGCCGAGGGCGAATTGGCACGATTGAAACAGGAGCTGAAGAAAGCAGACGCTGCGCACAAAGACTTGATGCGGTTGTCCGAGGAGACCGCCGGGCTTAGGGAAGACTTCGAACGGTTTCGCGAAGAGCGGGACCGAGTGGAGCAGGAGCACCAGGCCGCCATGATAGAGAGCCAGACAGCGGAAGCGGAGGTGGCTGCGCTGCAGAGCGGCATCCCTGAAAATCTGAGGAAGCAGTCGGCCGTCCGGCAAGCAGTGGAACGAGAGCAGGCGAGGCTTGGATCGCTTGAAGCCGCCTGGGAGGCAGCGCAAGAGGCCCTGTCCCGCTCTCGCGAGGAACTAGCCTCTCGGACCACAGCTCTGACAGCGGCGGAGGAATCCGCTGCCGAGGCAGCCCGATCCGTGCTAGAGCATCAGGAACTCTTTCTGAAAACCATAAGGGACGCGGGCTTTACCGATGTGGACGATTTTCGATCCGGGAAGAAAGGCCCGCACGAAATGGACTCACTCGAGCAAGAAATCCAGACCTTTCACACAAGTCTGGAATCAGCGAGAGATCGGCTCGCGAGAGCGAAGAAAGCGGCCAACGGACTCGTTCCTCCGGATTTGGAAGGCATCGAAAAGACCGCGCACGAAGCCAAGGCGCGGCTACAGACCGCGTTGCAGCGCGAAGCAACCCTCTCTGAATCCCTCAAGCGGGTAACAAAGCTTGCTGCCGATTATGAATCGTGCTCCCGAGAGCTGGCACACGAAGAGACGCGTTACGCGGTGGTCGGAAGAATCTCCGAGGTCGCCAACGGTCACAATCCAGTTGGGATAACCTTTCAGCGGTTCGTCCTTGGGGCTCTGCTCGACAAAGTGCTGGTGGCCGCGTCAGAGCGGCTGGAAATCATGAGCAACCGGCGGTACTCTTTGCAGCGTCAGAGTGAGCGTGCCGACCGGCGCACATCCGGCGGGCTCGATCTCGAAGTCGTTGACTCCTACACGGGAAGAGAGCGCCCCGTGTCTACCCTTTCCGGCGGAGAGAGTTTCCTCGCGTCCCTTTCTCTGGCCCTCGGCTTGGCGGACGTCGTACAATCCTATTCGGGCGGCATACGACTGGATACGATATTCGTGGATGAAGGATTCGGAAGCCTCGACCCGGAAGCCCTGGATCTGGCTTTTCGGGCTCTTATCGATCTGCAAAGCGGAGGAAGACTGGTTGGGGTGATCTCACATGTTCCGGATTTGCGGGACCGTATAGACACGCGGCTCGAAATAGTGCCTGATAAACGCGGCAGCAAAGCCCGCTTCGTGATCGGCTGAGCCAGTCTTCTCTCGAATACGGATACTCGAAGCGTGGTCGCATCGCTCACGACGCGAAGCTCAAGATGGGAAATCTCCGACCGGGAAGTCGTTCCCCCTTCGGAACGAGGCAGCAATGGAAAAGGTACCTGATCGCAATGCTCGGGCGCTTGAGCTCGATCCGCCAAGCGATGGGAAAGACCTACGGGGAAAAGTTGTAGCAAGAGCCTTACTCGCTGCGTTCGTGCTCTTGACCATGATCGTTTACGGCCGGAACCTCCCCCAAGAGTTCGCCGGCTGGGATCTGGGGGCATACCGGGCGGTGCTGGACGCAACCGATCCCGTGGCTATGACTGGTGGCCTGTTCATGGATTTCAAGGGCCGTATTGTTCCCGGATATTACGCGCCCATAAGCTCTGTAAGCCTGATGTTGGACAAGTATCTCGTAGGCTACACCGTTGCCGAGCCCTCTGTGACAGCGTTCGTGAACCTCGTCTTCCACTGCATAAACGGCTGCTTGCTCTTTCTGCTTTTGAGCGCTCTCGGAGCAGACGTGGCATTCTGCTCGATAGTGGCCTTCTTCTTTCTCCTGCATCCGGTCCAGGTGGCTGGAGTCATCTGGTTTGCGCAGCGGAAAACCGTGCTGGGAGCCATGTTCTGCCTCCTGTCATGGCTGTCTTTCCTCAGATACCGGGACGCTGGCTCTCGGCTCCATTACGGATTGTCGCTCCTCACCTTTGAGCTCGCGGTGCTCGCGAAGCCAACCTACGTGTTTTTTCCAGTAATTTTGCTCGCTTCCCAGGTGATGCTGCCCAAAGATCGTGGATTGGGGGACGCCGGTAACAGCTCAGGGCAGCTCCGCGGATGGATCGCTCGCCTCAGATGCGAGCCAGCGATATTGGTAGCTCTCGTCCCGTTCTTCATCCTGTCCGCGGGAAGCGCTCTGCTCGCCATGGGCACCGAGCCGACGGACACAATAGATCTCCCCTGGATGAAACGGCCCTTTATTCTTGCTTCCGCTCTCTGGTTCTATGCCGCTAAGATTGTCGCGCCTGTCAACCTGACAGTTGTGTATCCCCTTTGGCACGTGGATCTGTCATCCTTGCGATGGTGGGTCCCATTAGCAGGCCTGCTCGGTGTCACGGGGCTGCTGATCGTGTTTCGAAAACGGCTGGAAGATCGGTTCTTCTGGGCCTTGGCAGTATTTTTGATCCCCATCCTGCCGGCGTCGGGGATATTCAAATTCGGTCATCAGCTCCATTCGTTCGTGGCAAATCACTTTCTCTATTTCTCAATGATTGGCGCAGGTTGCCTCATGGCGCTCCTCGCACACCGCGTGGCGACTGTCTCTCCGCCGCTCTTCAGGCACGCTCTCCTTGTGGCCGGAATCGTGTATCTGGCGCTCCTGGTGGTTCAAACTGAGGCCCGCACCAGAGTCTGGAACAGCACGGCAACATTATGGAATGACAATCTTCGCCAAAACCCTGGCTCCCTGACCGCTCGTCTAATTCTTGGCAGGCTGAATCTCGATCGGGGAAAACTGCCGGAAGCGGAAGATTACTTCTTGAGCGCGCTCAAAGTGGACTCCCAGAACGCGATTGCTTTCAACAACCTGGGACTCATCAAGAAAATGCAGGGCAGGACAGCGGAGGCCGAGGAGTTGTATCGGAAGGCTTTGGCAAGCAACCCTAGCTTGTCCGAAGCGGCCAACAACCTGGGACGAATAGTCGAGGGCAGCGGCCGGTTCGAGGAGGCGGTCAGCCTTTACAGGAGAGCTCTCGAGGAAAAGCCCGATGCTCCCCCGATTCTTCTAAATCTGGCTTACGTGCTCGTTCGTGCGAACCGAATCACCGAGGCGATAGAGGTCTATAGAAATGTTATACGGATAGGAGCCGGATCCCCCGACGTGCATAACAATCTCGGCGTCCTTTACATGATGAGCGGTCAACCGGACAATGGGATCCGCCATTTCCGTGCAGCCCTACGCCTCGATCCGAGGCTGGATGATGCAAGAGCGAACCTCGAACATGCGCTCAAGGAAGTGTCAGGAAGACCGGGATCTCCCTCAGTGAACCAGCCGTAGGGTTTGATGGTGAGTGAGTGGCGGACATGGCGTCTCGTCTTCTCCGCGAAGCCCCTATTGTTGGACAAGCTTGACGAGAATGTCTCAAAACTCGGGACACGCCAAAAATCGTAGCACGATTGAGCGTCGATGCGTGGAAAGGCACCCTCACCCCAACCCTCTCCCAGAGGGAGAGGGAGCCGAAAGAATCCCCTCTCTCCCGCTTCGGGGGAGAGGGTCAGGGTGAGGGGGCGTGCCACGATTATCACGGACTGCCGGCTTTTGAGACACTTTCTGACACCGTGCTCCGTGTCACCCAAGGGGTTGTATGGCCCTGATTATTGCTCGACCCTGTCTGGGTCGTTCTAGAAAATGGTCGGCCACCCTTCCCATGGGTTAAAAATCCCGCGTCGCGTGGGACTACCGTTGGTGGGCCCCTTAGGGGCGAAGTCTGTGAAGAGCCTTGCTGCAGGCCGACCGTTCCGGGCACGGTGTCAAGTATGCTCAATAGGTAGCCGCGAAGCGGTCTGCCAGTCAGTCTGACCCCTGACAGGCCGCAGGGGGACACTCTCTGTGCTGCCGTGCGCCGAACGTGCAGGGAAGGACAAGAAGTCTCACGCGCTCCATTCGAGGACGTCCATGAGCTTCTTCAATTCGTAACGATTTTCCTCTGTTATCTGGACGATTTCGAATCCGGCCACCACTTGGTCCTGTTGCGGCTCTGTTTCCGTCCAACAGCATCGAGCTTCAAACTCGAATGGAGCTACTTCCCCGCTCATGTCTCCCAGGGTGACGATAGTCTTGGTTTCGCCCACATCGACCTCGACGCCCCTGAGCTGAGCACCCCTCTCCGATATGTCTCGGATATACCCGTGAGTTTCCGGCTGATCCCTGTCGTACGCTGGGATCTCCATGCTCACCCCGCGGCGGGCATCTGCCCTTTTCTCATCGACAATCGGACCAGGCAACTCTGACGGACTCCTGCCCGTTGATTGCAGGGGGGATCTTCCCTCACTTTCACGAGAGGATTTGGCCGAGGGACGACACAGCGTGTGTGCGCGCGTCAAGAGTCCGCTGTCGAACAATTGTTTGTACAGGGACCGCAATTCACCGTAAGACATCCGGTACTTCTTCATGAGGGCGGTATCGTCCATCCCCGAATACAAATCCTGGAGAACCTCTTGTTCGAGAGTCTTGTCGCTGGCCATCATCGGCATTCATCTCCTCTTGTCCGAAAGATGGTTTTGAATTGCGAGATAAGTATACCAATTTTCGCATCAAAAGTCACTCAGGAACAACTCCGCATCGTGGGCTGTTGTTCACAAGGGCTCAAGATGGCCATGAATCTACTTGTATGAAGTGGGATCGAAAAACTCCGGATAAAGTTTTGCAGCGCACTCCGGACAAATGCTGTGGGTAAAATCTGCGTCTGAATGCTCTCGAACGTACACCTCCACTTGTGTCCAGTAGCCGCTGTCATCACGGATCTTCTTGCAGGAAGCGCAGATAGGGAGAAGGCCACTCAGGATCTTCACCTTAGCCAGGGCTTCCCTGAGCTGCGTGACGAGTCTGGCGATTTTGTCCTCTGCCCGGAGCCGCTCACCGATTTCTACGGTCAGGAGCTGATTGGTTTCCTCCAGTCTGACGGCCTTTTCGTGCACCCGTTCTTCCAAAATGTCCCGAGCCTCGCGGAGGTCGGCCTCGGTCTGCTTTCGGTGGGTAACATCCTGCCTGAGCGTCCACAGCCCCACGAGCGAGTCGTTCTTGATGTTCGGCACGAGGGTGTTCTCATAGTATCTGGGGGTGTCTGAGCCCAACCTCTCTTTGGACTCAAAAGTGTACACCGGTAACCCGCGCGAGATCCACCTGTAATACCGCTGGATATGCCGTTCTTCGAACGGCAGCAGCCTGTTGAAATGCCTCCCCTTGAGAGTGTCGATGTTCGGACGCTTCCTCAACTTGGCGAACTCCACGTTGCCGCCGATCAGCTCGGCTCGAGCCAATGCGGAAAGGATGTCTTCGGGGGAATCCGAGAGGGAGACAGGATCGGCGAGAATGAATTCTGCTATTCCGATGGGAAATATGTCCACAAGCCGGTGGTACTTTTCGTTGATAATTGCCTGCTTCTTTTCGGCAGTCAGATCTTCGACGATGGCAAGAACCAGCCGCTGGCGCTGAAAACGAACGGATCGCAGATGGATTCGGCACCAAAGGATCTTGTCGTCGCATTTCACAAGTCCTTCGAACACCTGAGTGCTTCGCTCCTCGAACACCTTCTGGATCAACAGGGTGGCGCGGCTGCCCTCGGTTTCTCCCGCAAAAAATGTGGCCACATGATTGCCGACTACCTGCGAACAGTCCAGAGAAATGGAATTGAGAGCCTCATTGGCAAAGACTATGGAAAATGACGAATCTATCAAGAGTGTGGGCATCGGCACAGCTTCGAGGAGCTTTCCGAAAGAGATGTCTTTCATCTGGCGTAAATCGAAGCTGCCTGAAGCGGTGATATCTCTCGTGAACAGTGTGTCAAGATCTATGGTAAGGGTCTTTGTATGAGATGATTGCAAGAAATCAGGCTCATTGACTTCCGAATCTCTTTGAACCGTCGGCCTGTTTGTATCGCTCGTCATATATACCACCCGGGTGCTCGACTCCCCAAGCAGATCGGAGAAGCACGGCACAGCCATACAATTCGTCCACTGGCCTCCACACGCGAACTCGCCCCTCACCGTGACCGTCGCCGCCTTCGACGACCGTCCCCCACCCCACCTTGCCGCCGTCCGGGGACTCTGCGCACAGATTGTGCCTCGCGAGAGAGCTACTAATCTTTCCCCTCTGAATCCTTCTATCACACCTGGATCGGTGGGCTCAAGGCGAAAGATCTCGCGTGATTTCATAAGCATACTCCGAGAGAGGCTTGGAAAGCCATCCTTTTTTTGAACCGGGCCGTCTGATGGGATCCGAACCAACCCCGGTCGTCCATTCTGTCCAGGCCGTACACCATCAGGGGGACAAATGGCATGTGTGGAACGCCATTGCCATCGGCAGCCATCGCACGTATAAAAAGGGGGTACAGTTCTTGGCCAAGTCACCAGTATCTGCTACGGACGTGCCCATGGAGTTGGCGATTACTATAGATGTTGAAGAAGAAGGGCTTTTCCGAAAGTCCTACGAGTCACGCACAGACTTAACGGGAAACGTGGAATGCCTGGCAAAGCTCGACCACGTGTTTCGCAAACACGGAATCAAACCGACTCTCTTTGTTTCGTACGCGGTCGCCGTACATTCGTCCCACCGCGCATTCCTCTCAGATCTTGCCCGTCAGTGGGGCGCTGAGATCGGCATACATTTGCACCATTGGAATACTCCCCCCCTGGAGCCATTGCCTTTCCCCCAGCCGACTCCTTCCGAGCTCATCCCTGTCGAGCTGCTCCGAGCTAAATTCAACAACGTGCTCGATGTTGTCCGGGAAATGAATCCAAATCCGGTGTCATTCCGGATGGGACGCTTCAATCTCGGGGCGAAGATGTTTCGCGTGCTGGAGGATTCTCCAATACAAGTGGACAGCAGTATAGCCCCCCTCAGAACGGAGTACGGCGGTCCCGATCATTTGACAGCGCCAAGCGATCCCTATTTCCCTGATTCCAGCGATCCCCGCAGGCCTGGTCATTCTCGCATCCTGGAGGTCCCCATAACCATCGTCCCTATCTATCCAGGCATAGGAAGTCTAGCCGAATGGATTTCTTCCCTGAGTCAGGCGACGAAATACCTTGTCCGTCCGGCCACGAAGTACCTTGCTTCGCTCTCCGCGCAGCCAATGGCAACCGGCCTCAGACGGTTGAAAGCCGCGGCTCGCCTCCACCAAGCGCGACAGGGGCGGACGCTCACCCTCTATTTCCATTCGTCCGAGCTGCTTCCCGGCGGCTGTCCCCAACACAACACCGAAGCCGATGTAACAAGGTTCATTGATAAGATAGACGCATTTCTCGATTGGGCGATCGAAGAGTTGGAAGCCCGACCTCTCGTGATGAGCAAACTAAGAGACCTCTATGACACGAGTTTTGCCGATTCACCGGCCCAGGGAAGCGAAAGTGACCCAAGAGAGCAGGCGTCGGGCATGGACATGAAGGAGAGATCGCGTGCAGGCTGACAAAGCTCTCGTACGGATGATGCCGCTCCGTCTTGCGGTGCTTGTCCAGGACCTGGAATTTGGAGGAACACAGCGATACGCTGTTAACCTGCTCCAACACCTCGACCGAGACCTCTTCGCGGCCGAGCTGTGGGTTTGCCGGCGCGGCTATGACATGCTGCCCACCGCGGAGAGAGCAGGCATCCGGACTACGTATCTATCAAGGTCATCCTGGGTGGGTCCTCGCGCGCTCTCGGTCCTTGCGTGGAAACTCCTGCGGGAGCGCCCCCAGATCCTGTATACGTTAACGGTTGTTCCTAACATCTGGGGTCGTCTCATCGGTGCGGGAACCCGGGTGCCAATATTGATAAGCGGATATCGGAGCCTCCGACCCAATCAGCATGACAGATGGCTGTGGCGCCTGAGCGATCGGATTGTCTGTAACGCCGCCGCCTCCCGCGACGAGCTGGTCAAATCCCTCGGAGTGGATCCCCATCGCGTCAGTCACATTCCCAACGGCGTCGATGTGAACGCGCTCAAGCCCACCCACGGGAGTCCCTCCCCTCCTTTGGTCGTATCAGTAGGGCGGCTGGTGGAAGAAAAGGATCCGTTGACCCTTCTCGAAAGCTACAGATTGGCGGCCGCGGCTGTTCCCGAAGCGTCGTTCGTCCTCATTGGGGACGGTTACCTCAGGGCTCAGGCGGAAGAGTTCATCCGGGACAAAAAGCTTGCTTCCCGCATCAAGTTGCTGCAGGGGACCGATGGGGTGTACGAACACTTGACTCGCGCCTGGGTCTTCGCCCTGGCATCCAGGTCTGAATCGTCTCCGAATGTGGTGATTGAAGCCATGGCCGCAGGCCTGCCTGTGGTGGGCACGTCAGTAGGTGGGATCCCCGAGCTCGTGGATCACGGCAAGACGGGTTTGTTGATAGAGCCCGGGAACCCGGTCCGATTCGCGGAGGCTCTCGTCAGCCTCCTCAAAGACGAGCCCCGCAGGACCGCCATGGGACAAATGGCGAGAGAAAAGGTGCTACAGCGGTATTCCATCGAGGCCATGGTGCGAGAAACCGAGAAAGTTTTCCTGGAAGCGGCATCTGAGGCTTTGTCCAGGGGAAGGCTGCGGTCTGCCCGAATCGGGCATTGAAATAAATCAGGAGCTTTCCTCCACGATGGAACCGCTGCTCAACGATGAGCGAACGGCGCCTTATTCCCTCAAATGGCACGCCCCCCAATCAGTGAGCAACAGGTGTGTTGCCTTGGCCTCAGGGAAGCACCTGAATGCGATCGTCAAATCGGGTGAGCTTTTCCGGCCCATTGCTGGTAACCACGTACGAATTCTCTATTCCGGCCTTCGTCTTCCTGCGCTCGAGATCCGCCGCTGTACTTCGCTCGAGGGTATAGCAGACATGTGACGGTCCCACTCAGCGTTGAGGCTCTATAACCACTTTGATGGAATCCGCTGCCTGGGTAACGAGCCGGAATCCTTCCGCAGTATCCTGTAGGGGGAGCCGGTGAGTTATCATTGCGTCCACATCGATCCTGTGACCGGAGATGAGCTCGATAGCGGTCATGATGTCCCGAGGGCTTCCTGCGTACGAGGAGGTCATAGTCACCTCTTTTCTCCAGACCTCGTTAAAGGGTATTTCCACCGTGGCCCCCGGATCCGAAGGGGCGAAGAAGAGAATGGTACCACCGCGGTCCACGACCCGAAAGGCCTGATTGATGGCTGAAGTGGCGCCTGTGGCTACAATGACTAGCTCCGGAAGCCTCCCGTCATTGGCTTCGACGATTCGCTGCTCCAGGTCATCTCCTGCAGAAAGGGCCACATCGGCCCCAAAACGGCTCGCGGCATCGAGGCGATGAAGGTTTACGTCCACAGCAATCACTTTGGCCGCTCCCGCGGCTTTGGCAAGTTGAATATGCATGAGCCCCGAGATGCCGCTTCCAAGCACGACAGCTCGACGGCCTGGACGCCACCCTGCGTGGAGTTGACCGCGGAATACGCACGCCAGCGGTTCAATAAACACTGCCTGGTCATACGTCATGGAATCGGGCAAACGAAACGTACCGTTCTGGACATTGATGGCGGGGATCCTCACGTACTCGGCGAATCCGCCCGGGTCGAAATTCGTTGACGCAAGCGTGTCACAACAGGAATGGTGATCAGCGACACAATACCTACACATGTTGCACGGAACATGGTGAGAGACGAACACTCGATCTCCGACATTCCATGCCGTTACGTCCTTCCCCACCCGAACGATCTCTCCGGCTATCTCGTGGCCGAGCACCAGAGGCGCCTTGGGCACGCGGTACCACTCGAGAACATCGCTGCCGCAGATTCCGCTGGCCCATACTTTTACCAGGAGCTCGTTGGGACCAATCTGCGGCACCTCCATTTCTTGGATCCGCACGTCGCTATTGTTGTAATACATCGCTACTCGCATAGGGGAGCTCCTGAATGCAGTTCTCGTGCCGCCTGAAGATTGAGATGCGTGTCTTGATCTGGTATCCGGTGAGGAGGCCCGGATCGCGCGAGCTCGTCGCGGTAATGCCGGATCCGTCCTGGTCGTCTGCGCGGGTATCCCAAGAGTACCGGCGCTCTTCAAGGCCGCTGGCCATATCGAGAGGTCCGCAAACCCCGAGCCGCCTTCGTCTCGATCAGACGGCGCGGGACCGGACTGGCGAACGCTGGTCAGGCTGCTGCGGACTTCTTCTTTTCGTCCTCGTAGATTTTTAGCGCGGATTCCGGCTTTTCGTTGTAGTGAACCACCGCTCGGACCGCCTTGATCATGCCGACCGGGCAGTCGGACTGGAAGATGTTTCGTCCCATGTCCACTCCTACCGCCCCCTCGGTGACGGCATTGTAGGCCATGGTTAGAGCATCGAGCTCCGCGAGCTTCTTTCCGCCCGCCATGACGATTGGAACAGGGCACGTTCCGGTCACCCGTCGGAAGTCCTCGCAGTAATAGGTCTTGACGATGTTGGCGCCCATCTCAGCGCACATTCTCGAGGCAAGCGAGAGATATCGGGCATCCCGTACCATGTCTCTTCCTACAGCGGTTACGCCCAGAATTGGAATCCCTGCTTCGTAACCGGCGTCGATGAGATCGGAGAAGGCGACCAGGGTTTGATGCTCGTACTCGCCCCCGATGTAGATTGACAGGGCCATGCCTGAAACGTTCAGGCGAACGCAATCGGAGAGAGCCACGTTCCAGGTTTCGTTGGAAAGCTCGCTGAGCACGCTGTTGCCCCCGGAGACTCGCAGCACAATCGGGACCTGGCTGCCTGGTGGAACCGACGTGCGCAGAATTCCTCTAGTCAGCATGAGGCAGTCCGCGTGGGGAATGAGTGGTTCCAGGGTCTTCTCCATCACTTCCAGACCGGATGTGGGGCCTTGGAAGTATCCGTGATCCACCGCGAGCATTACGGTTCGACCGGTATCCGGCTTGATGATACGGCTGAGGCGATTCTTCATTCCCCAGTCCAGGTGCTCACTCCCTTTGATATGGAAGCCCCCGGCTCTTTGTGCAGAGACTTGCACGTCTCGTGCTTCCTTCAGTCCTTCGACGTCGGCCATGGCTAAATCCACCCTTGTCAATAATGTGAGTTCAATTAGTACCAAAGAGTCTATGCTCTGTCAATGTAATGGCCGCAAGGAGCGGAGTTGTTCGACAGTTCGGCGGGAGCGCACGTGCTGCGATGTCGCCTCGCTGCTTTGGCGGCTACATGGTTCCCCTCATGGGAAGCAGGCTCCGTGGATCCGTGATGGTGCCCCTTGCTGGACCGTGGGCTGCGAGTGCATCCAGGCGACCGTTGTCGAGATCGCACCAATTGGCTAGTACGTTGGCAAAGCCTGATCCTAATAGTGGAGTGCATTAAGAATAGCCCCGAACCTGATTCGCAATCCGAGTCACTAACGACGGCGTGAAAGCAACGGCCGCGCTCCACTATCGTGTTGGCCATAGGCCAGGGGCTCCACAGGCACTGACGGGAAATCTCGACCGAAGGCTCATTGGCTTTTATCTCCAATGACTGCCACGCATATTCAATGCGTGGCAGTATATTTCAACCGCGTTGAGGGGTAGAAGATGCGAGATTGATCACTATGGTGAATTCGCGCACGCCCTATCCAAAGTTTTCTTTTCGTCACCTAATGATTTTGACAGGCCTGCTTTTCTGGGGTACACTGACGCGAAATTTTTCACCTTCCGTTTTGCCGTGAGGGTCGAGATGGTCAGCGACCCGAATTCTCGGCTCAACACTTTAACTCAATCAGAGGAGGAGATGATGAGATCCGGCTCAGTCAGGTTTTTGGTACTGCTCCTGGGAATGGCGATCCTCATGTTCGTAGGGTTATCTCCCGCGTCCGCCGCAGATCCCATAAAGCTGAGGTACAGTAACTTCTTCCCGGCAACCCATGTCCAGAGCCAGCTCGCCGAAGCTTGGTGCAAAGAGGTGGAGAAGCGGACGAACGGCAAGGTGAAGATCGAGTATTATCCGGGCCAAACTCTTACCAAAGCCAATGTCGTCTATGACGGGGTGGTAAGCGGAATTTCCGACCTTGGTCTGTCAGTTTTGGGCTACACGAGAGGGAGATTCCCCCTGATGGAGGTGGTGGACCTTCCTCTTGGATACAAGAGCGGCGTCCAGGCCACCAAGGTGGCCAATGCTGTGTATGAGAAGTTCAAAGATAAGGCCCTTACCGATACCCAAGTGATGTACCTCCATGCCCACGGTCCTGGGCTCTTGCACACAAAGGGCAAGGCCGTCGAGAAGCTGGAGGATCTGCAGGGCCTCAAGATCCGCAGTCACGGGACCAGTCAGAAGGTCGTCAAAGCCCTGGGAGGAACCCCTGTTGCCATGCCCATGCCGGAGTCCTATCAGGCACTTGAAAAGGGTGTTGTGGACGGAGCAGTCTATCCTCTCGAGTCAAACAAAGGGTGGAAGCTCGGAGAAGTGATCGACTTCGTGACCATGGACTTTCCGGCTGCATACACCACGACCTTTTTTGTCACCATGAACAAGGACAAGTGGAACTCTCTCCCCGAGGACGTGAAAAAGACTATCCAGGAGATTAACCAGGAATGGAGCCCGAAACACGGTCAAGCCTGGGATGAGATCGATAAGGAAGGTTTGCAGTTCCTGAAGGAGAAAAACAAGAAAATCATCGAGCTTCCTCCTGAAGAAGCCAAGCGATGGGGAGAGGCAGTCAAGCCCGTACTTGTGGAATTTGTCGAAGAGATGAAGCAGAAAAACCTGCCTGGCCAGGAAGCTCTTGACACTGCTCAGCAAGCGTTCAAGGACGCGGACAAATAGGCGGCTTTGGTCGCTTACTCGGCCGAGAAGCCGCATCGACGCAGGAAGACTTGGACCGCTGAAAACGAGTTTCTGGCTTCAGCGGCGTGTTGCGTCTTCATGATGGCTATAGGCCTGACGTTGCCCACACATGCCCCTCCGGCTGACACAGAGGGAGTGCCGGCACTGCGTCGCTCGGTCTTAAGCCTTTGATGGATACACTGCACGAGAAAATGGTGGGACGGGAGGCTTGAAACTGTCTCAAGACTCGGGAAACAGCAGAAAAAGTGGTACGGTGAGGGAGGATACTGCCCATGGAGCCCTCACCCCACCCGCTTCCACAGGGAGAGGGCTCTGTCATTCCGGGCAGTTGCAAGTCCCATCTCCCTTCGGAAGAGGGCTAGGGTGAGGGTGCAAAAAAAGAAGGGTGCCACGATCTTAACATTTGCCGCAATTCCGAGACAGTATCGCTTTCTCTGTCGCAAGACAGAGGGAAACGTTTGATCTCCGCGTCCCACACGAGCCACCCCGCGTGACGGTGTTTCGCGACTGTATGCATAGGATGCCTATTCCGCGCGGGGGCTCTGCCATCGTCGTGTTTCACACGAGAAAAGTTGAGGATCTCGCATGGGAACATTCGAGAAGGTTCTGGATTGGTTAGTCAAGCTTCTGCGATTGCTCGGGTCACTTGCTCTCGTGGCCATAATGTTGTTGACCACAGCGGACGTGGTTATGCGCGCATTTGGAAGTCCCATTCTCGGCGCAGTCGACATGGTAGGACTGCTTGCCGTCGTCGTGCTTGCCTGCGCCATGCCCTATACCCAAATGGAGAGAGGCCATGTGGGCGTCGACATCTTGGTCCAGAGAATGAGTGAGAGGAGCCAGGCGATACTGGACGCGGTCACTTCTACGGTTAGCCTGATTCTTTTTGCACTGGTGGCCTGGCAAATGTGGCTGTACGCGGGAGAGCTGGCCGCTAAAGGTGAAGTGAGCATGACTGTACAGATGCGCATGCATCCGTACATATACCTGGTTTCCGTGTGCTTCGGGGTCTTGTGCGCGGTCCTCCTCCTTCATGTTGCGCAATTTGTTGGAAAGGCGGTGAAGCGATGAGCCCTGCCACCCTGGGCGTTATCGGCACCATCGTGCTGGTCGCCCTGTTTTTCACCCGCATGCCGGTCGCGTACGTGATGACCCTCGTCGGGTTTGTGGGCTTCAGTTACATTGTTTCCGGTTCCGCAGGCTTGAAGCTTTTGGCCCGGGACTTTTACGACGTGTACTCGTCGTACGGGCTCACAGTAATCCCCATGTTCGTCCTCATGGGGCAGCTTGCTTTTAATGCTGGCATCGGACGAAGACTTTATGACTGTGCTTACGCATTCATCGGTCACATCAGAGGAGGCCTGGCAATGGCCACAGTGGCTGCATGTTGCGGATTCGGGACGGTCTCCGGATCCAGCCCGGGAACAGCGGCAACTTTTGCGGTCGTCGGGCTACCGGAGATGAAACGGTACGGGTACGGCGGTCGCCTGGCTGGCGGTTCTGTGGCTTCTGGGGGCAGTCTGGGGATGCTCATGCCGCCCAGCGTCGTGTTGATTGTGTATGGAATACTCACCGAGCAATCAATCGGCAAACTCTTTGTGGCAGGTATTGTCCCCGCTCTCTTCATCTCCGTTCTCTTCATCCTTGCCATATCCCTCTACACTTGGCTCGACCCCTCGCAAGGGGCTGCAGGAGAATGGGTGCCTTGGACCGAAAAGATCCGGTCCTTGAGTAAGCTAGGGGAAACGCTCTTCATCTTCGCGATTGTGATGGGGGGCCTTTTCACCGGCTGGTTCACTCCAGGAGAAGCTGGAGCAGTAGGGGCTTTTGGTGTTCTCGCCACCGCCCTGAGCCGAAGGACGCTGACTTGGCCAGGATTTGTGAAGTCGTGTTTCGAGACATTGAGAACGTCCTGCATGATTCTCCTTCTCGTGGCAGGGGCCGTAATATTCGGTCACTTTCTCGCGGTGACGAGACTACCTTTTGAGCTCGCATCATGGGTGGCCGGACTGAACATGCCTCCGTGGGGAATCATGATCGTTATTATTGTCGTGTACCTGATCGGCGGCTGCTTCATCGATGCCCTCGCGCTGATCATGCTCACAATTCCCATCTTTTTCCCACTCGTGGAGAGCCTTCAATATAATCCGGTCTGGTTTGGGGTTATCATCGTGTTGGTGACTCAGATGGGGGTAATCACTCCTCCCGTGGGAATCAACGTGTACGTAGTGAACGGAATAGACAGATCGATCTCCTTGGGGGACATTTTCATTGGGTCATTGCCGTTCCTGCTCGCGCTGATTTTAGGGACGTTGGCTATCCTGGCTGTTCCGGACATTGCCCTCTACCTGCCAAACAAGATGTACTGACCGCTCCTGACCGGCTCTCGTCGCTTCGCCATTCGCTTTGACTTGTTTTCTGAAGAGAGTTGGTCTCGAGCCGGGCCCTTGACCGCGAGGAGGGTGTGCGCGAGAAAGTCTGCCGAGCATCACTGATAAGGACAGGGAGCCGTTCCATGAAGCCGCCCATTTATCTGGACTATAACGGCACTACACCACACGCGCCGGAAGTGATCGAGGCTATGCGACCTTACCTGGAGACGGATTTCGGCAATCCCTCCAGCAACCACTGGTACGGCATAGCCGCAAAAAGGGCGCTCTCAAAGGCACGCGAGCAGGTGGCCGCCATCCTAAAGTGCAAGCCTGGAGAAATCATCTTTACCAGTGGGGGGACGGAGTCCAATAATCATGCCATTATCGGCACCGCCTCGGCGCACAGACAGAGAGGCCGTCACATAATCACATGTGCCATAGAGCACCCCGCCGTACTGGAGGTATGCAGGATGCTGCAGCCTCTGGGATTTGACGTGACCTACCTTCCTGTGGACGATGAGGGCCTCGTCTCGGTGCGAGACGTGGCAGATGCGCTACGTCCCGAAACGATTCTCATTACGATTATGCATGCGAATAATGAAGTGGGAACGATTCAACCCATTGAAGAGATCTCCGTCCTGGCTCGCCAACGGAAGATAATCTTTCATACCGACGCTGCTCAATCAGTGGGAAAGATACCCACGGATGTGGGGACCCTCGGGGTCGACCTGCTGTCGGTTGCGGGACACAAGCTGTACGCTCCCAAAGGGGTGGGCGCCTTGTATGTGCGTGAAGGCACTGCCCTGAACAAGTTCATGGTCGGTGCAGGCCAAGAAATGGGACGCCGCGCAGGCACGGAAAACGTGCTCGAAATCGTTGGGCTGGGCATGGCTTGCGAATTGGCCGCGAGGGACCTGGAACAAAACTCCAGCCATATGCGGGCTATGCGTGACATGCTCCAGCAAGGTCTCAACGAGCTGCTGACGGATATCCGAGTCAACGGGCATAGGGAGAAGCGATTACCCAATACTCTGAGCGTGTCGTTCCGAGGGGTGGAAGCAAACCGGATACTGGAGGAGATAGGCCTGGAAGTTGCCGCGTCAGCAGGCGCTGCCTGTCATGCGGAAACGGTGGAGATCTCCCACGTGCTTGAAGCCATGCATGTGCCAGTGGATTGGGCCAAGGGAACGCTGAGATTCACCACTGGACGAATGACAACGGAAAATGAAATACTTCGTGCCACTCAGGTGGTGGGCGACGCAGTGAAGCGACTCCGATCCCAGGGATGACAGTCATTACGGCTGGCGAACGCCGGATCGAACAGACGCTCTCATGATCCGGAAACAGCCCTTAAGCAACGGGCGTTGCCGGGGGCAGGGGCGGGAACGGATCCGCAGATTGCTCAGATTTTCGCAGATGCCGTTGAAAACACATTTTGACAACGGGGGTGGTCGTCGGATCTGCCCTTTCTTCGAGGCGAGTTTTTGGCACGACTGCCGGCGAGGCGCCGGCGCTATGGGAGGTCCGTCCAAAAAATCTCGCGGCAGGGGAGACCGGCGCTGTCCTTCTGGCTCCCGGCCGAAATCAGCCAAATTCTCCGGATCACCATCCCCCCTGGACACGTAGCCGGTAGAAGGGGCGTCTCGCCCTTTTATTGGTAAGCATGACGGGCAGGATGAGAATGTCCCAAAACTCGGGACAGACAAAACATCGTAGCACGATTGAGCGTCGATGCGGGGAAAGGCACCCTCACCCCAACCCTCTCCCAGAGGGCATAGGCGTTAAGTTAGAAGTGGAACGGCCAATTGTTCGTCATTCCGGCGAAAGCCGGAATCCAGTCCTTCCAATATGTTATGGACCCCGGCTTTCGCCGGGGTGACGGGGTCCTTGTTAAGTC
>JBFMDN010000053.1:11442-41323 GCA_040753915.1 Thermodesulfobacteriota bacterium | reverse complement strand
CGGGCTTTTGACGGACCTCAAGGACAGCCTGTTCCGGAGATTCAACCGTTTTCAGGGAAATCCTGCTTCCCTGAGAACCCTAGTTCCTTACTTCGCTTAGGCGTTAATGCCTATGCCGGTTACTATATTTGCTGGGTAAACTGAAGAAGCCGGATCAATCCTACCTGAATGACACAATAACGTACTGGGAGCCCGAGATCTTTCGGAAACTCCTCTATGACACTGTGTCGCGAGACGACCAGTTGTTCATCTTGAAACATCTGCCCGCGGCCTGCCGATCAGGAAACCCTGAGATGGTAAGGTTATTCTTGACGCTCGGCGCCGACGCGAACCCCAGTGGCGGTCACCCTTTAATTGCCTGCTGTGCGTCCGCTCCCTTAGAGGCTGTACAAATGCTTGTAAAGGCAGGGGCTGACGTGAAGAACTGGAAGGACGTGCCGCCAACCTGGATTGCTGCTAAGAAGAATAGGCCTGATGTTCTCGAATTCCTTCTTAAAGGCGGGGCGCAAATGGATGCCAAGGAGGAAGAAAGTGGCAACACCGCTCTGCTGGAAGCAGTTTCTGCGGATCCATCGCAGGATAGGCTTGTGGAGATCCTTCTGAAACATGGAGCTCAAGTGAACGTTGCCAGCAAGAACGGGATGACTGCATTGATGAAGGCCAGCGTAATGGGTCGCGTGAAGGCTGCAGAGATGCTGTTGGACAAGGGCGCCGATGTGAACGCCAGGTTTCCCAAAAACGGGAGAACTGCCCTTTGCATGGCATCGGAAGTTGGGTCCGTTGCCGTGGCCAAGCTTCTCCTCGAGCGCGGCGCTGATATCGATAGCGCTGACGATGAATTTGGTGCGACTCCGCTCATGATTGCCTGCCACAATAACCATGTACCGGTCGTGAAGCTCCTCTTGGAGAAAAAAGCGAATGTCAACATCCAGTCCAAAAAGGGCGGGACCGCATTAAGCGTTGCCACAAGAAAGGGCAACACGGAAATCGTGAAGCTTCTCAGAAAGAGTGGAGCCAGATGACACGAGTTGCATCACGGAAGCCGAGGCAGAAGATTTGCTGGGCACTGCCTGTGTGGTGCCCTCATTGGAACACCAATGTGGATTATCCATCATATGGGTTGTCAGTAAGAAAGGGGGATGCGATGATGCAGCCTATGCGTACCCGCGACCACAAGCTTGCGGCATTGGCGATTCTCGTCGTTCTTTGCGGCTCAGGGGTGCTCACCGGAGCGCCTGAGGCGTTAGGGCAGCAAACAAGAAAAGCAGACCTTTACGCTCTTGTGGTAGGTGTTCAGAAATACAAAGATCCCAGTAACAATCGACTCTCTATCCAGGGCACAACCGAGCTCTATGACTTCCTCGTGGAGCGAAGGAATCTCTTCGGCAACGCCAAAGTCGCTTTACTGACCGATGAGAAAGCCACCAAGGAGAATATTGAGAAGGTTTTGAAGACGGAATTAACCAAGGCCCGAAAGAATGATGTAGTGCTCATCTTCCTGGACGGCCACGGAGGGCTGGATCCCAGTACTCCGGATCAATACTACTTCTGTCCGTACGACGCAACTGGAGCCTTGTCAAAAACGGGTGTGTGTGTAAGCGACAAGCGCATTTTCAAAGCAATACCTTCGGAGCGTTTGCTGCTCCTGACCGGATCATGCTTTTCCGGAGGCTTTCTCGCGGGGCTGGCCCGTGGGCGAGGACCAGACGCCTTCTTCGACTTTTTCGGTGAACTCAAAGGGCGTTTCGGCATGTCAGCAGCAAGGAACGATCAGGTCGCTTGGGTGGACAAGAAGTTCGGCATGAATGTCTTTAACTTCTTTGTGACCAAGGGCCTGCGGGGTGCGGCGGATACTTCGGGAGACGGGCATATAACTATAAAGGAACTTTACGATTATGTCTTTGCAAACGTAGTAAGAGAGACGAATAACGCTCAGGAACCTCAACTATTTCCAGCTACAGGCGAAACCGCGAGCACGACGATCTACAGTTGCCCAACGTATAGCGACAAGTTGGAAGTTGACGTGAGATTCTTTTATGAGACTGAAGACAATCTGGTGAAGCCACTCACCGATGAATCTCAACTGAAGTCTGGACAGCACGTGGCTATTGCGTTCAAGGCAAACATGGATTGTTTTGTGCACATCTTTTGGTGGGACAGCGCCGGACAGGTGGGAAGGCTGTTTCCGAACCCGAAACTGACCGAAGGATCAGGCGAGGTCAAAGCCGGGGAAAAGGTGTGGCTTCCGTCCAAAGGTGGGAAGCATTGGTATGTGCTGGATCATAATCCCGGTTACGAAACGGTCTATTTCGTAGCGAGCAGGGAAAGGAACCCCAAGCTGGAAGAGTTGTATGAACACCTGGTAAAGCTCGGAGAGAAGGCTAGGCAAGGGGCTGAAGGTCAGGGAGTGGCCGAGGCAATCGAACGCGAGATCAACCTCATGGGATTTGCGGATTATGTAGTGCCCGTCAAAGATAGCCCTGCCTATGAAAACAAGGAGAAACTCTTCGAGGAAATGGAAAGCAAGATTAAGGTAGCCGGCTTGGATGGCTTCGTCAGGCTCAGATTCAAGCACGATCCGTAGTAGTATGGGCTCGATCGTTGATCCCATTGGAGCTACCTGTCTATGCGTTGGCTGACTAACCATCCGCAGGCAGGTTACCGATAGCGAACCCACCAAAGATCAAGAGCAAAGCGCGATTCCGACCGAAGTTGAGAAGAGCGTGATACAAAAGGAGTTACTGAATCATGAAGAAGGCTATCATGGCGTTGAGGGTCTTTCTGACTCTCGCATCGTCGTCATACGCAGGAACAATTTCTTTGGAAAACGGCAACATTAGCTTCGCAGCGCCCGACGGGTTTGCTCGGCTTCCCGAAGAGACCATCAGAATCAAGGTAATCGCTCACCGCGACAATAGTAACGTACCGTAATTACAATAATGAGGGGGGAGAGGAAGGTGGCACTTGGAGGGGGCTGAGGCGAGCCGGGGGGATAGCTCGCTCAGAAACAGGCCCGAATCAGGGGGAAACACATACCCTGTCTTCAATCGTACCGCCTGTCACTCTGTCCTGCCCTTAACAACTATCCGATAATCCCGGTGGAGGGACCCCGAAAAGCAAACCCGACCACCATGATTAACGAGACCGTGGATTCTGGCACTTGGATTGAGTTGACAGGCTACCGTTCAGCACGTAAGATTGAATCGGAATTAGCCAGGAGGGCTCAGTGGTAGTTTCAACCACGTTTCGGGGGCTTGATGGTCGCAAGCAGCAGCGCATACTTTCAGCCGCTCTGACAGAATTCGCGGAAGAGGGATACGCCGGTGCTTCGCTGAACGCTATAGTCAAGAGGGTCGGGATATCCAAGGGCTCCCTTTTCAATTATTTTTCAGACAAGCGCGGGCTGTTTCACTTCGTTTTCGAGCGGGCCCTGGATACGGTCAGAGATTATCTGAAAGCAGTCAGAGACGAGACTTCTGCTGACGACCTCTTCACTCGCCTAGAAAAGTCACTGCTTGCGGGAGTAGCGTTCATTCGATCTCACCCACGAGTGTTCAAAATCTACCTGCGAGTGCTTTTCGAAAACGGCCTGCCTGATCGCAATTCGCTCATCAAATCTATACGCCAGTCATCCATAGAGTACCTGACGGAGTTCCTTGAAGTGGCAAAGGCCAGAGGCGAAGTCCATGCGGATTTGGATGTCAGAGAGGCCGCTTTCGTAATAGAAGCCGTCTTGGAGCGCTTTCTCCAGGTATATGGGGTGCAACACCTGGACGCGGGCCTCGGGCTCTACAGAGCCTCGGACGATGAGGTCAGGCGTTGGGCCAAGAGAGTGGTCCGGATGTTGAGGACGGGTCTGGCCGGCCCCGGTGCGTGATGGTTACGTGCATAGTGGCAGCCACGGAGGACGAGTTGGCCAGGATAAAGGAGGAGCTGGCCGCTCGTTTGGATCGCCCCTCCTTCGGGGGTGCTTGGTACAGCGGAAACCTGAGCCGACTGCCGATATATCTCGGGGTGGTCGGAGTGGGCATAGTGTCAGCCGCTGTCACACTGGGTAGTCTCTTGGCCCAAATCAAGGTTGACCGAGTAATCATGATCGGCTCAGCCGGCGCATTGCCGGGGTCGGGCCTGGATGTTGGCGATGTTGCGGTGGCATCGTCCGAGACGCTGGCGGAGCTCGGCATTTGCGTTGGAGAAGGCGTGGGCGAAAGCGAATCCTTGAACATTCCTGGGCTGAACCAGACTATATCCCTGGCCGAGGATCTAAGCAAATCGATGGCTGAAGCCACGGACAAGTCATTCAGAATTTCTCGTGGCGCGTTTCTCAGCGTGGCCGGAGTATCGAGCAGTCAGTCTCATGCCCTGGCCAGAGCTAGTCGATTCGGGGCCTTAGTAGAAAACATGGAAGGGTACGCGCTCGCACTCGCGGGAGAGAGGTTCGGAATCACGGTGGCAGAAGTCAGAGGTGTGAGCAACCATGCCGGAGTGAGAGACAAGTCAGCCTGGAATTTGGACCTCGCGAACCAGCGAGCCCAGTCCGTTGTATTGAATTATTTGCGGAGGCAGCTTTGATCGCGCTCAAAATAGGCTACTCCCCATGCCCGAATGACACATTCATCATGGCTGCGCTGGCAGAGGGTCGCCTCGCATCCCCATTGATTCTCGAGCCTGTGCTTGCCGACGTTGAAACCCTTAATCACTGGGCTTTGGCAGCAAGACTCGATGTCACCAAGCTCAGCTTCATGGCGCTCGGTCACGTCAGGGATTCTTACGGGCTCTTGTCATCCGGGGCTGCTCTGGGTTGGGGATGCGGCCCTCTTGTTGTCGGGCGACCAGGTCAGACTCTGGCCCGACTACAGAGCGGGGTTGTAGCTTCTCCGGGGAGCCTGACCACTGCCGCCCTACTCTTGAGCCTTTACCTCGGCAAGTGGCCCAATTTCAGGCAAATGGTCTTCTCGGACGTCATGCCTGCTGTAGCCCGCGGGGAAGTTGACTTCGGCCTGGTAATCCACGAAGGTCGCTTCACATTGGACTCCTATGGACTGGAACCGTTGTTGGATCTGGGGTCATGGTGGGAGCAGGAGACCGGCCACCCCGTCCCCTTGGGCGGTATTGCAGTTCGTCGCGAGTTGGGCTTCGAGGTAGCTCGGATGGTGGATCAGACCATCCGGTCCTCCTTGCTCGAAGCGTGGGGTTCGCCGGAGCTGACCATGAGCTATGTTCAGTCTCACGCTCAGGAAATGGACCGCGACGTGGTACTGCAGCATATCAAGCTCTATGTAAACTCCTTCAGCGTGAACCTTTCGGAGCAGGGCCGCGCTGCCATTACCCTGCTGTTCTCAAAGGCGGAGGAAGCCAGGTTCATACCTGCGTCGTCAAGTCCTCTGATGGCCGTTCCTGTTTGATTCTGTCACAGCAACCCGCATGAGACCGCCGCGATCAAGCTCAGCGAGACCATCGAGTTCACCTTGAAAAACGCGAGATCAAGCCGACTCAAGTCTCCCGGCCGAACGATGCGATGTTCCCAGAAGAGCAAACCGGCTGTGATGAGGCTCAGGATGTAGAAAGGCCACCTCAGAGAGGCAAGGACTCCTGTCAAGAGAAAAAATCCCAGTGCCGCTACATGCAATGCCGCAGCAAGACGCAAGGCCGCTCGCGTCCCTAACTTGGTCGGTAAAGAATAAAGCCCGCTGGTCCTATCGAAATCCACATCCTGGCAAGCGTACACGATGTCAAACCCCGCTACCCAGAAGGCCACCCCCAACGCAAGGACCACCGGAATCCACGCCCATTCCGGCGTTACGGCCAGCCAGCCTGCCACGGGAGCTAGACCAAGGCACATTCCCAGGAGAATGTGGCACCACGTTGTGAAGCGTTTGGTGTACGAATATCCCAGGAGTGCAGCCAAGACCAAGGGTGAGAAATGAAAACAGAGCTCATTCAGCGCCCAAGCGGCCGAGAAGAAGACCGCGGCCGAGACCGTCACCAGTCCCCAGGCTTGGGTAGCCTTTACGAGACCGGATGGGATCTCCCGTGCCGCTGTGCGAGGGTTCGCCGCGTCCAGGTGACGGTCCGCCAAGCGGTTGAACCCCATGGCCGCAGCCCTCGCTCCCGCGAAAGCTATGGTAACAAGAGCGAGGATTCTAGCGTTGGGAAGTCCTCGTGCGGCCAGAATGGTGCCAGTCAACGCGAGAGGCAACCCGAATAGGGTATGTTCCACTTTGACGAGTGACAGGAGTCGACGGGTCGTTTCAATGACATCAACGTGGAGTGGCAGGGCAAATGAGCAATCCATTAGCCAAGCTGGTTTGCGCAATCTTTGCTCTTCCTGCTTTCCCGTCCTCACAGGTTCAGCTTCTCCCATATTTCGTCGATCCTCGTTTTGGTCCGGTCGTCCATCCGGATTATCTCAGGCCACTCCCTGCTGCTACCTTCCTCAGGCCACGTACGAGTGCAGTCGAACCCTAACTTGGAGCCAAGGTGCGGTAACGGCGACGCGTGGTCAAGCGCGTCCACAGGCCCCTTCACAATGCACAGGTCACGGCCCGGATCAACGTTTGCACCCAAATAGAAAAGGACCTCGCCCGTGTCTTGGACGTTGACCTCACGATCGAAGACCACGATGATCTTGGTAAACATCATTTGCCCCAGGCCCCACAGAGCGTGCATGACCTTGGCAGCGTGACCCGGATACCGTTTGTCGATGGACACGAAACAAAGGTTGTGAAAGACCCCTTCCACGGGCAGATTGATGTCAACAATCTCAGGCAGTTGGGTTCTGATCAAAGGGAGGAACAGCCGCTCCGTGATCTTGCCCAGATAAGCGTCTTCCATCGGCGGCCTTCCCACTATGGTGGCCGGATACAAGGGATCTTTCCGCCTGGTGATGGCAGTCAGATGAAACACGGGATAGTGATCGGCCGGAGAATAAAATCCTGTGTGATCGCCGAAGGGTCCTTCCAACCGCGTTTCGCCGGGTTCTACGTAGCCTTCGAGGACAAATTGGGATTCGGCCGGCACTTCCAAGTCGCATGTGATGCACTTGACCACTTCTACCCGCTTTTGCCTAAGAAAGCCCGCTAGAAGCAGCTCGTCTATGTCCTCCGGGAGTGGGGCTGTAGCTGCGTAGGTGGTGATGGGATCCGGCCCGAGGGCTATTGCAACCGGAAGCCTCCCCTTGGCCCTCCGAAAATGAGCTGCCCCACCCTTGTGAACATGCCAATGCATGCCGGCTGTCCGGCCGTCATATATCTGCATTCTGTACATGCCCACATTTCGTCTGCCATTCTCGGGATCGCGCGTTATCACTACTGGAAGAGTAATGAACCTCCCGCCGTCTTTGGGCCAGCAGGTCAATATCGGCAATTCTCCCAGGTCAGCGTCTTCCGTCCGTATGATTTCCTGGCACGCCGCGTCTTTCACCTGTCTGGGCAAAGCTGAGACCAGCTCTTTCAGCTTGGGAAGAAGCTTGATCTTCTCAATAAATCCCGTT
This sequence comes from Thermodesulfobacteriota bacterium, assembly GCA_040753915.1. Lineage (GTDB taxonomy): Bacteria > Desulfobacterota > Desulfomonilia > Desulfomonilales > Desulfomonilaceae > JBFMDN01. Next base: position 33,831 of record JBFMDN010000053.1, on the reverse strand, counting down.
GGGGGCTTCAGATCGAGGAATTCCTTGAATCGGCCGCCTAGGCTGTCCAAGCTTTCCGCATTGAAGATCCACTTAATCCTTTCCCGCGAGCCAAAGACATTGGTCAACACGGGGATGTCGTAGCCTTCCGGACGCTCGAACAGAAGTGCCGGTCCTTCTTTTTTTACGACGCGATCCGTCACCTCTGTGATTTCCAGGTGAGGACTGACACTCTCTCGTATTCGAGCCAAATGGCCACGGGCCCCAAGGAAAGTCACCAAATCTTGCAGATTGTCAAACGCCATTCGCCACCCCACGCTCAATACGAGCAGTAATTCCGGCAGCAACAGGAACGACGGAGCCCGGAATCGACCCACGACCAATAGGGCGGCCAGCAGGTGCAATAACGGTCTTTCCTTCCAAGAGGCTTACGATCCTCCTGAGACGCCAAGCCTTCGCCTCCGTTGCTCTCCGTCTCCGAAACGTTGAAGCAGAGCGGGGTCGTGGCCCAACAAGCGCAAGAAGTGACACAGCCCCTCCCAGAGCTCCTCGTCCAGGTCATAGTCAAGCTTGTTATAGTACCTTCTGATCTTGGATTCGGCCAAACCGGTAACTCTCGCCGCTTCTGCCACTACATTTCTCTCTTCTGCGAGACCGTGGGCACGCGAGGCACGCAAGAGATCGTAAAGCAAATGGGCTTCCCAGGGGTGATGCTCTACGAATGTTCTCCGTACACACCAAAGACCGAAGACAAAGCCGCAGCCCGTGTAATCCCGCCATGCCTGCCCCAAATCGTAGATGAATCCCGAGGGATTGGATTGAGCGGTTTTCAGGGCCAGGTCGCCAATCAGGAGGCGAGAGCCGGAGCGAGAGGAACGAAATTGTGGGGACGCCCTTCGTGCGAACAGGGTCTGCGGGCTCTCTTCCTCACACACTGGTCCCCCTTGTGAAAACACCGAGAGACCTGATGCACCGTTCACGGGGCAGACGCCCGTCGTCTGGGAAACAGGCTCCCAATTTGGAGCAAGCTTAGTCTCCCCATGATCCACAGCCAACTCAGCTTCCACCCCCCAGTATCCCTCCAACAGAATCTGCAGGAGCCTTGTTGCAGTAGCGGAATCGGAAGTCACGGTGATTGATCGGCCTCCCAGTTCCTCGACCGGTACATCGGAGTGCAGTATGACGCTCCCCACAGCGCCTCGGGAGCCAATGCACAAATGGTCAAAGACCAACCAATCCGCGGCATGCTCCGCAGCCGCCACAGACGAGACCGGACTTGCGTCCAGGTGTCCTTCAGCCATGAGAGCGTTCAAAGTTGTGGGAGCCCCTCGCCGAACGGTGGCCCCCAAACTGCCGAGGCCACCCTTGATGAGTCCCCAGTCCACGGGCAGAGTATTGATGTAAGCCATTCGACCGAGTCTGATAGGAGTCATAACCACTCAATCCGGGCCGGTTGACAGGCAACCAGCTCCAGTGCTGCGGCCTTCTCAGAATGAGCCGCTATGTCCACGTAGATGAGACGAGCCCTTTGGCCGGGCTCCACGGTACCCAGTTCCGAACGACCAATGGCTTTTGCGGCGTTGATCGTCGAGAAAGCCAGCAAATCATCGGGGGGTAGCTCAGGATACTCGGCGCTCACAAAAGCCATCTCGTCAAACAGGCTCAGAGAGGGAGTGCTCGCCAGCGAGTCCGTTCCGAGGGCCGGATTCAGGCCGGCTGCGATGAAGCCGCCGATGTTGGGAAGTCGTCCATGCAAAAGGAAGTTCGACCTCGGACACAGACAGATGGCTGTTCCTGTGTCGGCCAGAATAGAAATCTCAGCCTTGCTTACCTCCAGCAGATGGACCGCCACCGTCCTCGGACCCAACAGGCCAAAGCGGAGTGCCCTCTGCACGGGTCTTTCGCCACCGATGCCCCAATTCCCGAAATCTATTCCGCGAAAGTTGAGCAAGTCAGCCCAAAGTCCTCTGCCGGTGGCCAGGAATTCAGTCTCTGCTTCGGATTCAGCCAAGTGCATTGAAAAGACCCGGTTTCCCCTGAGCGCTCTTGAGCAGACTGCCCTCAAGAGGTCCGGCGAGGTCGTATGGAGGCCATGCCCGGCAAAGGAGAAGCTCAGGCCGTTGTCATCGTCCCGCAAGGCCAAGGTCTCGAGAGAATTGCCGAGAACCTCCGAGAAAACAATTCCTTCCAAGCCGTTGGCCTTCATGGCGGTTGCTCCAGGCTCCACAGATCCTACTTCCGCCAAGAACCCCGTCCCGGAATCTTTCGCTTCCTGTGCTCCCCTTGCAGCAGACTCGGCAACATCCTCGGCGGAAAGCACGGATCTGGCGGAGATCAGATCCTTCACCCACTCAACGAACCCCTTGCCGATCTCCACTCGCGCTCGAAGCGCGGACAAGCTCAAATGTGTGTGTGCATTGATCAACGCTGGCATGATTACGCCGGGACCATGATCGATGAGGTCGCCGCCGGTGCGGCATTTGCGCACAGAGATGATTCTGCCGCCTGCGACTTCGACTATGCCGTTCTCGATCCAGGCACCGGGCTTGACAAAGACCCATCCAGCTTTGTGAAAGGTGGGCCTCATCTCGTGTCCTCTACCGACCTGTGGACATTGTCCCGCTGCTCCGGCTTGAAACCCGCGGTTTCAATGAGGCGAATCATATCTGCCAAGCTCAACCGATTCCCCACTCCTGCAGCCGAAACAACGTTCTCTTCGATCATCGTGGAACCGAGATCGTCCGCTCCAAAAGACAACGCTACTTGACCCACTTTGTCTCCCTGGGTGACCCATGACGCCTGCACATGCTGGAAGTTGTCCAGGACCAGTCTCGCCAGCGCGAGCATGCGCAGATAAGCCGGACCTCCAGTTCGCCTCGCCTGAATGGTGTCAGAGCCCTGCTGGTACGGCCACGGAATGAAAGAAGTAAAGCCGCCTGTTCGGTCTTGGAGACGCCGCAGCCGGAACAGGTGTATCAATCGGTCGTCCGCTGTCTCGATGTGTCCGAACATCATGGTCGCGGTAGTCTTCAGCCCTAAATCGTGAGCTACAGCCATGATCTCAAGCCATTGTCTGCTGTTGGCCTTGCCAGGAGAGACGATGCGACGAACCCTGTCGCTGAGGATCTCCCCACCCCCGCCCGGCATGGAGGCCAAACCGGCCTTGATGAAACGCTTCAAGACTTGCCGAGCTGTCATGTTGTGCTGCTGCGCCAGGAAATGAATCTCGGGGGGGGAGTAGCCATGCAAGTTCAGGCCGGACGATGCGATGAGACGAATGCGCTCTTCATGCCAGTCAAGACCTAGTTCCGGGTTCAGGCCGCCTTGAAAGAGGATATGCGTGCCTCCCAGCGCTCTGGTTTCCTCGATCTTGGCCTCCAACGAGGATTCGTCGAGAACGTATGCCTGAGCATGGCCTTTAGCTCGCCAGAAAGCACAAAACCGGCAGCAAGACGTACAGACGTTGGTGTAGTTGATGTTGCGGTCAATCGCGTATGTGACAACTTGGCGCGGATTCTGCCTAAATCGGGCACGCTGAGCCAATTGCCCGAGAGTGAGCAGATCGACCCGCTCATAGAGGGCTCGAGCAGCCCAGAACGAGAGGCGATGCCCTTGTTCTGCCATGTAGATGGCCTCGTCCACGGTCATGAAACAGCCACTGCCTTATGAAAAGTGTCTCTTTCGGTAGGGATGAAACCTGCGTCCCTGATAAGGTCTTCCAGCTCTGACCTTGTCAGCCCCACTGAGGTGGCTGCCCCGGCCTCATGGGTAATGCTCTCTTGGACGACAGTTCCTTCCATGTCGTCTGCCCCGAAATACAGGGCTGTCTGGGCTAGCTTGAGGCCGAGCATTACCCAGTAGGCCTTGATGTGAGGGATGTTGTCGAGAACCAGCCGAGCAGTCGCAATGAGCTTCAGGATTTCGACACCGGTCGGTCCAGGCAAATCAGCCAACTCCGTATTTTGCGAGTGAAAGGCCAGTGGGATAAAGGCACGAAATCCACCAGTCTCGTCCTGCTGCTCCCTCAGCCGCACAAGATGCTCTATCCGTTCGGCCGGAGTCTCGATGTGTCCGAATAGCAGCGTTGCGTTCGTTCCTATTCCGAGCCTGTGAGCCGTAGCATGGATTGACAGCCACGTATCGGCGGAGATCTTCGAAGGGAAGAGAATCTTTCTCACCCGCTCTGAAAAAACCTCCGCTCCGCCACCTGGCAACGCGCTAAGGCCTGAGTCTTTCAGGGAAATGAGGCATTCCTTCCAAGACAGACCTGCCCTTCTCGCAATGTGGTCGATCTCCACAGCGGTGAACGCCTTGAGACGCGCGGCTGGCGCTGCGGCCCTGACTGCCCGGAGTAGGTCGACATAGTAGGAGAAATCCGGTTCGGGGTTGATAGCGCCGACAATGTGGACCTCCTTCAACTCGGACACACACGACTCTGAGATCCTCGCCGCGGCCTCTTGTGGACTCAACAGGTATCCGTCGGGGGATCCGGCTTGTCGACGAAACGCGCAGAACCTGCATCTATTGGAACAGATGTTGGTGTAATTCAGGTGTTGGTTGACTACGTAGAAGGCCCTCTGGCCGAATCTGGCACGTCTCACCTTATGACCAAGCCTCGCGAGGCCAAGCAGGTCGGTGGTCTGCAAGCATGCAATTCCATCGGCCCGGTCCAGTCGCTGACCGGAAAACACTTTTCGAGCGACCACAGCGAGTGCTGGGTCCGTGAAGCGATGCCGGCTCTGCTGGCTGTTCTCCTGGTAGTATGACCGATAGGTCAGCATTATACGGTTACCAATAGCGATTATATCGTGGTGGATAAATGACCACCTGGTCAATATTAGACGGCAGACAAACCTCTGGCAAGACTTTTTTTGCGGAACCAGACCTGCCTGCAAGAAAAACTCTTCGCTCGAATTGCCTCAGTGCTCGCCTTTGGCACGCGTTTGAGATCTCGATGGGATGACCGTTGCACTGGGACAGAGAAAGGCTGGTGTTCAGAAGCCGACGTGGGCAAGTGGGCGTACCTTGGCGGGGACGCACAGCAAGCGGTCAGGTCTTGTTTCTTGATTTCACCATCACCTCTTAACCTCGCCTGCTCGGCCTAGATTAGGCTAGTCGCCTATTGACAGACCATCGTCATCATAGATTCGTCAAGAAACAAGACCTGACCCCCATCGGTATGCGCCTACCATGCCACTGAGTCGGGCCCCTAGCTCGGCAAGGCGTTTTGCCGACGTGTCCACCTGCGCTGTCCCGTCGATCACCTGGTGCATAGCTTGTTCTATGCTTCTCATTGCGCTGGACACCTGATCCACCCCTACGAACTGCTCTTCAATGGAGGCCTCTATCACGTGCGCAGACTGGGCGGATTCTGCGACGCTATTCGACAGGCGCGCAATGGCCGCGGCGGCTCGAGCCGCCTGTTCGACCCCCGATTCCACGGCTTTCCCTCCCTGCTCCGCTGCCATCACCACAGCAGAGACCCACTTGCGGTTGTCTTCGAGAATGGTTCGCACTTGAGCAGTGGCTTCTCGGGATTGGTCAGCAAGCGTTTTGATTTCCTGAGCCACCACAGTGAATCCCCTGCCTTGGTCTCCCGCTCGGGCCGCCTCGATCGACGCGTTGACCGCCAGCAGGTTCGACTGATCCGCGATGTCCTGCACGGTGCCGATGATCTCTTCAATGGACCGGCTGTGCTCGTTGAGTCGCACTACGATCTCGCTGATAGAGTCCATCTGCTCCTTTATGTGGTGGATACGCTGAACACGATCCTCGGCGTTCAGCTTGCCTTCTCGGGTGATCTCGATGGCAACTTGAGAGTCCTGGGCCACCTTCTTCGCTTGTTCCACCGCCTGCATAGCCGCCTGTTTGACCTGCTCCACGGTGGCTGTGGTCTCAGTGACCGCTGTGGAAGTCTGTGAAGTGCTCGTGGCCACCTGGGAGACTGAGGTAGATATTTCGGTGGCGGTAGCGCCGAGGACTTCCACCGCTTCCAAGATATTTGTCGTCTGGTCTCGCAGATTCTTGATCATAAACCTGAATGACTCCAAGAGGGTGCCGATTTCGTCCTCCCGCTTGAAATCAGGGACTGTCGCGGCGAGGTTTCCGCGACTCACCTCGGCGGCCAGATCGGCCATTGTCACAACTGGTTTAGAAATACCGTGAGCCACAAAGAACGCTGTTATCACCACGGCCGCTGCTACGAAACCGGCTATGCCTGCGACCCACCAAGCCAAGCTTGTGACTCCTCGCATTGCCTCGTCTTCGTTCAGGTCTGTTGCCATTGCCCAGTCGAAGTCCGCGACAAAGTCTGCTTGCTTGTCGATTCCCACCGGCGCGGCAACCGACAGGCATGCTTCGCCTCGATAATCGGGTGCGAACATCTCGACGGTCTTGCCCGCGAGGGCCTGCTTTATAGGCTCAGTTGCGGCCTTCGTCGCGAGCGCCGTCGAATCCGCGGAAAAGCGGGACTGATTTCGCATGAGGAAATCTCTCCCTACTACGTAGACCTCGTTCGTCCTGCCTCCAGCAGCGTGGAGGGACAGGATTTCATCAATCCCTTTTGAATTAGTTCTCAGAACGAGTGCCCCCAGAAACTCCTGCGTCTGAAGATGAAATACCGGCACCGCGACAGCCCCGCACGCGGAGACAGCGGAGGGATAGGACGCAAAATCGGTAACCACGGGTTTCCTGTGGCTCACCACCTGCCTCCAAGCACGCCCAATCGCCGATTCTGCCAACGCACCCGACCGCACGTCAGCGCCATTGGAACCGCTGTCCCTCATGGCGTAAAGGACCTTTCCGGACTCTCCTCCGATGAGAAGAAGGTCCTCAAAACCCTCTTGCACGGTTTTCAACTCAAGATACCCTTCCAATACCTCGTTGAGGCCCCTCATGGCAGCCCCTGAGCTTTCCGCTGCAGAACCATGCTTAATCAGCTCGTCGAGCGCCACCCTCAGCCGGTTGGTGTTAGCGAGAAACGTAAGGTCATCCACGACACTTCGAAACCATGCCAACAATCCGTTCTGCTTTGTATCCCAAAGCATGCGGAGCTTGCCGAATTCGGCCTGTTCTAACGAAGTTCGCGCACGATCGAAGCACACGTAGCCCACAACCACGAGCGGGATCATGGCTATGAGCATGAACAATACCGTCAACTTCGCTCTCAGGCTTTTCAATACATAGCGGGCCATCCGCCGCCTCCAATTGGACAGATTCTCCAAGGCACTATGGCTTCGGCTGTACCTTGGGAGCGGAACCTGCTCGGTCAGGCGAGCAAGCAGGAAATCACCGAACCGCAACCCGGCAGCCCGGGTCGATCAAGGAAGGCGTCTCCTGAAAAACATCGGACTGGAGCGGATTTTGATCTGTGTAACGCCGATGAAACGCACGTGTCGATCTGCGCACTCGGCGAGAAAAAAATAAATGTACGGAATGTCGCGTTGGGGCAGAATCTCGCCCCAAGGGTCTCGCTGTCGCGAGAAGTCCCTTTTTGTGCGTAAAGGGCAGGAATTCACAGACTCTGCCCCCCATGCACGTGGCTTTCTTCACCCTCTTCCCTGATGCATCAGGCGCGAGGTCGACAAGCAGTAGTCATCTCATATCCTCAATTCGAGACGCAGTTAATCCTAATCTTGGCATATATGGCATACCTTTTCTCGGCCCTCAAGAAAAAAGTAGTAGCGATAAAATGAGCATTCATTAGCGCTGACAATGGTGTAATCCTCAACCTCAACAGATAGAAGACATCGTATGCTATCGGAAAAGGTCGCCATGAATGAGATTCGGAAATTGCATGGCGGCGGTTCTATATTGGAACGTGTTTTTCAGGAGAAACTTCAAGTACGTATCTCCCATATGCAGACAACATTGCTCCAGCGTATGCCCCTGAAGCAGCCTGCTGAGTCGCAATGTCACACACGACGCGGTGCTGCGACCCTATTCGGTGATGGAAAGATGGATCGATCTCTCTCGAGTCGCGCCATTTTCCCATGGCCTCTTGTACCGAAACACCAGGGAGGTTTCCCCTTGTTTCAAAGGCAGGAAGGAAAAGACTGCCAGGCCTCCGCCCCCCATCCTGCCGGTGCCCGCAGAGACGTACTTCCTCGATTGCAGGACAAGGAAATCCCCGTTAAAGCGAGCCTCCCATTTGAAACCCGTAGAAGGATTTTCCGGGAGCGTAATCCGGAATTCCTGTTGTACCTTTACAGACATCTTATCTTGCGCATCGGCCTCAACGGCGCTGAGGAGCACGCCGACAACTCCCAACAAGAGCACGATGAGTCCGAGCCGAGACCTGTATTCTTTGAACTCTCCTAGCACGGGTTAGTACTCCTCTCAGTTTTCAGTTCCCCCACGAGTCGGGGCCTTGGGTGGACGAGAATGTCAAACACTTCTGGATTCAAAGACGCACCCCCTTCTTCCAGAACACGCCATAGCACGAAATCAACCGGTGGTATAGCCGAGAAATCTCGCATCGTGTACACTCATTTTTGGGTAGGACGCGGGGGAGATACTTGAGGGTCATTTGTGTGCCAGATCCAAGGCCGGACAGCGTCTTTGTGATCATCGCTTATGAATTGTCCGGAAAACCGTTAACCGCGTATAGGCGGCGGCGCAGGAAGGGCACATGATGAAAGGGAACGAGGTCCCGCCAGGGTGGAATGAAGAGCGTGTGAGGACAGTGCTTAAGCACTATTGAGGAGCAAACTGAAGACGAAGCGGTTGCAGAAGACGAAGCTGCACTTCAAGACGAGGCGCTCACGGTGATGGAAGTACCAACTGCTCTGGTCACTGCAATCCGTGAGCTGCTTGCAAAGTATCAACCAGAGTCCGACAGGGGTAAACAGAGTCCTGTCGAGGGCCAATGAGGATCAACGAGGATTGAAACCTTTGGCAACGGCTTGTATGATCATGTGCAGGAGTGATGATCGCATGTCTGAACGAACCTTTACCGCGGTCATTCACAAAGAAGCAGACCTTTTCGTCGCCGAGTGCCCTGAGGTAGGTACGGTGAGCCAAGGCGATACAGTGGAGGAAGCTCTCGCCAATCTCAAGGAGGCCACAGAACTATATCTTGAGGAATTCCCTCCTCCAGAACATACCAGAGTAATTATGACGACTTTTGAAGCGACATATGGTTGAGCTGAAGCGGGTCTCAGGAAAAGCTGCTATTTCGAGCGCTGGAGTGCTTACGATTTGTACAAACCAGGCAACGGGGGAGTCACGTTGTGCTGAAGAAAATGCCGGAAGCTGCCATTGGGTGCGTGGTCCCGTTGCACCGCGAACTGGCGGTCGGAACGCTGCGCGCAATACTGAAACAAGCCGGGGTCTCCCCACAGGATTTCCTCGATACCCTCTGATTACTCTCTGCGACCATCGCTTCTTGACCATATCTCCGTCTCACCCGTGTTGAGCTTCATCATATCGATGCCCCGGACCAGATAGCGGTCGCAGAGGGTGAGGTGAAGCCTTCTTAAATGAGTCCTTTTCTCCCCGTGTCCCGGCGTGGCGTCGCCAATCGTCGGGGGAACTAAGTACACCGTTTCACAGATGTGGTCGCGTATTGGCTTCAGCCTTGTTCAGGGAAGGGCGGGTTTGAAACCCGCTCCTACATCTGCGCTCCGGCACTTCTACCGCAACGATCAACGCTCCACCCCACAGTAGGGGCAGGTTTCAAACCTGCCCTCCATTTAAGGGAGCAGTTCCCCAAATACGTGACCGTACTTATGAAATCCTGTACTAAGGAAGAACGACAAAGCCTAAGAAGCGCGAAAACAGACGGAATTGCCGACCTCACCACCGGAAGCTTCGATAGGTATCTTGACATACTGATGCGCAAACGGTATGTTTTGATGTATGAGAACAACTGTGAGAATTAACGACGACCTGCTGAAGCGCGCCAAGAAGCGAGCAGCACATGAGGGTCGGACCTTAACCTCCATCATAGAAGAGGGGTTGGCCCTTGTCCTCAGCGAACCGAAGCCAAGTCACCGGGAGCGGGTGCAGTTGCCGGTGTCCAAGGCTTCCGGCTGGGTTCTGCCTGGAGTTGATATCAACCGGTCCTGCGACTTGGAAGAGGTCATGGAAAAGCCATGATCCTCCCCGACGTCAACGTTCTTGTCCATGCCTTCAGGTCCGATTCTCCTCACCATGAGACATGCCGAGCGTGGCTGGATCGCGTGGTTAACGGCGAAGCTCGCTACGGGATGGCACCTCAAGTTCTCGGTAGCGTGGTTCGGGTTACGACGCATCCGAAGGTCTTCGTCAACCCGAGCAACTTGCATGAAGTGCTGCAGTTCTGCTCCATCCTCCTTGGACAGCCCCATTGTGTGATCGTTCGACCGGGCGAGCGTCACTGGGATATTTTCACCCGGCTGTGCATCGAATCGGACGCTCGCGGTAATTTGGTGCCGGATGCCTGGTTGGCAGCACTGGCCATCGAGTCCGGATGTGAATGGATCACACTCGATCGGGATTATGCTCGCTTCTCTCAGCTCCGTTGGGATCTGCCTCGGGCCGGTCGGTGATCCAGTCGGAAAGCTCCAACCCTGTATCCCGTGCGGTGGGAATCAACTCCGGATACTCAAGGAGCTCGCATGAGGAAGGACCACTTCTTGTGCGTGCTCAGGCGTGTTGTTTGTTCATCATGTTCCGGATCGTACGGGGGAGCCGTGCCGTGAGGCACAGATTTTTGGCTAAGCCTAGCCTGATCCCTTCGACATACACAAGTCCCTGGCGGTTTTTCCCAGCGCACCTAACTATTCGACCCGCGTTCTTCAAGGGCGATCGAGCCGGGAACATGAAATTGCGATCAGACCTTCTTGAATGCCGCATCCAGATCGGCAATCTGATCGTCGACGTGCTCGATCCCCACCGAAATTCGAATCATGTTGCGCGTAATCCCCATGAAGCTGCGGATATCTTCCGGCATTGAGACGTGGGTCATGGACCAGGGGTGCTCGATCAGAGACTCTACTCCCCCCAGGGACTCCGCCAGGGTGAACAGTTGGACGGCACCGAGCAGGCGGAACGCTTCCTCCTCCCCTCCCTTGACGCAGAAAGAGAAGGTGCCCCCGCAACCGGTCATTTGCCGCTGAGCCAGCTCGTGCTGCGGGTGACTTTCGAGACCGGGATGCAGTACCCGCTCCACCTTGGGATGATTCTCCAACCACTGTGCGACAGCCAGGGCATTCCGATTATGCGCCTCCATACGAATCCCCAAGGTCTTGACGCCGCGCAGAACGAGGAAACAGTCCATAGGGCCAGCGCACGTGCCGAGAGCATTCTGAAGGAACTTAATTTTTTCGGCCAGTTCTGGGTCTTTCACCACGATCGCGCCGCCCACAACATCGGAATGGCCGTTGATGTACTTCGTAGTCGAGTGCACTACCACGTCGATGCCGAGCTCGAGAGGGCGCTGAAAATAGGGTGAGAGAAATGTGTTGTCGCAGATCGTTACAACTTTGTGCTTGCGTGCGATGTCCGCGATTGCCGACAGGTCCAAGATATTCATGAGGGGGTTCGTCGGAGTCTCGGTCCATATTGCCCTGGTGTCAGGCCGAATGGCTTTGCGCAACAAGTCCAGGTCCCGCAGGTTCACGAACTCTACCTCAACTCCGTGCTTTTGCGTCACATTCACCAACAGGCGGTACGTTCCCCCATAGAGGTCATTGTGGACGACCAAGTGGTCCCCAGGACCGTACATGTCAAGCACGGTCGTTTCCGCTGCCATTCCGGTGGAGAAAACGAAGCCAGCGGTGCCGCCTTCCAAAGCCGCGAGACAGTCCTCCAGTGCCTTGCGGGTGGGGTTGCCGCTCCGTGAGTAATCGAACTCACCCGGTCGATTGACGCCTTGGAACGCGAAGGTCGAAGTCTGATAGATCGGTGTCATCACCGCTCCGTACGTGGGGTCCTTTCCTTGTCCAGCGTGAATGGCCAATGTTTCGAAGCGCATGCTTGCTCCTTTGCAGTAATGCATAAGGCTTGTAGATGGGATCAAGCCTGAATACCTTCAAACAAAACCGTTGAAAAATAGCGTTCCCCTGCATCGGGAAGCACAGTTACGATAAGCTTGTCCTTGTTCTCCGGCCGTGCGGCCACTCGGACGGTGACCGCTGCGGTTGATTTCACTGACCGGGAATTAGAATACCTGCTACTACGCCGGCTCAACTAAATGGAATAGTCTGGAGCACGGTTCTGACAGAGATTGGCTTCCTCCACCACGAGCTCTTGGAAGGTCGTACTATCGTAGACCTGTTCAAGCGCTTTTTCCGCCCGCTCCCATAGCGACAGAAAGGCGCAACGTCCGTACATCGAACAAAGGTCCTTCTTTCCAGGAATTCTACACTCTACCGGTGAGAGAGGCCCTTCGACAAACCTCAAGATCTCTCCGACAGTGAGCTTGTCGGCCGGGCGAGCCAGCAGATACCCTCCGTCCTTACCTCGAAGCGACTCGACAAATCCCCCGCCCTTTAGATGGTTCAAAATGTTCTCCAAGAACCGTGGGGGGATTCCCTGGGCTTGCGCCACTTCACCGATCTTGACGGCTCCCTTTCCTTGGCGCTTTGCCAGTTCAAAGACAGCCCTCACAGCATATTGAGATTTTTGAGAGATCGCCATGGGATGGTTCCAATATTACTATTTCGACCGATTCAGTTAAGATTTACTCCGGACTGCGAGCCCTTGTCAACACTTTTTTTCAAGATGATTCAGTTGTGGGAGGGAGGTGCTCAGTTGGATCGTCTTGACGTGTGCTGCGGTACTACGAGTGCAATCTGTAGGCGTCTGAAACGCGTTCAGTGAACCCTCCGCCACATTGCTCCTATTAGCTGGGCTCCGAAACGAGAGGTTACCGCGGTCCGAGGCGCTTAAAGACCCGAGCGCTTCCTCCAAACCCTTGAGAGGAACGTGGCATCGCGGTATCCTCCGACCAACTCTCTCTGAGGTGCTTTGCATGAATTTCGCGCATAATCTGGAGATTGCCGCGTACTTCTTTCCGAATCGACCGGCGGTTCGCCAAGCGAACTTCGAGATGACGTATGCCCACCTGAACGAGCAGGCCAATCGAGTCGCTACGAGCCTCATCAAGATGGGCGTCAAGCCCGGAATGCACATCGGCCTCTGTGCGCCAAACTCGAGCGACTGGATCGTTTTCTATTATGGTGTTCTGAAGGCAGGTGCAGTTGCAGTCACCCTTTCGGCCTTGCTCACGGGAAATGAGCTCCACAAGCTTGTCAACCATTCAAGAGCGCGAGTCATTTTCGCAGGGGGCTCCAAGCTGCAAGCGCTGGAAAAATTGAAGGGCTCCGGAGGACTGGAAAAAGTAATTTGCCCAGGGGGCGACATAGAGCTCACCAACCTCATTGAAATGGGGTCGGGAGCGTTTCGGGCAATCGACAGGGATCGAGGAGATACCGCGGCCATTCTCTACACCGGGGGCACTACGGGGCTCTCCAAGGGAGTGATGCTGAGCCACGAAAGCATAACGTTTTCAAGTCATAGCGTGGCTTTCTACGAACGGTCTACGGAGCACGACGTTGCCCTCTGCTTCTTGCCCTTTAACCACGTCTTCGGCCAAATGCACATCTTAAATGCCACGATTATGAGCGGTGGCTGCGTGGAGCTCCTGCCCGCTTTTGACATGGATCAGGTCTTGGAGGTAATGGAGGCCGGCCGCGTGACCAAGTTCTTTGCGGTGCCCACGCTGTATGTCCGCCTCTTGAGCGTGCACGATCTGAGACGGAGGCTGGGCAGACTACGCTACTGTTTTTCTGCGGCAGCAAGCATGGCGATGGAAATCGTCAAGCAGTGGAAGCAATGCACCGGTCTGACCATCGCAGAGAGCTACGGCATGACGGAGGCCATGCCGCTTACGTACAATCATTACTACAAACACGTTGTCGGATCGGTGGGACAGACCATCCATGGGGTGGAAATCCAGATCCGCGATGGATCGGGAAAGCAGGTGGTTGAGGGAGAAAGCGGCGAAATCTGTGTTCGTGGACCCAACGTCATGAAAGGCTATCTGGACGACCCCGAGGCCACTGCCTCCGCCTTCTGGGAGAGACAGTGGCTCCGCACCGGCGATATCGGCCTCTTCGACTCGCACGGCTATCTCTATATCGTGGATCGCCTCAAGGACATGATCATCACGGGAGGCGAGAATGTCTATCCACGGGAAGTGGAGGAGGTGCTCTACGAGCGGCCCGAAGTTCAGGAGTGTGCCATCGTGGGTCTCCCTGACCGGGAGTGGGGCGAGCGGGTAGCTGCGTTCATCGTGCCGAAAGCAGGCCATTGCATTGTTCCCGAGCAGTTGCGCTCTTTCCTCAAGTCCCGGTTGTCCCCCTTCAAGGTGCCCAAGGAGTATGTGACGGTCAGCGAGCTCCCGAAAAGTCCAGCAGGCAAGATCCTGAAACGCGAGCTCAAGAAGCGATTCACAGATGATGAAGGGAAGCCGGAGATTGTAACGGAGTCCTAGGCGCAAAGCGGCCTGCCTCCAGAATTCGGCGAATGAGAGAGTCGGGTACGGGATCGTTCTTGAAGTTCCGTACGCTCCTGCGATTCATAATGACCTGTTCCACCCCGGTCCACTGATCCGGTTTGCCTTCAGCATCTTTGGGTTCGACAGGCATCTTGAACCCCGGAAAATCCGTGTCGAAGAAAGCATCCTTCACAGCAAAGGTCTGGACCACAGACACGGCATTCACCGGACACGCAACGAGGCAGTTGAAGCAGGAGAAGCAGATGTACTCTTCTTTCATTCTTGGAACATTGTTTTCACCCACTTCCCAACATCTGAACGGACAGTTCTTCATGCAGAGGCCACAACTGTTGCATTTGTCTGGATCGACCCGCATTATCCCATTGTGGATCCCCTCCGGCCGGAGCATAGGCTTCAGCTCTTCAAACGTGGCTGCCGGGTCCGCCAGAATTTCTTCCAATGTGCCCATCGTGAAGTCTTTCATCACCGATCTCCTGTTGGTATGAATCGACATTGACCGCAGCTTATGGCCATGACTCCGACACTATCGAGCGGAAATCTGGAGCCGGTCAACGGTCGAGCTCACTGAATCCCCTCTCATCACCCGCGTCCGTGCCGCCCAGTCGAATGCAATATGCATGACGGATATCTATGAAGCCTTGGGACATTTCCAAACCGTCGCGTCGGTTTGTTTTGTCGTGGCACTATCACGCCCGAGCACACCCCGCCTAAGCTCATATATCACTACCTCGTGCTTAGTGGTCCGTTTCCTAAATACGCTCACGTAATCTGCCACGACGTAGGGGCACCCCTTGTGGGTGCCCAGGGCGGGCACAAGGCCCGCCCCTACAGTGCGAACGATGCGCTCACCACGTACACATCGGGGCAGATACGGTACCGTATTTGTGCCGTCGACCACTAAGTCAGGAGGTCCACAGGCACTGCTGGGAAATCTCGACATCTGTCACGACCAGACGTCGATCACAGGCCCATTGGCTTACGCCTGCGATGACTGACACACATATTCACCGCGTGGCGCCGTATTTCCTCTGTCGCCCTTTGCATCTCAGGCCAAAACAAACCTTCCCGTCGGTTTTTTGGTGAGAGTTCTTTCCAGAATCATTGTCAAGAAAAATCTCCTCACCCGAATCGTATTCCGACGCAAAGGCGCCCCCTGGAAAAAATCATGGCGATCACCTTAGCACCCTTGCTATATTAGGTTATTATTGGCAATTCGAGCGAGTCATTAGCGAGCTTCGAGCAGGCGGCGCAGCTCTGTCGAATGGAGCGCGGCATCCGCGTGTGCAACAGGTCGCTATGGCTCTTCGATGGGCTGTGCCGCTTGTGCAATTCTCGATGAGATTCCCTAGAGCTTTCAAGTGCTATGAATACTTCGCGTATGCAATGCACCGCGGCATGGTCGCGGAGGATTATTCGAATGTTCCTTGTGAACAGGCTGGCACTCCTTGTCTTGGTTTTACTGTGGATGACCATGGGTTCAGGATGGGCCAACGATCCCGTTCGGATAGGAGTGTCCATATCACTGTCTGGACGGTACGCTCCCATGGGGCAGATGTATGCCGACGGACTCAGGCTTTGGACCAAAGAGCAAAATGCCGTGGGCGGCATACTGGGCCGGCAGGTGGACCTCACCGTTCTTGATGACCGGAGCGATCCCGAGGCCGCGGCCAAGATCTATGGCGATATGCTCTCAAGCGGACGATTTGACCTCGTCTTTGGTCCGTACTCCAGTCTGGTAGCCAGGCGCGTAGCACCTCTGCTGGAACAATACCGGTATCCCACGCTGTTGCCCCTCACCACCACTGAGAGTGCCTGGGAACCAGGCTCTCGGTACATCTTCGGAGTGAACACCCCCGAAAGCCGTTGGACCAGAGCCATTTTCACTGTGATAGCCAGTTGCAATATCGAGAGAGTGGCGGTCCTGGTAGACAAGATCCTCCATGAGTTGGGCAGTCCTCTAGACGCGCGAAAATGGGCTGGTCGATTTGGTCTGAACCTATTCTTTGTGGAAACCTTGAACAAACAGAAGCCAATTGAACAGCTCCGCCGGGCTCGTGAAGCCGGCGTCCAGGCTCTCTTGGTATGGGGGTACCTTGACGACGCAATGGTGGTCAGAAAGGCCCTTGCGGAAGTGGGTTGGACACCCAAAATGTTCGTGTCCCAGGTGGGGCCTGCTCTTGAGGAATACGGTACCGAGCTGGGTGACCTGGCGAATTACACGGTCGGGTGTAGTGCTTGGGATCCTGCGGTCGGACGTTCGTACCCTGGAGGTTTGGAATTTTTGGAGTCGTTCTACAGAGAATACCAGCGCCAGCCATCCTATCAGGCGGCCATTGGTTATGCCGCAGGAGTAATCCTTGCCGAGGCCATGGTGCGCGCCAGAGAGGTGGATCGGGAGAAGATCCGAGACATGTTGTCTCATCTCGATATGATCACGTTGATTGGGAGATATGGGGTTGATGAAAGAGGAATTCAGATTCGTCAGCAGACAGTCATTTTCCAATGGCAGAATGGCCGCAAGCAGGTGGTTTGGCCTGAGCCGTTGATGACCGCTCCGCTCCAATTCCCTCCTGAGACCGAGCCATGAAAATCTGGGACAAGCTTACCTTTCGACTCGCAGTACCGATATTGGGGCTGACAGCCCTGTTCTGGCTCGTGCTCTACTTCTCCGTCGCGGACACTATCAGCTTCTTTGCTTGCGTACGAGCGGAAGAAGATCTCAGATCGTTTTCCCGTGAGATCTTTGGAGGCT
This sequence comes from Thermodesulfobacteriota bacterium, assembly GCA_040753915.1. Lineage (GTDB taxonomy): Bacteria > Desulfobacterota > Desulfomonilia > Desulfomonilales > Desulfomonilaceae > JBFMDN01. The sequence goes on along the minus strand of JBFMDN010000053.1, from coordinate 16,597 downwards.
GCAATCACAGTTTTGAGGAGCTTACGCGGTCAGGCAGGCTGGACGATCCCACTGCGGTGAGGATCAGGAAAGCTTTGACCATGGGCGATGTGGAGGATTACCTCCACAAGTTCAAGCTTGAGGGGATCATTTTCCAGGGCATTGGCCCAGACCGTCAGGTCTTGATGGAAACCGAAGGAGCCGGCGATCTCTGCGCAACCGTGTCAAAGGACAACAAGGCGAACGTTTTGATGAGCACCTCGGCGGCAAATAAGACATATTTCGCGTACTCCTTCGACTTTCAACCGTGGGGGTGGCGGATCCTGATCGCGCGTGACACGGCAGCGTACGGGTGGCTGGAAGTGAAAGTGCGCAGCTTGTACTGGATGTCCGGAGGAATTCTCCTGGCCATGGCAATCGGGCTGATCCTTTTGGAAAACCGCCTCTTGAGCCGGCCCGTAAACGAGATTATCCGGAAGCTCCGCTCGGGTGAGACGCCGACTTATGAAGGGGTAGAGGAGCTCGAGTATTTGAGTCGCAGTATTGCCGGCATGATGCACACCCTCGCGGAGCGTGAGGCGCGCCTGCGGGAGAGCGAGAACAGGTATCGAACCATCTTCGAGACTACCGGCACAGCGGTTGCCGTGTGCGAGCACGACACCACTCTGGCCATGGTGAACTCACGATTCGAACGGGAAACGGGGTTCTCGAAACAGGAGATCGAGGGAAAGAAGAGCTTAAGGGAGCTCGTGGCCCAAGAGAGTATCGACTGCACACAACAGATTCAGGCCATGCTATCCACGGACCGCGATGCGGCCCGAAACAGTATGAGATCGCCATAGTGGACAGGCAAGGCAGTCACAAGCATATGCTTCTGAATACGGCTGCCATACCGGGCACAAAGCAGCGCATCATATCGCTTGTGGACATCACGGATCGCAAGCGGGAAGAGCTGCAGCGCATCCTGGAGCAGGAAGCTCGCGCGGCGAACGCTTTGCGGAAAAAAAACACCGAGCTCGCCACGGAGGTTGAGGCGCGAAAGCGGACGGAAGAATCCTTGAGAGCCAGCGAGGAACGATTCAGGGCCATATTTGAGACCGCCGAAGACTCTGTCTTCATCAAGAACACTGAGCTCGAATATACGCATGTTAATCCCTCATGCGCTAGACTGTTGGGAAAATCCGTCCAGGAAATCCTCGGAAAGACTGACGAAGCGCTCTTGCCAGACGCGAATTATGCAGAGCATGCCAAGAGCTTGGAGATCCGGGTCCTGGAGGGAGAGTCCTTCGAAACTGAGCACACAGTTGCTTTAGAGGGATGGTCCGTTTCTTTGAACATCGTCAGATTTCCGCTCCGAGACTCGTCGGGAAAGACGTTCGGCATTTGCGGAATTGCGCGTGACGTGAGCGACCGCAAAGCGGCGCGGGATGAACGTGTTACAGCGCCATCCGAGGGTTACCGGTCTGCGATAATTCAGGAAACGAGGAGGCAGGTGATCCTTGCGTCAGAGAGCAACAGCACGGTCCTATTCCTCGGGGAAAGCGGTGCAGGCAAAGACTATTGGGCGCGATTCCTGCACGACCATTCCCGTCGCGCCGGTAGCTCGTTTCTCTCCATCAACTGTGCGGCACTGCCGCCGGAGCTTGTGGAGTCCGAGCTTTTCGGTCACGAGGCCGGTGCCTTTACCGGAGCCAGGGGGCGCAAGCGCGGGCTGCTTGAGCTGGCGGAAGGAGGCACGCTTCTTCTGAATGAAATTGGAGAGATGCCCTGGGCTCTGCAGTCCAAGCTACTCACCTTCATGGACACCCAGTCCATCACGCGCGTCGGGGGAGAGACCTCAATTTCAGTAGACGCCCGCATACTTGCTGCCACCAATCGCGATCTCATCAAGGAGATTGAACGGGAACGTTTTCGATTGGACCTCTTCTATCGGCTTGCTGTCCTGACAATCACTGTTCCTCCCTTGAGACAGCGTTCGGACGATATCCCGAGTCTTGTGAGGGAACTGCTTTCCCGCCTGGGTGAACGCATGGGACTCGGGGAGCTACCCAAGGTCGATTCCGCTGCCATTGCAGCGCTCCTTGACTACAATTGGCCCGGAAACATCCGAGAGCTACAAAATGTCCTTGAAAGGGCATTGATTCTCTGTGACCGAAAAAGAATCACCGTACGAGACCTCGGGCTCGAGAGCTCAGGATCTCCACAATCTACTTCTCGGGAGGACTTGCCTTTGGAAGCCCTGCTGCCGCAGGGCAAATCTTTCGAAGAGGCAGTTAACGAGACGAAACGCTTGCTCATAGTCAAAGCCCTGGAGCGTTCCCATGGGAGCATAAAAGGGGCAGCGACCATTCTCGGCATGACGCGAAACTCGATAGATCACCATATACGGCGTCTGGGGCTCCGAAGCTGAACCCGCTCGAACGACACGGGCACGACAAAGGCCATTGCCAGGGTGGCTTGGAACACCATGGATACATATCGACAGCGATGAAACTATAGTGGAGCGCATCCAAAACGGGTCCGAACGTTGTTCTTAGACCAACTCTCCGACGACAGTGTGAAAGCACTGGCCGCGGGGGCCGCCATTCTCAACCCATTCATCTCCAAAGCGCTACCCTCTGAACATTTCTTGTTATCTCGTTCCGCTGTTTCCGAATTATTCAGGTAAGACCGGAATGAAATGAAGGGAGCAGATAACATGAAAACATGGGCAGAGCAAAGGATGCAAGACATGGAGTCCGTAGGGGCCTTCGAATTAGCACGAGTCTTTGAGCTGGTAGCCAAGATATGCGATTTGGACGAACAACTCATTGCGAGCAGGAGCGGCAGGACCGAAATCCGGTCTGACTTAGGCCTGCAAGGTGGTTCCCGAATGGCACTGGAAGCTGCCTGACTCAGAGGGAGGTTTCCTTATCAGTAATTCAAAGGCTTACCCCCTGTGGTTCCCCCGGATAGGCGGGTTCAGGTAGTGCAAATGATTGCGGAGTCGAGAATTTATGTGGTAGATTATTCCAATACAGGTCAAGCCTTGCCAGAGGCTGGGGGGCCCATGCAGCGAGAATCGGATACGCAGGATCGCTTGCTCGTAGAGCGGTGTCTCAGTGGTTCAAGGGCTGCATGGGATGAATTTTATGACCGGTTCCTGCTGCTCATCAGAAAAGTTGTCCAAAATCATGTACGTTGGGGAGAGTACGAGAGAGAGGACATGGTGCAGAACATCTTTCTGGCTCTCTTCACGGCATTGAACACCTACGACGATCGGTACTCGCTCTCCAAATTCGTGTGGGTCATCAGCGAACGGGTGTGCGTGGACGAATTCAGGAAGCGTACGGCAAGAAAACGAAATGCAGAAACGATTTCCGTGAGCCATCACGATCTGTTCGAGGCAGCAGCTCCTGTATTGGTATCCAATTCAGATCCGCCCGAAGACCTGTTGGCCGATCAGGAACAGTCTCACTTATTAAAACAGGCCTTTAGGAGCCTCGGAGACAAGTGCAAGGAGCTCTTGAGACTCCGTTATCTCGAGGAGCTTTCCTTCAAGGAGATAGCTCGTCTCATGGGAGGAAAGGACAAGACCTTAGCAGTGCAGGCTGGTCGCTGTTTGGAGGACCTAAGGGCTCATTTCGCTCGGGTAGAGCGAGAAGGATACTGATAATGAGTAGTTCAGGTCACGTTGACAAGCTCGGGCTAGCCTACTTGGAGGGTTTGTTGAGCCCTGATGAACGATCGGCATTTGAGGAACACATTCACAACTGCTCAGAATGCGAGTCAAAGCTGGGGGAAACTCGTCGTTGGGCTACCCTCCTGAAAGAAAACCCACGTGTGATGTGTCCAGAGCTGTGGGAGATCTTTGACCAAGTCTGCAAAGGCAACGAGCCTCTTGGTATTGGATCCTCACACTTGAAAGAGTGTCCCTCGTGCCGCGAAATCGCGGAATCTTTCAAGTCCTGGCGGAGTACGCAAGGCATGCCCAATGAGCTCTGGGGCCGCATGACCGGACTTTCCGGAGAATCCTTGGCGCATCGGCCACTACCCTCCAGCCCCGGATTGCTCACGAGGGCAGTTGACAGGTTACTTGATCTGATTCGACCGATTGCTCTCGTGCCTGCTGCCGTGGCCATTGGCATTTTGTGTCTCGTGATATTCTATCCCACTCATCCTACTCAGCGTACGCTGGCGCTCAGTTCTGTTAACTGGGCCGCGGACTCGTCCGGACTTGGCCTCATGGGCAAAGAGTCTCCTGAAACCCCGTCAACGGAGGCGCACAAGAATCGGCTCGCAATAGTGGTTTTCTTGACGAACTTCAAACACCCTCCGGACCAGAACCGGATAGATGATTTCTACAGGTCCATTGAGCCACCTGTTGACGTTCGTACCCGCTACGATGTGGTATCCCCGGGGGACTTGAAGCGTACAATAGCTCCAGAGGCCCTGAAAAGTGCGGAGGACGAGTCCATAGCAGCAGAGATGACCTCCAAGCTCGGGATTTCTCGACTCCTGGTGCTAGACATATCGCAATCCGGAAAGGGATTCGCGATTAGGGCCCGTCTAAGAGATACAACTACTGGAAGCATTTTCAGGGAGCAGGGTTCAGAGAATTTGACTGAAGCTCAGATTATTCCAGTTCTCGAGAAAATGACGGGTTCAATGCTGGAGCATGAGGGGGATAGTCAATAATCACATCCGAAGCTTCTATAGTTTCGGCTGGAAGTATGGCCGAGGCTGTCACGGTTCGGAATCGATGAGTGAGTTAAGCATTAGGGAAAGCAACAAAGACGATTACCCGAGCAATGACGGTCATTCGGCAGGAGGGGGGCTACGATGAGGTACCTCGCGGACTTATTGAAAGGCTCGGACAAGAAGAGGATGCTTTGGCCGCCAATAGTGGTGGCAGCGATATTGGTCCCTCTGAGTCATTTCGGCCAGTTGCTCGACGTGGATGGGCATTCACTGTCGGCGCAATTAATGCTTCGCGGCCGTGTCGGAACTGGTTCCCCTGCTCCCAACACGGCGGACGTCCCTGAAAGGAGTCGGCCCGGTCCCGGTCCGATTCAATTACGATTTCGTGGTGGCATCGGATCTGCTCATCCTGCTCCCGAAGAGGTGGACACACCTCAAAGGGGGCGACCCGGCCATGGTCCGATTCAATTACGGTTTCGCGGCGGTTTCGGATCTG
>JBFMDN010000053.1:0-11342 GCA_040753915.1 Thermodesulfobacteriota bacterium | reverse complement strand
TCGGATCTGCTCATCCTGCTCCCGAAGAGGTGGACACACCTCAAAGGGGGCGACCCGGCCATGGTCCGATTCAATTACGGTTTCGCGGCGGTTTCGGATCTGGTCCTCCAGTCCCTGCCGATGCGGACTCCTCTGAAAGGGGCGTGACCGCTTCAGAGTCTAAGGTCCTCTGCTGCTGGTTCTGTAGCCGAGATCAAATACAAAAGTGCCAGAGGGTGTCGGAGAGCTTCTGCGACAAGTGGGGTAGCGAGGTTTCCTCGTGCTCACGATGTGTTGGAGCCGAGGCTGGTCAAGTGTCCGGAGCCAAGTCTCGTCGGGAAAGAGGAGAATACTACGAGGAAAAGGAGCCAACTCGGCGGGCGCAGAAACTCCCGGAGGCGAAAAAACGAAAGCTTGCCAAGCCCAGGGTACCTTATCTGCAGGAACTTGCAGTCGACATTGACGACAACCTCAGAGAAATGGTTCGAACAGGGCATTCCGCGGCGGTGAAAAAGCTCTCTGGTGAGCTCCAGCTTGCGAAGAAGACCGGAGACCCTCGCAAGGAGAGAGAAGCTTCAGTGAGACTCGGACATGCCTATTACCTGACCGGACAAGTTAACAGAGCGGCACAGAATTATTCCAGGTCTCTGGAAATAGACAGAAAGGCGGGTGATGTTGCGAAAGAGGTATTTGATCTCCTGCACCTCGCTGCAGCGTTCACAGCAGCAGGGAAATTCCAACAAGCTGAAAACAGCAATGGGGAGGCACTCCAGCTCTTGCGGACCGCCGGGACTAGTAGAGATGCACAAATGGCACTGAACAACCTGGGAGTCTTGGAGAAGAATCGAGCAAGATATGACCGGTCGTTGGAGCGGTACGAAGCAGCCCTGGCCATTCGCCAGGAACCGGACAAAGTCAGAGTCCTAATACTCCGAAATCTGGGAAACTTTTACCGGCTATGGGGTGAATACGCAAAGGCCATCCAAGATTTCGACAAGGCTGCCGACCTATCAGGCCAACTGGCCGACTACGCAGAGGCCGGAGAAATAGAGCTTGAGTCTGGCCAGGTTTACGCTCAGGAAGGACGCACTGAACAAGCCTTGGAACGGATGAACAGGTCTCTGGATCTGTTTGCCAAAGCGAATGCACCGACAGACTGGGTCAAAAAGCTCATGGGCGACATCCTCCTCGATGCCGGTCGATTGGCAGAGGCCGAGCCTTATATTAAGGAGGCCGATTATGATTCGTCCCTTGGGAGATTCTATCTTCTTAAAGCACAACCGCAAGAAGCTCGAAAAGCTTACGAGCAACTCTTATCCGCTGCCCAAAACGAAGAAAACCTCGATGAATTGTTTGTCGCCTATACTGGACTCGGGAAGGTTTTCGAGGCTATGAAAAACTATAATCGAGCCCAACAATATTATTCGAAAGCAGTGGAAATAGCTGAAGAGATACGTTCAAGCTTGCTGCTGTCGGAGAGAAAGAATTTCTTCTCGGTTAAGGTCAGTGGATTCCTGAGATCGGATCCGGCAAAAGGCCTTGTGAAAACGAGCCTGAAGCTTCAGAAGCCGGACAGGAGCATTTATCCCAGCGAGTCGACGAAAGCTCGCGAATTTGCCGACAACATATCACAGAAAGCGGACCGCAGGCATTTCAGCGTACCACCGGAGCTCATTCTGCAGGAGAATGAGCTCACGAACAAGCTCGCGGCCATTAAGACGGCTCTGGCTGTCATACCCAAGTCTTCGGACAATCGTCGTTGGGCAGAGATGAAGAATGAGATTAGAAGTGCTGAGAACGAGGCCAAGACGTTTCTCAAGTCATTGTGCGAACAGTATAGAGATTATTGCGCTGTGATCCATCCTTCTCCTGTAACCCTGGACAAGGCTGATATCGGACCGGACGAGCACGTCCTCATGTTCGATGTGCTCAACGACGGCATAGCTATCCGTCTGCTGAAAGGAAGGAAGATCGTCAAGGCTTCATTCCTGGAGTGCAGCTCGCAAGATTTAGAAAACGATGTTCGCAACTTCAGGGGTCCCTTTGAACGGGTCCAATTCACCAAGTTCAGTTCCGAGCTTGCAGCATCGCTGCACGAACGGCTAGCTGCACATGTCCTTGAATCCGTTCCTGAGGGGTCCCCCGTCACAATCATACCTGACGGTGTCCTGGCACTGCTGCCCTTTGAAGCCCTGGTGACGGGTGGGGCCGCTGAGTGGTACACGGGTAGACAAGGAGATTTCCCTCGAGGATTAACTTACCTGGGAGACCGCAATCCCGTCGTCTATTCTCAATCCCTGACCGCAATGACGTTAGCCCGGCAGATCGCGAAGACAGAAGAGATAGGTCCTGCAGTTCTTGTCATGACCGATCCAGTGTTCAGCCCTTCCGACGAAAGAGTCCGGGACGTTCAGATTCCGAAAACTCAGGCCGGTGAGCTCAATTGCTCTCGGGCAAAATCCGCAGTTGAGCGGGCTCTCGCGGGTCCTGTAAGCCTTCGGCGGCTCAAGGAAACCGGTGAGCTTGGTAATCGGCTCAAGGAGCAGTACGGAGAATCATGCGAGGTCCTCTCAGGGCTCCACTGCAGCAAGAGGGCCTTTATGATGCGCGTTTCCGGAAATTCCAGCTCATTTCGTCATCTTATATTCGGTACCCACGGATTCACCGCTAATGATTTTCCTGGGGTCATGGAACCGTTTCTGGCGCTCACCATGGTTCCTGACGGAATCGACGGATTCTTGACCATGACGGATGTGGCAGGGCTCAAGATAAACGCCGATGTGGCGACGCTCATGGCGTGCAAGACCGGTGTCGGAACCAAGTTGGAAGGCGAAGGAGTCATGAGCATGGGGCGAAGTTTCCAATGCGCGGGAGCGAGGTCTGTGATCATGAGTCTCTGGTCCGTCGCGGAAAAACCCTCGGTAATGTTGCTGGAGGAATTTTTCAAGGGACGCCAGCAAGGGCTCGGCAAGCTCCAAGCATGGGTTCGCAGCAAAGCCGTCCTAAGAGAAAAAGGATTTGAACACCCCTTCTTCTGGGCTTCTTTCATTCTCGTGGGAGAAAAAGACTGAGTCGTGCGATCAAAATGCCGGCAATACCATGGGAAGTATGCTATAGTGCAATTATGTTTGGGCTGCTTGTAGCGCTGGTACGATCTCATGAGTGGAACCATCGAGGATTTTCTACTCTCCTGCGCAGCTACGGATTTCGGCAAGAGTGACCTGTCGGAATCGGAAAGCATTTTTTACCGGCGCTTCAACTATGAAATGGTTTCGCTCTGTAAATCCCTGCCACGGTCGGCTCATACCGACTCGATGCTATTTCTCCTGCAGTATGCAGGGGTACGCCTCGGAGACGACCCAGATTTCTTTGCCAATTATTATCGGCCGATCTGGTCGATCCTCTATTGGATCGGCAGCGCGCATCCTCTCGCTGCGGCTCGACTGAACGAAAAGGACCTAACGAATGCGGTGACCGGCCAATCCATGGCCATGTTTCTTCACTCTTTAGACGATCATCTCACCGACGGTCAAATACCCGTTTCGCCATTGACCTTGTTGCTGAGAAGCGAAGCCTGGAAAATCATGAACCGCGCATTGAGTGATCTGGCGGGAACCGTACGTGGAGGTGAAGGAATCCTCAGGAGTTTCGTTGATGATTACTATGCAAGCAATCAAGAGTTCAACCCACCGGAATCCCTCGATGACTATTGCGATCTTTTCCGAAAGCAGATGGCCATTCTCATGCCGACCCCGTTTCTCTTGTGCATGAAGCTGACAGAAGCCATGGATTTCACAAAGGCAATTGAGCTTGCCTATGGATCTTTCGGGATTGCCTGGCGACTTCTCGACGACATTAGGGACATTCGCGAGGATTTCGAGCAAGGGGCTGAATCCGCAGTCTATCTTTGCCTCCCTGATAGTCTGAAGTCTCACTGGAAAAACGGTAACGTCGGGTCCCAAGCCCGAGCGAAAGATCACGCAGACATTGTCCTCGACCACATCCTGCAACATGGGCTGATCGATTCGATCAAAGAAAGAATATGTGCTGAACTGGAGGCAGCGGCTACGATCGTTCAAGCCCACAACTTGACAGGCCTTGCCGCGGAGTTTCGGTGTCTTGCCCTTCCTCTCAGGACCACCGGCGCCACGCAGGACGGCCACAATGGATGATCGAATATTCCTGGTGCCCCAGAGTGAGAGCCTCAGTGTTGAAGTGACAACTCGCTGCAACAGTGCTTGCTCGCACTGCTTCGTCCGTGCCCGCAGTTCCTGGAGGTCGAGTCTTACCGCCGATCTGGTCCGCACTCTGGTTCGGGAAGGGTACGCATTGGGCTATCGGCATCTGCACATAACAGGAGGGGAGCCCCTCCTGTGGAACGGTTTGCCGGGAATCCTGGATCATGTCTTTGCGATCGGATATCGGTCAGTCTTTTTGAACACGAACGGCCTATTACTGACCGCGAGGGTTGCCCGGGAGCTCGCAGCCTACAGCGGTCTCGCCGTCTCGGTCAGCCTACAGGGGCCGAGACGACTCCATGAATCCATCCGAGGAGCAGGTTCGTACGATCGAGCGCTGCGAGGCATCGCTAATGCAGCAAATGCTTGTCTTCCCGTCTATGTGTTTACGTCGGTGGGGAGACGTCTCCTCCCGGAGCTGCCGAGCTTTGCAGAAGGGCTATTCAATGATTTCCCCGACATCAGGAATCTCACTGTCATACAGCTCATTAGGGTGCCTTCGGATGTCTTCGATCTATCAGGAGAGGTGCTGAGACCCAATGATTTTCTCAGACTCGTTTGTACAGTCTCGCTCCTGAACCTCTATGGTCTCAGGGTGGATATATTGAACAATCCGTTAGCTGCAGTTGCTTCGAGAGCTCTCGGGCTCCCCCGATCATATGAGACTCCCCCCTTGTATCGGCCTGGAAGCATTATGATCACCGCAGATCGCCTCGTCACGCTCGATCATTCAACAACTGATCATTTCGGCGTGTACGAGCCGGGTATCCTGTCTGACATCATCAGCTCGGATCAATACCAACAGGCCGTTTCGGAGGATCGCCTAGCGTGCAAAGACTGCGATCACTCGCCCCTTTGCCGCATGGAGGGAATGGTGAGACCCTCGGAATGGTACAGAGATATGTTTCCGCAAATTCCCTATTGCAGGAGAGTGTTGGCGGAGGCTACGTCCCATGGATGACCTGAGGTTGACATATCGCTCCGGTCAATGAATTTCCCGGCCGAACGGCATGGTTGCACGCGCCACATGTTCGTGCCGGAGCTCAAATCGCCAAGAGCCCTCTGATAGGGTTCACAATCCGCTGAAGAAGGAGGAGAGATGTCAAAAGGAGATTTTTTGGATTTCATCCGTGATGCCGGACAGTTGGACTCAGTGCGCGACCAATTCCTGGATGTGCTTTACAAGCAAGGTGCAACGGCAGAGGACCTGCTCAAGCTCTTTCACGACCTGGGGTACGATGGAGTAAGCCTCGAGGACTGCACCAAGCTGCTCAGGTTTGCAGGAGAGTGTGACATCAGGGTCCCATGCGATTTCAACAAGAAGTACTAAGTACAAGATCTTATGAGCCGTACCACAGGTGAAATCCCTTGTCCCGCGCGACTACTGTAGGTGCGCTCCTTCAGGGAGCAAATCCCCTAAATGTTCCCTGGCAGCATACGTAACCGTATTTGTGAAAACCCAGACTAACCACAAGATTTCATGAGTACGGTTACGTATTTGGGAAACAGCTCCTTTTGGGGAAAGACACTGCAGGCTGGGCTCTGGAGATTCCAAGTACGGTACGCGCTCGGGGCCTCGGGGGCCACCACAAGAAGAGCCCCTCCGGATGCGGGGTGCATCTCTGTTGCTCGTTGAGGACGCGACGTAGCGATGGCAGACAATTCATGGGATCCAGGATCATTCGGGCTGAACCGGAAATACACGGCCTCGAAGAGTCGTCGCGCTTCCACATCCCGAAGACGAAGCGCTGACAAGGCTGCTCTCGTTACGCCGTGCCTTCCGCATTTGCCTTTTCACCCTGCCTGCCTATTGGGTTACGGGGCCGCGGTGTTGGCGCAACGATATGACGTGGACATCATTGACTTAAACTCAGAGCTGCATTTCAAAGAGAGAGAAAAACTCCTGGCTATACTTCACACAATGGATCAAGACTCAATTCTGTCGGACGCCGTGCTTCTTCGCCAGTTTTACTTAGTGATTGAGGGCCATATTGACGGGCTCTATGATGCCGTACCCTGGGACAGATATTCGCGCGTTTACCTGACCTCTCCGTCCTGGTTCCCTACGGTCCCGACAGAGGCGATCTTAAGGCTTACTCGTGCCGTGAGTCGGCGGTCGCCCGAAACAGAAATATTCTATTTCGGTAACTCCCTGGGGTCTTGGACGAATGAAGAAGAGTTGAGGAGGAATCGGGTGCAACCGGTGCATCTGAATAATGTGCTTGCAGCGTACTCTGCCCCATATCCCGTCCTCTATGACCTGTTGCCAACTCCTATCTACGACCATCGAGAGAAGTACCTGTTCGACCTTCTCCCATTCACGCTGAAGCACGGGTGCTCCTGGGGACGTTGCCGATTCTGTTCCTTTTGTATAGGCTGGAATTCAGGCTATGTTGAGCGTTCCCCTGAGATCGCAGCCCAAGAATTGGAGATTCTTATTGATCGATATGATCCGCGAATGCTCGTTTGCAGGGATCACTCGCTCAACGGCCGCAACTTGGAGGAGTTTTGCGGCCGTGCTGAGGGGTTGCGCAAGCCCTGGTGCGGGCAGTCCCGGGCGGATTTGTCTGAGAAAAAGATTCGGGCGCTACGGAAAGCGGGTTGCAGGATGATCTTTTTCGGGCTGGAATCCGGTAGTGACAGGACGCTCCGTGCAGTGGGCAAAGGACTCACCGTAAAGCAGATGTCCGATTTTACGAGAGCGCTCTATGCAAACGGGATTCTTCCCTCCCCCTCTCTGATCGTCGGATCTCCTGGAGAGGAGAGGCCTGACTTTGAAAAGACCATTCAATTCCTGGTGAATCACAGGCCTTACTTGGAAGTGGTAAACGCATACCCTTTCTTGCCAACGCCCGCGTCCGATTTCAGCTCCCGAGAAGAGCAGCCACATCGAGATACCACCATTAGACTGTTTGAGCTCATATCAACGTGTGAAGATCTCGGCTTGAAGGTTTGTCTCGGCGAGCAGTCCATAGAATACTTTCTGTTCAATCGACTCGACGCAGACCATGACGTGGCCTAAAGCTGTTGCGGAGAAGGGAACCGAATCCGAAACTCCGCACCCGTCTCGCCCGTGACGCTCAGCTCTCCATGAAGTTGTCGTACAAATATGTCCACGAGACTCAACCCGAGCGACTTGTTCTTTTCCCGTATGGCATCCTCAGGGAGTCCCACTCCGTCATCGGCTACGACAAGCTCAAGGTGCCGTTCATCAACTCGGCTTAGGCTGATGCGAATCTCCCCTCCCCTCCCGTGTGGAAATGCGTGCTTCATGGAGTTGGTGGTCAGCTCCGTGACTATAAATCCAACAGGTATGGCACTGTCCATGTCCAAGAAGATTTCGCCAATATCTCTCACAAGCCGGACTCGTGTGCCCACGGAGGCATAGAGCTGGTATAAATGGTCGATCAAACTGCCAAGGTAATCAGTAGCACGAACGTTCGTCAGGCTTTCCGACATGTACAGCATCTGATGGAGGATGTTGAGCGAGCTCACTCTGGCTTGTGCGGCCTCGAACAAATCCCGAACCTTTTGATCGCCTACCCTTCGGCTCTGCATTTGAAGAAAACTCATGACTGCAGCGAGATTGTTCTTTACCCGATGATGAACTTCACGAAGGAGGACTTCTCTCTCTTTGAGAGCATGGCTGAGCTGCTCGTTGGTCTGCTCTAGTTCACTAGTTCTTTGGGCTACCTTCTGTTCCAATAGACGCGAGTGTACCTGAACTTCTTCGTAGAGTGCTGCGTTTTCGAGGGAAATAGCAGCTTGAGAGCACAGGATTTTCAATGCCTCCATATGTGCCCGAGTGAACGACCCCGGCGCCAGATTGTTTTCGAGGTATAGCCCGCCCTTAACCCTGTTTTGCCGGACAATGGGCACGCACACCGTAGATCTGGTCTTTTCGGCCACGATATAGGAATCGAGGCCGAAGGTGGGATCGTGAGCGGCATCGTCAAGCACGACTGTCTCGCCTGTCCGCATGACGTAATTGACCAGTCCGGCAGGGAAGCCTTGTGCGGTGCCGTGGCGGCCGGGCCATTCCCTGGGGGGCTCCACGCCTGCCATTGTCAACTGAGCGGCTACTCTGAGCCCATCTCCGTCATGAAGCACCAACACTCCCTTCTCGGCCCCTGCGATTTCCGCAGCCAGGCGCATAAGAGCCTCCGTGAGACCTTCTGTATGAATTTCCGACGAAATCGCCTGTGCTGCCCTCATTACCGCCACTAGGTCCAGTCCTTCAGCGAGACTACTGATGGCACCTGCAATCGTGTCCCCGCCAATTCGGTGCACAGCCGACGCAGGGCTGGCCTGACCTCGAACGAGCTGCGGATAAAGTCTTTCCATGTCGGTGACCTTCATTACGGCGCCCCATTTGGAGTAGCAGCCCCGTGCATCGTAAGCGTAGGCGTTCGCCAAGTTGAACCGCCCGTTCTTGTCGTAGAACCTCGCAGCGATTTCACACGCCAATGCCTCTTCTTGGCAGTAACCCGAGAGTCGGCAATGTCGAATGCTGTGGTCGTACAACTCCGAGGCCTCGATGTCCTTGCCTTGAATTCTCAAAAGCTCAGCCTGCACGAGAAGATACTTGTGCTCAAAGTTCGCCGACGCGTGAGATGCCCACTTCTTGAGTTTCTTCTGATTTGAAGCAACCTTTTTCAGCGATTGGCGCCGGGCCACGTCCGTGTCATCATCTAGCCATCTCAGCCTCACCAGGGAGTCGTAAAAGTAGAACAGAGCCACCGCATAAGTCCCTCTCACCCCTCCCAGTGATCGCTCCACCAAAGCAGCGCTCTCCACTGCCCGATCGCGATCTCCGAACAGATAGGCGAGAACCAGCTTGCAAAGACCAAGATATGCCAGCTTACTCATGTCGCGTGCTTCCTGAAGCTCAGGCAAAAGCCTGTCTTCATCGAGATACTCTCCCTTGAGGTGGCAAGGATCATGAGAAGAACGCATCAGGTTCCAGATTGTCTGCCGGTAGATGTTGATCTGGTGTATTAGGGCTTCCTGGCCCAGCCACCGCAGCCGGGGAATGAAGTCATCCATCTGATCGAGGAGCTCGTTCAAGGGGTAGCCTAAGAACCAGGCGTGAGTGAAATGTCCGCTCTCAGAGCGAGCAGCGAATTCGAAATCCCCGGTCTGAAGGCATACCCTATGCGCGTCAAGCAGCGGTGACAGGGTCTCGCCAAGATGCTCTTTCCAATGTCTCACACAGTAGTTGAATAAGAAGATCGCACGACCGGCATGTCGGGCGTTTTGCATGCGATCAATCGTGTCTTGAAAGAGCCTGCCAATTCGATATCCTTCCTCGATAGCACCCGCGACCCCGCAGAGTAACATGCCAAAGGAAGCATAGGCATGAGCAGAAACGGATGTATTACCGCGTTTGAGCGACAATCGAATCACTTTGAATACCATCAGCGGTAGCATTTCAGGCATAGCCATGTAGGCAGCGGTTCCGGAAGTTGACAATAGACGTCCAGCGGCCACGACTTTCTCATCGACCGTTTGCGGCAGAAGAGGTAACCTGTTAACGCCCTTCACCACTATTGCCAGGTACGTCATGAGCAATCCGGCCAACACATGCAGCTTGGTGGGTCTCTTCGGCAGCCTAAAGCCCAATTGTCGGACGACTTCCAGCGCAAGGTTCACCGCGGCCGCCAATCGGTTCCGTACAACCAGTCCGTGAACGAGGGTTTCGTATACTGGAACACGGTCCAGGAGCGATCGAGCCCGTTCGAGGGGGATAGCTGAAAGGCTCTCTGCTTTTTCGTGGTCGCCCATGAAGCAGGCCGCACGTACCCCTTCGGTGTACAAAGCGAGCGCCGTGTCATAGGCAGATTGCCACGCGTCCGGAGAGAGCAATCGAATGCCTGCGTCACAGTATCGGGCTGCTGCTTCAAATGCCACGGAGGCCATTGCTTTGCGAGCCGCAATGAGGTTGAGATCCGCGGCCCGGGCGCGCTCACTCTGGTCGATGATCGCCTCCACGCCCTCATTAAGATGATCGACAATTTCAAAGATCTTGTTCTCCAGTTCTTCCTCCGGCGTGGTCTGCAGCAGAGCAAGCCCGAGTCTTCTGTGAAGCGCGGGGCGATCGTCCTCCGGAATCATCGCATAAGCCGCGTTGTGCATGTAATCATGCATGAACTTGAACGTGACTCCCGCCATCGTCTCCCGGTCCAGGACTCTGCCCCCGAGCGCCAAGGGAGTGCCGCCCGACGACCGGAGGATTCCTGCCGTGAGCGCTTGCTCGATCGTCACGTAGAAGTCGGAGGGTTCCGCACCCAAAACGTTCGCGAGGGCAGCAATCTCGAAATGATGCCCAAAGGCTGCCCCCAGGACCAGGCTTTCCCGCACCGCAGGAGAAAGGTGGAGCATCCTTTGCTGCAACCATTCGTCTGCAGTCTCGAACTGGCCGATTGCCTCGATGGCGTCAGTCTCCCAACTCCAGCGGCCGAGATCCACGTCCTTCCTCAGAGCCCCCTGTGCGAACAGAGAAAGCAGCAACTCGTTAATCCTGAACGGATTGCCGCCCGTTATTCCATAAACCGATTCGGCAAGCTCTCGAACCAGGTTCGGCTCCGCCTGGAGGGCCGTCGCAATGAGTTGGTTGACATCCAGGGGTCCGAGGGGCGAAAGCGCAAGCTGGAAATCCGTGAACCCGGCTTGCATGAGTCTCAGCCAACCCTCTTGCGTGATCCTGCCGTCCGCAGAGTCCCCGTCACGGCAGGTCCCCACGATCATGAGGAAACGAAGCTGATCGTCCCTGATGAGCATTTCAATCAGTCGGAGAGACGATGAATCGGCCCACTGCAAATCGTCCATTACAATTAAGCATGGAGCCTTTGGCTGACAAAACACACCCACAAATGCTTGCAAAGTGAATCGAAAGCGATTCTGCATATCGCTGGGAGGGCCCTCGGAGAAATCGCCTTGTGGCCCCAAGACAAGCTCCAGCTCCGGTATCATTTTCACCATGAGAGCTGCGTTCGGTCCTAGGAGCCTGTCGCGATACCATTTCGCTCCCAAGGGCGGCGTAGCACCACTGTTTCCAAGGTGGCACAATGTGCTACGGCCGATAATTTGCGAATACGACGCTCAACCTGTCCCGATATTTCCAGC
>JBFMDN010000052.1:0-41771 GCA_040753915.1 Thermodesulfobacteriota bacterium | reverse complement strand
CGGGGGAGAGGGGATTCTTCAGGCTCCCTCTCCCTCTGGGAGAGGGTTGGGGTGAGGGTGCCTTTCCACGCATAGACGCTCAATCGTGCTACGATTGTTGGTGTGTCCCGAGTTTTGAGACATTTTCCAAGGCCCGCCCCTACAGTGCCAACGATGCGCTCACCACGTACCCCGCGGCGCAGATACAGTACCGTATTTGTGCCGTCGACCACTAAGCCGTCCCCGATCGATGACCGGGGAACAGGCACATGACGTACGGGTGGAAGTGGCGCGTATTCTAGAGCAAGCTCGAGCAAATGGCAAATTGCCAGGAACACGCCAGGGATGCAAGCTCAAGATATAGTGGAGCGCATCAAGCACAGGTCCGACCTTGACACCAGCTTGACCAAGAAGCTCACTCGTAGAGGAGAAACACGCCTCCAACCATGACCAGCGAACCGATGAGACGAAATCGGATGTTCTGCTCGCCGAAGAATATCCATCCCAGCAGCACGCCGAAGACGAGGCTCAGACGTTTCACGGAAATCATGTACGCTACTGGGGCCATGCTCAATGACACGAAGTGGGTAATCTCTGCAGCAGCCATGAGCAGGCCACCCAACAGAAATAAGGCAGCAAGCTCCCCTCTCACCGCAATGTCTCCCAATCCCATGCTGTGCCTGACGATACAAATCAGTACAAAGATCAACACGTCGCCGCAGATAAGGACAAATCCGAAGGGAATCGCCCCATACAGGAGGATTCCCTTCTTGCCCAGGCTGGATGTGATCGACCAAACGAATGCTACAGCCAGCATCCTTCTCGTCCCAACATTTGACAGCAGCGCCTTTAGAGGAGCCATGATGCCGTGAGCGGCCAGGTCTCCATTGAGCACGTACGCTCCGAGCGTGACGAGGCAGATCCCGGTAATACCAGTCCAATGAATCTGCTCGCCCACCAGGACCCAGGCGGTGAGAATTGTCATGACCGGCGTAAAGGCCAACATGGGGACAGTGAGAGACAGAGGAGCTATTCTAATAGCAGTGAGGAACAGATAGTACCCGAGTATCTCCAAGGGAAGCGCGACAGACAGGACACCAACCAGCTCGAGCGTCACGGGGCCGAGCTCCATCCTCGACACTAGTGGCAGAAGGAATAGGACCGACAGGCTTAGGAGGATCGCACCGGTAATCCATTCATCGTTCTTGGCCATGATCCGCTTGGAAACAGCATCACAGCTCGCGGTAAAGAATGCACAGCTCAACGCGACGAGAAACCAATACGGCACTGTTTGTCTACCTCAAGACCATCCGCTTTATTCGCTGTCCTAGCTGTCCTCATGAGGGAGAGCCACATCCAGGCCCGCTGCACGAAGCCGCTGTTCTATCCGATTTCTGTGGGAGCCCTCCCAGTACACTCTGCCGCACTGGGGACACTCGTTGAAGAGGTAATCCCGATCGAGTATCCCGGCTGGCACTCTCCCTTCCGCATCCCGTGGGCTAATCGCCCTGACTCGTGCATTGCAGACCAGGCATCGTGAAAGAAAGTGCTCCGGATTCGGCCTGACGTCAGCTTCCAGGAGGGTCTGCCTGACTTGCTCCATCAGGTTATCTGACTCGATGAAAATGATTCCGGGCCCCCAACTCCGTTTCTTTGCTGTGAGGAAGATCCTCCCCGGTCTCGGGGCTTTGACCGGGAACTGGGCGTCAAGGCCCAATATACGCAACCACTTCGCGAGGCGTCCCAACATGCCGTCCACGTCGAATCGTCCCTGGGACTGCCGATTGCAGGACGCCTCAATTTCTCGGTTCTCTTTGGACCCTGGGCAGGTCATGGCCTCCAGCTCCCTCGTGGCCTCTCGTGCTTGAGGACACTGAATTTTCTGGCGTTCCAGCCCGAACAGCGTCATCATACGGTCAGGATACACATTTCGCAATGGAGGGTGCACAATGAAGTTAAGGATAACCGTAGGAAGCGTTTCCATGGAGGCGGAGCTCAACGATACGCCGACCGCTGCCAAGATCGCTGCCGCCTTGCCACTTTCCGCAACATTTAACACATGGGGCGACGAGATCTATTTCTCCATTCCTGTGGATGCACCTCTCGATTCCAGTGCTGCGGAGGTCGTAAAGGTGGGCGACCTCGGTTACTGGCCCACGGGTAAAGCTTTCTGCATATTTTTCGGTCCCACGCCGGCCAGCAGCGGTACGGCCCCTGTGCCAGCATCCGCGGTCAATTTGGTTGGCAGGATCCTGGGTGACGCGACCCGTTTCAGAGACGTCATGCACGAGAACCTGGTGAAGCTGGAGCGGTCATAGGCTGCCGGTCACTTGGCTCCGTACTTCTTGAGAAGTGTTATCATGGAACTGTCACCGCTTGGATTTCCCCTCGGCAAGTCCTGGGCGATCTCGTTCATGAACATGGCCAGTTGCAGGGCGGTCTTTCCCGATGCGTTTTGCGCATTCACGTTTGCCCCGTGCTCCAGGAGGATTCTCACAGTTTCGGTGTTGTTCTCATCCAGCACAGCGGCCATGAGAGCGGTGAATCCACGCGCAGTCTTGGCATCTACCTTTGCCCCACGCGAAAGCAGCAATTTCACGGCCTCTCCATTACCGTAATAGGCAGCAACTACGAGGGCGGTTTGGCCGGTGCTCTTTTCTGTCGCGTTTACGTTCACACCCGCGTCCAGAAGCGCTCGAATGGCTTCAAGATCGTCACGTTCCGCGGCATCTAAGAGTGCCTGATCCGCAGCCCCTTTCTCCAGGAGAAGCTTGTCGATCTCCTTCATGCGAGGCGACAATGCGGCTGCCATGAGAGCTGTGAGCCCCCGATTCGTCGGGGCGTGCACGTCGGCTCCGTTGTCCAAAAGGTATTTCACCACGTCGACTCGCCCGCTCAAGACCGCTGCGATTAGAGGAGTGAGGCCGGTTTCCACGCTGCTGGAGTTGACGTCGACCCCCTGTCCCACGAGGGTCTTTACCTTCGCCAGATCGCCTTTGCCAGCAGCGTCTACCAGCATGTCAGCCGTTCCCGCCGCCATGATGCCCTGGCCGGGTATCACCGACATTACGACAGCGGCTGCCATCACCCATATGCGAACTGATGCACGCATTTGCTACCCCTCCTGACGACCGTTTGAATCGCTGTGGCCGATGTGAGGATTGAGACAAATCCGAAGGCAGTATCCCGCGAGGAGAAATGACACGAACGCCACCGCGACGTTCAGTCCCTCCATTTCGATAAACTGCAGCAATTCTGAAGGCATGTCCCCCATTGCGTACATGAAGTAAAAGAGATCCCAGGCCAAATAGCTGGAGCGAAATCCCAAGATGGCTAGCAAGAGGGTGAAATAGAGATTGGCCCATCGCCGCCCTCGAACACTTCTCTGCGCCCAGGAGAACGCCCGAACAGCCTGTACCACGGCATAGGGTACGAGGAGCTTAAACCAGAGGGACAGAGCCCCTCCCTCGGGGCTCCATTCGCTGGAGGCCAGTTGACGTCGAAGGTAAGACATCCCCACTTCGTAAGAATCGCTGTACAGTAAGAGCAGCCCCACGACTGTCGGAAATACAGCCAAGCATACAAGAAAAACGACAAACTCTCGTGCGATGATCCAAAGCATGCGGGGAATTATACCATCCGCACAGGCTTTCGCGGGCAAAATCTCCATGAACGAGGTACTCTTTTTTCTCACGCGGTCACTCGGCATGGGGCAATTTGCGTGTGGGAGAGCCGTTTCCCGTGGCGGCGGCCTCATGCAGGTAATTCTGAACCCTCGCGAAGATACCGGCGGGACGCCGGCGCTACGAAACCACGCCATCGGCGGGATGCGCTACGAAGCCACGCCATCGGCGGCATACTCGGGCTGCGAATCCGTCCGATCAGCCGGTAGGGACTATTCGTGACCCTCTACAGATTCCGACGGTCGTTGTGCATGTTGTCGAGATCGTTCATCCGGTTCTAGAAAGCCTTTCTTTTTTTGTTTTCGGATGAACCGGTATTGGTGTACACTTGTGGTGTCGAGAGATTCCCGGTCGATGGAGATAGGAAGCCGAACCAACCCTGGCCCCTTTTTGGGCCCGCCGACTGTCGGAGCCCCAACGATTCTGGTTAACGACGTGCCTGTGCCGGAGGGACTGGTCATCGTTCCGCTGCGCAAGATATCTGCGCACAACGGTTGTGGACAGAGCCTTATGAGGCATAGGGACAGACGACGCTGCTGTCGATGAGCGGTGGTTCAAGATCGCAGGGGTGTACTGCTCCCCTAAGTGGTCCGTTTCCTAAATTCGGTCACGTAATCTGCCACGACGTAGGGGCACCCCTTGTGGGTGCCCAGGGCGGGCACAAGGCCCGCCCCTACAGTGCCAACGCTGCGCTCACCACGTAACCCGCGGTGCAGATACAGTACCGTATTTGTGGCGTCGACCACTAAGGTTCGGAGGTGTCTCGCCCCTGTCCGAGCACCGGGCATGGGAGCCGTACAGCTTGCCTCGCATGTTGAATTCTGGGCAGGCTCGCTTTCCCGATCATGGGTCGGCCGGAAAACGCCCAATACAAGTAAGGAGCTGATCGATGGAAAAGATTTGGGTCAAGTCATATGCGAAGAATGTTCCTGACGAGTTACAATTCGAGACGGTAACGCTTCCTGAGGCGTTGAAAAGAACATCGGATCGGTTTCCCAACAAGCCAGCGCTCTTTTTTCAGGGCACGGTGGTTACGTATCGCCAGCTCGACGACATGGTGTCCCGCTTTGCCGGTGCGCTTCGCAGCTTCGGAGTGAAGCCGGGAGACAAGGTGGCAACCTTATTGCCGAACCTTGTGCAACAGGTCGTAGCCATCTATGGGTGCTTCAGGGCAGGAGCTACAGCGGTGCTCAACAACCCGCTCTACACGGACAGGGAGCTGGAGCATCAATTCAATGACTCCGGGTCCACGTACCTCGTTTCACTTGACCTGTTGGTGCCCAGGATGATCGAGCTGAGAAAGAAGACCAGCATCACGAAGATTATCTCCTGCCACATACGCGACTTTCTCCCCTTTCCCCTCAAACAGCTCTTCCCCTTCGTCAAGAAGGACATGCACAAGAAAACGCCATCAGCGCCGGACGTCGTAGAGTTCATGGAGTGTGTTACCAAGTATCCGCCGATAGACCCTCCCCACAAGCCAAACTGGGACGATACCGCCTGCCTCTTGTATACCGGAGGGACTACCGGGGTTTCCAAGGGGGTGCAGTTGACCCATGGCAACCTTTCAAGCAATTGCCAGCAATGCCTCGTTTGGTTCCAGGGATTCGAGATTGGAAACGAAATTGCGGTGGGATGTCTCCCCTTCTTCCATTCGTTTGGGATGACCACGGCCATGAATGTGTGCATTTGGAATGGATGGGGGAACGTGCTGATACCCAAGCCGGAGCCGAAGAGCATTCTCGAAGCCATTCACAAGTGCAAAGCTACTTACATGCCTGCTGTTCCCACGCTGTATAATGGACTGATCAATTATCCGGACCTGAAGAAATATGACATCACCTCCATTCGTGGCTGCTTCTCCGGCGGTGCTCCTCTCCCCATGGAAACGCTCCGAACGTTCGAACAGCTTACCGGCGCAGAGATCTGCGAAGGATATGGGCTCACCGAAACGAGTCCCGTCACGCACATAAACCCCTTCGGGGGCGTGAGAAAGCCGGGGACTATAGGAGTTCCGATACCAAACACCCTCGCAAAGCTCGTGGACGTGGACGATTACAACAAGGAAATCACTACTCCAGGAGAGCCGGGAGAAATCTGCATCAAAGGTCCGCAAGTGATGAAAGGGTACATCAATCGCCCGGAGGAGACCGCGGCCTCCATTCGGGATGGTTGGTTCCTCACGGGCGACATTGCCGTGTTCGATGAAGACGGATACTTCAGCATAGTCGATCGCAAAAAGGACATGATCATTTCCGGTGGGTTCAACATCTATCCTCGGGATGTGGATGAAGTTCTCTTTTCCCATCCGAAAGTTGTCGAAGCGTGCGCCATCGGGGTACCCGACGCCTACTCTGGCGAGCGGATCAAGGCCTATGTGGTTCTCAAGCCAGGAGAGACTGCAACCGCTCAGGAGATCATAGATTACTGCAAGGAAAATCTGGTCAAGTACAAGGTCCCCAAGTACGTAGAGTTTATTGACGACCTTCCAAAAAGCGCGGTGGGCAAGATCCTCAGAAAAGAGCTCCGAGCCATGGATCAGGCCAAGGCAAAAGCGATGCAGGGAAAGTAGCGTGACTATTATGGGGAACCCCGTGAGGGGTTCCCTGCAATCCTGAGCTTTCCCTCGGGCCTGCCAGAAGCGGAAGATTTCCTCCCGTATCAAGGCGCCTGTCAGCCCACGGCACTCCGTTTCTGTCCGGCAGCATTCCGTCGCCCTTTCCCCCGGTTGCCCCGAGTCTTGGGGGGGACAGAGTCTTTCCCCTGGAGCGGAGGGAGCTGTTCCTCTGGCAACTGTGAGGGATTGACCGTAAAAGGCCGGTAGCCCTTCTCCGGCCTCAACACTTGTCTGAGATAGAGCCCTGTGTAAGAGCCCGGGGATTCGGCAACCTGTTCGGGCGTCCCGGTTGCGAGGATGCGGCCGCCCTCGTCTCCGCCCTCGGGTCCCAGGTCTATGACGTAATCGGCAACCTTGATCACATCCATGTTGTGCTCTATAACGACCACGGAATTGCCCGCTGACACAAGACTCTGGAGAACGTCCAGCAGCTTCTGAACGTCGTGAAAATGCAGGCCGGTGGTGGGCTCATCCAGGATGTAGAGGGTGCGTCCCGTCCCTCGCTTGGAGAGCTCTTTGGAGAGCTTGATTCGTTGAGCCTCCCCTCCCGACAGCGTGGTGGCCGGTTGTCCCAGCTTGATATACCCAAGGCCGACGGCCTGAATTGTTCGTAATTTGTTGGCGATCGAGGGAATGCTCTCCATGAAATCCGCAGCCTGATTCACGGTCATATCAAGGACATCTGAAATATTCTTACCTTTGTACTTTATCTCGAGCGTCTCTCGATTGTACCGCTTCCCGTTGCACACGTCGCACTTGACGTAAACGTCGGGAAGGAAGTGCATCTCTATTTTGATGATTCCGTCTCCACGGCAGGCTTCGCACCTGCCGCCCTTGACATTGAAGCTGTACCGCCCCGGCTTGTACCCGCGCATACGCGATTCGGGAAGTTGGCTGAACAGATCCCGGATATGCGTGAAGACCCCAGTATAGGTCGCAGGGTTGGAGCGGGGTGTTCGACCGATCGGACTCTGGTCTATGTCGATCACCTTGTCTATCAGGGAGATGCCCTCTATGGCATCGACATCTCCGGCCTTGTCTCTACTCCGGTAGAGCCGTTGAGAGAGGGCTTTAAGCAAAATGTCAACAATGAGGCTGCTCTTTCCAGACCCGGACACCCCTGTCACGCACGTGAAAACGCCGAGGGGTATCTCAACATCGATGTCCTTGAGATTGTTGGCTCTCGCTCCCCGGATCACAAGTCTTTTCTTGCCGACTTTGCGCCTCTGGGCAGGGATGGGAATGTAAGCGCGGCCGGAAAGGTACTGACCGGTGAGCGATTGCTCGCACCGGAGCAAGTCGTCCGGCCTTCCAGAAAAGACAATCTCTCCTCCCATCAGGCCGGCCCCCGGTCCCATGTCGATGACGTGATCCGCGCTGAGAATGGTCTCCGCATCGTGCTCCACCACTAGGACCGAGTTTCCCTGGTCGCGAAGCTCATTCAAGGTGGCGAGCAGACGCTGATTGTCTCGCTGATGCAATCCTATGCTCGGTTCATCGAGAATATAAAGTACCCCTACCAGGGACGCACCCACTTGCGTAGCCAGCCTGATGCGTTGCGATTCACCCCCAGAAAGCGTAGCGGAAGAGCGGTTTAAGGTGAGATACCCGAGACCGACACGCTCGAGGAAGCCGAGCCTATCTCTTATCTCCTTTATGACTCGACGACCGATCTCCATCCGCCTCTCATCGAGGTCGAGGCTTTCAATGAAGTCCACCGCCTGTCGCACGGACAAGGCAGTAAACTCGTGAATCGGCAGTCCCCCCACGAGGACGTGTCTCGCCTCCTTCTTGAGCCGGGCCCCGCCGCAAGAAGGACAGGGCACGGAGCTCATGAACCGGCCGAATTCTTCTACGAAATCCTCTCGATCAGACTCTCGATACCGGCGTTCGAGGTTCGGAATGATCCCTTCATAGGACTTGCGGAAGCGATGGCTCCTCCCATCACGCTCGTAGCGAAAGTCAATCTCTTCGCTCCCGGACCCGAACAGCAGGATGTGACGGAGATCCTCAGGCAAATCCTGGAACGGTGTCCGGACATCAAATCCGTAATGTGCAGCCAAGGTGTTGAGCATCTGGTGGAAGAAGATCGAATTCCGGTTTCCCCAGGGTGCGATGGCCCCTTCCGCAATGGAAAGACGCGGATTGGGGACTATGAGATCAGGATCGAATTGAATTTGAGATCCAAGCCCCCCACAGGTTTCGCATGCCCCAAAGGGATTGTTGAAGGAAAAGAGTCGCGGGGAGACCTCCCCCAGCGAAACCCCGTGCTCAGGACACGCAAACTTTTCGCTAAAAAGATGCACGGGACCGTCAATCTCTTCAACCATTACCGTTCCCTGTCCCATTCGGGCCGCGGTCTCGAGCGAATCGGCCACTCGGTTCTGGATACCTTCCTTCACGACAAGTCGATCTACCACCACCTGTATGCTGTGCTTCTTGTTCTTGTCCAGCTTGATCTCTTCGGAGAGGTCGCGCACCTCTCCATCAATTCTCGCTCGGACGAATCCGTCGCGCGCCAATTGCTGGAGCTCTCTCTGGTACTCTCCTTTGCGGCCGGAGACAAGCGGCGCGGTGACATGCACTCGAGTCCCCTGGGGCAGCTCCATCACACGATCCACCATCTGCTGAATCGTCATCGAGCTTATGGGGCGGCCACATTCCCAGCAGTGGGGAATTCCGCACCTGGCATAGAGCAAACGGAGATAGTCATAGATCTCCGTTACGGTCCCCACCGTGGACCGTGGATTCTTGGACGTGGTCTTCTGCTCGATGCTGATAGCCGGCGATAAGCCCTCGATGAGATCCACATCGGGCTTATCCATCATCTCGAGAAACTGCCGCGCGTACGCGGACAGCGACTCGACGTATCGTCGCTGGCCTTCTGCGTAGATGGTATCGAACGCGAGCGTCGACTTGCCGGACCCGGAAAGTCCTGTTATCACAACGAGCTTGTCCCGGGGAATGTTCAGATCAACATTCTTGAGGTTGTGTTCCCGAGCGCCTCGAATGATTATTTCTTTGGTTGCCAAGAAACCACCTGCACGTAACTTAATGATCGCGTACGCGGTTGTTGG
The DNA here is from genome assembly GCA_040753915.1 of Thermodesulfobacteriota bacterium. Lineage (GTDB taxonomy): Bacteria > Desulfobacterota > Desulfomonilia > Desulfomonilales > Desulfomonilaceae > JBFMDN01. The sequence continues at coordinate 32,415 of JBFMDN010000052.1, read as the reverse complement.
GGTCCCCCAGGGGAACATCCCCGCATCTTCCACTTAATTTCATGCCTTTCGTCAACATGATAACCAGGAACCATCAACTATTGCTTGACTAACCATCGGGGACCTGTTATGTGCCAATTGTTTTCTGGGAGCCGGGCCATCGGACCTCTCCCGGGTGTCACATTTCCAGTAGGAGGTATGGTTATGCTTTTTCCTTTTTCCGATGTAAACAATGGAGTCTCCGAACCTCCCGGCGACTTCCAAAGTAATTATAAGCAGCTTAAAGCTCTTATCAACAAGGCCCTCCGTGAGGGCACGCCACTCGAAGACCTCAGACTTGTTTCTCGCCACCAATCAGGCAAAAAAGCCAAGCAGTTGTCAAAGGACGACCTGGTCAAGCTTCTCCACACCATTCGCCGGATACGGTCGCGGTATCAACGGCTGCTCCAGTCTCCGGTGCCCAAAGAACTCGAACGGGACATTCGTGCCAAGTCCCCCGACGAGCGATTGCCCTGGGAAAATGAAGCCCTCGAAAAGATCGACCTCTGGCGGAAGGACGTGGAAAAGGTCCGCACACAGGTGCAGAAGGAACTCAACGATCACCTGAACACCGAATTCTTCGAGGGGCTTTGATGGGCTCCACTGCTCAGACGCTCCACTATTCAGCGTAAGAATCGAAGAGTCGACCCCACTTACTCGTCTTCTTGAACGCTTCCATCTGAGGCCTTGCTGTAAAGGGCCAGTGGATGAAATCGTGATAGAAGAACGACCCGAAGACGAAGACGTAGACGAGGGGAGTCCTGAAAAACAGCTTTTGGATCGGTTTGAGCGGGCCGAACCAAATAAAATTTCCCACTGCGGAGGCGGCGTTGTTCCCGACAGAGAACCCCCAGTTTTCTCCCGAAATATCCTCTCCGACCACGTCGATTTCCTCCAGTCGTCCCTTGCCCAAACCTGATTCGTGACCGATCCGTATGAACTTCAGGCTCATGGGATCGAACCCCATCATTTTGGCCGCCACAGCGTCTATTGCCACGCTGTCCTCGGAGGCCAGCATCAGGTCTTTCTCAACCGGGATCATTGTCCTGGGGCCGGGACCGTTGCCGCAGACGGTCCCGTCCATCACCGTGAAAATCCCGGTATGGATTTCCCGCTGGAGCTCCAACAGGTCATTGAGCGTCTCGTGGATAACCGAGTGCGTGTAATGGCGTCGACTTGTCAATAGACCTCCGAAAGCATTCTTCATCGCGCCAGTGGTGCCCGTGTAGATGTGGCACTTCACCGTAGGTAAGTGCACAATGTTCTTTCCGATGAAGTACTCCGGAATACGCATCCCGTCAGGAAAGATATCGCCCAGGACCCGCATGTTGAATCGCGGTTCGTAAGGAATCCACCGAATGTCGGACTGACGGAAGTTGTACAGAACCTGGACGCCGTATTTTCTGAATATGGGCACGTATTTGTTAAGCCGTTCTCCCTTGAATGCATTGGTCACAACCGTCTCATTCTGCACACATACGAGCTTATTGTATCCCGAGTCCTTCAGGCAACGAATCACCCCTTCCAATTGCCACGGGGTGGTATTTGCGCTCAAGAAAGGAAAATGCCACGAGATGTTGTCCTTCAGGATGGTTGTGGCAGATGGATCGAGGTAGTCTTTGAATCGGGCCGCTTCCATTGTTGCTGCCACGTCTTCCAGGACGGTCTCGGGCTTTGTGCGTTTGACTGCTACTATTGGTTTTGTTGTCATTCGTGCTTCCATGCATCAGGAAAAGTTCAAAACGTGCGAATCAGCCATCGCACTATATCGAAGACACCCACGCCCCGATCGCTATCCGCGAAATCAAACCCGTTCGCAGTGTATCCCCCTGCTTCAGTGGCACGCGTATTGCGGGTTCTCATGAGGCGCTCTTCTGCCTTGAGCTTCTCGATCTCCACTTCTTTGGCCTTCGTGAGGCCCCCCTTGGCCACAAAATCCATGATCCGCTCTATTTCCCCAGGATCGAACCATATTCCGTGCTCCTTGCACACATCGATGATCACGCCAGAGATGCGCGCGAAATTCTCCCGATTCATCAGGGTCCTGCAGACCGGACATCGCACGTATCGAATCTCTCTCTCGATCTCGACCGCGCTTCGGCCCCTCCGACGGGTGTCCCGTATCACACCGTCACGCCGCTCCTGGATCATCTCGAACGTCTCGTGAGGCACGAAGATACCAGTGCATTCCGAACATTCGACGACGGAAAACTCTCCGAGAGTCTTTCCGCGCATAGCTATCCCGCAGCGAGGACAGAGCCGGTCTTCGAGGACTTTTCCTTCGGCAACCAAACCCTTGATGGGTCGGGCACAGAGTATACAGAACCTCCCCTCAGCATTGGTCTTGGCAAAGCAGTGGGGGCACAGGATCGTCTTTCCCCTCAAGGAGAAATCAAGATGCGACGAACAGTACTCGCAAACCTCGCTCCCTCGCCTCACAGAAGCGCCGCAAGACGGACAATGGAGCACCAAGCCGGAATCCAGCTCCACCTCCCCCGTCCTGTACGTTTCCGTGACCGGCACTTTGTCGGGGTCCCCGAATCGGATGCGAAGATTCTCTTCCCGCTCCGCCTCTTGCCGATCCGTGAGAAAGCCTTTTTTCCTCAGAATCCCCACGATCCGAGCAGCTTGAGACTTGTCAAGCCCGTATTTATTCCTGAGCTCATGCTCTGACGCGCCCCGAACATAATCCTCAAGAAATGTCTTCAGGTTAACCCGTACTCTTCCCTGCTCGGACGTCACGGTTGCCTCGCCTGCTGTGTGGGTGTCTGAGCATCATACTCCGGCTGACAAGGCCGGTGCAAGAGGGGCTGGCAGGAGCGGGGGCGAAATCGGCCATCCCCTGGACACAGCCCTCGCCGCCACTCTCACCGCAAGCCATTGTACTCGGATCGACAGCGCTACGGAAGACACGCGACTACGTTTGGGCCACAGAGCTCTGAGGGGTTTCTGCGCAGTCACGCCTAACAAACACCTTTAATTAAATAGTATATGCATTTATAATATCAGCACAAAGGTATCCGATCAACATTTCAATTGCTTTTTGTCTCGTAACATGCTAAATATACGCACTAATTTAGTTTCCATGAAAGCTTCGCGGAGGAGCATCCGTGGATCGGTCCACGTTCGGTGTGGCTTGGAGGGAACAGTGGTCGTTTCTCCAAGTTGCGAGATATCACCAGCGTGTTCGGCCGATGCCGGCGTGCATCCGAGACGCTGAGGTGTGGTGTTTGTCTCCGTCGAAGGCTTTCCTGCTTCGTTTGCCTGATGTAAGGCATGAGACTCGTTTGAGGCATCAGAGGTACGTCATGCCGCGCTGGATTATCTTCGTCTTGGGTACGATGTGTACGCTCGCTCTGCTTTTATTCCCGTCTGCACCGCTGGTGAGAGCCACGACCGGTCACGGGGAGTCTCCACACGGGCCGATATCGGCTTCGCCGGACAGATCCGTCCTGTTGCTGGATCGAATTCTGGCAGCCGGCAACCCGGTGGGAAGCACATTTCCCGCACCATCCGGTTTCCGAGCCAAATCAACTGGCGAGAGCGGCCTGGACGCCAGTATTGAACGGGCCTCCGAGCTGGCTGATGTGTCGTCGAACAACGCGGGACTTGCGGGTACGATTTCCGGTCGCGCAGGAACCCTTTTGCTGGGCGCTCTCCCCATTCCCGTACTTTCAGGGGAGGGAGATTTCGGCAATATGAGTCCGGACAAAGGGCCGGCCAGCAGGCCCGCATTACTTGAACGGGGCCAAATGGAAGCGCTCCTCATGCCCGGGGATCACTTGCGATCTGTAGGGAACCTCCCCACAGCAGCTCAAGAGAAGATCAAGGAGGAAGAATGCAGATTACTGGAGATCGAGGTCAGTCATTCGGGCCATGTGCTTCGATTGCTGCGCCGCGAGGGCTTCGACAAGACCGACGTCCTACACGAGTGTAGGGTAGGCCTTGGAGCCCCTTCCTTTCCGACTCCCGTGGGCACGTATTTTGTGACACACATTTACGATCAGGATCCATGGTGGATACCGCCTCCGAACCGCGCGTGGGCAGCAGGCCAATCTCCCAGCAGAAAGGTGTACGGAGGAACCATGGCACCTCTTTTGAAGAAACGGCCTGCCAAATCCAAGAAAACCGAATGGTTTGCCGAGGACATGGTTGAGCTCCCTGTTTCTCTCGAGGACTACGGGTACCGTTTTCATGGCACCAATGCCCCGCGAAGCATAGGCCGCAACGAATCGCACGGGTGCGTCCGGATGTTGCCTGCGGACGCCAAGAAGGTGGCCTCTCTGATCAAGGAGCACGTAGGGGTGGCGAACCGTCTGGAGTCGGCCAATGGATCGTTCGTCATTCTGAAATCGCCGATCCGTTTGAATCTTATCAAGTAATTCGATAGACCGCGTAGAAGTTCCCAATATCCGATCCCTCCTTTTGTTGCCAGATCTCGTAGGGATCTGGTCTTATCCTGAGAGGGGCAACTTGACCGTGTTGCCCCTCATTTCTTTTTGTATTATGGTGAGAAGTATGGAGGGCGAGCTTGCATCACGAGCCACCTTCCCATGAAGAGAATCGATTTGGTCTATGGTTTATGCTCAATAAGAAAGAGTGCATCATGCCACCAGAGGAAATTCGTCTTACCACTCTCTCCACGACATCTGGTTGAGCAGCCAAAATGGGCCCAGGGGACCTGGACCAAGCTTTGTGCGGCGTGGAGCTTCCTTACGACCCGAACGTGATCGCCGGAATCGCCGGGTCGGAGGATGCAGGTGTGTACAGAATCGACGACACAACTGCTCTCGTGCAGACTCTCGATTTCTTCACTCCCATCGTGGACGATCCCAGGACCTTCGGGCGAGCAGCGGCGGCAAATTCTCTTAGCGACGTATACGCCATGGGGGGGCGGCCCCTTACCGCAATGAATATCGTGTGCTTTCCCACCAAAAAATTGGGTTTGCGGGTGCTGAGGGAGGTTATCGAGGGAGGAGTGGACATTCTCCGGGAAGCGGGGGTCGCGTTAGTCGGCGGCCACAGTGTCGAAGACGCGGAGCCCAAGTACGGGCTCTCAGTTACTGGCGTGGTTCACCCGGACCGCATCATGAAGAATTCCGGATTGCAGCCGGGAGACAGAATCATCCTGACCAAAGCCGTCGGGACAGGCCTTATCGCGACGGCTGTCAAGGCAGGTCTTGCCGGGGCAGAGTCTCTGGATGGGATGGTCCGTTCCATCTGCACCCTTAATCGAATAGCCTCTGAGGTAGCGGTAGGACTTGGCGTGAAGGCATGCACGGACGTAACCGGCTTCGGCCTCGCCGGTCACCTGGCTGAGATGGCTCGTGCCTCGCGGTGCCGTGTGCGACTGAGGTCGTCGTCAGTACCCGTTCTGCAAGGGGCGCTCGACGCTGCATTTATGGGGCTAGTTCCTGGGGGTGCCCATGCCAATCGCGCTTTTTTTGGCACGTGGACGACTATCGACACTGGTGTGTCCCCTGAGATCGTTGATCTCATGTTCGATCCGCAGACATCCGGAGGTCTCTTGCTGGGAATCCCGGCAGAGAGGTCAGAAGAGCTGGCGCGTGAGCTCAAGAAGTCGGGCGTGCAGATTGCCGTAGACATAGGAGAAGTCCTGGAGCCAGACAGCGAAGGACGGGTGGACCTCGTGTAAATGGAAGAGTGTCGGATTCCCCGAGTCGGCGCGGCGGAAGGGAGTGAGATTCCCCGAGCTGGTCAGATTGCTGGAAGAAAACGGGTTTACGATCGTGAAAGATAAGGGATCAATACGGCATACGGTACTATGGCAAGCCTGGATAGGATAACCAAATTGGGGTGAATTTTCATGCCTCGAAGGAGGTCCCCACAGGAACTTGCCACGCGATCCTTGAGGCGGCGGGACTCAAACAGTCTTGAGGAGAATTGACCAATGATTGATTTGCCGTACTCTTTGGTCACAGAGGCTACGGACGAACCGGATTATTTCGGTTTTTGCTCGACAGAACTGGAAGGTTTTTCCGGCATAGGCCATTCAGCGGAGGACTGTATATATAGGGCTCGGTGGGGCATGAAGGAGCATATCGCCTTACTGAAAGACCGGGGCCTTCCGATTCCGGCTGTAAACCCAGATCCGAGGATCACAATTCAGAATGAGAAGCGGGTGGCTGTTGCCTGACGAAAAGAATGTCGGAAAAAGAGCCCGGATGGCGATCACCGAGGGAAGCAAAGTGTCGCCCATCTACCCGGATCAGCATCCTAGTACCAGCCTTTCTGAACCCTAAGACGAAAAACTCCCTTGACCTGCTCTCCCGAACGTGCCAAACGCGAGAAAAGGGGGGAGCCGACAGTGTAATCACTCGGTAGTCTATAGCTCGGCTCACTAATTGGGCTCGGACTGACTTCCAATGCGCTCAGCGAGACGTCGTTCCCTGTTCTCTTCTGCGTCGGAGCGCCTTATGTAGAGTGGAAGGATGCCGTGGAGTCCCGGGCTTCTTCCTGCCCGGATACTCTGCTCAGCGATCTTTGCGCACACTGCCGGAGAAGGCACCCGTACCGCGCTCCTCACCACGAGGGGAAAGTCCGCGACTTCTTGGTCTGCGACCCTGTCACCACAAAGCGTAATCGGCTCAGTGACTTCTTTGAGCATCCGAACCAGCGCATCCAGTCGGATAAGCATTGGGCCGTCGATGACGGTGAGTTGCGCGCCCTGCTTGCGATAGAGTCCCGCGTACACCTCTCCACGACGAGCATCGATGACGGGCAGCCCAACGCTGCCGTTGTCGAGTGCCTGCCAAGCCAGGATCTCCAGCGTGGACACTCCTGCAACCGGGATTCCCAGCGCCAGGGCCATGCCTTTTGCAAGCGACAGCCCTACCCTGATCCCGGAAAAAGAGCCCGGCCCGGTCGCAACTCCTATTCCTCCCAGGTCTGCAAGAGTTACGCGTTGCCGTTCCATCAGATCTTTCACGGCAACCGCCAGATTCTCCAGATGTTCCCTGGACGGCGGGAAGATTACTTCTTCCTGCACGCGGCCGTCCTTCACGAGGGCCACTCCGAGGGAAGGGGTCGTTGAGTGCACACCCAAGATTATCAACGTAGATCCGGTTCCTCTCACAGGGTTGAGGTCCTCGGCCGAGCACCATTCCGAAGCAGGGGAAGCGTCCGCTTCTTCCGCAAAAAACATTCGGCAGCTCTGCCATAAGTTACTGTATTACTTCCGCTCAAGGTGTGAGGCTCCACCCCTTCGTAATGATTCGACTGATATCATTGTAGAAAACCAGGCACATCAGAAAGACGATGAACAGCAGTCCCAACTGTACAGCGATTTCTCTCACTCTTCCCGTGACCGGTCTCCGGATGACTGCTTCGATCGCGAAGAAGAGGAGGTGTCCGCCATCCAGAATAGGGACGGGTAGAAGATTAATGATGGCGAGGTTGATGCTGATAAAGGCCATGAGAACCACATAGTGGAGCAGTCCGGCCTTCAGGGTCTCGCCCGAGGCCTGGGCAATCATTATGGGCCCGCTGAGGGCTTTCGCGCTCAGTTTACCGGTTACAAGATTCACTAGCGTCGCGCCGATCATTCTCGTCAATTCCACAGAGAATCGCGCACCTTCGTACAGGGATGCGGGAAATCCCACGTGAACGGTCTTTCCGGAGGGGGCCACCCCAATTCGGCCCACGTCCTCTCCCAAGACGCTCTTCTCCTCTGCCAGTTTCGGAGTGACGGTCAGGGCGATTTCTTTGCCATCTCGTTCCACCGTGACCCTTAGCTGCTCGTCAGCACTGCGCTCGATGATCCTCCGCATGTCCTCCCAGCGCCAGACCCTGGAGCCGTTGATCTCCACGATCTGATCCCCCTCCTTGATCCCGGCTTCCATGGCTGGAGACCCGTCCAGGACTTTTCCTATGGAGCTCGTGAGGACAGGAAGCCCTACAGTGAACCCCACGCACAGGAGAACCACTGCCAGGAGGTAATTCGAGATAGGGCCGGCAGCGATGACTGCCATCCGCGCCCAAAGGGGTTTGGAAGTAAATGCTCGGGGTTTCTCTTCAGGCGGCACCTGGTCCCCGGATTCGGGATCCTCGCCCAGGAGCTTCACATATCCTCCCAGGGGTACCCAGCTAAGAATGTATTCTGTTTCTCCCCACTTGCGCTTTATCATTGCGGGAGGAAACCCCAAGGAAAACTTGAGGACCTTGACCCCCACAAGTTTTGCTATCAAGAAGTGGCCTGCCTCATGCACGAAGATCAGCACGCCGAGAAGTACGAGGAAAGCTATGAGATAAACCAATTGGTGAGCCTCCGGTGGGCTGTATTCAGAGGTGCAATGACCGTTAGCGGACAATTCCTCTTTTAAAATCTGTTTTCACAATATAGAATCTTTTTCCACGAACACAAGCCCTTTGTTTGGATATGGGCGCCGGTAAGATACATTGAGAGTCGGAATCTTCGGTGGAACTTTCAATCCGCCTCACTTCGGGCACCTTCGCTTAGCCGAGGAAGTTGTGGAGACGCACAACCTCGAGCTAGTGGTGTTTATGCCATGCCACATCCCACCTCACAAGGAAAGCAATGCGATGGAGATTGCCCCAGCGGAGGACCGGCTAGAAATGACAAAGAAGGCCTGTCAGGGCAATCCTCGCTTCGAGGTTTCCGACCTGGAGATCCATTCGGAGGGACCGTCCTATACGGTCAACACCCTCGCAGTCCTGTCTCGAGACCGAGGCTGTGAACCCTTTTTTATCCTTGGCACCGATTCTCTCCAGGAGCTTCATACCTGGAAGGATTACGAGCGGCTTTTCACTCTTTCCCACTTCATCTCCGTCACGAGGCCCGGGATCGAATTCCTCGCTGCTTGGAACGAGCTACCCGAAAGAGTCCGCTCCCGATTCAGGTACTCCGGCGACTCTTTTGTTCATGAAAGCGGGCATGCCGTGATCCCTTCCCGCGTGAAAGGCCTTGACGTCTCCTCTACCCAAGTACGAAACTTACTTCATGATGGGAGGAGCGTCCGTTACCTCATTCCGGAAGAGGTCCGGATGTATATTCAAGAGAAGAAACTGTACGGGAAATAAGGTTTGAAAACAGATTCATCCCTAACGCCGGCCCCATCGAGACCCTCCCGAGAAAAGGCAGAAATTCTGCTAAGAGGGGCTTTGTCGAAAAAAGCCACTGATCCGGTACTCTTGCGGCTCGAGCCCTTGACCACGCTCACCGACTATTTCCTCATCGTTTCTGCCCGATCCGCAAGACAGGTCAAGGCCATTGCCGACGCCGTCCTGGAGACAGCGCGCGAGCATCACATACACCGACTCTCCGCGGAAGGCATAGGACAGTCTAACTGGGCCCTACTGGACTTTGGAGACGTTGTTGTGCACGTCTTCCATACTCCTCTCAGGGAATTCTACGATTTGGAGGGTCTTTGGGCCGAGGCGAAAAGAGAGAGATTCACCGGTGACCTGGCCCGAGAGATTGAAGCTGCGTCGGAAACCACCGAGGAAGAAGAAGAGTAAAAAAATCCTCGGAGCAGGCGATCCCGTCGAATGGGGCGACGGGTTGCGCTTTGCTGTGCTCTCCTCCTGGGACAGCGTTGCTCGGTGACTTAGTGGTCCGTTTCCTAAATACGGTCACGTAATCTGCCACGACGATAGGGGCACCCCGTGTGGGTGCCCAGGGCGGGCACAAGGCCCGCCCCTACAGTGCCAACGATGCGCTCACCACGTACCCCGAGGTGCAGATACAGTACCGTATTTGTGCCGTCGACCACTTAGAACAGACTGAATGCCACATTAATGGTTGTGCCGACCGTCCACGAGCTTCTGTCGACTATCCATCGTATGGGCTGGCTCCCAGGTTGGAGTGCCGCGGTTACGCCCGTATCGGCACGCATCACATCCCACCGCAGGAACATGCCGAACTTTCCATGCCGTCCGATACGTTGCGCGTATTCTGTGACCACCTCAACGTAGTAACCACGGGAAAAACTCTGGTAGCTCCGCGATGACTCGGGCCGATGCAGCTCCCACGTATGAAACGTGATGTCTCCCGGCACGAAGGGAAATCCCACGACGCGCAATCGGGAAATATCGAAAGAGCCTTTTCTGCGTGCCTCCACTCCCACCAGAGGAAGGAATGCGTTGACGATGAAATCGTCGTACGACTCTCGTGGTCGGTTGATGTGGAGCCGAGAGCTCGTGTGATCCCATCTGAAGCCGCCAACCAAGAGATAAGACGGAGCCATCTTGTAGGCGCATACGACGTCCACGTATGACCATTGATCTTCGACGGTATGGAATTGCGCAGTCAATCCTATATTGCTCAGAATGGTCCCCGAAGTTTTCTGTGGGAGCAGAGTCGCCGCGACGGCGGAGAGGCTCAGTAACCGAGTATCCCATTGAAGTTGTCCCGAAAGCCACAGCCCTTTCAGGGGCCTCTGCCGCCAATTGGTCACGCCACCCCTGATGTTCGGAAGGTCGTCCGCCATGTCTATGCCGTCTCGATGCTCCAGCCACCCCACGTAAACCGTAGGCACCGATTTGCTGCGTCCTCCGAACAACGCGATTCGCGGGCTCGGATTGTTCGGGTCAGGCGGGATCAACATCCCGAGAGCGTCGGGAATGATTACTCTGTGCTGAGCGGAGGCTGGTAGTGCAGCCCACAGACAGAGGAGGATCACTCCGGTGGCCACCCACACGGGACACCTCTTCATCGAAGCCTCCCCTCTATTGCCGAAGCACGCGACAGAACACTGTCCCACCCCGCGCCCGTGAAAGATACTGATAACCCTTATTTCTCAAATTGCCGCACCCGGACCGTGAAATCAAGCCAAACCACAGGTTGAAATCCCGCGTCTCGCGGGACTACTGTAGGTGCGCTCCTTCGGAGCGCAGATCCCCGACTTGGTCGTGGAAGAATACGTGACCCTAATTATGAAATCCTCTATTAAGGACGGTGCGAACCCTTACCTCTTCGCGACAACGGCAGCGTACGAGCCTCTATTTCCTTGCGTAAGAGCGACTGGACAGCCGGGAGTCGTTTCTCCCGTTGAGATGGCAAGTGCGGTGTGGTAGAGAGACTTGCACAGACCTGGGAAAAGAAGCCCATGAGCCCTGCCATCCGCTCTGACCGCGGTGGTGTTGTCGGACGAGGTTCAGTGGTCCTCACACAAATTGGGAGATGCATCCATGGCAAGATTGTTCCTGTCAGCCATAGCGATTATCGTCACGAACCTGATAGTCGGAAGCATTTCACTATCACTCGGGCTTATCCTCGGAGTCGTCTTGATCTTCATGGTGGGCACGGTTCTTGTGCTCTTCGCCGCGCTCGGAATGAGCACCACGTTAGAGAGAGTGGGCTGGCTCAAGGCAGGTTGGACGGACGACAAGATCTTGAGGCTAAAAAGCTGGGCGGGGGAAAAGTGGCGCAACCTGCCAGGGTGGTATGTGGAACAAAAACGGCGCATGATCGAATTACTGATCGAGTCCCTCAAAGGGAAGGAAGAGGCCGCGGACAGCGTAAAGATATGGAAGTCGGTTGTCATAGGGCTTGTCGTGCTCTTGGCCATAGTGCTGGTCAAACAGAATTTCCAGTTGAGCATCGGCTGGTCAATTGTGGTTGTGGCCATAGGGAGTGTGGTCGTTGCAGTCCCCGCGCTCTACATCACCGGAAAGGGAATTGCTTCTACTCCGTCTTCGTCGCCTCCTAAACGTGTCGACATTGTGCCGAGTCCGGAAAGTTTGGATATGGATCCCGACGAGCTAAGGGAAGCACTAAGAGAATTGATAGTTCTTAAGAAATCCGGAAAGCTCACGCTTTTGGGTGAGGCTTCGCCCCTTGAGCCTCTCAGCGGCGAGGCCACCCCCAGCGGCACGAACCAACCGGCCAGGAACTAGACCTCTTCATGGAACCGCCCATGGCTCGTCCCATTGTTCTGCCGAATACACGGGAAGAGCACACCGCAGGGGTCAAACCGCAGGGGTCAAGTCCGCAATCTTCAAAGGGACCAACATAAGCAGGAAAAAGACCTCAGAGAGCCAGGCCACTGCATGCAGCAATGTTGGCGACAGTGAAATTACCGCAAGAATAGCAGCCGGATTCGCGAATTGGGGGGACAGCGACGAAACGAGACCGAAGTGCGCGCTTTGGCACGGTTCTTGGTTTTTCCAGGAACCCTTGGACGCTGAACAAGGGTGATGTCGATCATATTGCCGGACAACGCTGATGCTACCTCGATAGGCGTCTACTCATGCATGCGGGACAAGTGCAATCAGGGTTCACCTGTTTGTGGGCCAAACCATGAATGACTCCCCCTTCGCTATCAAATCTGTTGGCAATGATATCGAAGTAGTTGGTATCTCCTGCGTTATACCGACGAAAAACTGCGTACGCCACGTGATCCGCAAGCTGAATCAGCCGACACGCCTTTGAATTCACGAATAGGGGGATTTCGGCGAGGTGCTGGATGTTGCCCCAGCGGGTCCCAAGCTGTCGGAAGTCTTGAGCCATTTCTTGCAGTGTGGTTTCGTGCGCGCTTTCATCCAAGATCAGTATACCCCGCTGACGATCTCCATCTTGAGAAATTCGACGGAGGAAAAGATTAAAGCGGCTACAAATGTCTTCAAATGCTAGCTCGACGGGGTCACTCCCCGGATAAAAAGCCTTATGAACTGCGCAGGTAAAAAATCCTAGCGGTATCATAGGATCTCTGAAGGACCCGCAGGACCCCTTTGATTATACCGATCGCATCCTCTTTGCTGTGATTCTTCCAGGGAGGGCGTCGCCTGCCAAAAATCTCGGATGCGTGGAATTCTACGCTCGTGGGGTCTGAACTGTCTACGGTAGAAGCTAGTCTGTTAAGTTCTTGAGTAAACCAGTCCGTCTGGGCTTCATAAACAGACACGCCTCCGAGAACAAAGTATTCCTCGTTCTGGTTGTTTGCCGAGCCCGCGTCGTCTAAGTATAGGAGGTGCATGATGGATTTGGCAGCCGGGTGGAATAATTCCAACGAACCAAAACTGCGGCTCTCCCAACTGCAATAGCAATTATGCCTCATAGCAAAGCCCAGGTCAAGACCCCGACGAGCACTCACGGGTTTTTCGCATCATTTTGCTCAGACGGCATGAGGAGAATGAGTGCTGTAACGCGCTCAAGAGCGGACCAATCGTTTTCCGGTGGCAGCCCCTGTCCTGAGGAATTGGGAAAGCAATCGGCAGGGGGCAAGCAGGTACAGACTCGATGCTCATCGAAATCCAGGCCGCTGCCTTTTGGGGCAGTCGCTCTTGCGACACTGTAGACACAAGACCGACGGCAGCCGGATTCGCGGACTTGGGAGCATGACGGGTCAGAAGCATTTGAGGATACGATTCGACTATCCGACGCGCTCTGCAGGGAAACACTTCTTTCTCCAGAACTCTCAAGACAGTATAATAATGGTAGGGAAGCGTGTGGCTCCGCCCCATGTGACTGAAGCGGAAGGGCTTCTGGGGGGCATATGAACTGCAGCCGAATCGCAACAAGATCTCTAGAGGCGGCAAAATGTCTTGGGACGTTTCACCTGGCCTCGGGTAGAGTGGCTTTCCGGCCTAGAGCGAGCCCTTTGTCCGGCGCATGGGTCAAAGTCCGCACGCATCGTCGCAACCCGAGCATTCCTGTTTTCGATAGCTATAACCCCACTGCGCACAGCATCACGATACCGTTCGGGGGCGCGGAGTCGTTGGTGTCGCCGTCTTGTCCCGTCGTGACGGGGCGGCACTCACTTACTAGCCAGGAGGTGCGTCATGAAGGCAGGGATCTTTTTCACGGGTTCGGGGCCGATTCTGATTTTGACGTCCCACGAATCGTTCACTGACGAGAAGTTGATCAGCAAACTGGAGGCCAAGGGGATCAAGAAGTTCATCGCGTACGAAGTCCCCGCGGAAGACTTGAAGCGGAAGTACGGCCAACACTACAAGGTGGTGCTGGGAGATCTGCACCAGGAGGATGACCTGAGGGTGATGGATTACGACGGACATCACGTGTTCAACAACTTCTCGCTCAAAGAGCTCAAGAATCCTGTCTATCACGAGCCATGAGCGGTCACACCCACGCCCCTAGATCTATATCGCGCGGCACAGGGCCGTGAAACGACGCGTACAACTCTCAACACAAACGATAGTGATCTGGGGGCACGTGTACGGTTGTAACCCGCGAAACAAGCGCTAAGACAGAGCATTTGGAGAGGAGGGCAGTCCTGGAGCAACGGTTTTCCGCAGAATCGCCCTCAAAGGTGTTTAATATTGATTACTTAGCTTCTCTGGAATGCTGAGATCATTGAATTCTCACGTTTTTCTTACTTGATTCTCATTTGAATTCCTTCGATTCTTATCATCCGCTAATCTTTCCCCGGTAAGGTGGGCACACTCATTTGGATAACAATTGGCTTTGTGCTCGTTCCTGCTCGCATTGCCGTTCCTGGAGTGTGAGCTTCCGAGCATCCATTGATTGCTTGAACGCGGGTGGAGAAATCCGCGTCGGCCTTCACGTTGAGTTGCATGCAATAGGATTGAAGGAGGAAGAAAGGATGAGACGTCTTTGTCTTATTTTGGCTTTAGCCCTGGCGGTCGGAGCTCTCGCAGCCCCTGCTATGGCCTGGGAATTCGGGCTGAAAGGCGACTGGGAGTGGCGTTATCGTTACTGGGGAAGGTCAGGGACCAACGATATCTTCGGCACCATGGATGCGAACCAGGTGAACCTGGGCGTGAACCATCTCAACACATTTCCCACGGCGGGCACCAACAACAGAGCCAGCGGAACGTTCGGGGTGTTGGCGGGTGAGAACAATTTCGGTTCGGATATGAGCTTTACTGATAATCGTATGACGTTGTACCCCACGATCACGATCAATAAGGCTATCAGCATTAAAGCATCGGTGAACCTCACGTCCCTGGGAATCTGGTCGGACGGACAGCCGTATGTTTCGGTTCCTCCTGCGTTCTCGTCGGGAGGGGCATCAGGGACGAACCTCGGTTATGTGAATTCACTGTACGTGCCCATATCGGACAGACCTGCAGCTTCGAACATCCCGAACACCTATGTGACGGTTCAGTGGCTCAATGCGTCCATTAAGACACCGATGCTCGACTTCAGCTTGGGGTACAAGACCAGCGGCTTAGGAATGGGCTTGTGGAAGCATGAATCGACTAGGGCTTCCAGCTCTTTCGGAGTCAAGGCTCATTACGGTCCTTTGACCATAGGGTTCTCCCCCTACTTCTCGAGACGTCTGTCTGAATTCGCTTCAGTAGATTCGCGGAACGAGGGCGATGAAGCGCAGAGCAGAAAAGAGAGGGTCCGCAACTACTTCCTGGCACTCATGGGTGAAGTGCAATACAAGAGTGGTCCCTTCAGGGCCACCTTTGTGTCGGACTCATACAGGGAGGAAGGTGCGCCTGACACGGACCCCCGAGGAGGAGCCATCACTCCTGGAACCCCGTCGCAGGACACGATTCGCTACAGGTTTCATCTCTCCGCGGACTACTTTGACGGGAGATTCTTCGCCGCTGCCGAGGCAGACTGGTTCAACCGCTGGCGATCCGGACGTGCGACGGGCAATCCGGCCACGGGGCGCGTCAATGAGGGCATTGACAACAACGGATGGCTTTATGGTGTGCAGGTGGGAGCAGTTGCAGGCCCCAGCACACTCACTCTGAACTATGTGCGAGCCACGGGGGACGATCCCAGCACTAGAGAGACCAATGAAGATGCCCGTGAAGGAGATGCCGGGTTGAGTAACGGATATATGAAGAATTGGGGTTTTCTCATGTATCACCTGTACGGCACCGGCACAAACTTCAACGCGGACGGGTACGGCCAACCAACGAACCTTCATCATGTGGGCGCCCGTATCGACTACGCACTTGCTGCGAACATGAATCTTTGGGGTGTGTATTCCTATGCATGGAGGGACCAGCCTCAGGCATATAGACTGGGCGGCAGCTACAGGCTGGGGGTTCAGCGTTGGACAAACACCGATCTCTATAACGCGAAGGCTGGCGGTCTCGACCGTCCGGTTCCGGACAGCGCCCGAGACATCGGCTGGGAGGTAGACTTCGGAGTAAACTGGAAGATCCTGGAGCGCCTCACGTGGAACAGCCTGTTCGCATACTGGCAGCCGGGAACATGGTGGAGCTATGCCTATCCGAATACCGCGAACATTTACCGCCTCAACCCGGGAGTTGACCTCCCCACGGATAGAGTTAACGCGATCTTTGGAGCAGGCAGGGAGATCGATCCTCTCTACGCCATTGAGACAAACCTTATATTGAGCTTCTAAAGACAGTACCCTTCGGGAAGCCGGCAACGCGAAGTCTCATAGCTTTGCTATGCCGCATCTCACCGACTCCTGTGGCACAGTCCATTCCTCCAAAGCCACGGCCGGCTTCCCTTCTTTTTCTCTCGCTCCGGGAAGGGAAAGCGTACTCCAAAAAAAAGAGGCTCCCGAAGGACCCTCCCTAATACTGCTGAAAAACGGTGGGCTTATGTCTCAGCCGTTCCTGCCGAAGAGCACTCCGCACGTTGCATTTCCTGAAATCCGATTTTCATTCTCTCGGCGAGCCGGCGGCCCTCTTTTTCAGCTCTCTTCAGTCCCACCCAACGGGCAAAATCGTCATCGGGCCACACCGACTCGACGCCAATTTCCACGAACCTGCTTTCGTCGTCCACCATCGGTATATCCTCCTGCCAATGATTGGCTTGGATGCTCATTCACATTCTTTCCATGTTATTGGATGCCATCCAGCAGGAAAGGATTCATTGCCTCGGTATCCGCCCCGCCATTTCTCGTCGGGCCGTCTCCTGCAGGCACCCATTGGATGCCCCGTCGACACGGACGCGAAAATCGTGCACACTACTTGAGATATGGGAAGCACTATGCTCTCGGAGAGGAAGCCCCGAGCTCGCGGCAGGGAACCATAATGAACGATCGTATTCGGAAGACCGCTTTTCTGTTGCTGGTAGGCCTACTCGCTATCTGCGAGTCGCGTCTCCTCACCGCAGACGTACAGGACGCAAGAGATCCCCTTGAATCCTTGAAGGTGTACGAGGCGCGCACGTCTACAAAAGATTTCGCCATCACCAATGACTATCTGGAGAGGGCCGAGAACGAATGGCAGTCTCTGTACAGGGAGATTTGGCGCGCGAAAAGCATGGATGAACGGCTCAAGCAAATGGTAGACAAGGCGGTTGACGCGCAATTGGAAGCAGCAGGCTACTGGAAGGTGGCCAAGGGGCTCGTCTATGAAGACGTATTCCAGGAACTTCTGCAAGGCTCGATCGACGAATCTATGCGGCTCTTCGCCCCACTATACGAGGAGTTTCTCGGCGATCTCGTCGTGCCCTTTTCGGAAACTCTCGGAAAGCTCATCTCTACCTATGCCGAGGACATCAGCACGGTAAGAAAGGAGGCCACACAAGCGCTACCGGGGTATGGGGCTCTCCTACCGCTCTCGCTCGAGCCTTCCCTGACGAGGCTTCAGTTGGAAAACCAGTCTCCAACCGTTAAACCTCCGGTCAGACCTGAGGCCATGTCCACGGGCATAGCCGGGGCTTCGATTCTTGCCATCCGAAAGGCTCTCCAGAAACGCGTGATCAACAATCTCGTCAAGAGGTTGCTCGGAGCCGCGGGGAAAAAGGTGGTCGTGGTGGTTGAAGGGCCCATAGGATGGGGCATTGGGGTCGTCCTGCTGGGTCACGACATCTACACGATCGGCAAGGAGATCAAAGAGGTGCCTCAGACAATGAAGAATGAGATTTACAAGAGTCTGCGGCAACTCTACCTGATTCAAGCACCTGCGCTAGGCTGGAAGGACGAGCTCAGAGACGAGATCAGGATAAGACTGAACGAGACAAGGGAACTGGTCAGCGGCAAGTTTGACGCTGCAGTGAAAGAGTTGATTGCTTGTCCTGCTTTTCAGCGCCTCGTATCCGATGCGGGGGAAAAGGAACAAAGAGATCTGGTGACCAAGCTTTACCTGCTTCAGTCCAGGACCCCCGCCAGCATGTGTCGTCTGGCCGACATGCTAGGAGGGGTGCTGCTACGAGTGGGGCCGGAGGAGTTGAGCTGCATCGAGTCAGCAGTAAAGAATCTTGGACTGGATCTCGCTGCGAACTGGATACGGTTGGGGCCGAGCACTGTCTGCGTCCTGACCTCCTTTAGGACAGATCATCTCTTAAGGTTCGATCCGAACCGAGAAAACCTGGCTCTCCTTGTGTGGGCAGCCCGGCTGCCGGCGGATCTGCAGGGTGTCGCTCTGGGATTGGATCCAGACACGAGAGATCGCGTCAGGAACCTGAATACTGCGCGACAGATTCAGGTGCTTAGGGGGAGAGATCCGGATCGGATTCGGGCCGAGATCGAGCGTTTGTCAGAACAGGGGCGGCCTCCGGAGGCCCGGGACTTCTGGGGGGACCAGGTCAAGTCATGGGCTTCTTTGGTGCTAGCTCCGTTCGTGTCCAAAGATGAATTTGACAAGGCCTTGTCAATCTTGGCTGCTTTCATGGGGGTAGCGGTGGCGGCCTTGATCGTCTGGCTCATGTACAGGATCGGCCTGTTGCGCTTGTTGGTCTGGGGGTTGAGGAGGATCTACCCAAAGAAGTCCTCACCCGATTCGCGGTCCTGACCGAGGGGATCGCCGAGGAAAGGATGCGGGTAATGGCAAGAGGCGTTACTGGACCCCCAGTGGACATGATCATGAGCACGTCCAGCATTCCGCCGATATCGGAATACGAGACCCTGGGCGTTGTTTTCGGAGCAGCAGTGATTGCCCGAAACATCGTGAGCGACCTGGGCGCTACCATAAAGAACGCCACAGGGGGAGAGCTCAAGACCTATACCGCTCTCCTGGAAAAGGCTTTTGCCAGTGCTTTGGAGCGACTTCGTACCGCGGCAGAGAAGAAGGAAGCGGACGGGGTTTTCGCGATCCGCATAGCCACCCCTCAGATATCGGCCGGAGGGGCAGAAATATTGCTCATGGGTACAGCGTACAAGGCAAAGCCCGATCCCCGCGCTTGACTACGCCATTCTCGCCGCTTGCCATGGCAACCGGGTCAACCGCGTTGCCGCGAATACAGCCTGCCTTTGTGCAATCGTCTACTTGATTGTAGCGGTTGCCACTGATTATGTCCGCTTCTCCTGTCCAACAATGACGGGCGAGCCGACCGTCCCACCGGTCTGCTATGCTTTAGGAAACTTTCGTGACACATGAGAAGCGAACAGAACTTCTCGCAATTGATATAGAGGCTACTATCGGATTGTCGGGGAGCGCTCGTGGTGCAGAGCGCTCCCAAGAGGTTACGCGCTTACGGAAAGTTGATCCGCTTCAGCTACTCCGGCTTCGCCTTCAACCGGAACTTGCTCCAGTTCTTCTTCCTCACCAACGTGACGAAGCTTAAGGCTCTTGTATCGAGCGAGGCCCGTCCCCGCTGGGATGAGCCTCCCCATAATCACGTTCTCTTTCAACCCCCGCAGGTAGTCGATCTTCCCGGAAATGGATGCTTCAGTCAGAACCTTCGTCGTCTCCTGGAAGCTCGCAGCGCTGATAAAGGAGTCCGTCGAGAGAGAGGCCTTGGTGATCCCCAGCAGAAGCGGCTCGCCGACCGCTGGGTTGCCTCCCTGCTCCATGACTCGAGTGTTCACTTCTTCAAACACGGAGCGCTCGATCTGCTCTCCTACGAGGAAATCGGTGTCGCCCACTTCTTTGACTCTCACGCGCCGAAGCATCTGCCTAACAATCACTTCTATGTGCTTGTCATTGATCTTCACACCCTGAAGCCTGTAGACTTCTTGCACCTCGTCCACGAGGTACTTGGCGAGATCCTTTTCACCTTTGATACCCAAAAGGTCGTGCGGGTTGGTCGACCCTTCCATCAACGGCTCTCCGGCCTGGACCCAATCACCGGAGTGCACGGAAATGTGCTTGCCTTTAGGGATCAGGTACTCCTTGGCTTCACCCACTTCCGGGGTAACTACGACCTTGCGCTTGCCTTTGGTGTCTTTGCCGAAGCTCACAATGCCGTCCACTTCCGCGATGATTGCGAACTCCTTGGGCTTGCGTGCTTCAAACAACTCGGCAACTCGGGGGAGACCTCCCGTAATGTCCTTGGTCTTGGTGGTTTCTCGGGGAATCTTCGCTATGACGTCCCCAGCGTGGACATCTTCGCCTTCTTTGACCATGATGTTCGATCCCACGGGGAGGAGATAGCGCGCTTCCGAATCGCCTATCTTGATTGTTTTTCCATGAGGATCCTTGATGGAGACTCGGGGCCGTATTTCCGTATCGCGCTCCCTGTACTCGACGATCACCTTTCTCGACAGACCAGTGACCTCATCGAGCTGCTCGCTCATGGTGAGGCCTTCAATAACATCGCCGAATTTTACTCTTCCCGACACCTCGGTAATGATGGGCAGCGTATACGGATCCCACTCGGCCAGGAGCGTCTGCCGATCGACAGCCTGTCCGTCGGAGATTCTGAGCTTTGCTCCGTAGATAAGCTTGCTCCGCTCTTTCTCTCGTCCTTTTTCGTCCGTAATCGCCACGAACCCATTTCGGTTCATGACCACCTGTTCACCGTCTCTGTTCGTAACCGTCTTCAGGTCAACCAACTTGACGGTTCCATAGTTTCTGGAGAATAGCTGCGATGACGCCGACCCCAACCACTCCAGGAGAACCTGGCCTTCGGACTCGATCCGATCGCCTTCTTGGACTTTGACGTTCATGTAATCGAGGACTGGATAGCGCTCATAAAGCCTGAAGTGGATCTTGTCGCCCTCCGAACGGCCAAGCTGAAAGATGCCGCCCCTCTTTTCCGCATCTGTCATCCTGGACGGTCCCAGAACCGCTTCGTAGATGAAGGAGTTAGGGGGCACTCGATCACCATGACGCACAATGAAGCGGCAGTCATCCGGGATCTTGGATTTCTGTCTATTGCCTTGCTCGTCCTCCACGCTGAAAGTCTTGCGGTCGAGAGAAATCTCGATCTTGCCGCCCAGCCGTTCGGGCTCGTCCATCGCGTGATTCGGTCCCTCATAGAGGAAGGAATTCTCTCGCAACGTCTGACCGTCTTCAACCACCCAGCGTGACACTTCGGAACCATCGATGACGAAGTCCTCGTACACGATGATTGCCTTGATCTTTTCTTTGTCTCGTTCAAACGAAACCCGTCCGCGCTTTCGAGCGGAGATGATGTTGCGCTTCAGGGAGGCCGTCCCACCAATGTGGAATGTGCGCATGGTAAGCTGAGTACCAGGCTCACCAATAGACTGGGCAGCAATGATGCCCACTGCTTCCCCGATGTTCACCATCCGGCCATGGGCTAGGTCCCGTCCGTAGCAGAGGCTGCAGACCCCTCTCCGCGACTGGCAGGTGAGAACGGAACGTATCTTCACCCTATCGATACCCGCGTCGTGGATCTTTTCCTTGTGCTCTTCCTGGATTTCCTCATTGGCGTGTACGATGATCTCGCCGGTAAACGGGTGCTCGATGTCTTCCAGGGCCACGCGTCCGAGAATACGATCCGAAACGTGCTCGATGATCTCGCCACCCTCTTCAAGCGAAGCCATCTCAATGCCATCCAGGGTTCCGCAGTCGACTTCGGAAATGATTGCATCCTGGGCGACGTCCACCAGTCGGCGCGTAAGGTACCCGGAGTTCGCTGTCTTGAGAGCCGTGTCCGCCAACCCCTTGCGGGCTCCGTGGGTCGAGATAAAGTACTGCAACACCGTGAGGCCCTCACGGAAGTTGGCTTCTATGGGGGTCTCGATGATTTCTCCTGTCGGCTTGGCCATCAGTCCGCGCATCCCCGCCAACTGGCGAATCTGCTGGGTGCTGCCTCGCGCGCCGGAGTCCGCCATCATGTAGATGGGGTTAAAGCTCTCGACTTTCTTTGTGGTGCCGTCCTTGAGACTAACCGTCATGGTGCGAAGGCCGCTCATCATGCGCTCGGAAATATCCTCGTTGGCCCGAGCCCAGATGTCGATGACCTTGTTGTAGCGTTCACCGTCGGTGATAAGGCCTTCTTTGTACTGGTTCTGTATTTCCAGAACCTCGGACCGAGCCCGTGCAATAATCTCCGGTTTGTCGGTAGGGATGTGCATATCATCGACAGAGATCGACAGACCGGCCTTCGTAGCATAATAGTACCCCAAGTCCTTGAGACGATCGGCCAAGATGACTGTCTCCTTGGCACCGCATCTTCGATATGCTTCGTCGATAAGGTTGGCGAGCTCCTTCTTTTTCATGACCTTGTTGATCACAGAGAACGGGATTTCTTCAGGAACGATTTCTCTAAGAAGTATACGTCCGACAGTAGTGGGAATCTTCTCGTTGTTTTCGTCGCAAACGAGAACCTTCTGATGGAGATCCACTACACCGGCATCGTACGCGACGCGTACCTCGCTGGCATCGGCAAAGAGCCTCGCTGTGTCATCCACCTCGGGGTCCGCGGATTCTCGCGTCAGGTAGTACAAACCGAGCACGATATCCTGGGTTGGCACGATAATTGGTTTCCCATGTGCGGGGGAGAGAATGTTGTTTGTGCTCATCATGAGGACCCGGGCTTCCACCTGGGCTTCCACGGAGAGAGGCACGTGTACCGCCATCTGGTCACCGTCGAAGTCCGCGTTGAAGGCGGTGCACACGAGCGGATGAAGCTGGATAGCCTTCCCTTCAATCAACACGGGCTCGAAGGCCTGGATACCAAGTCGATGCAAGGTAGGGGCCCGGTTGAGGAGCACGGGGTATTCCTTGACCACGTCTTCGAGGATATCCCACACTTCCGGGGTTTCTTTCTCCACCAGCTTCTTGGCGCTCTTGATGGTCGTGATGTACCCACGCTCTTCGAGCTTGTGGAAAATGAACGGCTTGAAGAGCTCAAGTGCCATACGCTTGGGGAGCCCACATTGATGCAATCGGAGATCCGGGCCCACAACGATTACGGATCGTCCCGAATAATCCACCCGCTTACCAAGGAGATTCTGGCGGAAACGTCCCTGCTTGCCTTTGAGCATGTCGGAAAGCGATTTCAAAGGCCTCTTGTTCGGTCCCGTGATGACTCTTCCGCGCCTGCCGTTATCGAACAGAACGTCTACCGCCTCTTGAAGCATCCTCTTTTCGTTTCGGAGGATGATTTCAGGGGCATTAAGCTCCTTGAGCCTCTTCAGACGATTGTTGCGATTGATGACCCGACGGTACAGGTCATTGAGATCCGAGGTTGCAAATCGGCCGCCGTCAAGGGGAACGAGGGGCCGAAGGTCCGGTGGGATCACAGGAACTGTGGTCAGGATCATCCATGCTGGATTCTGCCATTGCCGGAACTTGCCCATGTCCTCCGGTTTCACAATTCTCGAACGGACAAGGCGGTCGATTACGTTGTTGATTTCCACGTACGCCAGTTGCTTGCGGATATCCCAGTCTTCCGTCTCTTCCCACTTGACCTGTATTTCTCGAACTGTCTGAATGATCTCATCGAGGAACTGGGCCATCTCCGTTTCAGGATCAACACTCTCGTAAATGGCGGTAAGCTCATTGAGGAGTGCGTCCGGTTCGATCCCCTTGAGGGATTCCAGAACCCTCAGTCTCTTCGCAAGCTTCTTCCGCTTCGCCTCGGACGCGGAGTCCTTCATTTCCTCACGCAATTTGATGCTCTCGGAGACGAGGTCCAATGAGTCCAGCATGTCACGGACGGCTTCCCCGCCCATTCGAGCCTCGAACGCGCCTACCTCGCCCTGTTCCAGGGTCTGGCGGTATTTTTCCTCGTTTATGAGAGTTCCCTTCTCCAGGTCAGTGTTTCCCGGGTGCATCACGAGAAATGACTCGAAGTAAAGAACCCGCTCCACTTCCTTCAACGTCAAATCAAGCAGGGTGCCGATTCTGCTCGGCAGACTCTTGAGGAACCAGATGTGAGCTACCGGTGTGGCAAGCTCAATGTGGCCCATCCTCTCTCGCCGCACCTTAGACTGGATCACTTCGACGCCGCACTTTTCGCAGATGGTGCCACGGTGCTTCATCCGCTTGTATTTGCCACAATTGCACTCATAGTCCTTGACCGGCCCAAAGATTTTGGCACAGAATAGCCCATCCCGTTCGGGCTTAAAGGTTCTGTAATTTATTGTTTCCGGCTTCTTGACTTCTCCGTGAGACCAGGACCGGATCTTTTCCGGAGATGCCAGAGAGATTCTCACAGCATTAAAGTGCACAGGATCTTTCGGCTTTTCAAAAAAGCTGTAGTAAATGTCTTCCAAGGTCTTCCCTCCTTGGTTGTAGTTATGAGGGACATCCCGATCCGACCGCTGGGTCGAACCGGGTCAGTCTGCATCTTCTCGTGGCGTCCATCTATCGGCCTGCGGCAACCACAGGCTCACCCTCGAGGAGCTCCATATCCAGAGCCAGTGACTTGATCTCCTTGACCAGCACGTTGAATGATTCAGGAAGCCCCGGCTCGAGTACGTTGGTACCCTTTACGATGCTTTCGTACATTCTCGTGCGGCCCGTCACGTCGTCGGATTTCACGGTAAGAAATTCCTGGAGCGAATAGGCTGCTCCGTACGATTCCATGGCCCAGACTTCCATCTCTCCGAGCCGCTGGCCTCCGAACTGTGCCTTTCCCCCAAGAGGCTGCTGAGTCACGAGTGAGTACGGCCCAATGGCCCTCGCGTGAATCTTGTCATCTACTAAGTGATGGAGCTTCATCATGTAGATGATACCTACCGTGACATTCGTGTCGAACGGATCACCGGTCCGACCGTCGTACAGGCGAGTCTGCCCACTCGGCGGAAGGCCCGCTTGCTGAAGAAGATCCTTGATCTCGCTCTCGCGGGCCCCGTCAAATACGGGGGTAGCGATGGGAATGCCTTCCTCAAGGGAAGCTACGAACCTCTTCACCTCATCGTCGTCCATCTCTTCAATGACGGATTGAGCCTTCTTTTTTCGTTCAACTTCGCGACCGTCAAAGATCTCGAGCAGTCTGTGCCGAAGCTTTTCCGGAGAATAGTGTTCTTCGATCATCTTGTTAAGCGCCTGTCCAAGGCCGCGAGCCGCCCATCCCAGATGCGTTTCGAGAATCTGTCCCACGTTCATACGGGACGGAACGCCCAGGGGGTTCAGCACGATCTCCACCGGGGTGCCATCCTCGAAGTACGGCATATCTTCCTCGGGAAGGATTCTCGAGAGAACGCCCTTGTTTCCATGGCGCCCCGCCATCTTGTCTCCTACGGAGAGCTTCCTCTTTATGGCAATGTAGACTTTCACGAGCTTGATCACTCCGGGTGGGAGCTCATCCCCCTTCTTGAGCCGGCTGATGCGCTCGTCGTAATGCATCTTCCAAAAGTGTTTCTGGTCTCCCAAACGCTCCAGGATTCGAACCACCTCGTCTTCCGTGGTGGTATCGTTTTTGAGTGAGACATCCCGCAGCAGATCGAGAGGAACCGTTTCCATGAACTGCTCGGTGATGCTCTCCCCCTTTCGGATATATACTCGGCCCGTATGTGGATCGATGAGTTGAGCGGCAACAACTTTGCCCACCAACATTCCCCGGATGCGCTCCCGTGCGCCTTCTTCCACGATACGGAGCTCGTCGTCACGGTCCTTGCTCAGTTTGGCGATCTCTTCGTTCTCAATGGAGATCGTCCTACTGTCTTTGTCAGTACCCTTCCGGGAGAATATCCGCGCGCCGATGACCGTTCCCTCCACTCCGGGTGGGACCCTGAGAGAAGAATCCCTCACATCGCCGGCTTTCTCTCCGAAGATCGCCCGCAAGAGCTTCTCTTCGGGAGACAGTTGGTTTTCACCCTTGGGCGTAATCTTACCAACCAGGATGTCGCCCGGTTTGACTTCCGCGCCGATACGGATCACGCCTGACTCGTCCAGGTTGCGCAGAGCCTCCTCACCCACGTTGGGAATATCTCGTGTGATTTCTTCTTTGCCCAGTTTCGTGTCCCGGGCCATCACTTCGAATTCCTCGATATGGATGGAGGTGAAAATGTCTTCTTTGACTATCTTCTCGCTGACGAGGATGGAATCCTCGTAATTGTACCCGCCCCACGGCATGAATGCGACCAGGACATTCCTGCCCAGCGCCAGCTCGCCTTTGCTGGTGGCCGGGCCGTCGGCGATAACCTGTCCTCTGCTTACCCGATCGCCCTTCTTGACGACAGGCTTCTGATTGATGCACGTGTTCTGGTTGGAGCGCTGATACTTGATGAGGTTGTAAATATCCACACCTGGATCCAAGTCCTTTTCCCCCAGATCCAACGCCTTGATCACGATCCTCGTGGCATCCACGGAATCGACCACTCCGTCCCGCTTGGCGACTACCGTCACGCCGGAATCCGTGGCTACCACGGATTCCATGCCCGTCCCCACGAGAGGAGCCTGCGTGGTCAGCAACGGGACAGCCTGACGCTGCATGTTAGACCCCATGAGCGCACGGTTTGCGTCATCGTTCTCCAGGAACGGGATCAGGGAAGCGGCAACCGAAACGAGCTGATTCGGGGAAACGTCCATGAGGTCAGGGTCATGTCGGCTCACGAGGGCGAACTCGCCGTCCTTCCGGCGAACGGAAACAAGGTCAGAAGCCAGACAACCGTTGGCATCTACAGGAGCGTTTGCCTGCACAATCACATGGCCTTCCTCGTCTAAGGCAGTCAGAAACCGGATTTCTTCGCCCACCTTCGTGTCCTCAACCGGCCGGTACGGGGTCTCGATGAATCCGAACTCATTAACCCTCGCGTACGTAGAAAGGGACACAATCAAGCCGATGTTCGGACCTTCAGGGGTCTCGATGGGACAGATGCGGCCATAATGGGTGGGATGCACGTCCCGCACCTCGAATCCAGCGCGCTCCCGCGTCAGACCGCCGGGACCAAGCGCGGAGAGCCGCCGCTTGTGCGTGATCTCGCTCAGCGGGTTAGTCTGATCCATGAACTGCGACAGTTGCGAAGAGCCGAAGAATTCCTTCACTACAGCGGTCACAGGCTTGGCATTGATCAGGTCGTGGGGCATGAGCGTCTCCACATCCTGGAGGCTCATACGCTCCTTGATAGCACGCTCCATGCGAACGAGACCTATGCGGTACTGGTTTTCCAGCAGCTCACCCACCGAGCGAACCCGCCGGTTCCCCATGTGGTCGATGTCGTCTGTCGCCCGGCCGGGTCTACCCTCTTTGAGCTCGAGCAGGTACTTCACGGCCAGCATGATGTCCTCCGACCGCAATGTCCGCAAACCCAGGGGTGCCTCCTCCATGGAGATGCCGAGCTTTCTGTTGAGCTTCAATCTCCCTACCCGTGACAGATCGTAGTATTCGGTCCTGAAGAAGAGATTGTTGAAGAAGGTTTTGCTAATTTCCACCGTGGCGGGGTTTGACGGCCTTAGCCGCCTATATATTTCTATCTGCGCGTTCAACGTTTCATTACTGGTCGGATCGTCGGTCTCCTGCTTGCGGTAGTCCTCTATTACTCTGCTCGGCCTATCGTCGATCTTGTCTTCCAGCAGAGTGTCGCGAAGGGCTGGGGAAACAATGCGCTCTTCAATGAACAGGCAGTCGAAGCTCAGAATGTTGCGGCGCTGCAAGTCCTCGATAAAGGAATCCACCTCGTCCAGGGAGATCTCTTTGTTGCAGGGCGCCACGACCTCTCCCGTTGCTTCATCGATGATATCGTGGGCAAGCACTTTCCCTGCAAGCTCTTCTCTCTTCATGGGCAGAGGGGCAATCGTTCTGTCAGCAAGCCGTTTGACTGCGGCCCGGGTGATCTTCTTGTTCTTACGAACCAGAACATCCTCAGAGCCTTCAATGCGAATGTCCGTCGGCACGCTCGTCCCGAGAAGAAGACGGAGATCGACTCGCCGGAACAGGCCTTCCGGTGAGATGAGAATAGTTTGCTTGTCGTAAAAATAATTGAGGATTTCTTCGCTCGAGTATCCCAAGGCTTTGAGAAACACCGTGACCGGGAGCTTACGCCGCCTGTCAATACGAACGTAGAGTCGATCCTTCGGATCGAACTCGAAATCGATCCAGGAGCCACGCAACGGTATGATGCGGGCCGAATAGAGCAGCTTGCCGCTCGCATGGGTCTTGCCCTTGTCGTGATCGAAAAAGATTCCTGGTGAGCGATGAAGCTGGGAGACGATGACCCGCTCGGTACCGTTGATAATGAAGGTGCCGTTCTCGGTCATGATAGGAATCTCGCCGAAATATACTTCCTGCTCTTTGACATCACGGATAGTCCGCGAGCCGGAGTCGGCGTCCACATCCCAGACGATAAGCTGCACTGTAATCTTCAAGGGAACCGCGTACGTGACGCCTTTTTGGAGGCACTCTTCCACATTGTACTTCTCTTCTCCGAGCGTGTACTTGATGAACTCCAGCGACGCAGTGTCGGAGAAGTCCTTGATCGGGAAAACGGACTTGAAGACTCCTTGCAGACCTGCCTCCTCCCGCTCTTCAGCAGGGACGTCAGCTTGGAGAAACCGTTCATAGGACTGTTTCTGAATCTCGATCAGGTTAGGAATTCCCGCGATCTGCGGAATACGTGCGAAATTCTTCCTGAGCCTCTGGGAGTGCACAGAAAAAGGACTCATTTTCTTCCTCTACTATTTGGTGATCCGGAAAGGGGGGAATGGGGCGAGTGCTCCCACAACGACAGCCGCGCGAAGGCGCTCCTCCTGGAGGCCTTCGTCACGACCGACGTCCTGCAGATATTCAAGCGGTTATTCAGACGATCTCCACTGTCGCGCCGACTTCTTCCAATGCAGCCTTCGCCTTTTCAGCATCTTCCTTAGAGATTGCTTCCTTCACCGGCTTGGGAACACCTTCCACCAATTCCTTGGCTTCCTTGAGGCCCAGATCAGTCAAGGACCGAACGACCTTAATGACCTGGATCTTCTTGTCACCGAAGTCTTTCAAGATCACGTCGAATTCGGTTTTTTCCTCAGCCGGGGCTGCTTCTCCACCGGCCACTGCCGCTCCCGGAGCGGCCACAGCCACTGGCGCCGCCGCAGAGACCCCGAACTCCTCTTCCAACTCTTTGACGAGCTGACTCAGCTCCAACACGGACATGTTACGGATGAATTCCTTCACCGCTTCCTTCGTAACTTCTGCCATAACTTCCTCCTCGACTTGCCGTTCCGAAAAACCACGACGCCACGATCTGGACCGCCTTATCCTGCGGCAGATTCACTCGCAGCGCTCTTTTTCTCTTCAATAGCCTTGAGCACACACACGAACGATCTCGGCACTGCCGCCAGAACTCCCGCAAAGGAGCTGACAGGGGCGATCATAGTGCCGAACAACTTGGCCAGGAGCTCTTCCCGAGAAGGAAGGCTCGAAAGGGTCTCGACCTGAGATGGTTCGACCACCTTCCCTTTCAGCACGCCTCGAACCAACTCAAACTTAGGGTTGCTCTTGGCAAAGTCCACAAGGAACTTGGCCATTGCCGGCACGACGTTTTCGTCGCGGGTCCAGGCCGCGGCCCGAGGCCCCCGCACGTCATCAGCCAGCAGAGCCACATCCGTGTCCTGATATGCGAGTCGAGCAAGGGTATTCTTCAAGACCTTGAAGCTGACCCCCTGGGATCTGAGCCCACTCCGGATATCATTCATCTGGGACACTTTCAGGCCCTGGCAATTCGTCAGGATCAAGGATGCTACCCCATCGAATTGTTCGTGCAGCCAAGCCACTTCCTTTTCTTTCTCTTCTCTGGTCACGCTCAGGATTCCTCCTTTCGGCCGGAGGAAACAAGGCAAGTCGAGGATGTACGGCCAGAAGCTCTTATCTTCACTCCTTTTCTCCGTATCTAAGCTGGCCTCGATTAAGTGCCTCACGGCACGCCTGCTGTCTCCGACACGGCCTAGTGAACGATCCGTCGTTCCTCTCACTTCGACGAAACTGCTTCACTCAACTGTGTTATTCTACTTGTATTATCTTGCGAGATTTCTCATCTCCTGCGGATCGATTTTTATTCCGGGTCCCATGGTCGTGGAAATCGACACACTCTTCAGATAGACACCTTTAGCGGCAGACGGTTTCAGCCGCATGATGCTTTCTATGAGCGCCTGTATGTTTTCCGACAACTTTTCCACGCCGAAAGAAGCCTTTCCCACGGGAACATGGACGATACCGGCCTTCTCCACACGGAATTCCACTTTGCCGCCTTTGAGCTCGCTGACTGCCTTTGCCACATCAAAGGTCACGGTTCCAACTTTGGGGTTGGGCATCATGCCTCTCGGTCCGAGGATCTTGCCGAGCTTTCCCACGACCCCCATCATATCGGGAGTTGCAACCGCCTTGTCGAAATCGAGCCACCCTTCCTGGATTTGCTTGGCCAGATCGTCGCCCCCCACGTAGTCGGCGCCGGCCTCCCTCGCCTCGCGCTCTTTTTCACCCTTCGCGAAAACGAGTACACGCACGGTCTTTCCCGTTCCGTGGGGAAGCACGCACGTGCCTCTCACCATCTGGTCCGCGTGACGCGGATCAACTCCCAGCTTCACCGCGACATCTACGGATTCGTCGAATTTGGCGTATCTGGCTTCCAATAATGCTTCGATGCCTTCCTCAAGACTATAGAGCCTGGTACGGTCGATCTTCTCTCGCGCAGCGACCTTCTTTTTTGCGACAGCAGGCATGATTGCTCCTCTAAACAACTTCGATTCCCAGGCTGCGTGCAGAGCCCATTATTATCCGCATTGCCCCGTCAAGGTCCTTTGCGTTGAGATCGGGCATCTTCAGCTTGGCTATCTCTTCAATCTCGGCCTTCGTGAGCTTACCAACCTTGTTACGGTTCGGTTCCGCGGATCCCTTATCCAGCTTCGCGGCCTTCTTCAGAAGATAGGACGCGGGAGGCGTTTTGAGCACGAAGCTGAAAGAGCGATCGGCATATATGGTGATCTGGACCGGTATGATCACGCCTTGCTGGCCTTGGGTCTGAGCGTTAAACGCTTTGCAAAACTCCATGATGTTCACACCATGCTGCCCGAGGGCAGGCCCCACGGGCGGGGACGGCTTCGCCTCTCCCCCGGAGATCTGGAGCTTCACAGTAGCCATCACTTTCTTTGCCATCTATTACTCCTGACGGTGCGCCCTCACGCGAACCGAGCTGATCTGCTTTGCGGCGCCCCCTTCAGGGAACAGCCGTTTAATTCTTTGTCACCTGTATAAAGTCCAACTCTACCGGGGTAGGCCTTCCAAAGATGCTGACGAGAACTCTCAATTTCCCCTTGTCCGGTCTCACCTCTTCCACCACCCCATTAAAGTTGATGAATGGGCCGTCTACGACGCGTACAGAATCGCCTTTCTCGAACGAGTATTTGGGCTTTGGCTTCTCCTTCCCCTCAGCCATCTGCGCCACGATACTCTGCACGTCCTCATCGGGTATCACCGCCGGTTCCGTCCGTGAGCCGATAAATCCCGTGACCTTCGGTGTGCTCTTGACCACGTGCCAAGTCTGGTCGTCCAATTCCATCTGTACCAGGATGTATCCGGGGAAGAACTTGCGATTGGAGGTCTTGCGCTCACCCTTTACTAATTCCACAACTGATTCGGAGGGGATGAGAACTTCCTTGATCTTATCGCCCAAGCCCATGGCGCGGACTTTTTCCTCCAAAGCGGTTTTCACTCTGTTTTCAAATCCCGAGTACGTATGAACCACATACCAGCGAAGAGCCAAGAGAACCCCTCCTTGCGTTCTCTCCATACGAAATAGGTGTCACACCTGCAAGATCATTTTTACGATCGCGGCTAAAACCCAATCGCTGAAGCCCAGATAAGCCGCCACAATCACTGTCAGCACCAGAACAACCAGCGTCGAGCCTACCGTCTCCTGACGAGTCGGGAAAGTCACCTTCTGAAGCTCAACCTTGACTTCCCGGAAGAATTGGATCGTGTCGGTGAAGAATGCTTTGATCTTGTCCATGGTCGTCTTCCGTTGTTCTGGCCTATCCGGAGGGAATTAGATCATTAGCAACGCAACAATTGGCAGGCCAGGAGGGATTCGAACCCCCAACCCCCGGTTTTGGAGACCGGTGCTCTAGCCGTTGAGCCACTGGCCTGCAGCGTTCCCATTCACTTTGTTTCGCGATGGACCGTATGTGTCCGACAAAACCGGCAGTATTTCTTGAACTGCAGCTTATCGGGCGTGCTTTTCTTGTTTTTCGTCGTTGTGTAATTCCGCCGCTTACACTCCTGGCAAGCGAGCGTGACTATGTCTCTCATGGTACCCTCCGAAGCACATCCTCACTCGCCTGCGAGGAGTCTCGCTCTGACAAATTACTCGATGATCTCTGAGACGACCCCTGCGCCCACGGTGCGGCCACCTTCACGGATCGCGAATCGGAGCTCCTTTTCCATGGCTATCGGGGTTATCAGGTGCGCCTCCAGCGATACGTTATCCCCGG
>JBFMDN010000051.1:0-42506 GCA_040753915.1 Thermodesulfobacteriota bacterium | reverse complement strand
TCGGCGGTGGCGGCGGAGGCGTCACGGTTGGTGGAACTCAGGCTGCCCAAGGTGGCGGTGGCGGCGGACAACAGCAAGTTCAAGGTCCTGTCATCGGCGGTGGCGGCGGAGGCGTCACGGTTGGTGGCACCCAAGCCGCACAATAGCGAACCGGAATAGAAGGGTCGAGATAATCCAAAGGGATCAGGCAATCGTTACGGTGACCATTTGCCTGGTCCCTTTTTTCGTCGGATTGGAGCAGGCCCGATTCCGCCCCTTGACTTTGTGAAGAGCATGGACAGCATCAGTTTAGATAAAGGGTGCGAATTAACCGTGGCGGCCTTCAAAGAGGCCTCGAGCAATTGATAGTGAGCACTCTGCATAAGGGCGGGTGAGTCGCCCCGCCAGGTATGAGAGAGCAGAATGTGAAACATGCGAGACGGGAGGTTCAGAGCCATGACACGTATGACCAAGCATGTGAGCCTGGTGGTCGTCGCGGCCCTAGCCCTGTTGTTTACTGCGTTAGCCGCGCCTGCACGGGCTCAATCAGCAGCCGACGAGAATTCTCATATAGGAGCTCAGGCATCCTCAGAGCCTGGGGAAGTCATTGACGAAGACGATGATGCCTCTTTGGTTTCCAAGGGACGACGGCAACGGGCCGGTAGTCCTGGCAGCCAGGTCCGGCAGACACCCCAAGACAATTCCGCAGAAAAGACAAAGCGAGCAAACACCAAACGAGTTACCGACAAGCTTGGGAAACCCCAAGGCGCTTCCCAATCTACTGCTGTCCGCCAGAGGACTTCCGCGGGAGGCCAGGCAGGCAAAGCCTCGCCGGTATCTTCTCAAAGCGACGCGGGCAAGTCATCGTCGATATCTTCTCGGAGTACTGCCCGAGACCTATCCAAAGTTAAGTCCCTCAGTATCGCCAATGAGACCAAAGCAAAGCCAACAAGCCTAGCTGATCGGTCGTCCCAACCATCCGGTTCCGGTGGCCTTAGCGTCAAGACGGCCCCGGCTCTTGGGATCAAGACTGCTCCTGCTCCCACAGGAGGCACTGCAGGCACTCCAGGAAAGGTTAAGGTAGGGGACCCAAGGGTTACGACAACTGCAGGGGATCTGGGAATTAAGACCGCACCAGGTCTTGGGATCAAGACTGCTCCTGCTCCCACAGGAGGTGCTGCAGGCACTCCAGGAAAGGCTACCCCAGGGGACCCAAGGATTACAACAACCGCAGGGGATCTGGGAATTAAGACTGCACCAGGTCTTGGCATCAAGACTGCCCCGGGTCTTGGTGGCAAAAACCTAGCCGACCTTGGAATAAGGCTCCCACCCGGTCTTGGGATTAAGAACCCGCCCGGTCAGGGAGGGCAGGCCGGCTCTCAAGGCGGCTCTGCAACAGGTGGTCAAGGCACCCCGGCTCCCGGGCAGGGAGGCGCGAGCAATACCCAAACCCAGGGAGATGTGACAGGCGGAGGGCCAGGCAGTGTTACAACCGGTGGGGTGCAATCCGGTGGTGGCCCTGGCAGCCAGACCCAGGGCGGTACGGTGTCGACCGGCGGGGGTAACACCGTGGGCGGCATTCAACAATCCGGGGACAACAATACCGTAAATGTCAACCAAACCAGCACCACGAATATCACCAATATCAAAGGCGGTGGTGGAGGGTTCGGTGGTGGCTTCGGTGGAGGCGGTGGCGGTGGTGGTGTCGTCGAAGTATCTTCTGCGTATGATGCACCCGTTGAGTACGAGCCTGAACCGGTAATAGTTACCAGAGCTGTTTCTGCTCCTGCGGACAGTTGTCCCACTGTAGTAGAGCTGAATCAGTTGGGATTCGGTTACTACCAAAATGAAGCTTACTCATCAGCAGAGGAGGCATTCAGACGCGCTCTCGAGTTACTAGATAACCAGGCTTGCAAGAATATTCCCTTGAAGGCCACTACCCTGGAGAATTTGGCTTTCACCCTTGACAAGTTGGGCAGGCCCGACGACGGAGTGAAATATCAGGAAAAGGCTCAACTGCTTCGACGCATGCAGTGATGCAAGGACTGTAACGGATGGCAGGAGAAAGCCTGATTCCGTCCCTGCCCGCCGCCCGTGGAGTGTAAGTTGTACTGTTTGGGTTTTGAGCAGCGAGGGGTGTGGTGCGGTCATGAGAAGCACCACGAAACAAGGGGGATTCAGAGATGTTCTCCGTTAAAACGGTGACAAAGTGTCTTGTCCTCGCGATCGTGCTGATGTCGTGTTTTACCTTTACTTCTGCACACGGTGATGATCTGAGTTTAAGCAAGAGTGCACTGTATGCGGTAGTAGTAGGAGTGAGACAATTCCAAGATCCCAATGTCCCCCCGCTTAGAATTTCGGACAAGGACGCCAAAGATTTTTATCAGCTCCTTAAGGAAAGTGAAAAGTACTTTGCCAGCGCCCATCTCACCTTGCTGTTGAATGAAGACGCCACGAGAGCAAGTGTGTCTAGAGCCTTGAGAGAAGGGCTTCTCGGGGCGAAGAGAAACGACATAGTAATCATTTACTTCTCGGGCCACGGTATGGCTGATGAAAAACTTCCCAACGAGTACTATTTCATCACCTATGATACTCAGATGGATAATCTCTTTGCCTCTGCGCTCATGATGAACGATAAGAATCTGTTTAAAGGAATCGACACCGATCGGGTGCTGTTCGTCGCAGATGCTTGCCATTCTGGGGGATTTAGCCCTGGCATCCAAAAGAGTATCAGCAAAGAGACGGACAGGTTCTTTTCGCTGTTCAATACTATTTCAGGCCGAATCGGAATTTTGTCTAGCAGGCCAGACGAGGAATCCTTTGAGAAACCGAAGTTCGGGAATAGTATTTTCACTCACTATCTGCTCAAAGGCCTCAGAGGTGAGGCCGCCAGGGAATCCAGGGACGGTCTAATCTCTGCCAAGGCTCTTTACGACTACGTGTATGACCAAACAAAGAAGGCGACCAGGGGCCGTCAGCACCCCCAGCTTTACGCTGCCAAAGGATCCGAACAAACGCCGATATTTGCTGCCCCGACGTTCTCGCAGGACTTGAAGGTCAAAGTGACCTTCTATTACGAGGATGAGAACCGGCAAGTGAAGCCGCTCACCGAGGGTGCCCACTTGAAATCCGGTCAGCGTGTGGGCGTTGCATTTCGTCCCGAGACTGATTGTTATGTCTATATCCTGTGGTGGGATTCAAGCGGCGCCGTAGGGCGGTTGTTTCCCAATCCAAAGCTGACCGAGGGAACCGGGGCGGTGAAGGCTGGGCAAACCTATTGGCTTCCATCCAAGGAGGGAGAGCGATGGTACGTGCTGGACGACAATCCGGGCGAAGAGACCGTGTACTTCTTGGCCAGTCGGGACAGAAACCCGGAAATCGAGCAACTGTACGAGACCTTGAGCCTGGCTTCCCAGGACAAAAGGAAGACGGCCCAGACGAGAGACATATCGGAAGAGTTGGAGCGACGGTTGAATCTAATGGGTTTTGCAGATTTCACTGTCCCAAAGGAAGCAGTCGCGAGCTCATTCACGAACAGGGAGGCTCTCTTCGAGTCCCTGAAGAATGAGGCAAAAGTCCCCCGGGCAGACGCCATAGTGAAGCTGAGCTTCAAGCATCTCCCTCGATAATGCCCTCGGTCCTGGGATGCCAAGATAGGCAGCACCATGCCACGTGCCGGGTGCGCCTCGTGGAGAAGATCCCATGGCAAATGTGGCAGGCAACAAGACATCACAAGAGCTCAGCCGACAGCCTCGGTGCCTGCTGACAGCTATTCTGGCTATACTCTGCTTATTCATCGCCTCCCCTGTGCTTGCTGGCAAATTCCAACTGGGAGGATTCCGCTGGGATTCCGACAAATCTTCTAGGAAGGAAATTCCCCGTCAGTGGAAGGCTATCGAAAAAGATCCGGCAGTCTCGAGTGACGAGGATGACTCACGTCGCAAGAAGCGGAAGCTCCGCAGATCCACCGAATCACAGAAAGATACGTCAGATGATAACGTCCGGCGCAGGAAGCCGGTCGAGCGAAAGGACTCTCTCCAGCCTAAGGCCTTGCAACGTGGTAAACAATCCACGCCGGCGGCAACAAAGAAAACATTCGACAAAACGAGCGGAAAGATTGCGGAGTCGCTATCGCTGGGAGAAAAATCCACCAAGCAACGGGTCTTGAAGGATCCTCGGAGCACAGTGAAACTCTTTACAAACGAGCTGCACGTGGCTCTGAGTAAAGGGGATCTGCGAGGGCAAAAGTCTGCTCACACAAGGCTGGGACAAACCTATCGCTTCACAGGTCAGTACAAGAAAGCGGCCGAGCATTACGCCAAGGCTTTGGACATAGCCAGACGCACCGGAGCCCGGCCGGACGTTGCCCGCGCGCTTCTCCGCCTCTCGGGGGTGTTCGTGGCTATGGCAGATTATCGATCTGCCGAGCGACATGCGCGGGAATCGGTCAAGGACTTTGAAAGCACCGGTGACGCGCAGGGCCTTGCGTCAGCATACAACGATCTGGGGCTCGTGGCAAAGAGCAGAGGACGCTTCCACAAGGCCCTGGAAAACTATCAAAAGGCGTTGGACGCAAACAAAGAGGAGAATCACCTCAGACTGGCCACCCTCAACAATCTGGGGAGCCTGTGCTTGAGCTGGGGCGAATTTAAGAAAGCAGCGGAATACTACAATCAGGCCTTGGAAACCGCGAGGCAGACAAAGGACCTGGAGGCGCAAGGGGACGCTCTGATCAATTTGGCCAGGGTCTATGCCGAATGGGGCCGACAGGACGAGGCCCTCAGCAGTGCTCTGCAAGGGCTGGAGGTCTTATCACATGCCGGCGCGAGCACCGACGAGGCAAAAAAGATCGTTGGAGATCTGTACCTCGACACGGGACAGCTTGACCGCGCGGAGCCCTACGTCAAAGAGGCCGGGTATGAATCGTCACTGGGAAGATTGCACTTTCTCCGGGGGCAATATGACGAGGCAAGGAGACAATACGAGAAGCTGAAGGAGTCGAGCGAGCAGGGTGGGAGCCTCAATGATTCTTTCACCGCTCTTACCGGACTCGGAAGAATT
This sequence comes from Thermodesulfobacteriota bacterium, assembly GCA_040753915.1. Classification (GTDB taxonomy): domain Bacteria; phylum Desulfobacterota; class Desulfomonilia; order Desulfomonilales; family Desulfomonilaceae; genus JBFMDN01. Next base: position 37,466 of record JBFMDN010000051.1, on the reverse strand, counting down.
TCAGAGGCCCGAGGCGACTTCAGAGCAGCGGAGAATTATTATTCTGCCGCTGTACAGGTGACAGAGCAGATCCGATCGAGTCTGCTGCTAGCGGAGAGAAGGAATTTCTTCGCTGCCACCATAAATGGTTTCCCCAGATCTGAGCCAGCAAAAGGCTTGGTAAGGGTAACGCTGAAGGAAAACAAGCCCGAGGAAAGCCTATATGCTGGCGAGCTGGCGAGATCGAGGGAATTTGCTGATAATTTGGCCGATAGAACCGACAGCCATAATTTCAATGTCCCCAAAGAGCTCCTGGAAAAAGAAGAGGAGCTCACCAACCGGTTGGCAGGGTTCATGAACGGCAGAAATCTCATCCCCAAATCTGCCGATAAGGACCGCTTCGCCGAGCTCAGCGCGGAGATTAAATCCCTCGAGTCGGATCGCAACAGTTTTGTTCAGAAGCTGTGGAGAGACTATCCTGCGTATGCGTCCGCCAAGTATCCTCGTCCTGTAAGACTGCGGCAGTCCTCGGTGTCACCTGATGAATACGTCCTGGTGTTGGATCTTTTGGGAGAGGGCTTAGGGGTAAAGCTCCTTCAAGGAAAAAAGATTCTTGACGCGTACTTCACTCCGTTAAGCCTGCTGGATCTTGAAAATGAGGTGTACCGGTTCCGTAAGGCCTTTGAACAGGTCAGGCTGACTCAGCTCGATGTGGGGCTGGGTGAAGAGCTCTATGCAAAGCTCCTTGCTCGCCCCATGAAGCAGATACCCCAAGGAAGCCTGGTTACCATTATTCCCGACGGTTTTCTCGCTTTGCTACCTTTTGAGGCTTTGATGGTCCGGGGGGAGGCCCGTTGGGAAAACGGCCCGTGGGGGCCGTATCCGCAAGGCATAATATATGCTGGAGATTTGCACGCTTTCTCCTACTACCAGTCTCTCACCGCGTTGACCATTGTGAGAACCCTGATGAGTAAACCTGCGTCAGGAAAGAAGCTGCTGGTGGTTGCAGACCCGGTGTTCGCGATCACCGATGCCAGAGTACAGCACATGACGGAAGCGGTGCGGTGGGCAAAGAATGAAAACGCTTCCGACTTCCGGCTCATGGCAGCAGCGGAGGAGGAAGCCGACGGTGGCCTCAGCTTGAAACGGCTTGCCGGGACCAGTGAACTGGCCGAAGATCTCCACAAGCTCTATGGAATGGATACCGACGTGCTCCTGGGACTGCGGGCTTCCAAAGAAACCCTTTTGCAGCAGGTCGCGCCCAAGCTGGATACTTATAATTATGTAGTATTTGCAACCCACGGGTTTGCCGGTAACAGCATTCCCGGGATCATGGAACCGGTCCTTGCGCTCACGATGGTGCCCCCGGGAACAGACGGGCTCTTGACTGCGAGCGAGGTCGCCGCGCTCAAGATGGACGCGGACGTGGCAGCGCTCACTGCATGTCAGACAGGAATGGGCCTCAGACTTGCCGGAGAAGGAGTCATGAGCATGGGGCGCGCCTTTCAACTGGCAGGAGCAAGATCCGTAATTATGAGCCTTTGGTCCGTTTCTGAAACCTCGTCCATCGAGCTGATGAAGAGCTTCTTCAGAAACCTCAGGCAGGGGAAGTCCAAATCGGAAGCGTTGAGCGCAGCGAAGTCCGAGCTCCGCCATGCCGGGTTTGAGCACCCATTTTTCTGGAGCGCTTTTGTGCTCGTAGGTGAGACGAAGTGAACGGTGACCCATATGTTTGAGGGCAAGAATGACACACCATTGTTGTTCACTATTGCATTGCTCTTGGCATTGATATTGCCAGCTCATGCCGCGGACTGTGGGAAAGCAGAAGATGTTTATCGCTCTACAGCGAAATCATTGGATATTCACCAGCGAGTCGCAGGGTTCAAAAGAGCCGTGGAACTGTGCCCCAGATTCGCCGAAGCTCATGTGAACCTTGCAGACGCGTATGAAAAGCTCGCCGCGACGAACACCAAGGATGTCGCACGGTTCAATCAATTGCTGGACATGGCGGTAGCCGAGTATCGGGAGGCCCTCAGGCACAAGGGAGGTCTGTTTTCCGCTTACCTCGGCCTGGGCGATACGTACCGCGTGATGGGACTTTACGATGACTCCCATGACGCCTACAACAAGGCGCTCCAGGTGAAGCCGGACGACCCGAGGGCCCTTCTGGGGCTCAAGAAGATCGAGCTGATCAAGAAGCATGACGTGAGTGGATTCAAGACCTCCGAAGCCATTGTGAGCCACTTCGAGAGATCTTCCGGAGGAACGGAGCTGGGCAACCTCATGGGATTTGCCGACCGAACAGAAGTAAAAGATCGTCTGAGGTTCGATAGCATATTGTTTGATGAATGGTCGTCGCAGCTTAACCGGCCGGAAACGATTGAGCAACTGCAGGAACTTGGTAAGGCCCTGTCTTCACCTCAACTTGCCGACATTGAGCTCGTGGTGGAGGGTCACACGGACGACCGTGGAGGTCATGATCGGAACATGCTGCTATCCGTGGAACGGGCCGAATCCGTGAAGAATTATCTATCGGAAAGATTCAGGATTGCACCACAACGCATCAAGACTATAGGTTTGGGAGAATCGAGGCCCAGGGTCCCGAATAACTCGAGCGAGAACCGGCTCCAGAACAGAAGGGTCGAAATTCTCTTCGTGGGGTCAGGTCTTGTTTTTTGATGTCTTTCTTTTCCTGCCCCCCGTATTGAAACAGGCTGTGACTATGTCCAAGCAGCAGCCCCTATGCTCTTTCAGCAGCCTGGCCAGCACTTCACGTATCGTGTGAGTCTGTTTGTCTATGACGCAGGTGAGGAACATCAAGACTCCTCGCCGAGAACCGCTTTGGTCTGCTCTTCGAGATCGGGCAATCCCTCTTCAATTGCTGACCATACAGTTTCCAATTTGACGACAAAATATCCGTGGGCCAATATGTTGCGAAATCCGGTGATTTCGGCCAATTGAATATCATGATAGAGAGATTTGATCTCTTCCGGCAGATGCTTGACCGCTTCGCCTATTATCTCGAAATTCCTTATAACTGCGTCTTGCATCATGATGTTTTGTTTGAATTCCTGGAAAGACGCTCCCTCCGTGAACTGTCGGATCTTTCGGCAGGATTCAAGAATATCATCCAGGTAGAGCCTATAGTCCCTCGGCATAGACTGTTTCCTCCAGAATTGCATTGCGAATGCGAGGCTTAATAGTGTCGTGGAAGACCAAGTCCACTTTACAGTCAAAGAGTTCTTCCAAAAAGAACTTGAGACCAAAATAATTCTTGAAGGTGGGACGCTCAAACTCTACAAGAAAATCTATGTCGCTCGTTTCGCTTTGCTCACCCCGGGCGTACGAACCAAATATGCCGAGGCGACGAACGCCGAAGCCCTTGATGGTTTCACGATTCTCTTCCAGTATCCTCAGGATTTCATCGCGGGTCATCGTCAAACTCCTTCGGGAGCGTGTCAGCGCTGTCAACGCAATCCTGTGAACGGTCTTTTGTCTGACTCCAGGCGTCATCCGACAGCCCCGTAACATTCAAATGATATCACATCAATCGCATCTTGTGAGGGCTGGCTCTCCGGAGAATTCCGTCACCTGCGGCGACCCCAAGGCCACCATCGAGGGCGCCCACGAGGGGCGCCCCTACAAATGCGACATGCGGAGAAATTTCATTGCGAATGGCCAAGCCCCATGAGCCTTGGCAAGTACCGGCCCTCGGCAACTCCTCTCACAGCACTGCACAAGATCCACGGCGACCGAGAGATCTTCCCAGGGCAACTCATCAAGGAAGCGACAGGCCACCCATTTGGGCCGTCATTGAGATGACAGGGGCCTTCTTGAGCAAGAAACAAGCCTGCCCCCTTGTGCTTTAAGGAAGTACGTCCCTTGAGGGAAGAACCTAACGTTGAGAATCTTTCCGGAGACTTGCTCTCCAATCTGGTCAAAGATAAAGTTGCCCAGGGAGAAGATGGTGCAGCCTCCGAGTTGGCACGACAGTCTGCCGGCCGTGTGGCTGTGAGTACCGATAAGCAGCTCAACGCCTCTCCTGCGAAGCGCGGAACCGAGAGATGCTTCTCGCGCGCCGGGTCGTCCCGAATACTCTCTACCCCAATGAACAAAAGCGAAGATCGGTTTGTCATTGGGACAGTTTTCCAGGTCACTTAGGTGCTCATGCCGCAGGAGAGCGTACTTCTCTTTCTGTGAGTTGTTCACGTCTGTGAATGCCGCAAGTCGAAATTTTCCGAAATCCGTAATGGAACGATTTTCTAGGACGGTGATCCCGCAATCGGTCAAGAGCCGTTTCATTCCTGCGTAGGCCTCGTTTCCCCCGTCTCTGCTGTGATTGTTCGCAAGACTCACCGCTGTGACGTTCAATGCCTTCAGGATCTGGACAGTGATATCCGCTTTCATGCACAATTTATTCGGAGCGGAATTTTCTGGGCACTCTTTCGCAACGACGCCTTCCAGATTCACAATAAGCTTCCCTCCCCTCGTGGTGCGAAGAACGTCTTCTACTAATTTGCGCCTCCTCTCACTGTCCGAAAGAAATTTGTCTACGTATCGCCCGAAGAATGTGTCACCGGCGAACCAGTAATGTTCTGCTGCTTCCACATACAATGGATCGGGGCTATATAGCTGAACGATGTAGCTGGTAGTCTTTGCAAGCGGTTTGGCGAAGTATTCCTGAGAGTTTCGATTCGCCATCACCGTTGGACTCGCCTGGAAGGTTTCTCTCTGCAAACGCATCTGAAGGTACTGCGCCGCCTTGGAGTCCAGATGCTCCGGTTGCTTCAGGGATTTGACCAGTTCCGGATCCCCCTCACTCAGAACCCGAAGACTTTCTTGATCCTTCTCTTTCGCCTCCGCTTGGGTGAGGAAATGCGAGAAGTCCGTACTTTGAACCACAAGTGTATCCAAACCGAGAATCGGGGCAATGCTCGATGCAAAGGCATCCCATTCTTCAGGCTTTGAGTCTATTCGTATGGCAACAGGAACGACTTTCGAATCGGGGAAATAGTGCGCGATGAAAGGGAGGAGAGCCTGAACGCCGTGCTCATGAGAGAAAAGTTCCGACTCCGAAACAAGTGGGCTCTGGAGCAATTGGAGAATTGGTCCCCGATCCGTGTTCACCGTTCCCAGAACTGTCCGAAAGTGTTTGCGTGTAACGCAAAAAGGAGTTTTGCTTCTTCTGAAGTGATCGGGAGAGAGGATAACAATTCGGCTGTACTTACCTCCAGAAGCACGGGAGAAAGCCTCGGCTATGAGGTCCGCAGCAACGAGATGATGCGGAACGGTAATCCCGGTGATGCGCTGGGAGAACGCCGGTCCCCCACTCTTTGCGATCTTCGAGAGAAAGAGATGACGGTCGTCGTAAAAAGACGGGAACGACTCGGATGCGTTCACCGAGGCGCACCAGGAGAGTCCGAGTAGAAGTGTAAGAAGGGCCGCGTGGAGCTTCTGCATCTACTTCACAACCAATTCTTTGTACCAGAAGTTCTTCCGTGGCAATGCACTCGGGTTGTCGTACGCTTTGGCTTGCCAGTCTGCATCGGTCAAACGGGCACCAAGGGGGCCGGTAAGCTCGTAATGATTAAAGGCTACTCCCATAGTCAATCGCGGAGAGTTTTCGTTTCCCACTAGAGCGAGCATAATATAAGGCTCTGCAGTCCCTTCATACAATATTTGTCCGGTCGTCTTGTCCGTGTAGATGTCGGCCACGAGTCCCGAACGTCTGTCCTTTCGATCATGAAAAGGCTCGGCTGCATCAAGGGGTTCGGCCATGTAGTCGAGCGAGTAAGTTCTGAGCCTTTCGTATTCATCCGCTGTGATCTCGATTTCGAGCAATTCCTTCTCTGCCAACCCCGTATAGAAGTCCACCTGCTTCTGGAATCGGCTCAGATGACCGAACTCCTCGCGCTCTCTTTCAAGTAGTCCGTGCTCTCTGAAGCCGTCACTGGTAAAGTGAACCAGCCTTTGCAGTGCATACCAAAAAGCCAAATTGGGCTCCACAAAGCCCTTTGGAACTGGCGGCGGTTCACCCTCCGGCCCAGGTCCCCCGCATTCGGCTTCGGGCTGTTTCTCATAGAGCAGGGTGTCATGCTTGAGTTCCGCGTACGATCCCAGAAAGCTCTCCAACTGCTTCAAGGGAAACAGTCGGCTCTGCATATAAAGAGGATACCCCTCACCAAAAGGGGTAGTAAGGTTCCGGATGACATTCAGCCAGGCAAAATTGAGTGAACCGAACCATTCGCGATCGTTCACCCTTTCTATATCAGCCGCAACTGCGTTCATATTGGCGAAAAATCCGGACAGGTCACGCTTCGAGAATGGAGGATCACACGATTTAAGATACGCGGCAGAACATTCCTTCGCCGCCTTATCCCCAGAGACTGCGGACACAAACAACGCTGAAGACATCGAGGGCAGACGAATATCGGATTGTTCTAGACCTCCCGTGAGGCGACTGAGCACCCAGGCGTCAAAAGTGAACCGCTGTCCGAAGACTCGGAATGCCTTTGCGCCTTCGAGACGTTGCTCCTTCGTCTGGTGCGCTGTGTCTGGGCCGATACCTGCTTCCGAGAGAATGCGTGGGGGTCTCAGCATATTCAGCCGATCGGAAATTTTCTTGAGAGTTTCAGGGTTCAACGCATCTTCGGGACGGAAGCCGTTTTGCCGAGAGTCCTTATAACAAAGTCCCTCCACTCGGGGTAGCAAATGTCATCGGACTTGCCCGCATAGAATCCTGTAATATCAATGAGTCTCTGCCACTCGGCTATGATCGGTCTGCCTCCGGCTCCCTCACCTGCCATCAGATGCATCACCAGGAGGGCGTCGGTGATTCCCGGACCCTTTTCCAAGAAATAACTATTCCTGCCGAAATACATCATTGTCCTGAAGTAGGCACGGGTTATCGAAGTGGCTGCGTAATGACTTCGCGGAGTATACTGGGTGTAGTCCGTGTGAAACGATCCGTTGTTTGCGTACCTCGCGAAAAGCGGCGACTTGGCCTGTGCGTTTCCTTCATAAATGAGGGCTAGTTCTTGCTCGATTCTCTTCAGTGTTTCAGCAGAGAATTTCTCGGAAAACCTACCCAGGAGCTTCTGTGCATTGGAAAAGTTATCCGCATTGTCACCCGTGGTCTCCTCTGAATCAAAAGCTCGCCGCGTGTCTTGCCACCCCGCGTTTTCCATCAGCACAAGAGGAACCGTAAACTGTGCTGCTATGATTGCATAGTGATCTGCAAGTTCGCCGCTTGACTGGTCTTTGTATCGAAGCGCCGTCGCCTGCGCGTTTTCCACAAAGGTGCGCAACAGCTCTGCAAGATCGTGCTTCTCCAGGGATTTCAATGAATTTTCGAGGAACTTATGAAAGGCGTGCAATACCACATCCGGGTTGACGAGACGCGCGTTATCGGGCCTTCGCTCTACATCGTGCAAGCTCCCTCCGACAGCGTCAAACATGATCAGCATTTCATCCCAGGGCTTGGCACAGGGATCCGTCGGTTCCCACCTTGCTGCTGTGGTGGCGCTCGCTGGAATCAACAGGAACTTGTTCTCCTCAAGAAATCGCCTCTGTGCTTCAGTGAGTTGAATGCCGAGGACATTGAGCACTTCCTTATGGTTTACCGCCTTAACCAGTGTGGTGGCAGAATCCTTGAGTCTCGGCTTGAGCAGTGGCTCTTTTATGTCAGGGATATCAGCGAAAGCCGCGATGGTCACCTCCGGCAGGGTCAGGCCGGAAATAACCTTGGCAGCGGGGGGATACCCTTTGAGATCTTTGCACCAAGAGTTGCCCGGAATAGAAGTGACAAAAATGATGCAGAATACCGTGAAGGACGATACCAGGACTTTGTTCATTGGATTCCCTTCTGAGGTCAGGCTTCTTTCTGATGTCTTTCTTTCTCGTCGAGCCATTCTCCTGTCCCGGACGAGCAACCGAATCTGACATGCGCAGCGATCTCATGCCGCTAACAGTCATAGCGGCCCTCGGCACTCAGCGAGCGCCTGCCCCTGATAATTGCAATTGTTGCGCTGCACAAGATCCGGGCTGATGGAGGGGAATACCACGGGGGAGATCATCAACGCCAATGGCAGGCAGGAATTTGCGCCGTGATGGGTACGCCGACGGCCATCGAAAGCAAGAAACAAGGCCCGGCCCTGCTCTTGGCGCTTTTTTGACCCGCGATCCAGGGTGCCCCCAGTCTCTTTCTTCGAGCATGGGCCGATATTTGTCTGATTGGTACGTCAATCTCTATCAGGCGCTGGGGATGACGGAGTCGCATATATAACCTCGCGTCTTTTCCAAATTTGTCGCCGCCTATAGGCGCTGCTATCTGCGAACAGATACGGCCATTCTTTCGCAGATAGCAGCGCAGTTATAAGCGGGAACCATGGCTAACTCTGGCGTCTTCTCACGTAGTACGTCCACCGAGGAGGAGACCCTTCTTGCGCAAGAACGCCTTTTCTTACGAGCTTCTTGAGGAGCCGACCTGCCTGGTCTCCCGAGAGCCCGCACAACTCCATTACGTGTTTTCGCTCGATCCTTCCATGAGCATCGACGTACTCCGAAACCATGTGCTCGTGTTTGATTGCCGAAATTCCATGGCTCCGCACATAACCCGTTCCGTCGCCGAAGCGCCGATAGAGACCTGCTCCCAAGTGATAGACTCGCCCTTTCTTCTCACCTTTGGCCTCAACGAAACCCCTTTCCACTAGCTTCTCCAACTTCGCCCGTCCTTCGTTGCCCCCCTTCTGTATAAGCTTTCCGGCCAGTCTCGACTCGATGCGACGCTGGAAGAAAAGAGTATTCAGGATGATAAGCTCATCCAGAGTCAACGGACTTCCCTGTTCTTCCTGTTCGAAGACAAATGCCGCCAGTTCCAGAGACGGCTTCCCTCCGCGAATGACTACGCGAACTCCGTCAGAGTCGCTTCTCGTGTAGTCAGGGATCGGGCGGCCGTATCTCACCTGTCCCAGTTAGATTTTGTCGACGCCTCGTCCGGTCTGCTCCACTAACCCGACTCTCCGGAAGGCCTCAGCCAGCCGAGGGTTGCGCGGCTTCGGTTCATGTACGAGTATATTGTCTGGCGTAATCCCCGGAAGGAACCCGCCAGGGTTGGCTATCAAGATGTGGTCCGGATGCCATTGCACGTACACGGATCCCATGCGGCTGTAGTCACGATGAAGAATGGCATTGGCAACCGCTTCCCTGAATCCCTCAGGCGAGTAATCCGGAATGGGCACTCTGAACATCCCGACCTGGATCTCCTTCTCTTCGTTCCTGGCGGAAAACCTTGATTGCAGCTCCTGCAAAACGACGACGAGCGGGGCCAGAAATACCTCGTTTGCCTTCACGTTCCCCAGGCCGTCGAGGACCTGGAAACGCACTTCGTGAGTCGGCATCGTTTGCTGCAAGACGTCAACTTTGCCAAGGAGAAGGAGCCCGGCCACATTTGGCACTAATTCACCATCCCGACTCTCGACGAGTCTTAGAGCTTTGACAAGTTCTTCATCAGTTAGCTGGAGCAGAGTGGTGTCACCCTTAAGTCGGGAATCGTTTGCCGCAGGCGATCAAACTCGACTGAATCAAGGCTTTGAAAGGATGTTCCCTCGATCGTTTGTGCCGAGAAGTCAAGAAGCCCAAGGTCAACTCTCCTAGATCGCTGGTCGCGAGGGTAGAATGGCACAGTCTGGGGTTTTCCATCCGGCCCGACTGCCCTCTTCAACGACTTCCCGCGGGTAGTGGCACAGGGCTCTGGATAGCGATCCACCTCTATTGCGATCACCTGTCCCCCAGGATGGAGGACGACCGAAACACGAGTGTTAATGTTGGGCACCGTGTTGTTAAAGATCGCCGATTGAAGTTTCAGTGGATCAGTGACTGGTACGTGCCGTGGCTCCGCTCCCGTCACCGTTCCATCGTCTTCGACACCGATGAGAAGGACTCCTCCATCTGTATTCGCTAGAGCCACTATCTCCTCGAAGATCTCCTTATCAGTGAACTTCCTACGGTCGGACTTGAATTCCCGATCCAGGTTTTCTCCGGACCCCACAATCTGTTTCAACCGTTCCAGATCCATCATCTGCAGGCCTCAGTGATCTTGTTGGCTCTGACGAAACAGTTTTCTATCTTGACTATCAGCTCCGAGCCCCGTCTTGTCGGAGCTTGGGAAATAGGGCACATGCTACTTTTGCGGGTCCCTTCGTGGTCGTCAGCGAGGCCAAGGCGTAAATTCCAGTCCCAAACGCGGTGCCGTCTCCGGCCGTGACCACTGTCTGGCGTAGGGGGCGCTGTGCTGGACGCACGTGGGAACCCAGCGTTGCCGAGGGGCTTCCGTCTGCGGTTGGTTCACCAATCGGAGCCAATTCTTGCAGCAAGGGCACGGACCTGGGTCCAGAATGAAGTTGCGAGTTGATGTAGACGGCATCGTCAACGATGACCAAGGCCAGCCTTGTAGTCCACCAGTTGGCTCGCATCGGTTTTCTATCTAACTGAACTTCCGCTTCGGATTCATAAACGACCCTTCCGTTGCGCAAAGCTTCTTCGAAGATCATTCCGGGACAGTCCTTCAGTTGCAGCCACTTTGCCTCGGGGATGACGATGATGTCCATGGGCATTGAAATCCCGCGCAGCGCCTTGCGAATACGGACGCTTTCCTTTCGTGGGTTTAGCGTATCATCTCCTGTGATAACGAGAACATCGAGATCGCTGTTGGCTGTCGTAATCCCTTTCACAAAAGAACCGAACAGGATGATCTTCCTTGGCTTTCCGATCGCGATGATCTTCTGGATTGCCCTTTCAACTTTTTCAGGAGTCACTGCCCAATCGTGTATGGTCGTTGAATCCATCTTGCACCTCAGGCATGAGCTCTGTTTTCGAGTAGCACTATACCAAATTTCGCCAACGGACGCTTGCTGGGTCTTCTGGGTCGCTCCTTGCTCCTTTCATTGGGCACTCCGGATGTCCTATCCGTGACGTGAGACATGGCGGATGCACGCGGACCCTGCGATGCGGTACAAGACAATCTATCGGGAGATCCAATAAGACACCCAACCCACGTGTCAACACCCAATCAGTGTTAGACCCCCGAACTTGACGACCTTGGCATAAGAGAGATTGTTTGGCACGCCCGACAGGATTCGAACCTGTGACCTACGGATTAGAAGTCCGTTGCTCTATCCAACTGAGCTACGGGCGCACTGGCACGAAGAGCATTCGTCGAGTACTTGATACACGGGCAGGTGATCCCTGTCAAGGGAGCTGCGATTGGCATGCGTTTGGCTATGCAGTAGATGGCCTGAATCAATGGGCATTGCTGGAGCGGCGGTTGGTGAACCGCCCAAAAGTGGGGCGGCTCTCGAAGCGCCCCTACAGACACCCCTCTGTGAGAAGCACGCCAATGGTCGCAAGCCCCGTGATGTTTATCCTAGGCCAGCGTCTCGGCGCTGTAGCGAGTGATCAGGCCGGTGCGAACCGCGTGTTTGTAGATGCTCACAAAGAAACGGCACGCTCCAAGCACATACAAGACGGCCAGGAACCCACTCCAAAGGAGAGCGCCTGACCGTACTTCTCCGCCTGCAAGGATCGCTCGCATCCCCTCAAATACGTATGTGGGCGGGAGGACATAGGAGAAATACTGCATCCACTGCGGCAGTGTCGAAATCGGGTAAAAGACACCCACAAATGGCGAGATCAAAGCCGGAACGGGCCATATAAACCACTCAGACGCCGGTCCGAAGCGGAGAACCACACCGCTCGCAAAAATCCCGAGAGCCATACCGAACATGAACAGAACGAGCAGGAAAGGCAGGAGCAACAGGCCGTATATGAAGAAAGATAGACCGAACACCATGGTGGCCACGGCAAGCATCACCAGGAGCCCTACCGAGCTCGTTCCGATTCCAGTGATGATGAGACCCGCGAGGTACTCCCACAAGGAGAGCGGTGACGCGAATATGTTCAGGAAATTGCGTGACCACACGTCCTCGAAAAAGGCAATTGTCACCCCTTGCATGACCCGGACAAAGAAATCCCACAGGAGAACAGCGCCCAGCAGTATTTGAACGAAGTTGAAGCCGTGGGTCAGCATGTCCAGGTACTTGGTGATAAACCCCCACAGAACCATGTCTACGGTGACCCACGCGAAGAGAGGCAACACTCTCGAGAGGCTTCCGCGAATGAGATAGAGTTGCCGGAGCACGATTGCTGCGGTGCGGTGGACACGCATGGCGCTCACGCTACCTCGATTTTCAGGGGCTCACGGGCCACGGTAATGAAGAGCTCCTCCAGAGTGGCTTTTCCGTACTCATGCGGCAATGTCTTTGGATCTCCTTGAAGTAACATCTTCCCCCGTGACAGAAAAATCACGCGATCGCACACATCCTGCACTTCGTACATGTTGTGCGAAGTCCAAAGCACTCCGCCGCTAGCATTGCGCGCGAACTCGACGATCCTCATGCGGACATCCCGAGCAGTCGCGGGATCGATGGATGCAGTCGGCTCGTCAAGCAGAAGGAGAGGCGGAGAATTCAGCAGAGCCTTGGCAAGAGAAACGCGGGTTTGTTCTCCAGACGACAGTACCCCGCATTTGGTGTTTCGAAATGCCCCGAGGTCAAACCGGGCGATCACGTCCGTAATTCGCTCCGACAAATCCCGCACCCCGTAAATGAGGCCGAAGACCTTGAGATTCTCGTACACGGTCAAATTGCCGGGAAGTGGTGCGTAGGCCGCTGCGAAGTTCGTCCTCTCCAGTGCTCGAGAGCGGTCGGTCGCAACGTCAATCCCCTCGATGTGAATGCGCCCCGAGGTGGGCTCGAGGACCCCGAGAATCATGCTTATGGTCGTGCTTTTGCCCGCACCATTGGGACCCAGGAGCCCCACAATCTCGTTACGACCCACGTCGAACGTGACACCGTCCACCGCGACCGTGGTCCCGTATACCTTTCGCAGGTCTTGAACTGAAAGCACATTCGACATTACTGATGCCTCAAACGGGCTCCTCGTCAGAGCTTTTCGAGACCGATGCCCCTCCGTAGTCCTTTTTTCCCGCTCACGTGACCTCGAGAGCTGTTAAGATCGCGTGACATTTGCACGAGGTGGCCACGAGGTTCGAGCCATGCCGCATCCTCCCTGCCAATGCTCGCAGTTGCCCGAACGTGTACCCGCCGACACCCGGGAGGATTTGGGCGCTTCGCTGCACGACCACGGTGAACTGTGGTACTTCAAGGGCTTCCAGACTCCCGTACAGAGGCTCTCGCGGCAGGCCGGTCATGGTGCACAGATCTCCTTCCGGGCAGCAGTCCGGGCAGAGAAAATCCGCCTTGCTGCAACCGAGGTTGGCCGAGTCGATGGAGAAAGGGTTGGGAACCATCGTGGCGAGACACTCGGGAACAGGTATTTCCCTGCATCCCTGCACGCTGGCTTTCAGGTAGGAAGCTGCCAGATGAAAGGGGACCATGGGAAGAACAAGGTCTTCCGGAGAGAGAAATGTTGATCTCACGAGAAATTCCGTCGCATCGTCTTGAAACGCGACGGCACCATCGGGCAAGGGATTGTCGAAGCGAATGGGGTCCCAGTCCACCACAACGAGCGTTGCCCCGGGGAACGCTTCCACAAGCCTACTGACCGCGAGCTCGCCGAACTTGCCGTATCCGAGAACGACATACTGCATCTAGCGCACTCCTTTAGCGACCCGGGGGGTTCCGGAAAGGTCCCGATGGATCGACACGTCCCGAAAGCGGTCGCCGCGGGTCATGAGCTCCTCCACCGACTTCTCTTGGCCGTCACCGAATTCGATCACCAGCCAGCCCCCCCTTTTCAGGTAGAGAGTCGCCTGATCCACAAGGTTCCTGATGACGTCCAAACCGTCAGCTCCGCCGTCGAGTGCTCCATGGGGCTCGAAGTCACGTACTTCCGGTTCCAGGTTCGCTATAACCCCGGTAGGAATATACGGTGGATTGGAACAAACCACGTCAAACTGCCCGGCAGGCCGGATCGCTGCCAGCAGGTTCGAGGCTACCAGATGCAGGCGATCGTCCGTGTTTGAATCCCGTGCATTTATGCGGGTAATTTCGAGGCATCGAAGGCATATATCGGTGCCGATCGCCACTGCCTGGCGATTCTCCCGCAAGATGGCTACGGCCACTGCTCCGGACCCGGTCCCTACCTCCGCTATGAGGGGCTGTGGAAGCTCACGCACCTTTTGGAGGACTACTTCTACAAGAACTTCCGTCTCGGGTCTGGGAATGAGGACTCCAGGCAGGGTCTTTATCTGTACCGACCAGAATTCCTTCTTCCCGACGATGTAGGCCACAGGTTCCCGATTGGCACGACGACGGACGAACTCTCGAAATCGGTTCCGTTCGTCCAGGGAAAGCGGGCGCTCGAAATCGAGATAGAGTCGCAGTCTTTCAGTGTCAAGGGCATGGGCGAGGAGCACTTCCGCGTCCAGCCGGGGAGTCTTGATACCTTTTTCCTTGAAATATCCAGCCGTCCACTCGAGGATGCTCTTAATGGTCCATCGTTCAGTTTTCTGGGTACTATTTTCTTCCATAATCCGAAGCGACTAATCCCTGGTCCTCTGACCGAGCCTCTGGCTCATTCTTCGAGGCCGTCTGCATCCCGCATTCTATAGCAGTTGCCGAGGCAAATGTCCCGCTTATTGCGGAACCGCATTTGGAGAGCCCCGTTTCGCTTGAAGCTTCACAGACTTCGGCCGGCAGAGACATTCAGGAGACAGGTCAGCCCGAGAGTGGCCCTGGTGTTGCAGTTCGTTCATACGGTCGCGCGTTCTGCCACAGCTCATTTGCGGGACTTGCGCTTGCGCGCCTGTTATATGAGCTTGACATTGGATTTGGAGCGGCGGTATTTTTTGACACCCACCTTCCCCATTTCCTGACGGAGTTCTTCTATGATTGTCATCGTTCTGATGAAGCAGGTACCGAATACGAGCGAGGTCCGGATAGATCCGAAAACAGGCAATCTCATCCGGGAAGGGGTGGAGAGTATCATCAACCCTGAAGACCGCCATGCTCTAGAAGCTGCCCTGCAAATAAAAGACTCGACCGACTGCCGGGTCATCGTTCTCAGCATGGGACCTCCGCAAGCTGCGGAGATTCTATGCGAAGCTCTGGCCATGGGCGCGGACCAGGCTATTCTCCTGACGGACAAGGCATTTGCCGGGGCCGACACGTGGGCGACGTCAACAACCCTGGGCATGGCAATCAAGCGCATAGGTGATTTCGACCTCATTCTGGCCGGCAGACAGGCGGTGGACGGTGACACCGCGCAAATCGGACCGCAGGTCGCCGAGCTTCTTGGCATTCCCCAGCTCACGTACGCGTCGAAATTGGAGGTCCAGGAAGGAAAGGTCATTGTGGAGAGGACCCTTGAGGGTTCGTGCGAACGAATCGAATCCCCTACCCCGGTCCTGGTCACGTGCCTGGCCGCGCTGAATACTCCACGATACCCCACGGTTGCAGGAATGCTGGACGCCACCTCGGATCGCGCTGCCATTGAGCTGTGGAATGCCGCGGACATCGGAGCCAAAGCATATGAAGTGGGGCTTCTCGGCTCTCTGACACAGGTGGTAAAGACCTTCACCCCGAAGGAGGCGCGCAACACCAGATTCCTCGAGGGCTCTCCCGCGGAAATTGCGGTTCAGCTTCTCGACGCCTTCCGAGAAAAAGAAATCCGCCTCGGAGAATAACATGGCGATACGGTTTGATCCGGACAAATGCAACGGTTGCGGGATGTGCTCCCGGTCCTGCCCTTACCAGGCCATAGAGATAGAAGACAAGAAGGCGAGATGGCTCGAGAATCGATGCACATTGTGCGGGGCATGCCTCGAATCGTGCAAGTTTGACGCGATTTCGGGAGACATCCCCGTCAGAGAAACCCCGGATTTCAGCGACTATCGAGGGGTATGGGTGTTCGTGGAACAGCACGATGGAGCTTTCCATCGGTCTGCTTTCGAGCTCCTCGGCTGTGCTAGATCTCTCGCGAACGAGTTGGGCGAGCCGGTCGCGGCTGTGGTTCTGGGACATGGAGTCAGACGTCGTGCAGGGGAGCTCATCGCATATGGGGCAGACCAGTGCCTCGTCGTGGAGGACCCGGCCCTCGCATACTACCAGACCTGCACGTACACCCACGTTTTGGATGTTCTCATTCAGCGGCACAAACCCGCCATCCTCCTTGTGGCTGCCACACACCTGGGCCGCGACCTCGCGCCCCGCGTGGCACGCAGAGCCAGGCTTGGCCTCACGGCTGACTGCACCAGGCTGTCAATAATCCCGGACGAAAAGATACTGCTGCAGACCAGGCCTGCATTTGGCGGAAACATTATGGCGTCCATTGTCACACGGTATTCGAGGCCTCAGGCTGCCACCGTGCGACCAGGAATCATGAAGGCGCTCAGTGCAGACCCATCCCGGACCGGGGACATTCTGGTCGAAGAAGTGAACATGGCCGAATGCAGGGAATTCACTCGGGTGCTCGAATGCGTCATGACGGAGAATTCTGGACCTGATTTGAGCGCGGCAAAAATCATCGTCGCGGGGGGAAGACCCATCTGCTCCGAAAAGGGAACCGCTGTGATGAGAGAGTTTGCAGACACGATCGGTGCTCAAATGGCTTGCACTCGAGTCGTGGTAGAAGAAGGATACCTCCCTGTGGAGTGTCAGGTGGGGCAGACCGGAAGGACCGTGAGGCCTGAGATCTACTTTGCGTGCGGGATTTCCGGCGCGATTCAGCACAAGGCGGGCATGGACGGCTCCCGCTATATTGTGGCGATCAACAAAGACCCTGACGCACCGATTTTCGAAATCGCGGACTTTGCCATCGTAGGTGACCTGTTCGATATTCTCCCTGCGCTCACCCGTGCAGTGAAGGAGCAGTGACGGCAGCGAGGGAGGTACTGACCGTTTCAGACAGCTTTACGACTTTCCGACCCGAATTTACTGCGGAGCTTCAATCCGCTGAACAAAGCTCAAGGTAATTCCTATGCCAAGGACCACAGCATTTTCGATTCCGAAGCCGAAGCCAGAAGAGCTCATCAGGAAGACCTTTGCGAGATTCGTCGATCAGGAGATCATACCGGTCGCCCGCCAGATGGACGAGGCCGATCAATTTCCCAGGTGGATGTTCGACAAAATCGCACGGACCGGTGCGTACGGGATACGGTATCCTCGTTCTGTGGGAGGTGCAGGAGGGAATACCACCCAGTTCTGCGTAATGGTAGAGGAGTTGGCGCGCGGGTCCATGAGCGTTGCCGCGTTTACAGCCATGCAATGCCTGATGGGGACCAATTTTCTCTACGAATATGGAACTCCGGACCAGCATGAGCGGCTTCTCAAGCCAGCCATCAGGGGGGAAAAGGTAGCTTCCTTCGCCCTCACAGAGGCAGATGCTGCAACCGATCTTGGTGGGGTAAAAACTCTTGCGGTGCTGGACGGAGACCACTGGGTTATCAACGGATCGAAAACATGGATCACGAACGCGCCAGTAGCGGACTTTTTCACTGTGCTGTGCCAGACGGACAAGTCGAAGGGATTGAAGGGGTTGAATTTCTTTCTCATCGAACGCGGCACCCCAGGGCTTTACGTGTCGAAGAAGTTCGAGAAACTGGGAACCAGAGCCACAGAGATCTCCGAGTTGGCCTTTACTGACGTGCGTGTCCCCTTCGAGAATCGGCTAGGGAAGGAAGGTCAGGGGGTTGGAAATCTCATGCGCATCCTTGCAGTGATACGAGTTATGACAGCCGCTCTCTCGCTGGGGCTTGCCCGTGCGGCATTCGACCATTCCACGCGCTACTCGCTCGAGAGAAAACAGTTCGGGAAAAGGATAGGGAGCTTCCAGCTTGTTCAACAGAAGATCGGTAATATGGCCACCAGCATATGGGCCTCACACCTCATGACGTACAAGGCTGCGGAAATGATCGATCAGGGACAACGAGCCCTGAAAGAAGCCTCCATGGCCAAGTACTTCGCCTCCGAGGCTGCTTGCAAAGCGGCGGATGAGGCGACAAGGATATTCGGCGCGTACAGCTATTCCATGGAGTACGATGTACAGCGCTTCTACCGTGATTGTCGCTTCCTCCTGTTCGGAGGCGGAACCTCAGAGATATTGCAAACAATAATCTCCCGCGAATGCGGAGTGTTCTAGCATAAATCCGCATCCCTCATTGCAGGAGCTCGACGGGTGACAGCGGTCGGTCAAGCGACCGATCCGTGTCGGTCGCTCTTGGCAGCACTTTATTTCTTCTTGGGAATATCCGTGTCCAGGAACTTCTGAAGCTCGTCCTTGATCTGCTGGATCGGCACCATCGTGGCCTTTCGCGAAGTGGTGATCGGTTTCCCGCGTACCAGACCGTACTCAACTGTCTGCGGGTAGTGGAACGGTCTCTTGGAAACGCGCCTCTTGTCGATCCATGGGGCCTGATGGATCGGGAGATAGAAGGAAAACCTGAATGGCTCGATGGTGATGTGGAAATGGTAAAGATCGAAATAGCCCTCGTCAAACTCCACCTTGCAGCGAGAAGTGAGGTACATTCTGGCATGATGCTTGTTTCCGCCGGTTTCCGCTTCCCATTTTTTCTTTGCGTCCGCTGACAAATGATAGATCTCCCGATCTCCGCGGCGGACGTAATTCACCGTCAGGCAGTTGTTTCCACTCTTGAAGATCTTCTCCAGGACGTTGTGCTTAAGCGGAAACAGCTCTGCGGTAGTCTTGGTCTCATGCACGAGGAAGCACAGGTAATAACTGGCGAGAGCAATTTCTTTTTCCGGCGAAGGCAATGCTTCCAGAAGAGCCAAATTCTCGTTATGGAGTCGGACTTTTTCGGGGATGACCGTCTTTACGTCCTTTGGCTTCTTCGGTTTCGGAGGCGGCTGCGTCGGGACGCCAAATCGAAAACCGCGTGTCTTTGGAAGAAACGGCTTCAGGCCTCTTTCTTCCCTCTTGTATACAATGATGGGATCCCGTCTCGGGGGCTTCTTGGCCATCTCACTCTCCTCAGGCAGCACGCGCGGTGGCTGCAATATTCGCAGACATCATCGCGTCGGTCTCACCTGCCAACCGCGCACATGACGATGTCCTTGCGGCGGATACCATAACAAACCAAGTATAAATGTTGTGTGTCACCAGGGGCGACCCTCACCTCGACTCCGGAACGGCTCACCAGGGCGGAACAAAAGGTTCAAAACGTCTCTCGGTCCCGACCTGTTCAGATCCCAACTCGTAATCGGTGGGGGGGCGCACGTAGGTAGTCAACTTATATAGACAGCACATCGCACGATTTGTTGCAAGCACGATGCGCTTCACTCACCTCTAAACTTTCCCATCCGAGGAATCAAGAGAAATTTGTCGCTCGGGGCGTCTAAGCCGTTGCATTCAGCTTTTCCGGAGAGCTATAAAGATGTTTTTGGAGGCAACAAATCATGGATCCAATCAAAGCGGCCCTCCAGGAGGGCAGACTCACTCTCTCGGAATACGAATCGAAGCTCCTTCTGGCTTCCTACCAGATACCCGTAGCCAGGGAAAGCCTCGTGAGCAACCACGCAGAGCTCGACGCGGCAATGAAGGATATCGGCTTCCCTCTAGTCCTGAAAGGGGCGTCGGCCGAAATCAGCCACAAAACCGAAAAAGGGCTAGTGCTCGTAGACATCAGGACCGCTGAGGAAGCAAGACGATGCTTTGACGATCTCATGGGATCTATGCCCCGGGGAGCCCAGGTCCTGGTGCAGGAAATGGTGAGCGGTAAAAGAGAGCTCCTGGCAGGCCTTACGAGGGACCCCCAGTTCGGCCCCTGTGTTATGTTCGGTCTCGGGGGAATATTCACCGAGATCCTCAATGATGTCGCCTTCCGCGTCGCCCCCCTCAGCCGAAGGGATGCCTCTGACATGATGGGAGAAATACGGGCTCGCAAGATTCTTGACGCGGTCCGCGGTATGGAAGAAGTAGATCGTGAAGCCCTCGCCAACATTCTTATCAGTCTCGGGAAGATCGGCATGGATCACGACGTCATCAAGGAAATCGATATCAATCCGCTCATCGTGAGAAATGGTACTCCCATTGCCGTAGACGCTCTCGTGGTCCTGGACGGAAAACCGCGAGCCTGAACTGGCAAATCGCCAAACCGACTTAGTACAGGATTTCATAATTTCGGGCGCGTATTCTGCCACGGGTCAGTGGGACTTGCGCTCCTCCGGGGAGAAGATCGTGAAGCAGCCCGCGGCAGGCCGGTGGGCATGGTTGCGGTGTCAAGTATGGGTAGTAGTCAGCCGTTGACGAGGAGGCTTGGGGGGATCTCCTGATTCGGCACCAACTTGCGAAGGGACTTGGCATCGCATTTCGTAAATACGGCACCGTATCTGAGCCGCGCTGTACTTGGTCAGCGCATCCGTGAGGACCGTGCGGGTGGGCCTTGTGCCCGCCCGGGGCACCCACAAGAAAGTGTCTCAAAAGCCGGCAGTCCGTGATAATCGTGGCACACCCCCTCACCCTGACCCTCTCCCCCGAAGCGGGGGAGAGGGGATTGTTCCGGCTCCCTCTCCCTCTGGGAGAGAGCTGGGGTGAGGGTGCTTTTCCACGCATCGACGCTCAATCGTGCTACGATTTTTGGTGTGTCCCGAGTTTTGAGACATTTTCACAAGAGGTGCCCCTACGTCGCAATCTCTTCTTGACATGCCCCTTCGTAAACTCCGCGAAAGAACACGTGATCTGACGTATGAAATCGTGCACTCAGTAGCTCGAGGTATCGAACAAGCGTTCAGTGCGTCCAGATCGGACCTGCGACTTTCTCGTGCCCGTGCCCAGGCAGCAGGAGAATTCGTACGCGCTATACAATTTCCTATTGCAAATACATTTTCGGCGGCAACTGGGCGATCTAGCCCACGGCTTCCAGGGCCTTCTTCAGTGCAGACAGAAGCAGCGTCACCACCTCGGGTCGACTGTTGTACCCCATGAGTCCTATCCGCCACACCTTCCCTGCCAACTGGCCGAGCCCTGCGGCCATTTCGATGTTGTAGTTGTCGCGGAGGTACACGCTAACCGCTTTGCTGTCAATGCCGTCGGGCACGAGCGCGGTGGTGAGACTTGCAAGACGGTGCTTCTTCTCCACATGACACCCGATGCCGAGCTCTTCGAGACCGTCCCACAACAGCCCAGCGTTGGTCCTATGCCTCTCCCATCGAGTATCGAGACCTTCTTCCGCTATGATGCGCAATGCTTCTCGAAACCCATAAATCATGTTGATTGGAGCAGTATGGTGATAGACCCTCTCACTTCCCCAGTACTTGCCGACCAGGGACATGTCCAGGTACCAATTGGCCACCTTCGTCTTCCTGCCGTTGAGCTTGGCCAAGGCGCGCTCCCCCAACGTAAGGGGAGACGCGCCAGGGGGACAACTGATACACTTTTGACTTCCGCTATATGCGAGATCCACATGCCAGCGGTCCAACAAGACTGGGACCCCTCCGAGGCTCGTCACGGTGTCCAAGAGCAGCAAACAGTCGAATTCTCGGCATAGCTTTCCGATCCCTTCCATGGGCTGAAGGGCCCCGGTGGATGTCTCTGCGTGAATGAGGCCGAGTATGGCAGGTCGGTGCTTCTCCAGCCCTTCACCAATCTCTTCAACGGTGAACACCTCTCCCCATGGCTTTTCAAGGCGTCGCACATCGGCTCCGTACCGGGAAGCCATGTCGCAGAGACGCTCCCCAAAGTAGCCATTCACGCCCACGAGCACCACGTCACCTGGCTCGACGCAGTTTGCAACTGTCGCTTCCATGGCCGCGCTTCCGGTCCCGCTCACAGGGAGAGTGAACCGATTATCGGTTTGCCATACATAACGTAAGAGCTCCTGCGTCTCGTTCATAACCTGGAGAAAGCTCGGATCCAGATGCCCCACTTCGTTCATGGCAAGGGCTGACCGCACCCGGGGATGAACGTTAGAAGGCCCAGGGCCGAGCAACAAGCGGGGCGGCAAATCCAGTTGATCCGTGTCAATGCGATGAGTGTCGTCCACAGGGGGAGTAATATTTTCCATCTGCACGTGCTCCCAAGAGAAGTTGTTGCTGGGAATCAAGAACCGGGGATGCATGATACGGAATCCTCTCGCTGATTTCAATCGGGAAAGCGGTTTCTCCCCACGTACATGCAATCTGCCCGTACACGTTCGGAAATTGCTCACCTTGGTGACGGTCTGGGAATTCACCGCCTTGACGGACATCTCCTGCTGTCATACACTGCCCAAGATGTCATAGCGCTGCTCCCGGAAAAGTGCGGCTCCGGCCGCGTGGATATATGTCATCAGTCGGACGATTGACCACCCTTCCGGACTACGGGCGTGCAAAGCCCCCTTTTGAATCGATGCGCTCGACTTCAAGGGCTGTACGTTTCTGTCGCCGACTTTTTCGGGCGTTTTCTAGGAAATTTTGCCGTATACAGTCCGAGGAACCGGCTCGTGAACTGGCTCAGAAGAGATAGGGCACCACGCGGATCGGTCGGAGCGCTCTTCGCATGGCTCATTGCGGGACTGCCGTGTATCGCGGTGTGTGCGGCCGTAGCAGGGTTGGCGGGAGGCCTGATCGGCGGATACCTTTCCTTTTCCCAAGGACTGCCCAAAATCCCCGACCTGCGGGCCTACCGTCCCAAGACCGTGTCCGTCTTCTATGCGGAAGACGGCACTGTGATCGGTATCTTTTACCGGGAGAAGCGGTTTCCCATTGACTTGCGGTCCATGCCGCCTCATGTGATCAATGCCTTCATTGCTGGCGAAGATGCCAGGTTCTTCTCGCATACTGGTGTCGACTGGATCGGAGTAGTCCGGGCACTCGTCAAGAATCTGCAGTCCGGCAATTTCTCGCAGGGTGGGAGCACTATCACCCAGCAGGTGACTCGCAACTTCCTCCTAACCAAGGAGAAAAAGGTCTCCAGAAAGATCCGCGAGGCAATTCTCGCCTTTCGGTTGGAAAAGACCCTGACCAAGGAAGAGATTCTCGGCCTGTATCTCAACGAGATTTATCTGGGCAAGGGCGCGTACGGCGTAGAGGCGGCGGCTCGGAACTACTTCGGCAAGACTACCAAGGAGCTGTCAGTGGGTGAAGCGGCACTGCTGGCCGGGCTGGTGCCGAATCCGAACAAGTTTGCGCCCCACAGAAATCTGCAGGCAGCCCTGGAGCGTAGGAACCTCGTCCTTCAGAGTATGCTCCGCAATGGGTTTATTTCCGAGGAGACCTATCGAAAATCGTTGGCCGAGGTCCTCCAATTTCGAGAGAATCTCCCGAACACATACCAGCGGGCCCCATATTTTGCAGAAGCGGTGCGACAATATTTGATCGGCAAGTACGGCGAAGATCGTCTCTATAACGAAGGGCTTCACGTATGGACCACCTGTGACCTCGGGTTGCAGAACACGGCTCAAATGGCTGTCCTTGAGGGAGCTCAGGCATGGGAGAAAAGGCACGGCAGGCCGAGCGGTTTGGTCAAAAGATTGACGAAGGCCGAGGCCCGCGAGTTCCTGGCCGCAACTCCCCAGAGGCAATATGAAGTAGGCGATGTAGTAGAAGCCATGGTAGTCCGAAACGAAACCCGAGATCCCCGATCGCGCAAGAAATCGAGCGCAAATCCGCAGGAATGCGTCTTCGCTCTTCCCGGCGGCGCCGAGTTCGGTATGCAACTGACAGCGGAATACGCGTACAGGCCAAACGATGTTCTCGAGTTCACCGTCACCGAGGCCGACCGGGAAAGCCTCAAATTGCAGCCGATCCAGATGCCCCCGGTGGAAAGCGCTCTTGTTTGCATAGAGAATAACACGGGCTATGTGAGGGCTCTGGTAGGAGGATTGGATTTCGATCGATCGCGTTTCAACCGAGCGACGCAGGCCAGACGTCAGCCAGGAAGCGCGTTCAAGCCGCTGTTGTACGCGGCTGCATTGGAATGGGGATTGTACGGACCGAGAACCATGGTCGTTGACGAGCCTGTGGCCATTAGCGTCGATCCCCGGGAACCGGAATGGATTCCTACGAACTCCGATGGCAACTTCTATGGCCCGATAAATCTTCGTCAGGCTCTGGCACATTCGCGCAACATAGCAGCGGTCAAGCTCATTCTCGACATCGGTGTGGACGCTACCATTGAGATGGCCAGATCAATGGGAATCGAATCGCCCCTCGGCAAAAACTTGTCTCTCTGCCTCGGCGCGTCAGAAGTCACGCTGTTGGAGCTCACTTCGGCGTATTCTGTGTTCCCGAATATGGGGGTGAGGCTGGAGCCGGTGCTCGTCAAAAAGGTCGTGGACAGGTTCGGAAACGTTCTCGAAGACAACACGGTGGAACCCATCGACGTCACGAAAGTTGTCGCGTCGTACACTGCTCCCCCGCCCGCGCTGCGGCCCTCCGCTCCTGCCCCTGTCCCCGGGCATCACTCTCCTTCCGCGGCTCCTTTCACGGGAGGGAGAGTGCCTGCGGGTGCTGTACAAGCCCAGGTACCGATGGGCTCTCAGCCCAATGGAGCCGTTTTGCCGGACAGAGTGCCGGCCGGTGAGTTCGAGGGCCTCCCGAGAGTTATGAGCCCCAAGACAGCGTACCTCATGACCAGCATGCTCCGAGACACGTGCGTTTACGGCACTGCAGCGGCTGTCGGGAGGCTCAGGCGGGATGATCTCTCGGGAAAGACCGGAACCACTGATGACTGTTCGGATGCCTGGTTCGTGGGATTCAACTCGCGATACACCACAGGTGTATGGGTAGGACACGATACGAGGGTGTCCCTCGGGCGGAAGGAATACGGCAACGTGGCAGCACTTCCCATATGGATGTCATTCATGAAAGTGGCGCTATCCGGGACCCCTTCAAGGCCATGTCCGGTCCCCGAGGGTATTGTGTTTTGGAAAGAGGCGAGTGACCAGCAGGGAAGGCAGCGGGGAGCACCAGAGGCCGACCTGGCTCCAGCGCCGGAGCTGAAGCCCGTTTGTCCCGTTGACGTGGTGGCACCCGCTCCTTACTACCACGTCGACCCCCAGACCGGTCAAGTCATCCCCGTATCCGCCCCGGCCTCTGCTCTGTATGAAGGATTTACCGATTGGGGCCATACGGGTGCTTCCTATCCGGGAATGGTGCGTGTCCTGTCCGCTAGGGGAGAATTCCTGGGACATGCCTATCTCTCCGTGGACCAAAAAGGCAAGACAGTTCTTTATAGGGATCAGATGGCACCAGCTCCGGACGCGAGCGGGCAGGGTTACACGATGCAGGTGCCGGCCAACCCGCTCTACTCAACGCCTCAAGCAGACCCGGAGGAGGGGGTCTATCAGGATTCTCGTCCTGCCGAGCCGCCGGTGGACCGAGGAAGCTGGTGGCACAGACTTCCTTTCATGCCCAGATACCAGGATGGGGGGCTCAGATGAACAGATCTCGATTTTGGTCCCTCTTCGTCACAGCCCTCGTGATATTCTCTACCGGCCTGGTAGCAGGCATGTGGCTTATCAAACGGCCCGTACCTCAGGAACAGCCGCAGTTCAAGACCCTGGATAGCAGCGAAGCCGTGGTGATGCGCGTGTACAAAGAAATCAGCCCCGCGGTGGTGAACATTGTGGCTGAAAGCCTGGCAATGAACTTCTGGATGCAGGTGGTACCTCAATTCGGACAAGGGTCGGGGTTTGTCATAGATAACCAGGGCCACATCATTACAAATAATCACGTGGTCGCTAATGCCGAGAATCTGGAGGTCACGTTCAAGGGCGGCAAGAAGGTCCAGGCGAGACTTGTAGGGAGAGACCCTCTGGGTGACCTGGCGGTGATCAAGGTCGACCCATTCCCAGGCATGGAAGTGGCCCCTCTCGGTGATTCCGACCACCTTCAAGTGGGGCAGCGGGTAATTGCAATCGGCAACCCGTTCGGTCTTCAGCAGACGGTTACCGCCGGCTTTATCAGCGCTCTCAATCGGGACATCGTCATCGGTCAACGCACGATGATGGGCATGATCCAGACCGACACTGCCATCAACCAGGGCAATAGCGGAGGTCCTCTCATCAATGCGGAGGGGAAGGTCATAGGGATTAATACTGCACTGGTGAGTCAGACCGGTGGGTTCGCCGGGATCAGCGTAGCACTGCCTATCAATCGCGCGCAGAAGGCGGCCCGCCAGATTATCGCTCTCGGAAGGCCCATATATCCCTGGATCGGAATCAAGTCGTGGATGGACCTCAATGAGCAAACCGCGAGAACCATGGGACTTCCCGCGGTCTCCGGTGTGCTCATATTCGAGATAGCGCCGGGGAGCCCTGCTGCCCACGCGGGCCTTCGCGGGGGAACTCGCCTCGCCCTAGCAGGCAACAGGGTGCTCGTGTACAACGGCAGGCCGGTTCTGCTGGGAGGGGACGTGATTCTCGAGGTAGACGGGGTCCCCACGCCGACGTACGATGACTACAGAAATACCCTTATTAAGAAGGATATCGGCTCAACGGCACGCCTGAAGATCTTGAGAGGCCATCAGGAATTCTTCGTCACAGTGCCCCTTGTTGAGGCCCCCGGCATGGCCAGCTTGTGAATTGACTCCCACATGAGGGGCACGGCCTGACTCAAATGAGGAGAAAGCATGCGCGAGTTGCGCCGGGTTCCCCAGGAGAATGCTCGTGATCGACCGCCTGCGCGGCTCAGACCCTACACAAAGGAGAATCCGAAGGCGCGTGACGCTTACCGGTGTCCTTCAGGGTATCGGTTGCCGTCCAACCATCTTCAGGCTCGCGAGGAAGACGGGGGTAGCGGGATGGGTGGTGAACACGAGTAGCGGGGTCCGCATGGAGGTCGAAGGCACTCCCGAGCAGTACGCGCTGTTCATGGAGGAGGTCCGACGAGGCATACCGTTTCCCGGACGGATCGACTCAGAGACCGTAGAAGAACTGCCGCCGCGTGGAGATGTCTCGTTTCGCATAGAATCCAGCGAGGAAGGCGTCCGCTTACTCGCACCCATACCTCCTGACGTAGCAATGTGCCCCGAATGTCTCCGGGAGATGCTCGACCCCACGAATCGCCGATATCTATATCCATTCACCACATGCACTCTCTGCGGACCTCGCTTCACCGTGGTCCGGTCATTCCCCTATGACCGGGAACGCACGAGCATGGCTGATTTCACCATGTGTCCAGAGTGCCGGGCGGAATACGAGACACCGGAAGATCGCCGCTTCCATTCCCAGACAAATTCGTGCCAACGGTGCGGCCCTCGACTCTTCCTCACCGATGAGCGGGGTGAGCCTCTGGACGGGGACCCCGTTGTGCGAGCTGCGGGAATGCTCAAGGATGGTGGCATCCTTGCCATCAAAGGAATTGGCGGCTTCCACTTGGCCTGTGACGCGTTGAACGAACAGGCGGTGGCTCTGCTGCGCAAGAGGAAAGGAAGAGCAGAAAAACCGTTTGCAGTCATGGCTCCGGACATTGGTGTGGTGCGTCGTTTTTGCGAGGTTGGGAAAGTGGAAGAAGAGCTTCTGGCTTCTCCGGTTGCCCCCATTGTGCTTCTGGCTGCCCGGCCAAATGGACCGGCTCCGGGCGTCGCACCGTTTGTGGGGACCCTCGGGATCATGCTCCCCTATTCCCCTCTGCATCATCTTCTGTTCCACCATCCTGGGATTAGGCGCGAAGACAAGCTCACTCTGCTCGTAATGACTTCGGGTAATCTCTCGGAAGAGCCCATCGCCAGGGGAAACGACGAAGCATTTGAAAGGCTTGGGCATCTCGTGGATGGCTTTCTCATCCACGACCGGGAGATTGTGCTGTCTGCAGACGATTCTATATTCAGGGTCATCGCGAAGCGTCCGGTAGTATTCCGAAGGTCTCGAGGAATTGTCCCATCCGCGTTTACGATACCGTACTTCGATGCCCCTGAGAGCGGTCATGCTCCAGGCACGACGGGAGAAAACACGGGACCGACGATCCTGGGTGCAGGAGGTGATTTAAAAAACGCTCAGGCGATCTTGAAGGGGCCTCATGTGGTACCCGGGCCCCACGTGGGCGATCTCTCATCCCCGGTGGCGCAAGACTACTTCAAACAGTCGGCCAAAGTGCTGAGCGCGTACCTTGACGTGTCTCCGCGAGTGGTGGCAGTGGACCCCCACCCGGAATACTTCAGTAACAGCTTGGCCCATGGACTCGATGCGGTTGTTGAGGAAATCTTTCACCATCATGCGCACGCGGTGAGCCTCCTGTTCGAGCACGGAATTCGAGGGCCTGTACTGTTTGCGGTCTTCGACGGGACCGGATTCGGCACGGACGGGAGCATCTGGGGCGGAGAATTCCTTCTGGCCGACATCGAGCGCTTCGAGCGACTGGGGAACATAGGCAGATTCCCGCTGCCCGGAGGGGAGGCGGCAATACGGCAACCGGTCCGTATTCTGGCTGCGCTCTTGCGACAGGGAGCTGACGAAGAATTTCCCGACCGCTTCAAGTCGCTGCTTGGAGATCATGTTGACCGTGTGCATCTCTGGCTGGAAGCAGTGGCAAAAGGGATCAATTCGCCGGAGACGACTTCCGCGGGAAGGCTCTTCGATGCAGCGGCCGCGGCAGCGGGATTCCTGAGATCGGTTACCTTCGAGGGCCAGGCCGCTATGTGGTTGGAAGGCATCGCAGAAGCGCAGGAGCGAGGCACGTATCCTGTCCGTTTCGTCTCGGATACGCCTATCGTGGCCGACCCTGCCTCCCTTGTGACTGCGATGGCCTTGGATGCACTTTCCTCCACGCCGCCGAGGATCCTCGCGGCCCGCTTTCACAACACTATGGCAGAGCTGATCGTGGAAGCGCTCAAGATTCTACGAGGCCGCACGGGCATCAATATCTCGGGATTAAGTGGGGGATGTTTCCAGAACCGCTTCCTCACGGAACGAACGTACGATCTGCTGAAGGACCAAGGATTCAGGGTGCTCCTTCATGAGAGCGTCCCTCCCAATGATGGTGGAATAGCAATCGGCCAGGCCCTTTCAGCATGGGCACGACTGAGAGGCGGGAGATCGAACGCTGAGAGGAGCAGCGTCTAGGGACCTGTTGACAGGTTCCAGCCAGATTCTATAAGGGTTCTTTTGGGTGAGTTTCCTCCGGAACCTGCCTGTGGGGCATCTCCACCTCTTCGGAGCCGCAGGATTTGTGTTACAATAAAATCTTTAGAATCGTGAAGGACGGGAAGCATGTGCTTGGCGATCCCCATGAGACTTGTAGAGATGACCGGCGAAGGCACCGGAAGAGTCGATGCCGGTGGCGTCCGCACTGACGTGAGCCTAATGATGGTTCCCCAGGCACAGGTGGGCGATTACCTCATCGTCCACGCCGGATTCGGAATCGAAATACTCGATCAGGAAGAAGCCCGGATTCGGCTGGAATTGTTCAAGGAGATAGCTGAAGCCACCAGGGGCCTGGAGGACTATTGAACAGAGATCAGCATCGGTTGACAGCACAGGCCCTCACCCGGGACATTCGAGCGGTGGCAGGGAAACTCGAGAGACCGGTGCGCTTCATGGAAGTGTGCGGGACTCACACCATGGCCATTCATGAATCAGGCCTCAAGAGTCTGTTCCCGGAGAATCTTCACCTGGTTTCCGGTCCTGGATGTCCCGTTTGTGTCACTGAAAAAGGCTTTATCGACCGGGCTGTATTGACGGGAAGGGAATACGGCGCGTGCTTGGTCACGTTCGGGGATCTGGTTAAGGTGCCGGGATCGCATGGGTCTCTGGCAAACTACCGTTCCGAAGGCGGCCGGGTGAGAATAGTGTACTCTCCACTCGATGCCATACAGATCGCGGCTGAGGAGGCGCCGAGGCCGGCGGTGTTTCTTGGTGTTGGGTTCGAAACTACGGTTCCTACCGTTGCAGCGACACTGAAGACGGCCATGGCATCAGGAGTAGAGAATCTATTCGTCCTCTGCGCCTTCAAGACCATTCACCCTCCTCTCAGGATTCTCGCAGCCAAGGACGATCTTCACGGGTTCCTGCTGCCCGGCCACGTTTCCGCTATACTCGGATCCGAATGCTACCGGTATCTCGCGGACGAATTTGGCAAGCCCGGGGTTGTGGCAGGATTCGAGCCACTGGACATCCTCATTGGTGTTCGAGACCTTGTGCGCATGGTGGTCGACGGGCCGGCTGACATTGTGAACGATTACCGGAGGGTTGTAAGACCCGACGGAAATCCCGCGGCTCAGGCCCTCATAAGAGAAGTTTTCGAGCCCTGTGACACCGAATGGCGAGGCCTCGGGCTCATTGAGGGCAGTGGACTTTCACTAAACGGCTCATACTCATGCTTTGACGCGTCCGTTCACCTGCCGGTGGAGGCACCACCTGCTGCAGACGATCCCCGATGCCAATGCGCGGCAATCCTCACCGGAAGCCGAACACCAGACAGGTGCGGCTTGTTCGGGAAAGAATGTACCCCTGAGGATCCTGTGGGACCATGTATGGTATCCTCGGAAGGGACATGCGCGGCCTACTACAAATATGGAGCGGCGTAGCATTATGACAAAGGCATCCGCGGGCAGGATACTCCTCGGACATGGAGGAGGCGGCCGCATGACAGGCCGTCTTGTCAGGGACATGATACTGCCTGCTCTCGATCGGGGCAAACTTGGACCGCTCCCGGACTCGGTCGTGCTTTCCGGATTGGGGGACCACATCGCGTACACCACCGACTCATTCACGGTTTCCCCCATATTCTTTCCGGGAGGAGATATAGGGTCTTTAGCAGTGCATGGCACCTGCAACGACCTGGCATGTTCGGCAGCGAGGCCGCTGTTCCTCTCGGTAGGGCTTATCCTCGAGGAGGGACTCCCCCTGGAAGACTTGGGTGCGATAATTCGGAGCATGGCCGCGGCCGCGGATTGCGCCGGGGTGGAGATCGTGACCGGGGACACGAAAGTTGTTCCAAAGGGAAGCGCTGACAAGATCTTCATAAACACTTCCGGCATCGGTAAAGTAGAATCAGCCGGGCTAGCTCTCTCCCGACCCGTTTCCCCAGGAGATGAGATCCTCGTTTCCGGTCCAGTAGGCAACCATGGCATGGCCGTCATGTTGAGCCGGGCGGAGTTCTCCTTTGATTTCGAGCTCCGGTCAGATTCGGCTTCGGTCTGGCCCGTGGTGGAACGTTTGATCGAGCTCGGCCCTGATCTGAAATTTCTCAGGGATCCCACGAGGGGGGGACTGGCTGCTACCCTCAATGAGATTGCCTCCCTGAACGGGCTCGGGGTTCGCGTGGAGGAAACGGCTATCCCGCTAGACGAGTCCGTGGTAGCCGCTTCCGAAATCCTGGGAATCGACCCACTCCAAGCGGCAAACGAAGGGAAGATCGTTGCAGTCGTTTCCAAGGGATCGGCGAATAAGGCCTTGAACCTGGTTAGCGGGTGTGAGCTCGCTCGTGGAGCTGCAACCATCGGCCTGCTTACCGAAGAAAACAGAGGTCGGGTTGTCATGACCACTCGGATCGGGGGAGCTCGGGTGGTGGCCGAGCCCACAGGTGAGCTCTTGCCCAGGATATGTTGACTTGTCTCCCAGGTAGCCGTTTTCATGAATGTGGTCTCGTGACTCACAGTCAAGTGCAAAAGGAATGACGGTGAGGATTGATTCCGTCATGCCCAATAGCGCACTTCGTCCTGTGCTTCACGTTGCCTGTTTTGAACAGACCTGATATGAGGGGGTTTTCATGAGCAACCACATCGACGAATACCCTTCTGAAGTGTGTCCGCATTCCATTTCGGAGGCTCTCACCCAGCGAAGGCTCGAGATGGAAGAGAACCCGTATACCAATGCACTGGCTCAATTTGACAAAGCTCTCAAGCACATAAGCATCAAGAGGGGAGTAGCGGAAACCCTCCGGTACCCTAAGAGAGAGCTGTCCGTTACGTTCCCGGTCCTTATGGACGACGGCAGCATCAAGATCTTCCGCGGATACCGGGTCCATCATTCCGTGGTGCGTGGTCCGACCAAGGGGGGAATACGCTACTCCCGGGACGTGACTCTCGATGAGGTCCGCGCTCTTGCCATGTGGATGACATGGAAGTGCGCGCTCATGAACCTTCCATTCGGTGGGGCCAAAGGTGGCGTGGTGGTGGATCCGAAGGCGTTGTCCATGTCGGAGCTCGAGAACCTCACACGGCGATACGCCACGGAAATCAGTATCATGATGGGGCCGGAGAGCGACATCCCTGCCCCTGACATGGGGACCAACCCGCAGATTATGGCGTGGATCATGGATACGTACTCCATGCATCGCGGCTTCTCCGTTCCTGCGGTGGTGACGGGCAAGCCAGTCGAGATAGGGGGTTCGCTGGGCAGGACGGAGGCCACGGGTCGGGGGGTAGCATTCACTGTCAGAGAGGCCCTCAAGGAGGTGGGAGGTGACCTGACTTCCACCCGCGTCGCGGTCCAAGGATTCGGAAATGTGGGCTCAGTTGCCGCACGTTTGGTTGACGAAATGGGGATGAGGGTAGTCGCGATCAGCGACTCCAGAGGAGGAGTGTATAACCCTCGAGGCCTCGACATCCAATCGGTCACCTCGCACAAGGAGGCACAAGGCTGTCTGGAAGGGTACGGAGACTGCGACTCCGTGACCAACGAAGAGTTGCTCACTTTGGACTGTGACGTCCTGATCGCGGCAGCCACGGAGAACCAGATTACGCGTCGGAACGCAGATCGTATTCGGGCTAAAGTCATAGCCGAGGGAGCCAATGGACCGACCACCCCGGAGGCGGACGAGATATTAAATGACCGGGGCGTGTTTCTCGTACCGGACATTCTGTGCAACGCAGGCGGCGTGACGGTGAGCTACCTCGAATGGGTCCAGGATCTGCAGTCGTTTTTCTGGCCTGTGGAGGAGATCAACGTCAAATTGCACGCCCTAATGACTCAAGCATTTAACCATGTTATGGCGTGCGCACGAGACCGGTCTGTGCCCTTGAGGGACGCTGCCCTTATACTTGCCGTTCAGAGGATCTCTGATGCAATCGTCATACGAGGCATTTATCCATAGCGTGGTGTCTCGCCCGTCAGTTTCGAGGAGGAAAAACGGAAATTATTGTCGGCAACCGCTATAATCACTCCCAACCGCTCGAGAAGCAAGCCTTTCAGTCGAAGAGCGCCGCTATGTCCCCAATTGTGTCAAAAATATATTGCGGCAGGTGCGGTGCATGGTCCAAGTCCTCTCTCCGTGATGCCCCAGTGAGCACAAGGGCGGAATCCATACCGGCATTCTTGGCAAAGAGGATGTCCGTGTCGATCCGATCCCCAACCATGAGGCAGTCCCGAGGCGGGAGGCCGAGAATCGCGAGTGCCAGATTGGCCATGTCGGGAAAAGGTTTACCGAACACACGATCGGGCGGACGTCCGGCAGCGGTAGAGATTGACGCCACCACGCTGCCTGCTCCGGGTAGGAATCCCTTTGACGAAGGAAAAGTGGCATCGAGGTTCGTGGCCCAGAACTTCGCGCCTTTCTGAATAGCCTGATGAGCCCTGGTAAGCTTCTCGTAGGTGAAGCCTGTGTCAAGCCCGACGGCAACAATCTCGGTTTCCTCCGGATTTTCGGTTACAACGGCCCCGGCCGAGGCCACCCCCTCCACCAACCGTGGCTCTCCGATCACCATGATCCGGGTGCCGCGATAGTCCCGCTCCAAGACGTGGATCAGAGCGAGAGCAGAATTGACCACCTGATCGGGAGTAACGGCGAGCCCGAGCTTCTGGATCCTCGTGGCGAGGTCCACGGCCAATCTCGTGGCGGAGTTCGACACGAAAATCCACCTGATGCCCTTCCGGGACAGGTTTCGATACACCTCGTCTGCACCGGGCATGAGCAGACTGCCTCGATTAACGGTACCATCCAGATCGGCAAGGATCGCCCGGTATGAAGGTAGTGCCATTGGCATCACTCATCCTCTCGACGGCTCACGGGCATCGAATCCGGCGAGGCTGTCTTCTTAGCCGTGTCGCGGTCCAACACCAGCTTGAGGTTGTATCTGGCCTTCCCATAGTGCGGATCAAGCTGCAGGGCTTTGTTGATCGCGGCCATAGCAGCCTTGAGATCTCCGGTCTTGTAATGGAAAAATCCCAGATTATTCCATATCATCGCGTCTCGCGGCTCCACATTGGGAGCTTTCCTTAAGTCTGCCCGGGCCTCCGCCGTCCTTCCGAGCTTGAAATAGGCGACCCCGCGAAGGCTGATGGCCCTTGCCGCACCAGGAGTTATCTCCAGCACCCGATTCAGGTCCGCCAGCGCTGGTTCCGGTTCGTCCATCAGGAGATACGCTACTGCTCGTTCATAGAGAACTGCCGAATCATCCGGCCGATTCTCCAGCGCGCGGGAAAAATCCTTGATTGCGGCGTTAAACAGCCGTCTTTTCATGAGGGTGAGCCCCCTCAAGGCAAAAAGCTCTCCGTCCGCAGGGTCCATGCTCAACCCTTTGGTCAGGTCAGAGGCCGCACGAACAGAATCACCGAGCTCGGAAAAGATCCGCGCGCGCTCCTTATACGCCTCCACAAGAGTACCATCGAGCTCGATTGCCCTGTTGAGGTACTCGAGAGCCTCATCCAGCTTCCGGCGATGGGTCAATGTCATTCCCATGTATACGTGGGCAGGCGCTGACCCCGGAGACTTTGTCAGGATTTGCCTGAGGATCTTCTCAGCTTCGTCGTAGTTTCCTGACAGCAAGTACGCTTTGGCACGGAACCCCTCTATGTCGGGACTTTCGGACGCACCGCCTCTCTTGTTCAGCGCCTCGAGCGCCCTTTCCGGATCGCCCATCTCAAAGTAAACTTTGATCCTCTTGGTGATCAGGTCATCGTCTCCCGGCCTGAGAGACTCAGCGGTCTTGTAATCCCGCAGAGCTGCCTCATAGTCTTTGAGTTTCACGTGAATCCGGGCACGCATCTCAAAAACATCCGAAGCTTTCGGGTCCAGCTCGACGAGAGCGTGTGCATCGCTGAGAGCCTCCCGAAGGCTTCCTGTTCGGAGCAACACGTTGGCTCTGGCCGCCCTGGCTGCCTTGCATTGCGGATCATAATGGAGGGCGCGTGTGTATTCGTCCTGGGCCTTGGTCAGGAAGCCTTCGCGCTCGTAGATCTTTCCTTTGATGACATAAGGCCGGGCGTCAGCAGTCCTGCTCAGGAGGTAATACTCCACCTCACGCGTCGCCTCCTCGAGCTGATCCACCTCGATCAGGCATTCGGCGCTTTCCAATCTTGCGGGCAACGCCTTTCGAGAATGCGCGAGAGCAGAGCTAAAATCCTCGATGGCCCGGAAACAGTCTTTCAGTTTCTTGTAAGCCAACCCTCGCTCGAAGAGCAGAGAGGACAGCAAATCTCCGCGCAGGCCTGGCGTCTTCAGTGCTTCGCTCAGAATTTCAATCTTCTTGCTCGCGTCCGATTCTTCCCTGGCGCGAGCCAGCATCTCGGAAGCGGTTTGCGCACATACGACGTTGGCGGCCAACGCGGACAGAATAGCCAGAAAGAATGCAAAATATGCAGTACGGGATTTGAGGGAGTCGCGCCGCCAGGATGGCGCTCTAAAGAAGGTGGCCACCCGTCCCTTTGTCATCCCGGCAGCCCCAGACATCATCAGGAAAGCCTGCGCTTCAGTTCGTCCACCAGGCAGGAAAGGATCTCGTCAAACTGTCGTTGCATCCGTATCATGTTTTCTCTCATCTCCAGTATGACTTCGCACCCTGCAAGGTTCACATCCAATTGTCTGACAAGATTGGCGATGATACGGATCCGTTCCACCTGATCGGGCGAGAATACTCGCTCACGGCTCGATAGCGCCTGGGGGCGGACGAGCTCTTCCGCCTCGAGCTCGTCCAGGAACTGCTCCTCGATCTTCAGAATTTCGATAACCTGTTCTCTGCGGTAGTAATTCTGCGCCATGTCAGCCATCTCCAGGCCGTGTGACCTCGTCATGCCTCCAGCCGGTTCCCGATATTGTTGCTATCACCGCGCGAAACGCTGCTGCCGTGGCTCACAGCCGAATATTCCTCCGCAAATCGGATCTATAGAACCGTTCCAAGGTCCTGGCAGCAGCCAAAGCTTCCGGATCGTCGGTAGAGGGCACCTGAACCCGTACTGTCACGAACATATCTCCAGGGGTCTTGGTCTTCAGATTTGGGACCCCCTTCCCTTTCAGTCGAAGCCGTTGGCCGGATTTCGTTCCCTTGGGAACCTTCAGTTGCACGGTCCCTGTGGGAGTGGGGACGTCAACTTCAGCCCCGTTCATTGCCTCACTGACGCTGACCGGGATCTCCACGTTGAGATCATCTCCCTCACGAGTGAAAACCGGATGAGACCTCACCTTGGTGACTATATACAGATCACCGGGTGGTCCGCCGGCCCTTCCCGGTTCTCCCTTTCCCGCAAGACGGATACGGGATCCCGTGTTTACCCCTGCAGGAATCTTCACGTCAATGGTTTCCGATGCTGCGACCATCCCAGTCCCGCGGCATGCCTTACAGGGTTCCCCGGCACGACCGGTTCCCCCGCATTCGGGGCACGTCTGCGTGAAATTGAAGGGCCCTTGAGATACACGCGTCTGACCGGTCCCGTTGCATCGCTTGCAAACGGGATTTCCCTGAAGAGGAATGCGGCCCGTTCCACTGCACTGGGAGCATGATTGATTTCGTTGTAGCGTAACCCTCGTCGTACCCCCCTTGATTGCCGTGATAAAGTCGACTTCGAGAGACGACTCCACGTCGGCACCCTTCGTGGGCCCGCCCGCCTGGGCTGCTCCCCTAACACCGCCAAAGAGGTCGGAGAACACATCTTCGAATCCTGAGTACCTGAATCCGCCCTGATCTCCCCCAAAGCCATAGAACTCGTACCCGCCCCGGCTCCCGCCAAACCCTCCGGCTTCCTGCCACTGACGATACTGCCGCGCCTGCTCGGGATCGAACCCCGCGCGAAGTCCGTCCTCTCCAAATTCGTCATAAATCTTTCTCTTTTCAGGATCGGCGAGGACGTCGTGAGCCTGGGAGATTTCCTTGAACCGGCTTTCAGCCTCTGCATTTCCGGGATTCACGTCCGGATGGTACTTCCGGGCGAGCTTTCGGTACGCCTTCTTGATTTCATCCGTCGTAGCGTCACGTTTTACCCCGAGAATCGCGTAGTAATCCTTAGCCGCCATGGCAAGGCCTCCCAGCCCTCGCTACCATCTGGTAGCGGGGCACCCTGCTCCCGATCCGATTACAAGGTACAGACATCATTGTGCGTGCGTTTCCTTGGGGACGCTGTTCTTTATGCTTCTGAATATGTAATGATCGCTCCTGCGGTTTGTCAAGCTGCACTGCCAGACGCATTCCAAAGGGATGAGGAAACTCTCGCGGCGACAATGGCTGCGGGGGTCTCATCCAGGCAAGAGCGAGCCTGAAGAAAGTGTCTCAAAACCCTGCAGTCCGTGATAATCGTGGCACACCCCCTCACCCTGACCCTCTCCCCCGAAGCGGGGGAGAGGGGATTCTTCCAGCTCCCTCTCCCTCTGGGAGAGGGTTGGGGT
>JBFMDN010000050.1:0-42748 GCA_040753915.1 Thermodesulfobacteriota bacterium | reverse complement strand
GAAACGCGCGGCGACGTTGCAGAGCACCCAGCTCTTTTGCTTTCTCGCGCCATCCCTCGGGCAAGAAGCTAACCAAGATCGACCAATCATCCTCAGAAACCGCGACATAATTATTCATAGACGTTCCCTCCGGGAACGTGCTATACAACAAAGCCGTACAAAACGCGACATAAAAGTTAACGCCTATGCCCTCTGGGAGAGGGTTGGGGTGAGGGTGCCTTTCCACGCATAGACGCTCAATCGTGCTACGATTGTTGGTGTGTCCCGAGTTTTGAGACATTTTCTTGATCTTTGCCGTAGAAGTGCTGTACCAGTGGAGGTGAGAGCGGCCTCAAACCAGCCCTCTTCACGGAGCCTGTTCCCACCACGGCTTTGCCCGAAGGCAGTGTTTAGGAAAAGAGTCCCGGCGAGACGCTGGCGCTGCCGGAAATCCGAACCACGAATCGCCATGGCCGGGACGGGTGTCAAAGCCGCCCTTGCTCGGATGCGGCCCTCGCAGCCGTTTCCAACTCGTTCCACCGCAATCGGATCAACCACGTTGCCGTGAGTACGGCACCGCATTTGTGAAATCGTCTACGAAGGACACCATCTCACACTTGTGACCCAGGCCTGAATTAGAAGAGATTCCTGCGCGGACGGTTCGTGAGCGATCCGAAACGAGGGTGCTTCTCGAAGCGCCTCTCCAGACGTGTCATTATCCGAAACGGCTTCTGAGAATGGTTTTCAGTGCTGTTCCCTCCGATTCCCACTGGCTAGTGAAGCGCGTCACGTTTGGGAGTGCAGATGCTTCCTGAACCATTGGTCGTCGTCCACTTCCTCATCGAACAGCAAGTGCGCAACTGTGTTGAATATGTCTGATAACTTGATAAGTCCCTTGAGCTTGCGGTTTTCCATCACTGGCAGGAGCGATACTCCCTGAGTAGTCATGATGTCCAGGGCGTACAATATACTGTCATCCGGTTTCAGATGATCTTTAAACTCACGCACGAGGTCTGATACCGGTTCGATTGCCTGCCCCAGCTCGCACGCCTTTGCCGGGTCATCGCAAAGGTGCCTGATGCTCCTGAGTAAGTCGGTGAGCGTTACGTATCCCAGCAGACGGTATTCGTCGTCAAGCACCAGGGGAGTGTCGCGACCCTGCGCGAGTTTCTGGTCTTCCGACAATATCCGCAGAATTCTTATCACGTCCTTGATCTTTGTGCTGGCCCGAAATTGGGGCCACTGGTTACGATGGATCATTAGCTTGGAAACCGGTACCGAGTGGGGCATGGAGAACTCCGTTCGTTGTTGGGCGCTGTCCAAAGGCGACACCACTGTCGCGTCCACTTGCTTTCAGGGTCGATCACGCGCAGAGGCATGTCAGGCGGAAGCCAATGCCGCGACTGCGCGTCTAACGGTATTCCTCACCTCAAGAGTGCGCACAAACACGCCGCTCCCGAGCGCTTCTTCATTCTCTACCGATGTTAACCACCCAGCCGTAGGGATCTGGTTTCGCGCCCTGTTGCATGGCCGTTATTTCCTCGAACAGAGCTCCAGCCAAATCGCCGGTCTTGCCGTTTCCCACGGTAAAGTCTCGACCCTTGTACCTGAAATCGCTTACCGGGGAAATCACTGCGGCGGTTCCCGAACCGAACATCTCCAGGAGATTTCCGCTCTGTGCGCCCTCCACTACCTCCTGGATGGAAATGCTCCGCTCGCTCACCTTATATCCCTTGTCCCGACACACGCGAATGACTGATTGCCGCGTCACGCCTGGGAGTATGGTGCCCTCGAGAGCCGGGGTGACAACCTCGTCCTTGAAGCGGAAAAAGATGTTCATCGTTCCCACTTCTTCAATAGACAACTTGTCATTTGCATTGAGCCACAGGACCTGGGTAAATCCGCTTGCATGCGCCTCTTCCGCGGCTCTGAGGGAAGCGGCATAGTTGGCTCCTGTCTTTGCTTCTCCTATCCCTCCGGGACACGCTCGCACGTATGTGTCGGTAACGAGGATCTTCACGGGCTCAAAACCCTCAGGATAGTATGCACCGACAGGGGAGAGAATAATGTAGAAAAGGTAATCACTCGACGGTCGCACGCCCAGGAATGGGTCTGTCGCTATCACTGTCGGTCGAATATAAAGGGAGGTGCCGGGCGAGCGAGGAATCCAATCCCTCTCCATTCGGACGAGCCGGCACATCCAATCCATGAACAAGTCCGGATCGATTGTCGGTATGCACAAACGCCTGCAGGATTTGTTGAATCGCTCGATATTGGCGTCTGGCCTGAAGAGCAAGATGTCGTCTTCATTCGGTCCTGCAAAGGCCTTGAGTCCTTCGAATACCTGCTGTGAGTAATGAAGCACCATTGTGGCGGGGTGGAGGACCAGGTTTTCCAGCGGCTTGATTTGCGGCTGCAGCCATTTTCCCTCTTTGCCCGAATACGGCATGGTCAACATGTTATCGGTAAATATGCGACCAAATCCCAGCTTATCCTCATCGTATACTTCGGAACCACTCCTGTTCCGCGGTACCGTTCCCATGAATCCTCCTCACTTGTTATCTCTCGCGTGACGACAGTCACATCTGGTGGAGCTCTGCAGCCGATTGACCCAAAGAAACTCAGAGGGGCCCCGTGTGCAGATCTCACCCCCAACCCACACGGAAGCCATTAAAAAGCAATATCAAAGGAGGGGGATTCCGTCAAGACTGGCCGAAAACTCTTCGCAGTTGCCTCAGCGGTTCGTGTCAGTCTTCACGGGCTCTCATCATCACGCGGACAAAGGTGGCTGCGGACAGGCTCAATCCGAGACCAAAAATCAGCCAAGGGAAAGGATTCGGAATCCCGCCGTCCATTATGTTCCTGTAATCCCAACAAAACGCTACGATCACGATCGCGCCGCCAGAGGAAATCATCAACCAATCGACCCACCGAGCCTGCAGCGGTTGTCCTCTTGCTTCCCAGTGGAGCACGATTGTCCCCGCGGCGATCATAGCAATGGATATGAGGACAGGGGCCAGAACCGGAGAGACCCAGGGAACGGGTACCAAGAACAAGAGATCCCACGTCATCAGGCTTTCGGGCCAGCCTATGAATGCCTTCAGCCAGACGTAATAGAAGATGTCCCACACCCCGAACGCAATCATGAAATGAGCCCAAGCCTCACGCCGATTGCGGGCGGCGGCCAACCCTACCGCGCCAAGCATGAGCAGCGTCGCAATCTCTCGGCCGAATTCTATGGCCAGTCTCCGTACATGTTCGTCCCCCATAGCCTTTAAGCCGTCCAAGGTAATGACGGGAAAGCGGAATCCGCCATTTTCCAGCGGGTAATAGATAGCCCTCAAATATTCTACGAGAGAGGATTCCACATACGCGAAGGCAATGGACCATACGACCACTATCGGAAGTCGTTTCACAGGATCCTCCGATTACATTGTCACCCATTGAATGTCCGCGGGGCTCAGGACAGGTGAAGGTTACGGTGGAGCGCATCGAGCGATCCACTCGCAGCCGCGCTGATAGGAGAAGGGCAGCGACCCGTGGCAGGCGTCGGCGTTTCATTGTAGTTGTTTGCCGCTTCGACGATGATGCGGCAGGTGATGCAAAAGAGAGCCGGACCAAAAACGAAAGAGCTCGTAGCCGAAACGGCGTACGAGCATCCTAAGAAGAAACAAGACCTAATCTATTGAAAGTGGCTCCTGGCATTGATGGCAAAGCACAGTGAGCGCCTTACGCGAGCGGCACTCTCGATGTACTCACGTCTACCAGTAATCGTCCGAACCGGTGGCGCTCTCGATGAAACGCGTCCTGGTGTACGCCTTGCATTCCATACACGAGAAGTCCGACCAGCGGCATTTCAAGGCCATGTCCAAGCATTCACCGTAGTGATCACAATCCACCTTTCGATAGGGTCTGTCCGAATCACGGTTCCCTTTCACCGACACTGGACTAGGTTCCATATTTCGTTACAACCTCCAATCCGCTTTCGGTGACGCTTCTGCTCGCGCGTGTGTGGCCCGAAAGGCTCACCGCGACTTAGCCGACATCCCACACTCTTTCGCTGCAATTCCCTTCGTCCACGAAGAGAAGGATCCCTACCCAGTATAGCAGAACCCTCTCGTCTCTGAACATGGTACACGAGAGCGCAATTTAAGTCCTTCCGCAGGGATTGTCGAGAAGATCGACCGGCATGGGCGGAGCCCCGACCTAATAGGTCATAATAGGTCAGACACCCGACGTCAAGAGCCTCGCAAACGCACGTGTCACTGCCCGCCCTCAAGAATACGGTCTTTTAAACCTGTCACCATCCTTTGTCAAGTAAAAAACAAGAGGCCGTTGTTTCCACTGGACCCATGACGAGAAAGCTGGTACATATGAGTGTTTTCCACACTCTCGACAAAGCGGAGCACCGCTCGCCAAGGACATAGCATGAGCATTGCAGCCTACATCTCTTGCGATGGACACCCCGTTGCAGACATCACCTATCGACCGGGACTCCACGTCGAGGTAAGGGTGGCCAAAGGATTTCAAGATGCGAAGATACGATTCTTCTTGCGACATTCGCCGAACCAGGAGTTGGCAGGAACCTGGGAACAGGCCCTGGATTGGTATTTCAATTCAGGCATCTTTGACTCCAAAGACAGTGTGTACCCCGGAGAAATGAGGAGAGTCGGCTGTGCGCGGGACCACAAGTCTCTTTTCAGAACTGCTGTTCAAGCCTTGCGAAAGGACATCGAGCAGCACGGTTTCGAGGTAACTGTCGAATTCTTCTGACCCACTCCCCCTCCCCGACACCCCTCAGTTCAAAAGATCCTTCAGGCGGGTTGCTGTATCCTTCTTGAGGGAGGCCTCAAGAACGGGGACCACGGTGATGTCGCGAGCGGGCCCTTTCACCTTGACAATTACGGTGATCGGGGTCTTCCCCGCAGCGGAGGTGCTCTCCTGGGATTCGGGAGTCGACCCGTCCAGGCCGAGCCGTTTCAATTCCCTGTCTACTCCCAGCGCCTTGAGCAGGCCCTCGTGCTCTTTGACAAGCTTTCTTACTGCAGGAATCTTGCCGAGCGCCGCGGGTACCGCGGTGGATGTCCTTACGCCCACCAGAGCATCGAAAACTGCACTCGTGAGATCATAGCTTCCTATGGCTGCCAGCCCGAGACCCGGTCCCTTCAGCTTCAGGTCGTCGGTGGTGGCAACGCCGGACGCGAAAGAAAACTTTCCCGAAGCAGAATCGAAATCGAGCGGGTTGTCCGGCGCACCGCCTCTTGCAGGGTCAAGCACGGTTCCCAACAGGGCATTGGCCTGACTCAGGAGATTCCGTATGGTGCCCGCATTGATCTTGCCTCTGCCCATATTAGCGGAAAGATCTCCTTGCAAAGCACGAACTGAGCCAATGTTGTGGAGAGCTCCCGCCACGGTGATCGGCCCCTGGACGTGTCCTGAGAGCCTCCCTGTCAGCTCTTTGATATCGAGAGACTTTCCATCGGACTCTACCAGGCCGCGTATGGAACGAACTGCCACCGGGCTTCCTTTTGGGACAAAATCTATAGATATTGGACGGATGGACGTTTGAGTGGCAATCCCGCGGTCCGACTGCTTCAATCGAACCGAGATGTCAGCTTCTCCGGTAAGCCCCCGGTTCTGCAAGGGCAGAACGAACCTTGCCAAATGCTCCACCCTCGTGTTTTTCGTGCTCACCAGGACATCTTTCATTTGGCCGTCTTTGTCTCGCACGATGCCCTGGGCTGTGACGAGAACTCCCGGAAGGGTCAATTGTCCATAGCTCAGGAGCACCTCTGAGGGCGTCCATTTTCCCGAGGCCTTGAGTGCGCCGTCAACACCTGGGGATTTCCTGACAATGTCGGGTACGGTCACGTCCATATGGTTCAACGGCATCTCGAACGACCAGTCCACCCCCCCCTTTGTTCCCTTGAACCGCGCCTGGAGAAGAGCGCTTCCCGCCGTCCGGATGCCAGCGTCACGTTCCAGGCCGGCAAGGGCAAGGGTAGTCTTATCCAACGTAGCAGTGGCTGTTCCGTGAATCGCAAATGCGTCCGACCCCAGATCCTTGATGTTTGCCTTCGCCAGAAGAAGAGTCCGCGCTCCAGCCCCACGTCTAATGGCGAGGGTTGCATCGGTCAGGTCCGTCCCCCTCTTCTCGAAGGCTATCTTGCCGTCGAATTGAAGGGCACATCCCGAGAGTTGGGGCCCTTCCTCCCTGAGTTTGACCGTGGCTTCGCTCATGCCCAGCGACAGAGTCGCTCTCTGCACAATGCTTTCAAGCGCGGATTCCCCGTTGAAGTGGGCCCTCCCTCTGACTGAGACAGTTCCCGGTTTACCCCGGGGTTTTTCCAAGTAGGGTGTCCACTTGATTCCTGCCCCCGTAAGATCGCCCGTAAGGTCTATCCACAGATCGTCCGGTCTTCCCTGAGCCACAAATCGGACGGGAACAGTGCCGCCAACCACAAGCTCACTGGGAACGGAGACGCCCAGTGCTCCAAGCCACGGCTGCCGCACAATCACCTCTCCCTTCAGCTCTAGTCTTCTTGCTGAAGAAAAAGGACTGGTAACGCCCCCGGAAATGGATGCCAGCTTCGCGGAATCCGCGATCTCCAGGTTTTCCAGCGTCAGCTCGTGAGGATTCACGGATCCTTTGAGCCACACCCGAGCCTTTGAAACGATCTTGCCTAATTTCCCTGCCAGACCCGCGTCCTCGATCCCAATGTCACCCGTAACACTCCATGCCTCATCCTCAGCCCATCGTCCCGCTATTCTGGCTTTCAAGGTCCCAGTGTCCGGATTCAGCGGGACCTGAGATGGAAGATAGGCCCTGAGGAATCGCAGGGGGAGAGAGTCTGTTTCCACGGTTCCATCGATCTGTGTAATGGTGGAGAATCCCTCGTTGGTGACGATCGTGCCGTGAAGATTCACGACCGACCGCTCCGAAGCCGAGTGCAACTGCGCGTTGACCATCACTTTTGTCGGCTGGCCTGCCTGCCATGCCAAATCCGCTGTACCGGCTGCAGACTGAAAGTGTTCACCCGCACGTGCGGACGGCGGAATGTAATGTCTGAAGATTTTCAGGTTCACGGATTTTGCCGCGAGCGTCACGGCAGCGTTTGCCAGACCTGAAAAATTCGGGGTGAACGTGATGGTTCCGCTTACGGAGACCGTCCCGGCTTCCGGATCGTCGCCGGCCAGCTTGCCAGTGAAATCGGCCGCAAAAGACTCTGTCTGGCCCTTCCTGATGAGGGTTCCGTTTACCTGCTTCAGGGAGACGGCCACCTCTTGTCCTGGCACGATCTGCCTATCCAACCAGTCCAGGCGCGCATCTGTCAGCCTGATGGCCTCCACGGACCAGGCAACCTTTTGAGGTTTTTCGTGCGGCGGCTCGGGCACAGGACTTGCTGTGCTCGCCGGCGGTGTTGGCCGAGGCACGGCTTCCTCACGATCCGGTTCTCCGGCCGGCGGCCTGACCTGCGGTTCGGTTGCCCTGACCAGATCCTGGATT
Source organism: Thermodesulfobacteriota bacterium (assembly GCA_040753915.1). Taxonomy (GTDB): domain Bacteria; phylum Desulfobacterota; class Desulfomonilia; order Desulfomonilales; family Desulfomonilaceae; genus JBFMDN01. The sequence goes on along the minus strand of JBFMDN010000050.1, from coordinate 35,262 downwards.
GTTCCATCGTCCTGGCGCCGGATAGATGCATGCAACCGATGAACATTCACGGACTTGACGGAAATGCGCCGATCCAACAGACCACCCAAGGATGGAGAGAACTGGATGGCATCCGCGGAAAGGAGGGGTTTGCCATCCTGAGAGGTTACAGAGAGGCCTGCGAGACTCAACTCCAGAAGGTTCGAAACGGAGAGGGACACCTTCACGGATCCTACGGATACATTCTGGCCGGACAGCTTTTCCAGCCCATTTCGTATCTGATCGCGCACAAGATCGGTTTCGGGCAAGAATCGAACGGCCGCCAGAATGGCCAGCCCTGCAGCAATTGCCAGAATGAGCAAGGCCAACAGTATTTTCATTCGTCGTCCCATGAGTCTATCTCCTACGAGCCCGATAGCAGGAGCCACTCGTTGAGTCAAGCGTCGGTCGCGTCTCACTAATGGGGGATGCTGAAACCGTCCTGACGGTTCTTGTCGCGACGGCGGGTTCGAAACTTTCTCCTCCCCGTGATGCGAACATCAAGGGACCACAGGGTATTGGGCTCAACCGCATTGACGTCAAGACGCGAGCTTTTTTTCACTGTGGTGTACCAATTCCATTTCCGGACCGAGGTCCGGCAGAACAAGCGCGCGTCACGGCCGCCAAAAGATGCGACTGACATGTTGACAGATGTGGACAAAGATTTCAACGTTAGGGTATAGTTTGTCGGGCTATCCATCTGCCTGAAGGAACGATGGGACCAGGGCGGCGAGTATGGGTTGAGGGCCGAAGCACCGTCGTTCCTACGATCCGGGGTTCCAGGGAGACCGACACGGGAAGGGGAGAGAACGCGGCTCGGAGTGTGGCGCGGCACGCGTGTGCGGAGTGAATGGGCGGACGGCAGGCGAGTGCGCGGACTCCACCGCTATGCGAGCGCGGCGTACGGCCCGAGCGAGCGTTGCTGAGGGAGGATGAGAGGCTGGCAATGAGCGAGAAGATTTTTGCCGTAGGAGATATCCACGGGTGTTTTGACAAGTTGGCGGCAATGATGAAAATCCTTCCCTGGAACAGGGCCAACGGTGATCTCCTGCTTTTCATCGGGGACTACATTGACCGCGGACCAAAATCCAGAGAAGTGGTCGAATACCTGGTAAGACTGAGGGAGGGGGGCGGAAATTTCGTATTTCTCAAGGGAAATCACGAAAAGATGCTCCTGGACTACTATGTTCACCAGAAAGACCAAATGCTCTACGTGGCCAACGGCGGTGCAGAAACGATTGCGAGCTACGTCGAGGGAGGAATCGGGAGAAAAGCCTTCGTTCTTCCCGAGGATCATCTGGAGTTTCTGCTCGGGCTACAGCTCTGTTACGAGACCGATGATTATATCTTCGTGCACGCTGGCCTGCGAGACGGGATTCCTATCAGCGACCAGTCGGAAGAAGACATGCTGTGGATCAGAGAAGAATTTATCTATTCCGCTTTCGATTGGAACAAGCGGGTGATTTTCGGGCACACCGCGCTTGAGACGCCGTTTGTCACCCCTGGCAAGATAGGAATCGATACCGGCGCGGTGTATGGAAACAAGCTCACTGCAGTTGAATTACCTAGGATGAAGTTCTATCAAGTCTGAGACGGACCGGCAGGCCGTCGCCAACCGAGGACCCCGAGAAACCAGGACTTCAAGAGATCAAGGCACTGTCGATTCGTGCGCAGCCGGTGTTCTCCTCCAGGAATGATCGATAGCTCCGTGATTCCTCTCGGTGCCGCGTCGTATAATTCCCTCGCGTGCTCAAGGGGAATCAACTCGTCTTGGTCACCGTGCACGATTAACAGGTGCTTTCCTTTGAAATGAGCGACCCACCTGCGGGGCTCGATCTCCTCGAATGCCTTCAGCCAACGGGTGACGTCGGGAGGAAAATCGAGACTCCTGATGATGCCCCGTTGACGAAAATCATCTACGATGTCAACTGGATCTCTGTCAAAGATTCTGAAATGCGCAGGAGTCCCGACTACAGCGAGGCCGTACATTTCGGTTGTCTGGGCCGCCACGTACACTGAAGCTGCTCCGCCGCCGCTGAATCCGAGCACGAGGATGCGGGAAGGGTCTATATGGGGAGTGTTTCGGACGTGGTCGAGTACCACCTCGAGATCCCGGGTCCACCCCATCATGTCGAAGCTGCCGCCGGACTCCCCACACCCCCGAAAATTGAATATGACTGTCGCAAGGCCGAGAGACGAAAATTCTGTAGCAAGTCCCTCGTATCCGGGATCGTCGGGGGGGCGTTCGGCCCCGCTTCCCGGTATCCCATGGCAAATGATGAGCCCTGGAAACAAGCGCGCTGGCTTGGCCGAGGGGAACACGATCTCCCCTTTGATAGGGATGCCCTCGGAGATTACCGAGAAGCTCTCTCTTCTTCTTTCTTCAGGCTCGGAGATTTCAGCCTTCGGCGATGCGGATCCAAATCGCAGGGCTTCCAACAGCTTGGCGAAGAAGGTGCGAATGAGACCGGCTTCCATGTGATTCCTGTCCTACGAGGATGAGAGGAGCTATTGCCCATTCAGTGCGAGCTCGAGAGGGAACCGGTCCTGCGCGACCTCCGAGAATCAGGCGGCGGTCACCCTCTCGGACATATGCTCTTGCAGCCGGTGCAACGGTACACTTTCTCCCGTGCTAACAGCATGAACGTTCCGACCCCCGCCATTATAGATCCGGCCAGAAGAGACATTCCTGTACTATACACCACAAGAAGCCGTGCAAGCGAATACCCGTCAAAGAAGCTCAGGGCAATTGCCCCGACGAGGACGAGGAGCATGCATATACCGGCTCCCAGCAGGGCTGCATGGCATCGCTTGTGATCGTATATGTCCCGCACCCCTGGCTCCATCACATTGTCACAGATCTGACAGCGCCTCTGGGGGGCAGATTCAACCACCACGTCTTGAGAGTCTGATGCAAAAGGCAAATCGGATTCTTCGAGGTCATCCAGTGAATCAACGAAGCCCGCCTTGGGAGCGATTGGAGCAGGGGCACCCACAATCATTGTCTCGACCTGAGCCCCTTTCAGCGCATCACCAGTCGGCTCCTCCACCACAGCTCCGGCAACGAATTCCCCAGTCTCGGGCACTGCGGGGGGACCGAAAAACTCTGAATCCGATTCCGAGTCATGAGGTAGTTCGGCGCTCTCCTGTTTGTCGACAGCGCTCCAATGCTCCCCAAGAGATGCCAGATCGGGATCCTCGGTATGGTCCTCGGTGGCAACTGCGCCGAGGAATTCATCCTGCGCCGGATCTTCGTAACCAGGCGATTCGTCACTGATCGTTTCCTGAAAGGACACGCCGCACTTCGGACAGATGTCGAACATGGCATCGTGAGAGGCCAGGCATGACGGACAGATGAACGTGGATTTCTCCACATCGTCAAAGGAATCCCAGTCATCCTCGATGGCCATCTGCCGGTTATATCGTACCGCCAGTTCGTCCGGATCTAAGATCCCCTTGTCCTGAAGCATGTCGTAGAATCTCTCAAGCCCTGTAGCGCTGAGCCGATACTTGGTCATGAGATTGTCGTCAGACGCGCCTGAATAAAAATCGTCGAGAAATTCTCTGACCCGGATCGTTCTCTTTTCTTGGCCTTCTTGAACAGTGTTCATGGGCATCACCTCGCGTAGACAGTGCGAGATTGTTATACCAAACTGAGCCAAAAAAGGCAAGATGAATTTATATGTTATAAAGAGTTCCAAGAAATAACTTGAATCATTCGCCTCCTGCCCACATGGCTTGCAAAAAGAAATCCCTTACGTTAGGCTCTGGAACGCGCACTCAGATCAATTGCGGGATCACCCGATCCGCGAGGGAACAAACGGTATCCGGTCCCAGCACTTTGATATCATGAAAAAAGGGTCAACGAGCACCATAGTTCTCACTGGAGTCATTGTAATCGCGCTCACTGCGGTGGGGGTGTCCGGGTCTACAGAGCCTGCAGACAATTCCTCACGTATTTGCCGCCCGGTGCTGCAGCCTTGCCCCGTCATCCTCCTCGGGGACGCTGGGACCTTCCGTTGGACGTGCGAAGACGGAACGCATCCCGGGAATGGATTCTACATCGTGTTTGTGAGACCGGGAGGAACGTACGTACTCTTGAAAGTCCCTCGCGGAAGGACCGTCTTCGAGTTTACTCCCGATATGCCTGGCGCGTGGCGGTGGATAGTGATCAACACCGATCCTGACAGAACGAAGCCGGACGTCGAGTCCGAACCCGCTCGATTCGAGGTGATAGAGGAAGCCAAGAAGTCTAGCGGAGCGAATTGAGAACAGCGCACCGGGGGTCAGGCTTGTTTCTTGACGAATCTATGATGACGATAGTCTGTGAATAGGCCACTGGGCCGGTGTAGACCGAGCAGGCGAGTTTAAGAGATGACAGGAAGATCAAGAAACAAGCCTGACCCCTTGTCTTTGATGATTTCGGCAGATTTCCTCCTGCTGATCCGAGTATAACACCGAGGTCTCCTGTCGCAAGAACCAAAACGGGGGACGAGAGTCTTATAACTACAATATATGGGAGTCCCGAAGGAGAAGATGCAATGAAAGGTAATTTATCTCGGTTGCTTGCAATGCTTGTTGCTGTTTTCATGGTGGGAGTTTTTTGTGCCGGCGTGTCCCCTGTGTCAGCCGAGGAGGCTCCACAAGCCCTCAGGCAACTTGATCAGGCATTCGTGGCTGTAGCGGAAAAAGTCACGCCAGCGGTGGTAAACATCAGTTCCTCGAAGAAGGCCCCGAGCAGTGGGATGACGGAGGAAATGGAGCCGTTCTTCAAGAATCACCCCTTCAGGGAATTTTTTGGGGACGAATTCTTCAAGCGGTTCAAGAAGGCTCCTCCAGGAGAATTTCGGCAACAGGGCATGGGCTCCGGGGTGATTGTGTCTGAGGACGGTACTATCCTTACCAATGCCCATGTGGTGAAGGATGCGGACGAAATCGATGTGAAACTCTCGGACAAGAGGTCCTTTAAAGCCAAGGTGATTGGTGCAGACCCGGAGAGCGACATAGCGGTGATCAAGATCGACGCGAAGGGCCTTCCCACGGCCAAGTTGGGAGACTCATCCAAGCTGAGAGTGGGCGAAATAGTCTTGGCAGTCGGCAATCCTTTCGGCCTGAATCGGACGGTGACCTCGGGAATCATCAGCGCCACGGGTAGGACCAACGTGGGTATCATTGACTACGAAGACTTCATTCAGACAGACGCTGCGATCAATCCCGGAAACTCCGGTGGACCTCTGGTGAACATCTACGGCGAAGTGATCGGAATCAACACTGCTATCGCAACTCGCAGCGGGGGATACCAGGGAATCGGATTCGCAATTCCCATTAGCTCCGCGAAGCTCATCATGGATGATTTGCTCAAGACGGGCAAGGTGCGACGAGGCTTGCTCGGTGTGAACATTCAAGACGTGACCGAAGCTCTGGCAAAGTCCTTCGGGAGAAAGGATTCCGCGGGAGCTCTCGTGTCCCAGGTGATTCCCGGAAGCCCTGCGGAGCATGCGGGGGTGAAGGCGGGTGATATCATCCTGAAGTTCGACGGTGAGGACGTGGCGAGTGCAGCCCATTTGAAGAACCTTGTCGGCCGCGTGAAGCCGGGTACCAAGGCCAGCTTGACCATCTTTCGGGACAACAAGATCCAAAATCTCGATGTGCAGGTGGGTGAGAAGACTCCTCAATCCTTTGCCAGTCTCGAAAAACCGGGAGAGCAGGAAACTGCCACGGAGCTTGGGCTCGAGCTTGAGGCCGTGCCCTCCGCCGCTGCCTCGAAGCTCGGACTCAAGGCCGGCGAAGGCCTGCGAGTCAAAGACATTAAGTCTGATGGCGTAGGCAGTAGGATCGGCATTCGAGAAGGCGACATAATTCTCGAGGTGAACGGAAAGTCGGTTACCGGTCTGGAGGAGTTCAAGAAAGCAATATCCGAGGCGAAGAAGGAAAATCTGGTTCGGTTCAAGATTCAGAGAGGGACGGCCAAGCTGTTCTTGGCCGGCAACATCTCCTGATCGACACGCCTGCCATCCGGGAAAAGGTGCTCTCCCAAGGGCCCTTTTCCCGCCCCCTTCTTCCGAATTTCCCGCCTAAGAGAGGGGGGTTATCCCGCCAAGCGAGTCGTAACGGTAACCACAAACCACATAAGGAGCATGCTGAGCGTAGAGACTCCGATCATGTACAATCCCTTGCGGTTGCCGACGATGAGGCTGACAAAGCCGCCCAGGAAGCCGAGGGGCGCGAGAAACGTGACGAGGATCCAGTCGGCAATCGTGAGCTTTGGGGCAGGGAAGCGCTGCCACCCACCTGTGGCCACCTGTCGCAAGCAATGGGGGCAGGTCTCGGCGTCAACGGACACCTCTCTTCCGCAAAATGGACAGTACCGGGTGAGTGGGCTCGAAAAGGGTGGGGCCTCGTCCGGCAATTCTCTTGGCAGGATTCCGTGGCCTTCATGGGCATGAGCAAACTGGTCCGGACTCGTGGTTTGCTCAGACACATGAGGAATGGTCATCTCTGAGCCACATCTGGCGCATTTCCCGCGACGGCCTGCGTTCTCCTCGGAGACTTCGAACACTGCGCCGCACGTGCAGCTAAAACGAATGGTCATGGAGGATCGTCGTTCCTTTTGCCGATGACTTCGACAGCTCTGTCGAGGCTGGCTCAAAGCACGTTTGCACCATAGCAACTAAGCACGAACCTTGCAAGGCAGTGGAAGGATGTGCTAATTTTATTTACTTACACCGATGTCGACCTACGGTCGCGGTTGTTGGATCTTGCTCTCGCATGAGTGCCCCTTCGACAGAAGAGTCGTTATTCTAGGCCGGCGGTGCACGATGCGGAAGTCCCTGTCGAGTCTGTCCGTGTCCGGTATATGGGACAAACGGATTGCGAATCAACGCTCACTCCCGGAGGAGTTATGACCGGCGCCGAATTACGGGAAAAATTCCTGAGATATTTCGAAGAACGAGATCATGCGAGACTACCCAGCTCATCGCTCATACCTGAAAGCGATCCGACCCTACTCTTCGTCAATGCGGGAATGGTGCAGTTCAAGTCCGTGTTTACCGGCGAGGAAAAACGTCCGTACACGCGGGCAACCACGGCTCAGAAATGCCTACGAGTGAGCGGTAAGCATAACGACCTGGAGAACGTAGGCCATACTGCTCGCCACCATACGTTCTTCGAAATGTTGGGCAACTTCTCGTTTGGTGACTATTTCAAGGAAGACGCTATTGCCTATGGATGGGATTTTCTCACCAAAGTCGTTGGCCTCCCGAAAGAGCGACTCCATGTGACGGTCTTCCGGGATGATGACGAAGCGGAAGAGATCTGGAAGCGAGTTCTGGGAGCGGGAGCAAACCCGATAATCCGACTGGGAGAAAAAGACAATTTCTGGAGCATGGGTGATACCGGGCCGTGTGGACCGTGCTCAGAAATTCACATTGACCAGGGAGAAGAGCTGGGTTGCGGCAGCACCGCCTGTGGGCCCGACTGCGATTGCGACCGGTTCCTCGAGCTGTGGAACCTCGTCTTCATGCAGTTTGACCGGGACGCTTCGGGGAGGATAACCCCCCTTCCCAAGCCCTCTATAGACACAGGCCTCGGCCTGGAACGCCTGGCTGCTGTCGTGCAAGGGGTGGAAAGCAATTGGGACTCGGATCTATTCCGACCTCTTATCCGTCACATCGAACAGATCTCCGGCAAAGAATGTGCAGGCAAGGATCTGGATTCGATTGCTATTCGCGTCATTGCCGACCATACGCGCGCGGGAGCTTTTCTCATCGCTGACGGCGTCTTGCCCTCCAACGAGGGCAGAGGGTACGTGCTCCGAAGAATCTTAAGGCGAGCTCTGCGGTACGGGAAATTTATCGATCTGCACGAGCCGTTCATGTTCGATGCCGCTCGAGTGGTCATTGACCAGATGTCGCCGGCGTACAGGGAGCTCGAGACGCATAGGGTGCTCATTGAGAAGGTGATTCTGCACGAAGAGGAGCGTTTTCTGGACACCTTGGCCAGAGGACTTGTGCTCTTCGAGGAGGAGGCTGCACGGATCGCTCAAGGCGGCGGAAGAATCATCAGCGGAGAGGTCGCTTTCAAGCTCTACGACACGTACGGGTTTCCGCTGGATTTGACGGAAGACCTGGCTCGGGAATCCGGGCTCGAGGTCGATCACGCACGCTTTGAAACGGAAATGCAGCGCCAAAGGCACATGGCCCGCCAGGCCTGGGACGGCGGTCCGGCCGGAGAGGCTCAGGTACTCAAGCAGCTTGTCGAACAGGGAGCCAGAAGCGAATTCACTGGATATGACACCCTGGAAGACACGGGCACCGTGCAGGTGATCATACGGGACGGCCATCAAGTTCAGGAGACGCATGCCGGTGACAAGGTCGAGGTCATAACGGACCGTACCCCCTTTTACGGTGAATCGGGCGGCCAGGTGGGAGACAAAGGGTTTATCAGGAGCGATGGGAATGAGATCGAAGTTTCCGACACCGTGAGACCGTTGCCCGAGTTAATTGTTCATCTGGGAACCGTGAAAAGCGGCACATTCAGAGTGGGGCAGCGGGTCGATCTGACCGTTCTCGCGGATGAACGGCAGGCCACCATGGCAAATCATTCGGCCACCCATTTGCTCCAATGGGCTCTCAGGGAGGTCCTGGGACAACACGTGCAGCAGAGAGGGTCTCTTGTGGATGCTCATCGCCTGAGATTTGACTTCACCCACTTTTCTCCTATCTCTCGCGAGGAATTGCAGCGAGTGGAAGACCTGGTAAATGAAAAGGTGCTGGCGAACATCCCTGTTAGTCCTCGCATCACCTCGCTGGAGGAAGCCCATGCTTTGGGCGCGATGGCTCTGTTCGGCGAAAAGTATGGTGACATCGTACGAATGGTCTCAATCGGTGATTTCAGCCGAGAACTGTGTGGCGGGACCCACGCCAACAGAACAGGAGATCTTGGCCTGTTCAAGATTCTGAGCGAAGGCGGGATTGCCTCCGGGGTGCGACGCATAGAGGCCGTAACGGGCCGAGAAGCGCTGGCATACCTCCGCGCAGTCGAGGATGAGTTGAAAAGCCTAGCAGATCGGCTCAAGGGAACACGGGGAGAGCTGATCCGAAAATTGGACAAGCTGCTGGAGGAGAAGAAGGCCCGAGAACGCGAGATTGAAGCCCTGAAGGCCAAATTGGCAAAGGGCGTAACAACGGACATCCTCGAAGGTGTACGGGAGATGAACGGTGTGCGCGTCCTCGCGAAGGTAGTTGAGGGCGTGAGAGACCCCAAGGAGTTGAGGGAATACGCGGATCGAGTACGCGAAAAGCTCGGGTCAGGGGTGGCGCTTCTTGGCGCCCGCTCCGATGGCAAGGCCCTCCTAATTGCCCTTGTTACCAAAGATTTGACACACCGTTTCCACGCCGGCAATCTCGTTAAGAAGGCAGCCGCAATGCTGGGAGGCTCTGGCGGCGGAAGACCGGACATGGCTCAGGCAGGAGGCCCGGATGTGGTATGCCTGGATCAGGCGCTGGAGACGGTCGTAGATTACGTGAATAACTAAACAGAAACGAGATAATGCGGCCAATTGTGAGGAGGATCGTTAGAGAGGAAGAGCCATGGACATCAATCAAAGCAGCGAAGTGTACGGTCGAATCACTCGAGTCATCAACGAATTGAAGATGGCGAAGCAGTCCGTTACCATCTTCAAAGTCGTGGAGCTGACCGGAATAGACCAGTTTGTGGTATTTCAGTACTTTTACGAAAACGGCCTGCTTCGTGGCAAGTAGGTAATTGTGCGTGAAGCGTGAAGTCGTGCCTCAGACCCGTTTCGCTCCCAGCCAGCACTGCAGTAGCCCGGTGGAACCACGACATCACAGGACGTATCATACCCACAGGCGTACGAAAGACAAATCCCCCGCGCCTGCCCTGATTGATTGGGGGCGGGGGATTCGTGAATCTGCTGCGATTCCGCCTCACCAGAACCAAAATCCCCACCGGGGATCGCAGTTGTTGGAAAAGGATGCGGGCCATGCATAAAGCTCAGGCCACGTCGAGTACCATTGGTAGTACCAGCCGGGATACTGTACCCACCCAAAAACAGTTAGGGAAACAGCGGCGAGGCTAGCGAGAACGCGAGAGAGACCAGACATGACGAATCCTCCGCAGTGACCAATTTGAGCTGTAATAAAGACCCTGTAATATTAAGATATAGAAGGGCATTTGTCAACTAATGAATGAACCTTCGGGCAGTCGCTGCGGCTAAGTTCACGATGGCGGAAATACGATAGTGGATTCACGGCAATGCGGCTGACCTAAATATGGCGAGGCCCATTGATGTTCGCGCCAAAGGTAGGAGCAGATTTCGAACTTGCCCCTGCGCGTGGGTTGTCGTGTCTTGATTCTTGCAGGAGGAGTATTCGGAGCCATGGGTCGGGTATCTAACCCCGCAGTCGCACAGATCGTGTTTCAATCATGTAGTGCAGGCTTTCCAGCCTGCATTCTTCTTGTTTGGAACCTGCACTTCCCAGAAGGGACCCGTTTCCCAAATAGGTGGCCGTACTTATGAAATCTTGTACCAAGAAGGACGGCAATTCGGCAGGGTAAAGGATGAGCTTTCTCCATTCTCCCCCGTCTCGGGCCCGAATCTTTACTGTTGCGCATTGAATATGCGTGGCAGCAATCGCAGTTGAAAGCCAATGAGTCTTCGCTCGACATGAGGTCATGAAAGAGGTCGCGATTTCCGAACATTGCGTGCGAAGCTCTTTACTTGTGGCCGACACGATAGTGGAGAGCGGCCGGTGCTTTCACGCGGTCGTCTATGCCCCTGTTTGCGGATTGGGTCTGGACCTGCTTCTCAGGTCCCGATGGTCTCATTTCTCCGGCTCTTCAAATCGCTTGAGTCCCAATCGAGCAAGCAGTCCCTTCTTGGGCGCACCGGAAGAGGAAGGGCCATTGGGATCGCCTTTGATCTCGGCTTGCACCGATTCGATCGCGGAGAGCAGCTCTTCTGCACTGGAATATCTGTTATCCGGGTTCTTTGCCGTCATTTTCACAAGCAAATCGACTACGGCAGCGGGAACAGGGGGAACGTCGTCGTCAAAGGGAGGCAGTGGCTCGTGCACGTGCTTCTGAAAGATTACGTACGCGGACTCCCCTTTGTACGGAGGGGACCCATTGATCAGGTGATAGAGGGTGATCCCGAGAGAATAAATATCCGATCTGATGTCGAGATTTCGAGCCCCTTTTGCTTGCTCCGGAGAGAAGTACAGGGGTGTGCCGCACGCAATGCCGGTCTGGGTAATGCTGACATCCTGTCCCTCGAGGAAGCTCTTGGCGAGACCAAGGTCCGCCAACTTGGCAGATCCCTTCTCGTTGAAGAGGATATTTGCCGGCTTGATATCTCTGTGCAACAAATTGTTTTCTTCTGCCACGACAAGGGCCCGAGCCATCTCCACCGCAATGTCGAGCACCGTGTCGACGGGGAGCCTTCCCTTCTTGGCCAGAAGAGCAGCCGCACTTCCCCCGCTTACAAACGGCATAACAAGATAGTGGAGCCCGTTTTCAAATCCGACGTTCATAACCCCGACAATATTGGGATGCTGGAGTCTGGCCGCTGCACGTGCCTCACGAATGAAGCGTTTTATGAAGACGGGGTCTTTCTCCGCAAGATGAGCGTGCAGTATCTTCACCGCGACCGGTATGTCGAGGGCAATGTGATGGCCTTTGAACACACCTCCCATGCCTCCGCCGCCGAGCTTGCACAGAAGTCGGCATCCTCCTACCACCTTCCCGATGACCCGGTCGGACAGGCTGTCGGGTCGGGTGTCCACCATGGGAACTGTCAAGACATTCCCGCAGGTCGCACATTTCCCTTTGCGCCCGGCATTCTTGGCAGGCACCACATGTACCTGGCCGCATTCGCAGGCGAAATGCACCCTGGCAATGCCCTCAGCGTCCAGCTTGGCCATCAATGCCAGGGCTCCTTCAGCAGGAGCGTCGTCATCTTCGGGAGGAGCCTGGCGAATCGCCTTCTTCACGGCTTGAGCACCGATCCGGCGGGGTGTTTGCTTCGGCTCGTCAGGCGGCAGTTCGCTCAACCCCGGAATCAACTCCATATGCGCCGCGTCCTGGAGCACAGCAGGATTTTCCACTGCTCTTTCGATAAACGCGTTGAGCGTCGATTCGCCGCCAGGGAGAAATGAGAGAAACTGCACACGCACCCGGTGATGATTCCTCTCCCGCAAGGGAGGCTCGGCGACCCGTGAGATGACAGAAATCGTATCGTTCTCGTCCTCAACGGGCAGTCGAAACCGGACAACGAGGGAATCCCCCGTATTGAGCTGCTCGTCGAGCTGCAGGACAGCCCACTGGGGCGAGACGCTCTCAGACGTCCCATTATGCCAATTTCTGCTGTCCAGGGAGTATGCCACAGCGGTTTTGAGCGGTACGGACGGCAATTCCGGCTTTTTGCGACGCTGCGGCTCATCCTTCGTGGCAGCTCGGGTCCGCCCCTGCTTCATGAGAGGCTCGGAGTACACGATCCCGGTTTCCGGATCTTCCACCTCGATCTCAAGGTCCTCTTCGTCGAGCTGGGACACCTGGGCGAGGAGTTTATCGTAGTCACGGACGAACATCTTCTGCTGGTCCGTCAGCCCCTGCAGCAAGGTGCTCGCTCGCTCGACCTGTCCTTTTTCCAAGTACAAAGCTGCTGTGTCAGCCACGATGTCTCCCTTCTCAGCCAGGGTGAGGGAGGGATCGTCCAGCAACTGATGCATTGCTTTGGTTGCGCGCTCGTGCTTCCCCAAATGCACGAGACACGCGAGGGTATACCGCAACAGATCCGGTCGTACGGCAGGCGAGGTCTTGAGTGAGTGAGTGAACTCTTCGATTGCCTCTGCGTACAAGTTCATACCCATGTACGCCAACCCCAGGTCAAGGGCCAGACGGGGAGACAGAGAGTCGGGCCGTGTGACGACCGGGCCAGATGTGTTTTGTGCTTCCTGGGAGCGCTCGATCACAGCGATCCTGGACCGGGCTTTTTCGTGATCCGGCTGCTTCGTAAGGATGTCTCGATAGACCTGCACGGCTTGTTCGTAGAGCCCCTGAGTCTCATAGAACTCCGCCTGCTGCACCAACCGGTCGATATCATCATTACGTGTGGACCCAGATGGATTCATGCCTGAGTCTGTCCTTCAGTCGCTGTACCTCATGTCAGCAACATCATAGCCGCGCTGCGAAATCAGCAAATGGATAAAGATTGTGTTGAATCATTTTAGCAAATTAAGGCTCTGTTGTCATTGTTTATTAGGGAGGAAGCCCGGTGGCAAGACCACCCCAGCCTCATCCTCCGGCCCAAGAGATGGGGGCTGCGCTCCCGATTTCCGGAGCGGGTCGAACGTCTCCGGTGCGAGCTTGTCCCCACTGTTGTCTCGACTCTTGAATACGAAGCCGTACTCCTTCGCCTTTTCCACGTACGAACCGGTGGCCAAGCGTACTTCGCCCAGTATGTTGACCTTTATGGCGGATTCTCCCTGCACGGGGCACTTGCTCTCGCACCACCCGCAGCCGGTGCACCGATTCTCTTCCACAAACGGTGCAGCGTTCTTCAGGCCAGGCACGGGCTTGAACGAAACCGCATTGTACAGGCAAACTTCATCGCAGACGAGGCATTTGCGATCCTGTTCCCATACCAGGCAGTTACTCCTATTGATCCACGCGGTGCCCACCTTCGCGTGTTGTTTCTCTATGAGGGGGAGGTCCCGGATGGCGCCTGTGGGGCAGACCTTGCCGCACACATTGCACGTGATAGCACAGCCCGCGAGTCGGGTGACCAAGACGGGTGAAAAGATCCCTTCGAGGCCTGCCTTGAGCCAAATTGGCTGAAGCGTGTTCGTTGCGCACGCCTTCATGCACTCCCCGCAACGGACACAACGGCTGAGGAATTCGGGCTCGGGAAGGGCACCGGGCGGCCGGATAAGATCGCCGGCCACCAACACCGTGTCGGCCGATCCCACTGAGGGCTGGTGGATACTCGTACGGAACAGTCCTGCTGCAAGCAGACCGCTTGCCGCGGAAAACAGGAGACCGCGTCGAGTCGGATCGGGCTCGATGTTGGCACCCTCCAGGGACGGAGCTGTCCAGAACCCAACCGCGCCCACCGGACAGACTTCCCGGCAGCGTTCACACATGATGCATTCGGAGAAGACCGTGTGCAGAGGGTTCTCGGAAATGGCTCCCATGGGACAGGCTCGCGAGCACTGCCCGCAACATGTGCATGATTCGCTCACTGTTCGCCTGAAGAGCGGTTTTCGCGCAAGGAAGCCCATGAGAGCACCGGCCGGACAGAGGTTTCTGCACCAGAATCGCGGATGCACGTACACGAGCAGTCCTATCGCGACGAAGATGAGTGCCACAAAGGCGTTCGTTGCGAAGACCTTCCGAGGAAACTGGATATATTGAAGGTCAGGATAAACCGTTGCCAAAGGAGCACTCCAATGAATACCCTGATCCGCTACCAGAAGAAGGATGGGATGAACTACGAGCCCGAAAAAGCGGGTCACCAGGGACAGCGGCGAGCCCAGATGCACCAGAGATGTCCCCGCAACGGCAGCGACGAGAATCGAGATCAGCAGGAGATATTTCCATCCTCTAAAACGGGATGTGGCCTCATACGAGCTTTCGCGCGCCGTGGCTTTGCGGTTGGGCCTTAAACATGAGTCCATCAAGTCAATCGTCGTTCCCATGGGACAGACGAACCCGCAGAAGAGCCTCCCGGCAACGACGGTAATACTCAGTACTACCAATGCGGGAATCAAGAAAAACAGGAATACCTTGGCAGCTATGAGGGTGGCGACGCCGAGGACGGGATCCATGCGCAGGAAGAAGTCCACCTGTACCCCTTCCGCGAACGGATATGCCGCCAGCACCAGCAGAGCAGCAAAAATGCCAAAGCTGATCCCTTGAGCCACACGTTGAAAGCGCATCACGATTTCACGTCAACGATGAGCAAATTGTCGAGATCCATCCGCCCCAATCCCCGCTCTGCAGCCCCCCGAATGTGGCGTACCTGGCTTGGAGTGAACTTACGATCGTACCATGTGCCCAGCGCAACCATTTGAGCGTCAGCAGCGACCATGTCGGTGGAAGCTATCACCAGGTTCAAGGGTATCACTTTTCCCGGTCCGCTCGGTCCCCCGCTGCTAAGAATCCTGGTCCCGTCTATAACGACGAGGTTCGGTTTGAGCACACTGGCCATGTCCACAATCGCGGTATGGAGATCGTAACGGCTGTGAAAAGACACTCTGTTATGGATCAGGCCCATCATACCTTTCATGGAGAGACTTATCCCGGCAGAGGAGTGGCTCTTGCCCACGGGAACGGCAATCAAGACATCCGATTCCAACACTTCTTTCAGGACCTCCAGGGACTTGAGCTCCTTTCCGTTCTTGACGGGAACCTCTTGGAACAACCTCCTAGCCTTTACATGATTCACCATGGTGTTGGGAACGTCTTGGCAGAATTCCGGGATCTTGGAGAGAGACATACACGCTGAGGGATCATTCAACACGTAGTCAACAACGGAGATTCGAGACGCTCCGGCTTCGGCGCACATGGCCGCAACCTCCCTTACCACTGCGGGGTGGGTGTTTGCGCCCCGCTCCGGTCCGCTTGCAAAGCTCATGTTCGGCTTGATAACCACCTTTTGGCCGGGCTTCACGAATTGCTTCATGCCTCCCAGCGCTTCTACCGCGGAGCGGGTCATCTTCGCAGGGTCGGTTCCGTGCGAAACGACCACATCAGGTGTCTTCTGGGCCATTGTGGAACGAGGGGCGAGCAGACCGGTTGTCGCTCCTACCATTGTCGCTGCAGTCAGCAATCCGCTTCTTAGAAATTCTCTGCGATCCGTCTTCGATGTCATTGGCATACCTCTCCTCTTTGACACGAGCAAAAAACTGATGAATCCATTAAAGCCAGTGATTCGGAAAAAGTCAACGTAACCCAGCACACTGATAGGAAATCCCATCGATTATGTCCAGGAAAAAGACTACCAATACCATGACGACTTGTGGCTGGACTCAGAGCGACGATCTCTCACCCGAGGTAACGGACGGGTCGGCTCGGGATCACGGCCTCTGTTATTGGTGGCGGATAGAGTGGACGATCTGCTATACTGCCTCCATTGTCTATGGGCGGCATCATAAGCCGCACCTGCGCAAGTGACCTATACTGCTGCCGGCGTGCTGCCAGGCGAGCTCGCACTTGGGCCTCACGGTCCGGTATCGAATCCTTCAGTCATGTGCAACGTATGTCCCTTTCGAAAATCATAGAGTTCAGCTCTGCTCTCCTGGTGGCTTTTCTCATCTTGTCACTCATCTCGTTCTTGTCTCTGCGTCCGATTCTCCAGCAAGGCAGGATCGAGACGGGGGCCGAATGGGACGCATTCCACCGGGCTGTGAAGCAACGAAACGAGCTCTTGCCCAGTCTCGTGGAAGGACTGCGAGGGTACGAATCCGGCCATGGCCGGTTGGCGGGTCGGATTATGGAGGCCAGGTCCATTTCCATGAGGGCAGTGGATCCCGATCAGATAGTGGCGGCAGTTGACGAGATGGATCGCACCATCGAGCAGGTGAAGAAAATCGTCCAGGTGTCTCCCGATCTACGCAAGCATCCCCCTTTCGAGAAGCCGTGGAAGCAAGTGTTGAATACTACCCGACGGATCTCTGCCGCGCGAAAGGACTACAATCAGAGTGCTCAATTGTACAACCGTCTGTTAACACCTTTTCCGCAAAACATGATAACCACGCTTTTTGGGTTCGTACCAATCAAACGGTATCCGCCCCCGTTCACAATCGAAGACGAGGATTTCTAGCGGAGTTGGGGAGAGTCGCCGACGAGGATTTTCACGATCAAATCCAGGAAGTCTTCAGTTTCCTTTCGTGTGAACCGACACGCGGAGCCAGCGAGGACAAGGTTGAGGCGGTTCCTGAACGTGTATGCAACCAGCATGGCGTGATTTCCGGATAACAGCTTGTATCCAATAGCGTGAACTTCGCGAAGGGAAAGATCGGCAGCGTTTGTCAGAGCCGTCTCGGTGCTCGGCTTCCCGTTCTTCATTTTCGGCCACACTGCTCCCAGCAGGGTGACCCCGATTGAGAATTGGTGGCGATTCACGACGTTGTGAACTATTTTCCTTCGCATTCGGAACGGCAGGAGACGCAGTGAGTTGATCATCCGCTCAATGTCCTGCATGTACTTGATGTCCTGGTGGTTCCGGAAATGATTGATCCGGGTTACCGCTAGCTTCCGGCAAAGCTTCTTGAGCTCTCGCCTCTGTTCGGGTTCGGATCTGAAAAAGATCACGGAACTGTTGTTCGGCTGGTCTGACACTCCGAATCGACCCCTAGCATTGACTGTGACGGAACAGGTCAGAAGACCCGGCGCAATACCTCGGGCCTCATTCCAACGGTCCACCGCTATTTTAGAGCACGCGGTGAACAGGTCTATGGGCGAAGCTCCATAAGATGCCGCACGCTTCAGAACAAGGCTAGTTTCTTCTTCAGAAAGCGCACGCTTGATCTGGTGCTCCCCGAGATCATGGGGGTCGCCGGTACCAGCCGGGAGCGTGGGTTTGTCGAAGAGGTTCGCCATGGTCTGGCGTACTCCCATCAGGGCATCTCTCCAGGAGGATGCCCCGACGCTTCGAGCCTGCCTCTTGGCAGAGCTGGAGATGGCATGGGTCTCTTGTGCCCATTCCGGTCTCTTTCCTGTCTTTATCTCATGATACTGGGCAAAAAACTCCTTTCCGAATTCGGCCACGGTTGCACCGTCTGCGGTGACGTGATGGAACATACCGATCAGCATGCTCCGATGCGGTCCCCTCCGAATGAGGTGAAAATCGACAGGGACTTCCTGGAACAAGTCGCGTTCCTTGTCCAAGTGAAATGCTACTGGAGTAAGCAGATCATTGAGTGAGCCATGGGCCGTGCCGTCGTCCCTCACCTCCCACACGGTCGTAGGGATCCGAAGATCCGGTCGATGCTCCCACAGGAGACGACGAAGCCCGTTCACTTTGATCTCTCTGACCGTGCTCAACAGGTGCGGAAAGCATGTCGATGCTCTTCGGATGGCAGGCACCCACGCTTCTTCATCGACAGCGCCTTCAATGTCAATAGCCGTAACGAGCAGGTTCTTCGTGTTCCCGTCCGTGGAGAGAAGCAACATCTCCGATCTGGGATCCATCCAGCCGTTGCTGTCCACTACAACCACCTCACACCAAATCGGCTCGAAAACGTGGCCGGCATCGCTGGCTTGGGAGTCTTTTCCCACGGTGCTCGCGACTGCCAAGGCACGAGGTTCCCACCATTTTTATGCGTGTGGAAACGTCTTCCACCCTGGAGGGAGCCGTAGCACTTACTCGCACCGGCCGAAACGCTCGCTCTCGACAAACGCCTTAGAAATGACATCCGCGGTAATAGGCGCAAGCGAATAGCGGTGCAGGTCAGAGCGAGCTACCCACACCGCTTCACGTGCGTCGGATCCTGCATTAAGGGACCCGCCGACTACTCGACACAAGTAGTCAGCGATCACGTAGTGATACCGAATTCTTCCCGTGCCATCCGGAAAAATCCGCTCCACCAGCTCGACGAGAGATTGGGGCTCGACTTCCAAACCCGTTTCTTCGAGTACCTCTCTCGTCACCGCCGTCTTAATCGGCTCTCCTGTCTTTACCAGTCCACCTGGTATGCTCCACTCCCCCCTTGCGGGCTGCTTGCCCCGTTTCACCAGGATTATGCGCTCCCGGTCGATAATCAGGGCTCCCACTCCAAAGAGGGGCCTAACGGGATACTCACGGCTTGTCCCATGACCGCCACTCAAAGTCAGGCCGTCCCCAATTCGAAGTCCTGTCCCTGCCAGAGCTTTGCGATGGCGAACAGGGACGGCAAGATACCGACCGGCTCCGGCATGCGAGCACTGTCTGCCCACCACGCGAACGCAGAGATCTCACCGGCACAAAACACTAGACCTCTCCGAAGAAGAATCGCTTGAGACAGTTCGACCGGTCTAGGTATGTAGCCGGGTCCATGAACCACGTCGCCGCGCTGAACGAGCTTAGCAGGGAATTCCCATCCTGAGGGGTGAAGCAAAAGCCTATGACTTCATGCCCCTTTCTGACTTCTATGGACGGCTCGACGATGACTGTCTGGTTGAGGATCCTGCCGAAATAGCCGTGGTCTCTGCCGAACGAGAAAACTTCGCACGCAGATTGCTTCTTGGTCACACTGATCTTGTCGTCCTGTCGGAATCTCTCCAGCACTTCGGCCTTCGTGACTGCTCTCTTGAGCTTGAGCGTGAAGTAAATGCAGTGCATGTACTGGGTGTTCAGTTTCAATGCTGAGGACCACAGGTTCAGCTCAAGTCCTCTGGTCCGGAACAGGTGATAGGCATCCCGCGCGTGGTGGGTGCCGAAGACTGGGTCTCCGTGCTTGCCCACGTCTGGTGAAGGAACGAATCCTTTGACCTGGCTGATGTCGTTCGCTCGCCGTATACACAAGAAACGGGCTTCCTCCAGGTTGTCTTCTCCATCAACGAGAGCTACTGAATTGATGAGAACACACAGATTATGCGTGTTGCAGCTCACGACCTGGATGAAGCGGTCGACGCCCGGTTCCAAAGCAGAATCATTGATACCGCGGGCGTACATCTTGCCGAAACCGAATTCGCTGCCCTGGGCTATGAATCCTTTGGTGTTGTTGAGATATTTTTCGTAAAACTCGTTCTTGTTCGAGATACCGACGCCCGATGGCGTGCAGTCTATCACCACGTCGGCTCTATACAAGGCTTCCTCATGAATCATCTGAGGTTTCAGGCCCAGTGCCTCGAAATCCGTCACTCTGTCTTCGTCAACGGCGAGCAAAGCGCCTCTGTCCACAAGGGCTTTCACTTTGGGAACGTCTCTGGCAATAGGAGACCTCTTGTGGAAAGTCACCTGTTCAAACCCTGCCTCGTCCTTGAAGTAACAGAGCAAACCGATAAGCGGCTCGCCTATCGTCCCCGTTCCGACCACATGGACAACGCCTTTGTTCTTAGCCAACGCTCACCTCCTATTCTCTCGGGCCTCACGGAATCCCCGAGCTTCTGGATGAAAGGAAAAGGATAACCACGATCCTGAGATCGTCTACCCCTTCCCCCATTCAAGGGGCTCGAATTCATGCATGAGGGATAGCGCAACCGTTCTTTCAACGGTCGCTCCGTTGAGTGCCGGAAAAAAAAGCTTCTCTCTTGGCATGAGTCAGACATTTGGAAACGGCATACAATGAATACTCACACCGTAGCAGGTTTTGTCTGGTTTGGCAACCGGCTTGACGTAACGGGGCCGTCACGAAAAGGGAAGATAGCTCTGAAGTGAGTTTTTTCTCCTCGGCTCGCGCTTTTTCTGCTGCTGACCCCTGTCGGTGTCTTGGAGCTCCTGGACGATGGCCGCTTGCCGATCAGGATCTTGGGTCTCCTCCGAGGAAGGGGAAACCTCAGCCTGACTCGATTCCCGCACTTGAGGGTGCTCTGTCTCGTCCCGGGCTGCATCAGTCACTCGGACATGTTGGAAGGATTCCTCCTCTTCCTCCCTGGAATCATCGACGAGGGTATTTTTGAGAACGAGCTCTCGAGAAGGCTCAGCGTCTTCTTCGTCCAACTGTTCCCAATCCTCGCCTGACTCCGTGTCGGTTTCCATTTCTTCCACAACTGGTTGGAGCTCCAGGAGTTCCTCCGGTTCCTCTGGCACTTCGAGGTCTTCAAGGGGGTAGGTCGGTTCAACGTGCTCTTCCTCGGGAAAGTCCCCGAGCAGGTCCAACCTTGCCTCAGTCTCCTGTGACTCAGGTACCGAGACAAGGGCGTCTTCACCGGTCTCGGGAGCCGTCACTTCCGCGTCGGCTTCCGGCGCCACCTTGCGCTTGCTCCGTCGCCTGCGTCGAGCAGACCGTTTCCCGTGTTTCTTTTCCGAATCCGAAGCTACCTGAAGCTCCTCTTGCGCTTCCAACCGGGGTTCTTGGTCTTCAGTTTCCTCTAATACAGGCTCCTCCAACCGGAGGGATTCCGTTGTCGGCGGCTCTAACGGCTCCTCTTTCGTGGTCTCTATAACGATATTTCTGTCGGTGATTGTCGGATTGGAAACTACCGTGATGTGAGTGGAGCATTCTCTCTCCAAATCAACCAACTGATCTCTCATCCTATTGAGGAGGTAATCCGCCACTGGTGCCGGCACTGTCACCTTTACTGCGCAGTGGCGATCCCGCAATATCTGGGATTTTATCTTTCGGAACACCGATAGGGCCGTCATCTCAGGCGATTTAACCTTGCCCATCCCGTTGCAGAGCGGACACTCGAGATACTCGCCGGTTCCGAGCGAGGATTTTAACCGCTGTCTCGAGAGCTCGAGGAGGCCGAGAGCGGAGATTCTGAGCACCTTGGTCTTGGCGCGATCCTTCTTGAGCTCGGCACGCACCGTCTTCTCCACTTCTTGTTTGTGCTTTTTCTGCACCATGTCAATGAAGTCGACGACGATGATTCCACCCAGGTCTCGCATTCGCAACTGGCGTGCTATTTCGGGCGCGGCTTCCATGTTGACCCTGAATGCCGTCTCTTCGATCCCTTTTTCTCTAATAGCGCTCCCCGAGTTCACGTCCACGGTGACCATGGCTTCAGTGGGCTCGATGATGATGTATCCACCCGACTTCAACTTGATTCTTTTTCGATACACCTGCTCGATCTGTTCCTCGAGCTGGTACTTGTTGAAGAGCGGCCTGCGCTCCTGGCACAATTTTACGAGATTCTCGTACTTGGGCATTACCTGCCGAAAAAAGTCCTTCGCCTTCTTATAGACTTCCTTCTCATCAACGAGGATTTCAGATATGTCGGGGGAAAAGTGATCCCTGATTGAGCGGATGACAATGTCGTGCTCTCGATAAAGGAGCGCTGGAGCGGTCTGGTTCCCTACATTCTTTTCTATGGCTCTCCAAAGCTTTAAGACGTAATTGAGATCGCGGGAGAGCTCCGTTTTGGTCCGGCCCATACCCGCGGTCCGTATGATGAAGCCCATATTCTCAGGGGGCTCGAGTTGTTTGAGGATTTCTTTGAGCTTCTTGCGCTCCTTCTCATCTTCAATTTTTCTGGATACTCCGCATAATTCGGTTCCCGGCATCAGGACGAGGTACCGGCCGGCAAGGGAGATATTCGTGGTGAGGCTCGCTCCTTTGTTTTCTCGCTCTTCCTTGTTCACCTGAACGATCACATGATCGTCCTTCTTGAAGACCTCCTGAATTCGGGGACGTCTCCCCGCAACCTCGAACGATTCGGGGAAATAGGAAGGATGTACATCATTAATTGAGAGGAATCCGTTTCGCCGTCCCCCGTAATCAACGAATGCCGCTTGCAGGGAAGGCTCAACTCGAGTGATGACCCCCTTGTAAATATTCCCCAGAGTGGCTTCCCTCGTGCTTATTTGAACGTCCAATTCCTCGAGGATTCCGTCAGCAACCACCGCCACGCGGCACTCTTCGGGGTGGCTGGCGTTTATCAACATTTTCTTTACCGTCATGCGCGTCCCTCTTCTGGGGGCAGTTCCCATGTCTAGTATTTACGTGTACTTCCTGCCCGGACCAAATCCGTTTCTCGGGAAGGTTGAAATCACTCTATAAGCTTTTTGATCTCTTTCCACAATTCATTTTTTCCCTGGCCGGTGTGGGATGAGAACATCACCACGGCGACGTCCTGTCCCACCTGTTGTTTCACGGCACGAGCCTGCGCGCGGACGCCACTGCTGCTCAACTTGTCTGCCTTGGTAGCAGCGACCACGAATGGAATGGTCCGCTCCTTAAGAAATCTCATAAGGTTGAGGTCCGATTCAGTCGCCGGGCGCCTGGAATCAATAATGACGACGAGGCCTGCCAATTCTTTCCTGCTCGTCAGGTACGACTCTATCATAGGTCCCCAGGTTCGCCTAATCTCTAGGGGAACTGCGGCAAAACCGTAACCCGGAAGATCTACAAATATTAGACACTCGTTTACGGAAAAAAAGTTCAATTTTTGCGTTCTTCCCGGAGTCTTCGAGGTCCGAACGAGATTTCGTCTCCCCAGAAGGGTGTTGATCGCGGAAGACTTGCCCACGTTTGACCTCCCAGCAAAAGCGATTTCGGGAAGCTTGCCGGTGGGATAGTCTTTCTCGAATTCCGCTGCCCGAAGAAAGCGCGCCGTAGTTATTTTCATGGTAAGGTGCCAGGTAATCCGTTCGTTGCTGCTCATTGTACAGCCACGTGAACGGGAAGGAAAGAGGCCTCGGTATCGGGAGCATCAGAAGCCGATTTCCAGGCTTTTTGTCAATCCCGATTCCTGGGATGAAGGAGATCCCCATGGGCAAGACAGTGATCAGTGCTCCGTCAGCGGGCTCGCCCGCCGGCCCCTATTCGCAGGCTATCTCGGTTCATGATTGGATATTCGTTTGTGGAGAAAAAGGGGTCAACCCGATTTCCGGCACGGTCGTACCGGGAGGGATCAAAGCCGAAACGGCTCAGACCCTCAGAAATATCGCTTCTATCCTTGAAGCAGCGGGTTCGTCTCTCAAGGACGTTGTGCGATGTGTCGTCTACCTGGTGGATATTTCGGAGTTCGCCGAGATGAATGCCGTATACGCCGAGTTCTTTCAGGAAAAGCCTCCTGCCCGCACGACAGTGGGGGTGGCACAGCTTCCTCTCGGATTGAGGGTCATGATCGAAGCCACCGCTATACGGGGTTCGGGGTAATGGTGAATCTGAAAACGGACTTGTTGAAAGCAGTCTTTGACACCTACGATTTGGTGGCAAGCGCATTTGCTACGGCATGTACACGGGACTGCAGAACCTGCTGCACTCAAAATGTTCTTGCAACAACCCTCGAGGTGGATCTCATCCTGAAGTTCCTGGAACAGAGCGATCGCCACGATTTGCTTGCTCTTTGCCGTGAGAAGCGATCGGAAGACCGACTCAAGCCCGCCCTTACCATCAATGAGCTCGCCGAACACTGCCTCAGCAGACAGGAGCCGGTTCAGAGTGATGTCCTCCCGGGAGACGCTCCCTGTCCCCTTCGAGTCGAAGACGGCTGCGCCATATATTCTGTGAGACCCTTTTCATGCAGGTCCATGTGGTCGGAACGGCCGTGCGTTCCCGGCGGGTCGGCGATCGTCAATCCCCTAGTTGTGACACTGAACGGGGTTCTGGAGCAGATTATCGAACACGTGGATGATGGCGGACTCAGCGGGAACATGCTCGATGTCTTGACCTTCCTCTCCGACAGAGACCGGCGAGAGGCGTTTGCGGGATTTGTAGCGCTGGAGCCGGCGGAAGGGCTGCGCGCCACTCGTCCGAACCCGGGGTTCATTGTGCTGCCCGAACACCGGCCCCACGTAATCTCGTTATTGAATCGGCTTTGGGAGCGAGACGTCGGCAGCGGCTCCTTTCGGGAAGTTATGGCGAGGCTCAGGACGGGATAACATGCGGCGAAACGACACGGACAGGGACACAACTGGTCTGGGAGACGAAAAGCGGTTTCTGTGGAGAACGGTGACCCTGGGGATGCTCGTCCTCGTGCTCTTACCATTTCCCGGGGTGGCGGAAGACTTCGCGAGAGCCGTTCCCGGGAGGGAGTTCGTCTTTCCCCAGGATCACGGAAAGCACCCGGATTTCCAGACCGAATGGTGGTACTTTACGGGTAACCTGAGATCAGACCATAATCGATGGGGTTTTCAGCTCACCTTCTTTCGGAGGGCTCTGGCAAAAACTCCTCCACCGTGGCGCTCCGCCTGGACGGTGAGAGACGTGTACCCAGCACATTTTGCGCTGACCGACGGAAAGAGTGGGCGCTTCTTTCATGCTGAGCTGATCGCTCGAGAAGGCCCTGGCTTGGCTGGAGCCGCGCCGGACAATCTCGACGTTTGGGTCCGGGATTGGAGTGCAACCGCAGAGGATAACTCGATACGGCTCCGGGCTCGGCAAGACGATTGTGACCTGGACCTGAGACTGATTCCGGTCAAGCCGCCCGTCCTTCATGGAAACAATGGATATAGCAGGAAAGGGATCTCCCCGACTCAGGCTTCGTACTATTACTCCTTCACCCGTCTCAAGACCCAGGGAGTCCTGACCATCAACGGGACTTCGCACTCGGTCGACGGCTATGCCTGGATGGATCACGAGTTCGGTTCCTCGATTCTCCTGGAGAGCCAGGTAGGATGGGATTGGTTCGGCATCCAGCTCGATGATGGCTCTGAGATTATGCTCTTTTACCTCCGTAACAAGGATGGAACGAGGGATAGAATCTTCGGGACCTTTGTCCCCAGAGAGACCTCCCCTGTTAATTTGAATCCCCAGGGCCTGTCCATAGAAGCCACCGGCACCTGGAAGAGCCCCCACACCGGGGCTGTTTATCCGAGCGGATGGAGAGTGCGCATTCCTTCGCTCGACCTCGATCTGGAAATGACCCCCATACTACGTGACCAGGAGCTGTCGACGGGGCGATCTACCTCCATTGTCTACTGGGAAGGCGCAGTGGACGCGAGAGGTGTCAGGGCGGGAGCGCCGGTACAAGGGCATGGATACGTAGAGCTGACCGGCTACGCTCAAGGCATGGCAGGCCGTCTCTAATCTGAAGCCCCACAAAAATGGTGCTGGCCGCGCGGTTATGGTATGTCTGTAACACCGTTTTGTTTGGTACGCGATGGTCTCGTCCGTGAAGGACTGTAGGAAGTACACTGCACGCAGAGCCTGTTCTGGATGCGTAGTGTCGCTGCAAGAAGCTTGGTGCTCGGATGAGCGAATCGGGTGGCACGTCGGATTCATTATGTCTGTGGAGACAGAAATGCAGTCTCTTCGGAATTCCCTGGACCCGGTAACAGGGGATTCGATTGAGCGCGGTGGCAACAGCGGGTCGGTCCAGGATGTTCAGGGCAGGGCAGGTTTGAAGAAAATGTCTCAAAACTCGGGACACGCCAAAAATCGTAGCACGATTGAGCGTCGATGCGTGGAAAGGCACATCACCCCAAGCTTCTCTTAAAGAGAGAGGGAGCCGGAAGAATCCCCTCTCCCATTCTTCGGGGGCATAGGCGTTAAGTTAGAAGTGGAACGGCCAATTGTTCGTCATTCCGGCGAAAGCCGGAATCCAGTCCTTCCAATATGTTATGGACCCCGGCTTTCGCCGGGGTGACGGGGTCCTTGTTAAGTCAACGGACTGAAATCACGTGATGTCATCCACGAAGTTAACGCCTATGTTCTTCGGGGGAGAGGGTCAAGGTGAGGGGGTGTGCCACGATTATCACGGACTGCCGGCTTTTGAGACACTTTCTCCAAACCCGCCCTCGCCGCCGGTCACAACGCGTGCCACCGCAATTGGGCACCGGCGTTGCCATGAATACGCTACCCCAATTACCAAGTGCTGTGCTTGTACCGGGCAGTCTCCAGTTATGGCGGAGCCAATGGCAAGATGAGACAGACTGGTGGGCCGCCGGACATTCGGTCATGAGGCGCTGTCAACTGGTCGACAACTTTTCTCCCTGTCTCTATTGAATTCGGTACGTCTCTGCCCTACTTTTCAGATTAACAGGGACTCGACTGGAAGCCCTCCCTGACAGGCTAACGCGAAGGAACATCGAGGAGAGAAATGGATTTATTCGAATATGAGATTACCATGCACAAGGCAGATGCTTTGGGCCGCGTCGTCTACTTCTGTTCCGATTCGGGAGATTGCGACATGCAAGAAGTTCCCGCGACCGAGCCTCAAGCTCTGGTGGATCTCCTGAACGAGAGGGGGCTCCTAGGGTGGGAGCTGGTGCAACTGGTGTTCGGCAACCAGGAGTTGCTGGCGTGTTGGAAACGAAAGCTCTCGAGAAGCGATAACGGTTCTCCGAACTGGCCAGACGCAGAGGTCGAACGAGCGTAATTCACGGACCTGCGAAGTGTTTGATTCACCGAAGAACGGAGGATGCAAAATGAGCGATACAGTCAAGATTAAAGGCATGTCGTGCAGCCATTGTGTGATGGCAGTAAGCAAAGCTTTGAATGAGATTCCTGGCGTCAGTAATGTGGACGTGAACCTGGACAAGGGTGAGGCAACGTATGACCGGGATGCCTCTGTCTCACCGGAGCTGATTCGTGAGCGGATCGAGAAGGCAGGCTATGAAGTTGGCTAAAGACACTTTTCCAATTCAGGGAATGAGCTGCGCGGCGTGCGTGAGGCGTGTTGAGCAGGGATTGTCCTCCCTGGATGGAGTTACGAACGCGAGTGTAAATCTGGCGGTGGAGAGGGCGGTCGTGGAGTACGACAGTGACCGCGTTTCTTCAGACGAGATTAGGGCCAAGATAGAGGATCTCGGGTACCGTGTGCCCGAGACGGGAGCAGCAGCTCGGCTCGAGAAAACCATTCTGTCTGTGGGGGGAATGAGTTGCGCCGCATGTGTTAGACGAGTGGAGAACTCCTTGAAGGCAATTGAGGGAGTCGAGGACGCGGCAGTGAACCTCGCAACCTCCAAAGCTATCGTTACCTATGACCCGAGAAGCGTTTCGGTTTCCCGTATGGCTCACGCGTTGGAAGAAGCGGGGTACCAATTTCTTTCCGTGACGGCTGACGCTTCGGAAGATCCGATCGAGGCCGCGCGGGCGAAGGAAATAGCCGAGATCAAGCTGAAGCTTGTGGTCGGTCTGGTCTTGAGCGTCCTGGTGCACGTGCTCTCTATGCCCCACTGGTTCCCCTTTGTGCAAGCCATACCGGAAGCGTACGTCCTTCCCACGCTCTTTATCATGACAACCCCTGTTGTCTTCTGGGTTGGCAGCCAGTTTCTCATCGGCGCGTACAAGGCGGGTCGCCAGGGGACTTCGGATATGAACACCCTCGTGGCCGTAGGGGCTCTGTCCGCGTACATTTACTCAACCTCAGTCATGGTGTTTCCGGACTTTTTCGCAAAAGCCGGCGTGCTTCCTCATGTCTACTTCGACGGAGCCGCCATGATTACCACCCTCATTTTGCTCGGGAGGTATCTCGAGGCACGAGCCAAGGCAAAGACAACGACGGCTATCAAGCGGCTGATCGAGCTCAAGCCGAAAGCTGCGAGGCTGATCCGGGATGATGGGGCTGAGGTGGACGTGCCGGTAGAGCTCTTGGCAGTGGGGGATGTTGTTCTCGTGCGACCCGGGGAAAAGATTCCGACGGACGGCACGGTCCGTACAGGGGCTTCCTCAATAGACGAGTCCATGCTTACCGGAGAAAGCGTGCCCGTGAGCAAGCAGCCGGGTGACCCGGTTTTTGGAGGGACGATCAACAAAGCCGGGTCCTTGACCTTTGTTGCCACAAGAGTAGGGGCGGACACGGCGCTGGCAAACATCATCAGGTTGGTTGAAGAAGCTCAGGGCTCGAAAGCCCCTATCCAGCGGATTGCCGACCGGGTTGCATCCATATTCGTGCCAGCGGTTTTTGTCATTGCAACGGGGACGTTCCTGGTGTGGTACTTCCTGGTTCCAGATCCGAGCTTCAGCAGGGCTCTTCTGAACTTCGTCTCCGTGCTGATCATCTCTTGCCCTTGCGCGATGGGACTCGCCACCCCGACGGCCATCATGGTGGGCACGGGCATCGGAGCTGAAAAAGGCATCCTCATCAAGGGCGGAGAGAGCCTCGAGAAGGCCTACAAGCTCACCACAGTGGTGTTTGACAAGACGGGTACCCTGACCCGTGGTGAGCCGCACGTCACGGATGTGCTCGCACTCGATGGCTCGAGTACGGCCCATGTGCTGACTATCGCGGCATCCTTGGAAGCCGTCTCCGAGCATCCTCTCGCCGAAGCGGTCGTTGAGGAGGGCAGGAGGGTGGGGGTGCACACCCTCCCTGTGGATGGATTCGAGGCGCTTTCTGGACTCGGCGTCCGGGGGACCGTAGGCGGCACCCCGGTGCTGCTGGGCAATCTGGGGCTCATGAAACAAGAAGGCATAGCTTTGAATGGACTTGATGCCAAGTCTCAGCAACTCTTCGACTCCGGGAAAACGACCGTATTTGTAGCGGAACGCGGCCAGGCCGTCGGCCTCATAGGACTCGCGGACGTCCCGCGGGAATCGGCACGCAAGGCGGTGGAAGCCTTGAAGCTGATGGGCCTCGAAGTCGCCATGATCACTGGCGATAACCAAAAGACCGCTGCCGCTATTGGAGCGGATCTGGGGATAGATCGGGTGCTGGCCGAGGTGCTGCCCGGTGAGAAAGCTCAAGAGATCCGGCGACTGCAAGACTCCGGAGGCATCGTGGCGATGGTGGGAGACGGTATCAACGATGCCCCTGCTCTCGCAGCAGCCGACGTAGGTATAGCAGTGAGCTCCGGCACTGATGTGGCCATCGAAGCCGGAGACATAACCCTGATGCACAACGATCTCCGTCAGGTGCCTACGGCGATACGGCTTTCGCATCAAACAATGAAGGTTATCAAGCAGAACCTTTTCTGGGCGTTCTTCTACAACTCGCTGGGAATCCCAATTGCTGCGGGAGCTCTCTATCCGTTCTTCGGGATTCTGCTCAATCCCGTGTTCGCGGCCGCTGCCATGGCGCTGAGCTCGGTCTCCGTTGTGAGCAACTCATTAAGATTGCATTGGTCCCTCGCGAAGAAGCTGGAGTAAAGGGCGATCTCAGTCATCTTGGCGTTGTGACGGGCATCTTGCCAGTGTGACGGGCATCTTGGCCGTCATCCCCAATAAACGGGCGAGACGCCCGTTCTACCGACCAAGGTTGGCGAGACGCCCGTTCACCAGAGAATGGGCCACCCGGCATGTGTGGGGGCGGGGTTCAGAAACTGTCTCGGAATTGCGGCAAATGTTAAGATCGTGGCACGCTTCTTTTTTTACACCCTCACACTAGCCCTCTTCCGAAGGGAGAGGAGATTTGCAACCGCTCGGAATGACAGAGCCCTCTCCCTCTGGGAAAGGTTGGGGTGAGGGCTCGAGGAGCAGTATCCTCCCTCTCCGTACCACTTTTTCTGCTGTCTCCCGACTGTTGAGACAGTTTCTTCAAACCCGCCCACTGATAAATGGTGCTGCCAAGGTCAGGTTCGGAGCCTGTTCCAGCAGATGTCAGGTTCGAAACCTGCCCTGTGTTAAGACGGGCTGTGAGCCGACCCTTTCCTAAGAGGAGCTGGCGCAACTACGTGGGCGTATTTAAAAAAATCCTGTACTTAGAACAGAGCTGGTATCGAATAGAAGAAATCTACGACCTCGTCCCCGAAGAAAACGTACGCCACCGCGGCAGCAGTAAGAAATGGTCCGAAGGGAATGGGGGTCGTTGCCCCCGAGCCTTTGACCGCGACCCCGATGAGAGCGGTGAACGATCCGATCAGCGATGAGAAGAACAGGACGAAGATTACTCCCTCAGTCCCGATGAACGATCCGATCATCGCGAGAAGCTTGATGTCCCCTCCGCCCAGGCCCTCAATGCCCCGTATTCTCTCATAGATCGCGGCCGGGATATACAGGACCGCGCCTCCGACAAAGGTGCCTACAAGGGATGCTTTCCAGTCCATGCCAGGAACGAGCCCGAGCTGGCATGCTATTATTCCGATTGCTATGCCATTAAGAGATATGACGTCGGGAATGATCATGTGGTCCAGGTCAATGGCGAACACTACCACCATTGCGCAGCAAAAGAGGAAGAATACAGCAAATGCCGGAGTAATCCCGTACTTAAGAAACAGGACCAATGTCAAACATCCGGTCACGAATTCCACGAAGGGATATCGAAGGGATATTCGTTTGCCGCATTCCCTGCATCGGCCTCTCAAGATAACATAACTGAGCACAGGAATGTTGTCGTAGGATCGAATTCGGATTCCGCAATGAGGGCAGTGAGATGGCGGTCTGATTATGGATTCCCCTTTGGGAACGCGCAAAATCACCACATTGAGAAAGCTCCCTACGACGCAACCGAACAGAAATGCAATAGCCGACAATATGAGAACTACGTGAACCTGTTCGCCCGGTAAAACCATGAGGACTCGAATGCCCCTTTCTGTCCCACACGACGCGAGAAATCATTAGAGACCGCTATCGTGTATCACATTTCGTACCACGTGCTCCAACATCATTTTCTCGTACGTCAGGATTCATCGCGTGGGAACACGTGTACACGGGTCGGGTCCAGCATCAATGAAATTGTCTCGCCGGTTCGCACCCGTACGCCGGGGGGAAGCCTCACCACTAGTCTTTCATTCCCCTCGATCGTGACAAGCGCATACAGGTCGGTCCCCGTGTCCTCAATAAAATCGACTCGACCGGAACAGGTCCCAGGAGATCTCACGTCAATATGCTCGGGCCTCACGCCCAGGTAGACCTCACCGTAATGCCGGGCCTCCAGAACTTCCACATTCATGCTGTTCGACCGAAACATCGCACGGCCCGCGGCGCGCTCCAGTCTGCCCGGGATCAAGTTCATGGCTGGCATCCCTATGAACTGGGCTACCATAACGTTTGCCGGATGGTGGTACAGTCCCTGCGGGGTGTCGATCTGCTGGATCGCACCACGGTCGAGCACCGCGATTCTGTCCGCCAGCGTCATGGCTTCCACCTGGTCGTGGGTAACGTATATGATGGCGAAGCCCAAGGAGCGGTGGAGTTGGGCGATTTCCATCCGCATGGCAATTCTCAGCTTTGCGTCCAGGTTCGAGAGCGGCTCGTCGAAGAGGAAGACCGTGGGATTCCGTACAATGGCTCTGCCCATGGCAACCCGTTGCCTCTCACCGCCCGACAACTGGTGAGGCCTTCGTTCGAGCAGGTCTTCGAGGTGGAGCAGCCGTGCCACGCGGTAGACCCTGTCCCTTATCTCCGCTTTCGGGGTCTTTCTCACCTTGTGTGGAAACGCGATATTTTCGAACGCGGTCATGTGCGGGTAAATGGCGTAACTCTGGAACACCATTGCCACGTCTCGATCGCCGGGGGGCACATCGGTAACATCTCTGCCCTTGATGAGGACTCTGCCCTCGGAAGGGGTCTCTAAGCCGGCAATCACGCGCAGCAGCGTGGATTTGCCGCAGCCGGAAGGCCCCAGGAGCACGCATAGGACGAACACGAGACACCGTGTCATGTCGTGCCTGTCCGTTGCAACATCTCTTTTCCCAGGTGCCGGCGAGCTGTCTCAGGCTAACGATTTGATAGACTCCGCCACGGTCACCCGCTCTGAGCAAATCTCGCGATATTCCTCGGTATAGCGTTTTCGCCCACGTGATACGCTGTCTTGGGCCGATGAATCCACCGATGAAAGTGCAAGCTGGTCGAGGTTATGGCAAAACCGGTGTTAAACGTGATCCGAAGGGCCGGATAATTGCTTGCAAGCGTCCGGACCGCCACGTACTCGACTCCATCCTGGGCCATCATGTGCAGGGCGGCTCTGTTGAGAGCTGCCCCCAGTCCCCTGTTGCGGGTACCCGGTCTGACCGCGACAAAATCCAGGCTTCCAGTCCTCTTGCCCACAACCTGGTAAAAGGTGTTGTTGAGCTTGCACACGATGAAGCCTTCCACAGCGCCTCGGGATCGTGCCACCAGGACAGTGAATTGCTCCTGATCGAAGCAGTTCTCTACCAGACGACGGTACAGGGATCGAGCCAGATTTTCCTGGATGATAGGATCATAAGCAAACCTGTTGTGCACGTGGGTGTCTTCGGCAATTTCCAGCATCTGCCGTCTGTCGGCTCGCACGGATTTCCGAATTTCCAGGTCTGGCGGCATTTCTGGTGGCTCATGTGGTGCCAGCGACTGACCGAGGTACACTTCGGTCCCCACGTACCTGAACCCGGCGGCTTCCAATGCTTGAGCCGAGTACACGTCATCTACCGCGATGCGGCAGTCGAGGAAATCCACCTCGTGAAGCTCTTCCATAACGTATCTCAGCAGTCGAGCTCTCACAAGTGGCCCGCCCTCGGCAAGGAGATGTGGCACCGCGTACATCCTCAGACCGAAATGCTCGCTCATCCATGGCAAGGCCTGCAAAGCGATAAGCCCTACCAGCTTTCCGTCATCACTCAGGGCTATGGATTGCACACCCGGAGCTCGAAGTGTCGTTTCCAGATAGTCGGCCATACTTTCTTTGGATACACCCATTCGTTTCAGTTGATAGTCCTTGTGGGGGTATTCCTTGAAGAGGCGCCGCACCTCTCGGTCGCGGATCGGATCGAATGGTGCGAACACCAGCCGGCTCATCGCCATATTACTCCTCCAGTGTGTTTATTCTCACCCTCGCTTCCCAATGAGTTGTTTTTAGTGGTATTTTAGGCTGCCACTTCTGGTACGGAACGTGATCCGGCCCCGGCGATTGGATCAGAGGGATACCGGTTGGGGTCACTGAAGTGGACATCCAGCCGCGGCCCGGGACGTAAACCACTGTATAAAAGTGGCCGAAGCGACCAGCAGTGAAGCACGGTATTCCCCGGGCCCTCATGAACGCGCATTCCAGAAGGATGGTGTCCGGACAGCAGCCGGAGCCTCGAGCAAGCGTTTCGGTCACTCCCTGATACATGAGGTCCAGATCGGGATAGACCATCTTCCCCCCGAAATACGCGGCACGTTTCTGATTATCGTACACCACAGTTTTCCTAATGAACTCTGTAAGCCTTTTGTACTCCGATCTCGGTTCCGCTGGCCGATCGCCACCCTGAGCAGCCCACGCCCGTGCAGCGGGAAGCCTGGGATCGATCTTGTAACCAGGCTCGAGGAAGGGCTGAGCTTCGGGCGGCAGCTCGTTTCCCACCGGTTTGCCGGCCAAGGCCAGGTCGTGGGATAGCAACTCCCGCATGTCCACGCGATACGTGAAACCGAAGTGGAATTTTAGGGTTTCCCCTGCCCGCACCCGGGCAAACCGCGCTGTTAGCCACCGGTTTCCCGCGGAATCAACGGTCATCGATTGCTCGCACTCAGGTCGGACGATGTGCTCCGAATGGAGAAGCTCTCTACCGAAGCCAGGACGAGGGGCGGTAATCTGGAGCTCCAAAGGACCCGCGTACGAAGCAGCCTCCACCTTGAACCCTACTCGATACACGCCGGTCATCTCGAATCGCTCGAGGATCCTTCCGGACAAGTGTCCAGGCAGAGGCTTTGCCTTCATCCACTTGTCCAGCCGACCGGCAAAAACCGCGCTACGGACTCCGATAATTAACCCGGGATCGCGATCTGCTGGGACGAAGCCACGGTCCGCAAGCCTCGCAAGATCCTGGAGACTGAGGGGGGCGTCGCTTTTCACAAGAACGAGGATCTTTAAGTCCGGGTGACGACTGACTACCGTCCCCCAATCAATCGATGGCTCCGCAATTGAGGGCTCCGAACACACGCCCTGTTCCTGCAGAGGGAAAAGCAGCGCCATGAGAACCCACAGTCCTACATATGCAGCAGAATGCTTCATCGGCTGGGTGCGAGCCAGCGCCCCGCTTCCTACAGGGGGCGCTTCACCAGGAGATACAAAAAAAGCAAAAGGTTATAGCTTTCGTCGCTCACATTTTTCCGACTTCGGACAACGATCTGCTTGTTTTGTATCATCCCGTGATCGCGGAGTCAACCCGGCAACATCAAAAATGAGCGCAAAAACAAATAGGCATCACGTCTACTTAGCATCAAATAATAAAGTAATTGACTGGTTATCCCTGCCAGCGGATATTGGGGTCAGGCCTTGTTTCTTGATGTTTCTGTCCCCTCTCAAACTCGCCTGCTTAGTGGTCCGTTTCCTAAAATACGGTCACGTAATCTGCCACGACGTAGGGGCACCCCTTGTGGGTGCCCAGGGCGGGCACAAGGCCCGCCCCTACAGTGCCAACGATGCGCTCACCACGCAGCGGATATTGGGGTCAGGCCTTGTTTCTTGATGTTTCTGTCCCCTCTCAAACTCGCCTGCTTAGTGGTCCGTTTCCTAAATACGGTCACGTAATCTGCCACGACGTAGGGGCACCCCTTGTGGGTGCCCAGGGCGGGCACAAGGCCCGCCTCTACAGTGCCAACGATGCGCTCACCACGTACCCGGCGGTGCAGATACAGTACCGTATTTGTGGCGTCGACCACTTAGTCTAGACCAATCCAGTGGTCTATTCCCAGATCGACATCATCGGTGATTCATCAAGAAACAAGACCTGATAATCATGTAAAAGGCGTGAGTGCTATCACGCGTGGTCGCAGCGGGGGACTCTGTCCCCCGGGCCCCCTGGAGTTTGTCGCTCTGGGGCCGCTGGATAAGGGTTATGAGGGCAGGGGGAGTTTC
>JBFMDN010000049.1:19646-43123 GCA_040753915.1 Thermodesulfobacteriota bacterium | reverse complement strand
CTCTCCCCCGAAGCGGGGGAGAGGGGATTCTTTCCGCTCCCTCTCCCTCTGGGAGAGGGTTGGGGTGAGGGTGCCTTTCCACGCATCGACGCCCAATCGTGCTACGATGTTTGGTGCATGCCGCGTTTTGAGACAGTTTCGTCTCGCACGTCAGTGGTGAGGAGGAGGAGAAACGGAGATTATTATTGGCAACGGCTATATTGTTAAGGATGACGGGCAGGATGCCCATCCCACAACGAGGATGCCCGTCCCACCCGCGGGACGCCCATGAGTTTTCGCGATTGGTTAAAAAAAAATGTGGAATTTTTCTAATAATGTGATAGGGGGACTCGAAAACCGACTTTGAGGTGGTTCTCATGATCAGGATTTCGTTGGTGGTTTTGCTCGCTGTCCTGTTGATGGCATCCGGCCCCCTGTGCCAAGCTGAAGAGGGAAAGCTCATTCCTGTCAAGCCAAGCTTCAATGATTCTCCCAGCGCACCGCCTGCTCCTCAGGACCCGTATGCCCAGGCCGCTCCTACTCCGAGGGAGCAGATGTACGTTTTTTGGATCCTCGGGAAAGTGCTGAGCTATCCCATAGATACCGCTGAATCGTACTTGTCGAGCTGGTGGCAACGGCGACAAGCTGCTCCCGTGGTGCAGCCGGCTTCGGCTCCCGCTGCTCCCAATCCCTTTGATACAATCGATTCCCGGCAAATCCCTCCGGCCGCTCCGGTCGCCGCCGGCCCGAAAGATGCCCGGTGATTCCCGGCTCCTACGACGCCACTCGATCGTCCAGGCGGGGCATTCTTTTCTTGCAAGCCGGGCATTGGAGGATAACACCCTCTTTCTTGCTGAATCGCTCCTCCAAAAGCGGTGAATCGCAGTCAGGGTTCGAACAGGGTATGCTCACCGGCCTGTTCCACAGGGAATAGTCGCAATCGGGGTAACGATTGCAGGAGTAAAAGGTCTTCCCTTTCTTGGATCGCCGTTGGACCAGCTCTCCGTTCCCGCACTTCGGACAGGGCACTCCCGTGCCGAGCGGTGCCGCTGTTTTGCAATCCGGATATCGGGAACAGGATAAGAAGGGACCCGTCCTTCCTTCGCGGATAACCATGGATGCGCCGCACACCTTGCAAACTTCGTCCGTTGGAATGGGTTCCTTGGCTTCTGCCTGTTCTTCCGACACATTTCGGGTATAGCCGCACTCCGGAAATCCCGAGCACCCGAGGAATAGCCCGTATCTGCCCGATCTCAGCACGAGGTGCCTTCCGCACTCAGGGCAGATTACTCCCGTCGCAATGCCATCCCTCTTGACGTTCCTCATGCCCTTCCGGGCCTCAAGGAGCGAGGCTCGAAAGGGCTGATAAAAGCTTTCCAGGGTCTCTGTCCAGGAAGCCTGTCCCTCTTCGATCAGGTCGAGGGAAGACTCCATCTCGGCAGTGAAGCGTGTATTGAGCAACTGCGGAAAACTGTCGATGAGGAGTGAGGCGATGATGCGACCGAGAAGAGTGGGCTTGAACTTGCCGTCCTGCAGCTCGACGTATTTCCGCTTCTGAATGGTGGTAACAGTCTCCGCATAGGTGGAAGGTCTGCCGATTCCCTGCTCTTCCAGCTCCTTTATCAGAGAGGCTTCATTAAACGCGGGTGGTGGCTGCGTGAAGTGCTGTCTGGGGGTCAGCTTCTCGAGCGTGAGCACATCTTTGCTTTTCAACGGTGGTAGCTCTCGTCCGGCATCGTCCTTTTCCCCGTTCCTAGCCTCTGTGTCGTCCTCTCTCGATGGACCATAGATCTTCAAAAAGCCCTCAAACTTCATGACCGATCCGGTCACGCGAAAGGTCAGCGGCCCCGAACGAATGCTTGCAGTGGTGAGATCGAATATCGCCGGTGCCGCTTGGCTGGCGAGGAATCTGTTCCAGATGAGCGTGTACACGGCCAACTGGTTCTTATCCAGAAAACGCTTCACCCTTTCCGGCGTATAATCGAGGGATGTGGGCCGGATGGCTTCGTGGGCCTCCTGGGCCGACTTTCGGCCTCGATAGACGTTGGGCTTCTGAGGCACAAATGCCGGTCCGTATGTTTTCTCGATGTATGAAAGAGCTGCGAGCTGAGCCTCCTGAGCCACCCGGGGCGAATCGGTCCTCATATACGTGATGAGGCCCACCGAGCCCTGATCGCCCAGCTCGATTCCCTCGTACAACTGCTGAGCTACACGCATGGTGCGGCTGCTAGGCATCCGAAGCTTCCTGGAAGCTTCCTGCTGCAACGTGGACGTGATGAAAGGAGGGGGCGGCTTTCTCGCTCGCTCCCGGCGCTTCACGTCCTGCACTTCAAATGGATGCCCCTGAGCAATTCTGGAGAGCTCCGCAGCAGTTGCCATGTCGCGGATTTCGGCTTTCCGGCCGTCTACTTCAACCAACTTGGCATCGAACAGAGGCGGTACCCCCGCATTCAGAGTAGCGGTGACAGTCCAGTACTCCTGAGGCACGTATGTGTCGATCGCGTTCTGCCGGTCCACGATCATTCTGAGAGCGACGGACTGGACGCGGCCAGCGCTCAGGCCGTACCTCACTTTGTCCCAGAGGAGAGGACTCAATTGATACCCGACGATTCGATCCAGAATGCGCCGAGCCTGCTGGGCGTTGTACTTATTTTCATCCAGGCGGCAAGGAGAAGCTATGGCCTCTTTGATAGTCTTCTCGGTCAGCTCGTTGAACAAGACCCGATAGACCCTATCCTTGGGCTTATCGAGCTCCTCACTGAGGTGCCATGCGATGGCTTCACCTTCCCGGTCGGGGTCCGTAGCCAGCAGCACCCGTTCCGCCTTCTTGGCTGAGTCTCGAAGAGCCTTGATGACCTTCTCTTTGCCGGGAATCACCTCATAATGGGGTCGAAACCCCTTCTCTACATCCACCCCAAGCACCGAATCCTTGTATCCTTTCGCCCGGTCCGAGAAATTTCCAGACCTCTCGGCTTTCATGGGCAAATCCTTCACGTGCCCGACAGAGGCTTTCACGTCGTAATCCGGCCCAAGATATTTCTTTATGGTTTTTGCCTTTGCGGGAGATTCGACAACAACCAAAGTTTTTTCCATCAGGGCAAGTCCCTCCACGTTTCCCGGCAATGGTTTAAAGATCTGGATCGATCTGAAAAAGTCAAGAGCGCGCCGCCAGAAACCGCTTCGCTCAGCCTCGTACGGTAATGCCGCGCCGTGTGAAAATGGCGAGGGGCACTCCACTGCGAGCCAGCGAGTCACTGCCGGGCACACAGTGCAGGCAGAGCAACTCCTTCCCGACGCATGTCCGCAGCGCTTCCGAGTTATGACAGATCTGGTGGCTAATCGCTCGTGCTCTTTTCCCTATGCCTGTTCATCGTTCTCCGTTCGAGATTCGGTCTCGGGCAGAGCTCTCAATACGTTCCTCTCTTCTTGGCAAACATTTTGCCCGGGTATTGGCGCACCAAACCTCTGAGCTCGAGGTCCAGGAGCATGGCCGCCATTTTTCCCGGTTCAACCTTGAGCATTTCGCAAAGGAGATCTATTGGCACCGGATCGGGGTCCAGAGTGTCCATGAGAGCGCGCTCGTCTTCCGCGAGCTCACCGCCCTGGTGCGAGGACACGAACAGAGATCCCTGATCGTCGGACGGGCGCGAGGAGAACAAAGAATCGATGACGTCCGATGCAGACTCGACAAGACCTGCGCCATCTTTGAGCAAGGAATGCGGTCCCTGCGAACGCACATTGAGCACGCTGCCGGGCACGGCAAACACGTCCCGATTCTGATCCAGCGCGTGGCGTGCCGTGATAAGTGACCCGCTATTCATGGCGGCTTCCACCACCACGACCGCCTTGGAGATCCCGGAGACAATCCTGTTCCGCCGATAAAAGTTCGTGGCATGAGGTGCTATGCCTGGTCTGAATTCGGTCATCACTGCGCCGGAAGCAGCCATTTCCCGCACGAGGTCTGAGTTTTCCCGGGGATAATCGATGTCGATGCCGCAACCCAACACCCCGATGGTCCTTCCCCCAGCCTTCAGGGCTGCTCTGTGGCATGCGGTGTCGATTCCCCTGGCGAGCCCGCTGACAACGGTGACCCCGGAACGAGCGAGATCCCTGGAGATGGCTTCAGTCATCTCTATGCCATAACGAGTCGGGTTCCTGGTGCCGACCACGGCCACTGCCCTCACATCCTCTTTCAACAGATCGCCGCGAACAAAAAGCAGTGCAGGAGGATCATAAATCTCTTTCAGATTTTCAGGGTATTCAGGATGCCAGCGCGTGATCACGCGTGCGCCAAGCTCTTCGATTCTTTCCATCTCGTCGAGAATGGCCTTGTCTGGCGGAACGTACGACGCGATCACAGCAGCGAGTTTTTCACTTAATCCCGTCCGCCGTCGAATCTCTGCTGCGGTTGCTTCCATTGCCGCCCGCGGGCTGCCGAAGGCATCGATTAGCCTGGCAATGCTGAGAGGCCCTACCCGCGGTATCCGCTCCAGCGCTAACCAGTCGTACAGCGGGATATCATCGCACTGGGGTACCGTGGCCATCAGATTGCACGCAGTCCTTCGTTCTTCTCCACGGGCCCGCGTGTCGCTCCTCGGCACGCGAACAGAACCTCCTCCCTCTGAACCCACCGGCCGGATCTCGGCGTCCATACCGGATTCCCGGGAGTGGCTAGGATTGGCATTGCCTGGTTTTATGGAGAACGTCAGCTACGATAGAGCACGAGGCGTGGAGTGTCAAGCGCTTCCGATTTCACGCGCGTGTGCCTTCAAATCCGGACTACGCGAGAGCGACCGTGCACGGGGGAAATCTCGACGGGTCCTCGGGTGAGCATGGGGCAAACGTTCGCGGAGACGGGCACGGACCGTAATGTTTCGCTGTGCGTCTTTCGAGGCGACAAGTCTGGCTTCCTCGAGGTGCTGAAAGAGGGATTCAGTGCTCCGCCGGTTCAGCGCCGCGTGTCAGCCCTGCAAGAAGGGAATGATGCACCCTCGAGGCTCCCTGCATCCGGTCACGAATCGCTCGGGACAGTATGCAGGGGAAGGGAAACACTAGGGCTTCTTCGCCTCTGACATGCAGCGGCGTCACTGAGCACTCTAATCGGATACACTTTTAATTATGTCCCCAGCCTGAATCTCCTCTCTCGATCGGGTGATAAGAAGAGTGGAATTCTTCTCGAACGCGTGAAGCACCATCCCTTCGCCGAGGTACCGGTCGGGAAGGGCAACGAATCTCGATGGAAAGTATGGATCCGGCGTGGGCTCGGACGGTCGATAAATGTTCACGAGCATCCCTTCGGTCATCCCGTCGCATTCCCCTCTGTTGACAAATACGATGTCATTCTCGAGATTATGAACATCCTGATACCAGGTGCTTCTCGATGCAGATTGGAGAATGGTGCCGACGAGCATTCTGTGCGTCTTGGTGGGCACGATCTCTTGTTCACGAGGCGTGAACAGACAGATCTTGTCACCTCTTTCGATCTCCACATAACTGTCGAGAATGATCGCTGTGGCCAGGTCATGGCTCGTACTGGTAATCTCGATCTCGCCCACAATCTCCGACAGCCAACCGATCTGCTTGTTCGGATTCAGCGGATGGCTCAGAGGCCCGCGATCACGGTAGATTCCAAAGCGATCTCCCACCAGGATCACCTGCTTCTTTGATGGACGAAATCTCACGTACACCAGATCGCGTTCAAGGAAGCTGTCCTTGGTCACTTCGGGCGAGCTCACAATGTATCCCCACACTCTGATCGGTCGGGAGCTCAGCTTAAACTTGAAGTAATGCTTTGAATAGGGAATACCTTTGTGAGGAACCTTATCGACCAGGAAACGGACATCGTCCGGTATCCCGGTGGGCTCCTCGTACGTTTCGTTGAACACTATCCCGGAAGTCCGCGCGGCATAGAGATTTACCGCGGTTCCCGGTGTCAAGGGTTGTCTCTGTGGCGTTCCTCCTCCCTGTTTGATCAAGAGCGCGGGGTTCTGATTCCACAGGAAGGGCCATAACGCGGGATCCGAATAGTAGTATCCTGCAATCCCATATAAGGTGTCGCCTCGTTGTACCGTGTATTGGGCTTCCGGCCTGGGAAAGAGCTCGAAGGCATGCGCCGGCCCCCCGATGAGAACCACAGTGAGGGCTAACAGGGTGAGAAGAAGTGCTTTTTTGGACATGAACTGCCTCCGGAATCCCGATAATCTGGTTTAGGAAACAATTTTAACATACTAGTTTTTTATATAGTTTTTTTCGTAAAATGTCAACGGGAAAAACGCCGTTGCTCTCTTCAGTCGCACTCTGGAGGAGCACTTCTCACGAATCCCGAGACGTCCGTACAAAAAAAAGGCGGCCTCAGGGCCGCCTGCGATTGCATGGAATGACAATGCTCATACATGGTGACCATGATGGTCAGACTTGATTCCGTAACCGAAGACTATCGCTTTGAAGTTCTCTGACACCGTTTCTCCGGTGGTAGCCAGGTACATGTGTGCGACCAGGAAGGCTGCGAACAGGCCTCCCAGAATGTAGTGAATGACTGCTAGGACGGTCGTTCCCCCAATTGCGTTAATGA
The DNA here is from genome assembly GCA_040753915.1 of Thermodesulfobacteriota bacterium. GTDB lineage: Bacteria > Desulfobacterota > Desulfomonilia > Desulfomonilales > Desulfomonilaceae > JBFMDN01. Next base: position 36,573 of record JBFMDN010000049.1, on the reverse strand, counting down.
TGCCGGCAAAAGACATGGGGTACATGTAAAGCAGTCCGCTCACGAGCAAGAGGGGGAAGAGGAACACCTGGAATTTGAGATAGGCTATCTTCTGCAAAGGATTGAACTTGTTGTCCTCGGTCGGAGCGTACGGATGAGGTTCATGTTTGAAGATGCCATAACCGTAGAACTTGGCCTGGGTGATCATCCCTCCAGGTATCTCACCTTTTCGCGGTATGTAGTGCCAGATCCTGCCGGTTGCCAGGTTGTAGATGAGCCAGAATATCCAGGCAATGACAGCGCCCCAACCGAACCAATTGTGCCAGGTAACAGCCCAATCGAACCAGGTGGGGAACCATTCGGGCCAATGGAGGATGATCCCCGTTATGATGAGCATCACGATGCAAAGAGCCTGGAACCAGTGCCAGATTCGTTCCAACACCGGGTGAAGCAATATCTTCTCCTCGGGAAGCTCGATCGGTCCCTTCCTCCGGGTGAGAACCCGCAATCCACCGTGGACGACCGGCAGCCCGAGGGGTCCCAATACGACCAGAATAATGATGGTATCGAGGAGGGGGATCCTGTGGGCACCAACCACATATCCGTACTCTTTCAGCACATCGGCGTTGATGAATCTGGCTGAGGTTATGTACGAGAAGAAATCGAAGTCTTTCGGCTCCGGCCGCGTCTTGGAAAGGATCGTATTCTTGTTGTGACATTCTTCGCAGCCGGTTACCTTCGTCTTGACATGGGGGATTGTGTGCACGCTGCGGTCTGCTTGAGCGTGATGGCACCACAGACAACCAAGGGTCTTCGCGTGCAGCTCGTATTCGTGAAGGTTTCTGTGTGCTTGGGCGGTGTCTGGCAGGCCGTAAGCTTTATGACAATCCGCGCACGCTTTGACACGGAACTCGGTGGCGTAAGAATCTTTGCCTTTGCCGTAGTGGACGTCATGACAGCCCACGCAAGAAAGGCCTTTTTCAAGAGCGGTTTCGCCGTGAGCACTCTCCTTGACTTGCTCGACAGACTCCTCATGGCAAGAAGAGCAGTCGACGAGTTTCAAACGCTGCTGGTGCGGAAGCTCTTCGACATCCTTGTGACATTCCACGCACGTCGTGTCCGCGTGCACTCCTGCCGAGTATTTCTTCTCGTCGATGGAAAGAGACAGCTCACCGAACGAGAATTTGATCTTGGCCCTCTGAGGAGCAGGCTTGTCCTCGACAACCACGTTCTCCAATCGTTCTTCCGGAGACTGATTGAGGATATCCGGATTGTGGCAGTCGTAGCAGGACTGGTTGTCGAGCTCGGACTTTTCGGACTTGGCGTCTTTCTCCTTCTCAGCTTCCTTCTGCTTCGCAGTCCCTTCGGTTTTCGCGGGCTTCTCCGAGGCTGCGGGTTTTGCTTCGTCCGGCTTTGAAGGCTGCTGAGGCGGCGCTTCTTTTCCGGCTGTTTCTGCCTTTGGCTCTTGCGCCTGGTCGGTCGGTTGCTGCTGAGCCGCCTGTGCTAGGAGAAGGCTCGTGGAAGCCACCCTCGAGAAGTTCAGGGAAGGCAGAACGTTTTCAGAGGCAAGTATCGGCTCCGGACACGCGCAAAAAGCTACGGCTAGTACGGTGGAAAACAGAGGCAGAAGAGCTGTCTTCCCCCAGCCGAGTGATCTGGAAGCTGTCTTCTTCATGACTGACTCCTTCGGCTCACCCCGTATGAGCTTGACGAGATTAAACGGTCTATCTGGTACTTGAAGTTAGATTAAGGTAGGGAGATACTATTACACTCACTGAGGCCCAAAGGTCAAGAACAATCAGATAAAGCAAAGGCCCTCTCCGCGGGGAAGAGGGCCTTTGCTTTAAACAGTATCCCGACTATTTCGGAAGAGTCTATTCGTCTTTGTCGTCTTTCTCACCCTTGGGGTGACACTTTGAGCACGAGGTGGGACCGGTCTTTTTCTTTTCTTTCTTCAAGTCCTTGTGGCATTTGACACATTGATCGTGAAAGGCTTTTTCCAGCTTGACCTGTTTGTCAGCACCCTCCAGCGTGTGGCAGGAACCGCATTTCTTCACTTCCTGGCCTTCTTGCCAGACGTTCTTGCCGTCTTTGTATTCGTGGTGACACTGGGTACACTTGAGTTCTTTATGTTTGGGGTGAGAGAAGTTTACGGGACCCTTCTTCTTGGTCTTGAACACGTCCTTGGAGTCGATGACGATTTCCTTATCCGGAGCCTTGTTGGCCGCATAAACAAGGGTACAGGCTGCGGCAAATGCAAACGCCAGCACGAATGCCAGCACTACTCTACCTTTCTGCTTCATCATGGATCCTCCTCACTACAAATATAGCCAGGGACAATTGCCCCTCTACGTCCTCACCAAACGGTAAATGCTGATTTGATTTACCATAGGAATTGGGACGTATTCAAATCTTTTTTGCAGGTTTTATTCCCAAGGAGTGCAATTCGGCAATGACTCGGCCGATGAGATCTTCCATCTTGGCAGCAACCGGTTCGGTCAGCTCCAGCCCATATGGTTGTATGTCTGCCGGTTCGATACCGATTACTACCACGGACTTCGGAGCTTGATCGAGGAGAGAGCACAGATTGAGGGCTTCCACCAGATCGCTGTCATGGGCGGATTGCTTGATTCTCAGGCCTTTGGGAATATCCTCCCATTCCAGCCTGTACAGCGTGCCCGGCTCCCCTCCCCCAGTAACAGCATCGACCACAATCAGATGTTCCGCCTGCTGGATGGTCGACAGGAGCCAGAGCCCCTGTGTGCCGCCATCAACAACTTGAACTTCTGCAGGAAAGTCGTATCGGCGTTCAAGCTCTTCAACGACTCTCACGCCGATCCCTTCATCCTTGAGCAAAATGTTCCCCACTCCAAGGACGATGATTTTCTTCGAGATATCTGACACAGGGCCGCTCTTTATTTGGAAAAATGGAACACGCGTTTCTGGCTGTCGTTCCTCTCAGATCCGACTACTTGTTTCGAGAAAAAAATCCCTTTTTCTTGGGCGTCACATGGGACCCCTCCAACTCGGCCAGTTGCCTGAGGAGAGCTTCCTCTTCCTTTCCCAGCTTCGTGGGAATTTGCACGTAGACCACGACAATGAGATCTCCCCGCCCCCGTCCACGGAGGTGTGGAACCCCCATTCCCTGGAGACGAAAGTCCTGCCCGCTCTGGGTACCCCGAGGGATTTCGAGTTTCTCCTGACCTTCAAGCGTGGGAATCTCCACCTCCCCCCCGAGGGCCGCGGTGGAATACGTTATGGGCACAGCGACTATCACATCATCACCCTGCCGCCGAAACGTCTCGTGGGGATTCACATGAATGAAGACGTACAAATCTCCCGGCGGGGCTCCGTGATCCCCCGGCTCCCCTTCATTCTGGAGTCTCAATTTGGAACCTGTCTCCACCCCGGGGGGAATTCGGAGCATCAGCTTCTTGGTTATCAGGACCCGTCCGACACCTCGACATGAGCCGCACGGATCGGTAATCACAGTGCCGCTACCTTGGCAGGTTGGACAGGTAGTGCTGATAGAGAAAAACCCCTGGGACCGCGTCACCTGCCCTCTTCCACCGCAGGTCGGACATACGGCCGGTTGCACGCCCCCCGCTGTACCCATACCTTCGCAGTCTCGGCATATCTCGTGTCGAGAGACTTCGATTTCCATCTCTTTGCCAAACACTGCGTCAAGAAAATCGATAGTGATGTCATGCCGGAGGTCGGCTCCTCGCCGGGCACGGGCACGTCGAGAGCGACCGGCACCAAACCCGAAGAACTCTTCGAAAATATCCCCAAAAGAAGAGAAGATGTCATCGAAATCTCGAAATCCCGTAAACCCAGTCTGTTGGAGACCAGCGTGTCCGAAGCGGTCGTAGAGTTGCCGCTTCTCCGGATCGCTCAACACTTCGTAGGCTTCGGCGGCCTCTTTGAACTTCTCCTCCGCGGCCTTGTCGCCCTTGTTGCGGTCCGGATGATATTTCATGGCAAGCTTGCGGTATGCCTTCTTGATTTCTTCTTGGGACGAAGTCTTCTGCACCTCAAGCACTTCGTAATAGTCTCTCTTGGTCATCGAAAAAACCCGGTTGTGGAAGTTTTTGCACGAGCGACAATCCGTACGCGTACAACGTCAACTTATGCAGGTAATCACTCTTCGAGAGTTTGTCACCCTCTTTGACCGCTTTTTTTGTGCCGGGAGGCCCCCACACACGGTGGCGTCCCACGCCCCCGCGACAATCGGGGCATTCCCGTCTCGCGTGCGCTGCGCGTTCATTCGCCACCTGACTAGGCCGATGGTATCTCGGTAGTCCTAGCGGGTCCGGCTCGTCTCGACCTCATCAATCCCGCGATCGTGCTCGCAAGGGGAGAGCTCTCCCGAGCGCGTGAGCACATTGATCACACAAGCAGTCCGATACTGGCAGTACACTCTCGGGCTGTGGCAGCACGCGCATTCCTCGCACATATAGTTTCCGTCCTTCTGACAATAGAAGGATCCTTTTCTGTCAGGATGACGATAGCAACTCGTGCTCATTCGTATCACGTCCTTTGCTGGGTTCCTCTCCCTTATGGAACGCGATCATGTCAGACGAATAGTGGAACAAACTGAAAATTCGTCGAGTCAAACAGGCCGCGATCCGTGATCTTGAGCTCCGGAATGGGAGTGAGAGCCATGAATGACAGAGTGGCAAAGGGGTTTTCCAGATTGCACCCGAGCTCCCTGGCAGCCTTGACTGCGGCAGCCAGGTCCCTATCAACCTCCTCGATGGTGGCTGCGGACATCAATCCCGCAATCGGCAACGGAAGTCGAGCCATCACCGCTCCCGAAGCCACTACAGCCATGCCACCACCCATGTCGGCCGCTTCGCGGGCTGCTCTTAGCATATCGTCATCGTCTGCACCTACTACGATTATGTTGTGCGAATCATGAGCGACTGTGCTGGCCAGAGCCCCTCTTTTCAGCCCGAATCCCCGTATGAATCCTACCGCAAACTCTCCGGTCCCGCGATGCCTCTCGATCACAGCTAGTTTCAAGATGTCCCTGGCAGCGTCAGCCACTGCATAACCGTCACGGATTGCCACTTGCTCTACGGTGTGACGCGTGACGATCTGTCCCGGTATCACCTCAATCACGCGCACGCGACTGCCTTCTGCCTTCACGGAGAAGTCTTTCACGCGCTCCCAGTCCACGAGCACGCTTCCCGGGACAGGTATGACGGTTTCTTCGTCCGCCCCACTGAATCGCCCCCGTTCCGCTACAAGGCGGCCGGAATGGTAAACACGATCCACAGTGAGCTTCTCCAGATCCTCTAAGACGAGAATGTCCGCCTGATAGCCGGGAGCAAGGGCTCCGAGAGAGGTCAGCTTGAAATAGGAGGCAGGGTTGAGAGTGGCCATCTGAATTGCCCGCACGGGATACAGTCCTTTGCCGATTGCCGTCCGCACGATGCCTGCGACATGCCCCTTTTCACGCAGATCGCGCGGATCCGTGTCGTCAGTGACAAAAAAGCAATTCCGAGAGTTATGCTCGTTGACTACCGGCAGGAGCGCGTCCAAGTTTTTCGCGGCGGATCCCTGGCGGATCATGATCTTCATTCCAACGCGCAGCTTCTCCAGCGCTTCCTCGAGGACGGTGCATTCGTGGTCAGAGCCTATTCCCGCGTGCGCGTATGCGCATAACTCCTTGCCCCGCAGACCGGGAGCGTGTCCGTCTTTCACCTTGTCGCCAAATATACCAATTTTTGAAAGAACCTCCGGATCGGCCATGAGCACACCGGGAAAATTCATCATTTCAGCGAGCCCCAGAACGCGGGGGTGGTCCCTGAACTGCATCATATCGGTGTGCAGCAGCTCTGCTCCCGAAGTCTCGAACGGCGTGGCAGGCACACAGGAGGGAAACATGATGAATACCCGCATTGCCAATCCATCGCTGGAGTCCAATATGTACTGAATACCCTTGATTCCCAAAACGTTAGCTATCTCGTGGGGGTCGGCCACCACAGATGTGGTTCCCTGGGGCACCACGTTGCGGGCAAACTCAGAAATGCTCAGCATGCTCGATTCCAGATGGACGTGCCCGTCTATGAATCCCGGTGCGAGAAACCTCCCATTCAAATCCACCGTTTCCAGAGCGTCGTAATCGCCGAACCCAACGACCCACCCCTCGTGGATGGCCACCGAAGCGGGATGGATTTCTCCTGCAAGCACATTGACGAGCCGGCCGTTCTTAAGGAGAAGGTCGACCGGTTTCTTTCCCAGCGAAATTTCGATCCGACGTTTGAGATCCATCCTATTCCTCCGTCCTTTCGCGCATGTCAGCCTTGTCCACAGGGAATTCTTCCCATCGCTTCGGGAGGTGCCGAGGCCAGGTTACACCAACGCGGTTTCCACTGCAGTGCGGCATTCGCAATGTGGGTCCGTAATGCGAGGCAGGGCACGAAAGAAGATTCGTTTAACGTTTTCTACGTTCTTGTTCATGGTTTGCACGATCATCTCCCAGGTTACCGGCTCGTTCCCTTCGTGCCAACTGTCGTAGTCGGTGCTCATGGCTGCCACCGCATAGCATATTCCTGCTTCTCGTGCGAGGACCACCTCGGGAACCGTGGACATGTTGACGATGTCGCCGCCGAAAACCCGAAACATGCGGCTCTCCGCCCTGGTGGAAAACCGCGGTCCCTCTATGGTGACTACCGTGCCTTTAGGGTGATGAACGATTCCTTCCGCAGTAGCCGTCTCGATCAGGATCTGGCGCAACTTCCGGCAGAAGGGGTCGGCTTGAGAGATGTGAACCACCTGGTCGCCTTCGTGAAAGGTGCTCTTGCGTCCTCTCGTCCAGTCAATGAACTGGTCCGGAAACACGAGGTGCCCGGGTTCGATTTCCTCCCTGAGCGACCCGCACGCGCTCGTTGCTATGATGTGCGTCACGCCCAGATCTTTCATGGCCCACACATTGGCCCGGTAATTCACCGCGGAAGGCATTATTCTGTGGCCTCGGCCGTGTCTGGAGAGGAGCACCACCTCTGTGTCTCCTACGCGGCCGACGATCAGGTCAGCGGAGAGGTGTCCGAAGGGTGTCCCTTTCTTGACGATTTTCGCGCCGCTCAGAAAACCCGGGTCCTCAAATCCGGAGCCACCAATCATCCCGACTTTCACCACTAGCCCCTCCTTTTATTCTGACCTGAGAATTGTTAAAAAAGGCATTGTAGGGTCCTTGGCGCGATCGTGTCAACACGCAAAGACTCGGCCCGACGATGCACATCGCCAAGAGTGAGGAGAGGCATTTGTTCTGACTTTGCGCGCTAGCAAGGGCCGGTAGACGCGTGTCTCACGGGCAACAACCTGCATCGGTACAGAAGGATTGGCGAACAGCGTGGGGAACTTTTCGAATTAGACGTGCTCAGAGCACCTATTGAGCGTGTGGCTCAAAGCAAATCAATCTGAAATCCCTGTCATCGTACCGAGATGGGGTCTTTTTAGATTGACATTTCAGAGTCTTGTGAGCTAGAGTTCGGATTATAGGAGAGTTTCGGAGAGCTTATTGCCCCAGCGGAGGGGAGGCACCCACTGCGCGGTCAGATGTTCATTCGTTTAGTCCTCTCGTGCTTGATAATTGGGGTGGTTCTGTCCCTTCCGAAGGAGTCGTACGCTCAAGCGACCGGAGTGTATCCGGTCCGGATGAGCGCCTTCCTCAAGGGTATCTCCAATTACGACGCGGTGAATCCGAGCAAGGAAATCCGTGGCGACGAAAAGGCCGACGGCCTGTTCGAGCTTACCGTCGAGGCATCCAATAAAGTAATAACCGGCATTGAGATACGAAACGTCGACGGCTCCGACGCGCGATGGAACACGGTGCCGGGAAGCGAAGGGGGGGCCATAGGCGTCGCGGCCGTGTCCGATCCGGTCAGGCTGCTCAATCATCGGAACGGTTCCGTCAGGATTCCAGTCAAGGACAAGATGGATTTGAATCTCTATGTGGCGGACAACGGCACCATCGCTCAGGGTAAGACCTCCTATCGGGTGGCCGTGACCTTTGAGGACGGAGAAATGACGTGGTGCCCGGTACGTGCTGCTTCCTTACCGGCTGAGAGCCCCGCGACCTCGACTGCCGTCACGGAACGTCCGAAAGTCAACTTCCTGGGAAAGTGGCTCGGGTATGTAAGCACCGACGCGGTGGGACCGTATGCGGAAATCAAACCGGACGGGAAGGCAGACGCCTATTTTGGGTTGGACATTGAAGTGTCCCCCAAGAACGAGATCACTGGGATTGAGATCCAGAGCCTGGATGGCATTTCCAAACGATGGGGTACAGCGGGTACCACCCCTGGCAACTGGGGAATGGGCGTGGCCTACCAGAGCAGCCCTAAGGCCTTGATAAACAAGGTGGGCGGCTCGGTGTCGATTCCGCTCAACGAGCGGACTCAGTTTTTCCTCTACGTAGCGGACCCCGGAGACCTGTCGTCAACAAACCAGGCCCTTCGGATGATCGTTCATTTCGCCGATGGTACAGCCTATCAGCAGTACGTGCAGCGTCCCACCGCAACCACCTCGACCGTAGTGCCAGGAACGGGAGACACACCGAAGGCTCGAGGCATCATCACGTGCGAGTTCCGAGGATTCATCGTGGACTTGGTGAATACCTCCACGCGGCCCAGAAAGGATGGATATTTCGACGGAACTTTCATCATGAAGCTCCAGGTGGAGGACAAGAAGCTGGCCAAGATCGAGATCAAGGGGACTGACGGCGCAGTGCGCTGGTCCAGCGATCCCAAGCCCCCGGTCATGTTCCTCGGTGTGGCCTTGTATCCGAAAATCTACCAGCTTATCAATCCGACTGGGGGCTCGTTGAACGTTCCCGTATCGGGACGGAGGACACTCTACCTTTATGGAGCGGACAACGGGATGCTGTCCGATCCAAATTCCCGCCTCACCGTATCGGTCACGTTTACCGACAATACGACCCTTTCTGCTGACGTTATCAAGTGACCCCTCGGGGCATGTACCACCGGTCGACACGAGGTTCCTCATCATGAACGCCATGCTGCTGCACCAAACCAAGCCTGCAGAAGAACAGCCTCTGCGTAGAGAACCGAAGCAACAGCCTGTGCCGGCTTCCGGCGAAATCCTCTTGAAGGTGCTTGCCTGCGGTGTGTGCCATACCGACTTGCACACAGTGGAGGGGGACCTTCCTCTGCCCAAAATGCCTATCATCCCCGGCCATCAGGTGGTGGGGCAGGTCGAACAAAATGGTCCAGGATCGAGGCGTTTCGAGATTGGCCAGCGGGTTGGGGTGACGTGGTTTTATTCAAGTTGCAGAACCTGCTCGTACTGCAGAGGTGGAAGGGAAAACCTCTGTCCTGAGGCGCGGTTCACAGGATACCATGCAAACGGCGGTTACGCCGAATACATGGTGGTACCCGAAGACTCTGCGTTTCCTGTGCCCTCTGCGTTTGGCGACGCAGAGGCTACTCCGCTGCTGTGCGGCGGTGTCATAGGATACCGGGCTCTCCGGCTAAGCGAGGTCCAGCCCGGCCAGAAGCTCGGGTTGTTCGGCTTCGGAAATTCGGCCCACGTCGTGATCCAGATCGCGGTCAAGCGGGGGTGCTCGGTATACGTTTTCACTCGGAGCGCAAACCACCAGGAGCTGGCGCGTGAGCTTGGAGCCGTCTGGGTGGGCACTGCTGACGAACACCCTCCGGAATTGATGGATTCTTCCATCATCTTTGCCCCCGCAGGGGATCTCGTGCCAACGGCGCTGGAAAGATTGTCCCCAGGGGGCACCCTTGCCCTGGCTGGGATCACCATGACAGACATACCCTCTATGGGTTACCGCTTGATTTATGGGGAGCGTACGGTCCGAAGCGTCGCGAACACGACGAGGAGGGACGCCGAGGAATTACTCCGGGAGGCCGCAGAGATCCCCATCCGTACGGTGGTCGAGACCTTTCCGCTCTCCGAGGCCAATCAAGTGCTTCTCATGATGAAGCAAAGCCGACTCCGTGCCGGTGCTGCTCTCGTGCCGTGAGCTGATGTCGTGATTTTAGTACAAGATCTCGTCGGTACGGTCATGTATTCTCCCATAACGAAGTCGGGAATTTGCGCTCTGAAGGAGCGCACCTTCAGTACTTCGGCGGGCCGCGGGATTTCCACGAGGGGCTCCGCACGGCACAACCGTCAACCGACCCTGACAGGGTCGACCGACAGGTTTACCACCGCGTGGTATAGGCACCCATCATGAATGAGACTTGGTGCTCCTCCTGCGCCGTTGCACACACCACACAATCATTGCACTTGAGCATTCACCAGCTCTGCTCCCGTCTTGACAGCGGTGCGTGCGTCAGTTAGGCTTTATACTCGTTGCCGGAAGTTTTGGCCGACAGGGGATCGAGCGTCTCGACTGTGCAGCGGTGCTCGGAGAAGGCTTGCGTGACTTCAGCGCAGACGTGCCACCGTTTTGATTTGCGGCAGTGTAGCCGAGGGCAAGGGCGGACCGCGTGCAAGACGAGGAATGTCTTCTTGGGGAGCGGAAAGGGCTAATTTCCGCCGCGGCAGGAGGATCCCTTCCAAACGGTGCGCTATATGAATAGAGGATTTCTTCTGGCACCTACCACAAAGCGGCTATGCCGTATGTTCAGCAGGAGAAGCCCACGTGATTGTTGCCAAGCCCAAAGAGTTCAGTGAGATCGTGGACATGGTACGAGACTGTACCCGTGTCCTGGTCGCTGGATGCGGTACCTGTGTCGCAGTTTGTTTGGCAGGGGGCGAAAAAGAAGCCTCCATAATGGCCACCCGGTTGCAACTGGTCCTCGGCCGTGACAACGAGAATTTTGAGGCCTTCGCTGCGACGGTAGAACGGCAATGTGACCGCGAATTCCTGAACCTGTTCGAAGATCAGGTACGACGAGCGGACGCCGTGGTTTCTCTGGCGTGTGGAGCGGGAATCCAGTTTCTGTCGGACGTCTATCCGGACACTCCTGTGTTTCCGGGAGTGGACACGAGCTTCATCGGCGTGGCTGAGGGAGCAGGGATCTGGACAGAACGATGCAGGTCGTGCAACCAGTGCTATCTGGGCATCACCGGCGGAATCTGCCCTGTTACCATGTGCGCGAAGAGCCTGCTCAACGGCCCCTGCGGAGGCCCCCAGGATGGAAAGTGCGAAACCGCTCCGGATAGGGATTGCGCCTGGGTAAAGATCATCGAGCGCCTGGAGCGTCAATCCAGACTCGACATACTCAAAGATTTCGTTCCTCCTCGCAGGCACGATCTGAGCAGTCATCCTGCCAAGATTCAGCGCCAAGACTATCAAGAGAGGATGGGCCGGGAATAGGTCGCGGGGCGACGATTCGGGCGCCGCACTCCTGAAGGCCGGTCTCGTCCGGCGGTTAAGGCCGGTTCTTGTGCGGGTAAACAAGGACGTTACGCGCCGAGAGGCGTTCTCACTCCGGAATTGGACAGCGATGACTCCCGTACAAAAACAGACGATGCACACCGATGTGCTGATACTCGGAGGAGGAATAGCAGGACTCCAGTCTGCAGTTGAGCTCTCGCGAATGGGGCTGGATTCGGTGGTGGTGGAGAGGGCTCCATTTCCTGGAGGTCACGTGGCCCATTTCGCCTGCAAGGCCACGGATCGATGCCAGCGTTGCGGCGCGTGCGTCCTGGAAGACATCCTTCAACACGTGAAGAGCTCATCTGCCGTGAGAGTTCAGGTGAGAACCGATGTGGAAAGAATAGATCGCTCCGCACACGGATTCTCGGTTTCGGTTTTTCAGAGACCCCTCAGGATCATTCCCGATATTTGCAGCGAGTGCGGGAAGTGCGAAGAGGTTTGCCCCATGCCCGGCGCGCTGATTCGGTCCCCCCTGGATCAGGCTCTGTCCATTGACGAGAGCCGCTGCAGCTTTTTCCGCGACCGCTCCTGCAAGGCGTGCTCCGAAGTGTGCCCTGAAGGCGCAGTGGATCTCCACACCGGGGGAGAGGAGATCGATCTCACCGCTCGAGCGACCATTGTCGCGGCAGGATTCAAGCCCTTCGACGCAAGCGAGAAAGCGCGGTTCGGGCATGGCATCGTTCCGGGCGTTGTAACCTCGTTGGAACTGGATGCTGTACTGAGGGACGGGGCCGGCACTTGCTGGCCAAATGGGAAGGAACCGCGCTCCATTGCGTTTATCCAGTGCGTGGGGAGCAGGGATGCTGCAATAGGACGAAACTATTGCTCGCGTGTTTGCTGTGCCAATGCTCTTCGTATGGCGAAATTGCTGAAAAATCGCATCCAGGGCCTAGAGGTCACCTTGTTCTACATGGATCTCCAGAACTTCGACCGAGACTACGACAAGCGCATCAAGGAAGCGGAGCAGGAGGTAGCGTTGGTGCGCTCCATCCCGGCCGAGATCAGGAAAGGACAAGATCGACCAGTCGAAATCATCTACCACGGTCGCAACGAGGAGCGAGTGACGCAGGCCGTGGACTTAGTGGTCCTGAGCATCGGCATGTCTCCGCCTTCCATTGACTTCTTGCAAGGTCTGGTGGTCGGCAGCGAGGGATTTGTCGGAGAGGAAGGACAAGGAGTGCACACGAACATGGACGGGGTGTTTGTGGCCGGCGCTGCCCGGGGTCCGAAATCTATCGAAGAGAGCCTGGCAGACGCTGTTCGAGCAGCAGGCGAGGCTTCGTCGTACCTCCGAAAAGACATTGGCGGAGGTTCCCAGTGAAGAGGCGAATCCCTGAATCGGTCTTCCTCGGCAGAGAGCCACTAAGCAAAGATCATATGAACAAGGTCCTCGTCCTCGGAGGGGATCGTTTAGGCCGGGAAGTCACGAAAAGGTTGGAGCGGGAAGGATATGACGTGATCCTCGCAGAGGACTCTGCCGAGTGCTGCGAGCCCCGAGAACCCGGTCGAGCGCCGGTTTCCATGCTCAGCCGTGTCAGGGGATTCGTGGGTGGATTCACTGCTTCATTCGCCACACCGGATGGCGATCGCACCGAACGTGTCGGATACGTCATTGCGGCTCAACCGGCTCGGGTATCGGCGCGACATTCCAGGTACGGGCTTACGCGTACCGATCGGACTCCCAGCCTCTCAGATTTCGAAGCCCTCCTGAAAACACCAGAGCGATTGCCGGTCCGCAGGCAGGAATGGCTCCACGTGGCCTTTCTTTTGGGGCTCGAGCAGGAGTCGAATCCGGTCGTGTTTTCTCGAGTACTCTGGTGCATCGAGAATCTATGCTCGATCCGCAACACGCAGCCATATGTGTTCACCAGGCACATCAAGGTCGCGGGCGCCGGGCTCGAGGAGCGATACCGAAATTGCAGGGAAAAGGGGGCGCTGTTTTTCAAGTTCGACGGCTCTGGCCCCGTAGTGGTGGAGGAGCAGGACGGGCCTCGCCTCCAGTTTGTGGAGCCCATGCTGGGAATGGAGATGGAGCTTATTCCCGATCTGCTGATCGTGGACGAAGATCTAGAGCCACCAGAGTTGACGCCGTTGCTCGAGGCGGTGCCTACCGCTATCCTGTCCGAACCGTTTCTTCAGCCGGATTCCCCTCGATTTCCCGGGGTGGAGACACCAAAGGCGGGGATTCTTGCAGTGGGACCGGCCCGGGGTGTCTTCGATCCCGATGTTGTCGCAAGTGACATCGAATCTGTGGTTGCCGCGCTCAAGAAAGACCGATACTGGCTGGACAAAGCCGCACCTGAGGTGGACCCGTCGAAATGCACTCTATGCCTGACGTGCATACGCCTGTGTCCGCACGGCGCCATAACTTTCCGGGACGCAGCAGAGATAGACCCGGACTCGTGCGTCAGATGCGGAATCTGCGCTGCCGAGTGTCCCATGCAAGCCATAACTTTCAGTTCCGCGGAGGACGTGAACATCATTGAGATGATCCGCGACGGCGTGGCGTGCATGAACACCTCTCCCACAATCGTGGCGTTCCTCTGCTCCCGGTCAGGTGCTCAAGCACATGAGGCATGGGGGCACTCCTTATCCCCTGCGTTCCTCACGATTGTGGTTCGATGTGCGGGAACAGTCGATCTCTCACACATTTTGGCCGCTTTCCGTCACGGAGCGGATGCTGTTCTTGTGGGAGGATGTTTCAGGGGCAATTGTGCGTCTGTTTATGGAAATGTGCTTGGAGAGCAGCGAGTCGAGCACGCGCGACAGTATCTGACCCAAGCGGGCATAGATGCGAGCCTCGTGAAATTTGTGTCGTTAGCGGGGAATACCCCCCTGCGGCTGCTTGAGTCGCTGGAAGAGCTGTATGCAGCGTGTAGAGCTCGCGGGTGAGCAGCGCTCTGTTGCCGGGAGACTGAACAAATGAGCCGAATACGAGTTAACGACCTGGATCCGTCCTTCAAACACCGGGTTGCGAGCCGGCCAGGCGGCGAAGGCATCAAGGTGTGCTTCGGTTGCAAGGCGTGCACCGCTGCATGTCCCATCGAGGCGGTTCACAAACGGTACGATCCCAGAAAGATTATCCGCATGGCGCTCCTGGGGATGGTCAAGGAAGTGCTCGAGAGCGACTTCATCTGGTTGTGCTCTTCCTGCTACGGATGTCAGGAAGTGTGTCCCCAAAATGTCCGCTTCACGGAAGTAATGTATGCAATCAAGAACCTTGCCGTTTCAGAAGGATGCGTGCCGCCGGGACTTGCAGGTCAGAAAAACCTTCTCAAGCAGCATGGCAGGCTGTACGAAGTAACGGACTTCGAAAACGAAAAGCGGGAAAAGCTGGGGCTGCCTCGTATTCGGGAACACCCCGAGGATTTCGAAACACTCCTCTGAGTGTGAAGAGCCTGGCGGTTCAGACATGGCCTGTATTCCTGTTTCAAGCGAAAGATGATCCCTATGGAAGCCCTTCTGTTTCTCGGATGCACTGTTCCGGTACGAAACCTCAATTACGAGTTGTCCGCAAGGCTTACTGCTCAAGCTCTCGGAATCAAGCTCCTCGACGACGAGACGTTCGGTTGCTGTGGCTTTCCTCTGAAATCCCTCAGCACGGAGGAAGCTCTCATAGTAGCTGCTCGCAATTTGGCTATCGCGGAGAAGCGAGGCCTGGAGATATGTGCACTGTGTAATGCGTGCGCCGGGACCCTCGGTGAAGCGGCCCATCTCCTCGAACATCAGCCTGAGACGAAAGAGCGAGTCAATGGAAAGCTGGCCCACGTGGGCTTGCACTACGACGGACCGGTCAGAGTACGGAATCTCATGCGAATCCTCGTGGAGGAAGTGGGGTTTGAGGCCATTCGATCCGCGATAACCCGTCCCCTGACAGGTGCTCGCCTCGCCCCCCATTACGGATGCCATTATCTCAAGCCCTCCGAGCTCACGAGGGGTTTCGATTCTCCTGAAGTCCCCACCAGCCTCTCGGAGCTTATCCGCGTCACCGGCGCGGACGCGGTGGACTATCCCAGTCTCAAAGACTGCTGCGGAGGGGGAGTGCTCGGCTTTTCAGAGGAAGTCGCCAACGCGCTTGCGAGAAACAAGCTGGAAGATGTGGCCCGTAGCTCTGCTCATGCTCTGGTCCTTGTCTGCCCCTTTTGCAACGTTATGTATGAAGGGCAGCAGAAAAAGATCGCCAAGGAAGCGGGAATCGATCTTAAAGTTCCGGTGGTGTACTATCCCCAGATACTGGGGCTGGCACTGGGAATTCCCTCCAAAGACCTTGGGTTCAAGTTGAACAGGGTGAAACCCTCAGCTCTCCTCCAAATTGTTGAGGGCTGATAGCGCCCGGAGCGGCGGTAAAGGTCGGAAGGCACAGGTACGAGCCAGAGCAATATTCACATCACAAGTCCGGAGTAACACGGCGTGCCTGTGCTCATCAGGAACAGATATGCGGCGGATACCGATTGAACCGTAAGGAGAGGGTCCTGGACGTTTCTCGGGGATTGGCTTATGGTAACGCTGGGTAGAATGGGCTCGCCCGTTTGTTGGGGCGGATAGCTCGAGTTTCGACGCCGCCACTTGATTTGCTGCTCTACTCGGAGTATGAAATCTTTCGACCGATGTGGGGGTAATTCTCGAATAATGTCTCCGCCACGCATTGGATATGCGTAATATTCGTCCGTGGTAGAGGCCGGATCGTGGGAGCTATAGGGGTGAAGGAGGTATGCGATGGAATTTGAAGGGTACATGTTCCCCGACGACTTGAAATACGACAAGAACCACTTCTGGGCCAAAGTCGAGGGCGATCTGGTTCTTACAGGAGCCACAGAGTTCATCTCCAAACAGGCGGGCGAAATAACCTTTGTGGACCTGCCGGAAGAAGGAGATGAGATAACAGCGGGAAAACCGTACGGCTCCATCGAATCCGGGAAGTGGGTCGGCAGAATCTACGCGGTAGTCTCAGGTGAGATAGTTGAAATCAACGAGACCCTTGAAGACGAACCGGAGAAGATCAACGAAGATCCATATGGTAGCGGCTGGATCTGCAAGATTAGACCCTCGAACTTTGAAGCCGACTTGGCCGCGCTCATGTCCCCCGACCATGCTTTCACTGAGTTCATAGCGGAGGAGATCAAGAAGATCGCTGCCGGCCAGAAGTAGGGATGTGCCGACATAAGAAGTTTGTGAGGCAGGGATATCTCATAGCTAAGAACGAAATGCGTGACGCAGGTTCGGGGGAAGGAAACGCGACGAAGCACCTCGCGAGGGGCGACCGGGCGGTCGCCCAAAGAAGCGGCAGAGACTTTCGTCATCCTTCCTGATGAACGGGCGAGACGCCCGTTCTACCGGCTTCTTATCAAGGGGTAGCTCCGCGTTGAGTGGGGCTGCTTCTTCTCAAGAATGCAGGCTGGAAAGCCTGCACTACACGCCTGCACAACAACGCAATGCAATGCATCCCCTCCATGTAGGGTAGCCTTTCCAGGCTGCCTCTTCTTCAGATGCAGGCTGGAAAGCCTGCACTACATGCCTACACAACAACGCAATGCAATGCATCCCTCCATGTAGGGTAGCCTTTCCAGGCTG